>MSTD01000009.1:44922-91415 GCA_001942045.1 Mycolicibacterium porcinum
AATGTGACCCGCACCGAGCCCCAGCTCAAACCTGCCACCGGACAGTGCTGCCACGCTCACGGTTTCCCTGGCCGTGTCGACCGGATGGCGCAGATCGTTGTTGAGCACCAGCGTGCCGGTGCGCAGAGTCGAGGTGACCGCGCAGGCAGTGGCGGCGCCGCTGAACGGAGCCAGTGTCGGCGCCAGATGATCGGGAATGGTCAGCACATCGAACCCGGATTGTTCGACAGAGATCGCGAACTCGGCGAACTCCGCACCGCGGGGCAGCGCGGTGTGCAGCCCGAAGCGCAAGGGACGGTTGCGGTGGGATTGCGACGCGATGCTCATATATTCCGACATTAGGCCGCACTGACTGCCGCGCGAGCGTGCGCAAACCGCTGCTGTTCGGCGGCGCGGCGGGCGGCAGACACGCACGCTCGCGGTGCAGGGGTCACCCACCCAGCGGCTTGAGCCGGATCGGGGTTTCGGTGAGCAGCCCGAGCGGATTGACGTACTCGGCGTCGGAGGCCGGCCCCCACATCGCACCCCAATGCAGGCAGGCCGTCACCGGACAACCGGGATGGCCGGCCAGCAGGGAACCCAGCAGCTGCCCGGTGCTCACCGTCTGGCCGGGTCTCACCGCGGCCTGCACCGGCTCGTAGCTGGTGCGCAGCCCACCGGGGTGGGCGAGTGAGACCACTGGACGTCCGGCCAGCACGCCGGCGAACACCACGGTGCCCGGGCCCGCGGCATAGACGGGCTGTTGCGGCCCGGCCGCGAGGTCGACGCCGCGATGCCCGCGGTTCCAGTTAGGGGACGGGGCATCGAAACCCCTGGTCACCGTGGGTCGTGGAGAGACCGGCCACTGCAGCCGCGACCCTTCGGCGCGGGCGGTGGCGGGCCAGGTCCACACCATCCCCAGCGTGAGTACTGTCGCGGCAAACCTCACGCCACAAGTCCAGCGCCGGCACGGGGCCGGGCGAAAGCCCCAAACCGGGGCCTGTGGATGAATGCGTCCGGCTCCGCGACGTGGTAAAAGCACCCCCCAGCAGCGTGTAAACTTCTACCCGCAGCTCGCTAGCGGGCTGACTTCGCGTGTCTGCGCATTCGACTGCCTCAACGGGGTCGTACCCGGATGCCGACGGTCCTGACCTGGTATTTGCCAGATCGGGTTCGGCAACCAGCGGGCACCAGGGCCTGGCATCACCCGACGCCGGGCGACAACCGACATATAAAGGAACCATTACTCATGGCTGTTGTAACCATGAAGCAGCTGCTGGACAGCGGCGCCCACTTCGGGCATCAGACCCGGCGCTGGAACCCCAAGATGAAGCGGTTCATCTTCACCGACCGCAATGGCATCTACATCATCGATCTGCAGCAGACGCTGACCTACATCGACAAGGCCTACGAGTTCGTCAAGGAGACGGTTGCCCACGGCGGCACCATCCTGTTCGTCGGCACCAAGAAGCAGGCGCAGGAGTCCATCGCCGAAGAGGCCACCCGCGTCGGCATGCCCTACGTGAACCAGCGCTGGCTCGGCGGCATGCTCACCAACTTCTCCACCGTGCACAAGCGCCTGCAGCGCCTCAAGGAGCTCGAGGCCATGGAGCAGACCGGTGGCTTCGAGGGTCGCACCAAGAAGGAAATCCTCATGCTCACGCGTGAGAAGAACAAATTGGAGCGGTCGCTGGGTGGAATCAGGGACATGCAGAAGGTGCCTTCGGCCATCTGGGTCGTCGACACCAACAAGGAGCACCTGGCGGTCAACGAGGCCATCAAGCTGGGTATCCCGGTCATCGCGATCCTGGACACCAACTGCGATCCCGACCAGGTCAACTACCCGATCCCGGGCAACGACGACGCGATCCGTTCGGCCGCCCTGCTGACCAAGGTCGTCGCCTCCGCGGTGGCCGAGGGCCTGCAGGCCCGCGCCGGCCAGGGCGCCGGCGAAAAGCAGGACGCCGAGGGTGCTGAGCCGCTCGCCGAGTGGGAGCAGGAATTGCTGGCCGGTGCCACCGCAGGCACCGCCGAGGGCGACGCCGCTGCTGCGCCCGAAACATCCACTGACGCTTCGTAATTCCAGGAGAAGTCTTTAAATGGCTAACTACACCGCTGCTGACGTCAAGCGCCTTCGGGAACTGACCGGCTCCGGCATGATGGACTGCAAGAATGCGCTGGCAGAGTCGGACGGCGATTTCGACAAGGCCGTCGAGTTGCTCCGCATCAAGGGCGCCAAGGACGTCGGCAAGCGCGCTGAGCGTGCCACCGCCGAGGGCCTGGTCGCGGCCAAGGACGGCGCTCTCATCGAGCTGAACTCCGAGACCGACTTCGTCGCCAAGAACGCCGAATTCCAGGAGCTCGCCAACCAGGTCGTGGCCGCCGCGGCAGCCGCCAAGGTCAGCGACGCGGACGCCCTCAAGGCCGCCAAGGTCGGAGACGCCACGGTCGAGCAGGCCATCGCCGACCTGTCCGCCAAGATCGGCGAGAAGCTGGAACTGCGTCGCGCCGCCTACTTCGACGGCACGGTCGAGACCTACCTGCACAAGCGTGCCGCGGACCTGCCGCCGGCCGTCGGCGTGCTGGTCGAGTACACCGCCGGCGACGCGGAGAAGGGCAAGGAGGCCGCTCACGCGGTCGCCCTGCAGATCGCTGCGCTCAAGGCCAAGTACCTCACCCGTGAGGATGTCCCGGCCGACATCGTCGCCAACGAGCGGCGCATCGCCGAGGAGACCGCGAAGGAAGAGGGCAAGCCCGAGCAGGCACTGCCCAAGATCATCGAAGGTCGCGTCACGGGCTTCTACAAGGACGTCGTGCTGCTGGACCAGCCGTCGGTGTCCGACAACAAGAAGACCGTCAAGGCCCTGCTGGACGAGGCCGGCGTCACCGTGACCCGCTTCGTGCGGTTCGAGGTCGGCCAGGCCTAACCCACCAGAAGACTCGGGCGGCACATCACACCCGATTGACGGCTCAGCCGTTGCCGCCCGCTGCAAAGCCCCGCGCACATTCCGGCGATCCCGGAAAGCGCGGGGTTTTGTTCATTCGTGACCCGGTCGGTGCCGGGTAGTTGCTCACGCACGGGCGGGGAGCTTTGCCGATGTGGGAGTGTGGCAGGTACGAATGGGTTGGGGAGTGGTGTTGGAGGTGACATGCGCGTAGGTGTGGTGTTTCCGCAGACGGAACTCGGCGGAGATCCGGGAGCCGTGCGCGCATACGGCCAGCGTGTCGAGGAGCTGGGCTTCACCCACATCCTGGCCTACGACCACGTCGTCGGCGCTGATCCGGCCGTCCACCGGGACTGGGCGGGGCCCTACGACCTCTACACCACATTCCATGAGCCCATGGTGATGTTCGGTTACCTGGCCGCCGTCACCTCGCTGGAGTTGGTGACCGGGGTGGTCATCCTGCCGCAGCGCCAAGCCGTCCTGGTGGCCAAGCAGGCGGCCGAGGTTGACCTGCTCAGCGGTGGGCGACTGCGCCTGGGCGTCGGCCTGGGCTGGAACGCGGTCGAGTACGAGGCGCTCGGCGAGGATTTCGGCAACCGCGGCAAGCGGTCCGAGGAGCAGGTCGAGCTGATGCGCCGGCTGTGGACCGAATCGTCGGTCACGTTCGAGGGCCGCTACCACAGGGTGACCGGCGCCGGCCTGGCGCCGTTGCCGGTGCAGCGGCCCATCCCGGTGTGGTTCGGAGCGGCCTCCGCCCGAGCCCTTGAGCGGGCCGGGCGGCTGGGCGACGGTTGGTTCCCCATGGTCGGCCCCGGTGCCGAGCTCGAAGACGCCCGGGCCCGGGTCGAACGCGCCGCGGTTTCCGCCGAACGCGATCCGGCGACTATCGGGATGGAGGGCCGCGTGAACTGGGCCGGTGATCCGGACCAGACGGCAGCCGACATCGCGGCATGGGCAGAGGCCGGAGCCACCCACGTCACGGTGAACACCATGGGTGCGGGCCTGCGGACGGTCGACGAGCATCTGGCCGCGCTGCAGAGCGTGGCTCGGACGCAGTGACCCCGGCTGCTAGCGTCGCAGCGTGACCAGCAGTCCGCGCCCCGCACGTAAAGCCCCGATCCGCCTGAGCGCCTTCGGCGACGACGCCCTCGGCGAGCATGACGCCGTCGGCTTGGTAGAGGAACTGCGGGCCGGGCGGGTATCGGCCGCCGACCTGATCGAGGCGGCCATCGCGCGGGCCGAGGCGGTCAATCCGACCCTCAACGGGCTCGCTTTCGAAGCCTTCGACCGGGCGCACGCCCGCGGCGCCGCACCCAGCAGCTACGGCGGTTTCTTCGACGGTGTCCCGACCTTCGTCAAGGACAATGACGCGGTCGAGGGCATGCCGACGATGCGCGGCACCGATGCGTGGGAACCTCGGCCGGAACCGGCCAACGGCGACTTCGCCCGGGCCTACCTGGCGACGGGTCTGGTGCCGCTGGGCAAGACCCGGCTGTCGGAGTTCGGTTTCAGCGCGTCCTGCGAGCATCCGCGTCTGGGGCCTGTCCGCAACCCGTGGAACACCGCGTACACCGCGGGCGCCTCCTCGTCTGGTTCCGGGGCGTTCGTCGCGTCAGGCGTCGTCCCCATTGCGCACGCCAACGACGGGGGCGGCTCCATCCGGATCCCCGCCGCCTGCAACGGGTTGGTCGGTCTCAAGCCCACCCGGGGCCGGCTGCCGCAGGACAAGGACATGCGGATGATGCCGCTGCGGATCGTGTCCGACGGGGTGCTCACCCGATCAGTGCGTGACACCGCCGCGTTGCTGCGGGAGATGGAACGCGTCTACCGCAACCCCAAGCTGCCGCCGATCGGCGATGTCAGCCGCCCGGGCAAGCAGCGCCTGCGCATCGCGGTGTGCACGCAGTCCGTCGTGCACGACGCCGGTGTCGAGATGACCGAGCTGACCCACAAGACCGCGGCACTGCTCGAGGAGCTCGGCCACCAGATCACGGTGATCGGCAATCCCGTGCAGGCCCGGTTCAAGGATGACTTCCTGCTCTACTGGGCGTTCCTGGCCTACGCGTTGGTACGTGGCGGCAAGCGGTCCTTCGGCCCGAGTTTCGACCGCGACAAGCTCGACAACCTGACCCTCGGGCTGGAACGCCACGCCTCGCGCAACCTGTACCGGGTCCCGGCGGCGACCGCTCGGCTGGCGCGGTCACGGCGGATCACCGAGCACCTGTCCAACAGCTATGACGCGGTGCTGATGCCGACCCTGGCCGAGCCCACCCTGGAGATCGGCCAGCTCGACCCGACTGCGGACTACGACCAGATCATCGATCGGCTGCTCGGCTGGGTGGCTTTCACCCCGTTGCAGAACGCCACCGGAGACCCGGCGATCGCGCTGCCCCTGGCACAGACGGCGGCCGGCCTGCCCGCGGGGATGATGCTGTCGACGACCCGTGGTCGCGAAGCCCTGCTGCTGGAGCTGGCCTACGAGTTGGAGGAGGCCAGGCCCTGGGCGCGAATCCAGGATCCGGTCCCGGCAGCGCCGCGTAAACGTGCGCGAAAAGCAGTGAAATAGCCTGTTTTTGAACCTGTGGGCGCAGGATGACGACGAAATCCGTTGTGCCCGCGACATCATGACGTAACGCCAACCGGCGGGTGTTAACTCGCGGGACACCGCGATCTGCTCCAGGTGAAACACACGGCTCGCAGCATTCCCCACTGTGGAGACCGTAGCTTCGATACCGTCGTCTCAAGCATCCACAGCGCGTCGATCGCCGGAGATCGCGCCCACTGCGGTGCGGACCGGAGGCACTCTCGGGTGCCTGATTCGATTCGCGCTGGCCAACATTCGTCGCCGGCCCGAACGGTTTGTGTTGTCGGTGCTCGGGATCGCGCTGGCCATTGCCTGCGTGACCGTGGTTCGCACCATCTCGGCGAGCTTTGCGATCACCGGGGCTGATTCGGTCGTCGACGTACTGGGTGATGCCCAGTTGTGGGTGGTGCCGGCCGCCGGGGTGCACTATGACAACGAGGCCCGCGCCCTGGTTGCGGACGGGCCGCCTCCGGCGCTCGACCTGCCCGACGGCTGGCACGGCCGGCTGACGATCTCCGGTGTGACGGTCATCGACGGCGCTGCGGTGTCGCTACGCGGCAGCGACGAAGTGCCTTCTGGCCAGGCGGTTTTGGGCTCCGGCCTGGCCGGCCGGTTGGGGGTCGCGTCCGGAGACGTGATCGACGTGGGGGCCCTGCCGCTCACCGCGAAGGTCTCGGGGCCGGGGGAGTCGATGTCCGTGGCGCCCGCGTTGGCACGGCTCCTCGTCGGTGACAACGGCTGGTGGACGGTCACGGCGCCGCCGGGCAACGAACATCGCCGCGACCTAGGCCAGGCCTTCGGGGCTGCGGTAGGGCTACCTGCCACGGCCGACCCGTCGGTGCAGCCGGAGCCCGGCGGTCACGGCCTGATCTACGACACGGTCGGCGGATCGGGTCCGCTGAGCTTCGAGCAGAAGTTCTCGGCGCTGTTCTCGGGACAGGTCACGGGGTCGACTCTGGGCCTGATCTCCACCATTGGGCTGGCTCTGGGATTCGTCATCGCGGTGTCGTCCTTCCTGGCCGCAGTCGCTGAACGCAAACGTGAGTTCGGGATCATGAGCAGCATCGGCCTGGCCGACGAGGTGCTGTACTTCTTCCTGGTCGAATCGGCGATCGTGTTCGTGACGGCCTACGCGGTCGGAGTTCTGGGTGCGGGAATCGCTGTGGCACTGGTGATTCCGGAGATCGCCACACTCACCGCATGGGCTCAGGCCGCCGGAATGGTGGCTGCGTTCCTGCCCGCGATGGCCATCGTCGGCGCTCTGGTGCCCGTGCACCGGCTCCTGCAGCAACGTCCGGTCGACCTCCTGGGGGCAAGGTGAGCAGCAAAGGACTGGCTTACGGCTGGCTGTCCGCCCGGCGGCGGATCCGCGAGATGGTGCTGCCCGTGGTGACCACTGCCACCGGAGCCTTCCTGGTGGTGCTGGTATTCGGCATGTCGTCGGGGATCCGTGCGCAGTCGGCGGCACTGGGCCATGCCGAGGAGATCAACCGGGCGGTGATCCTGATCGCGGTCACCGTGCTGCTCGTCGGGGTGGTCGAAGTCGCGGTGGCCACCACCCGCACGGTGGCGCACCGTACCCGCGAACTCGGGGTGCTGGGAGCCAACGGCATACCCCGCGCGCCCGTGATCGCCGCTCTCCTCGTCGAACCGGTGGTGGCCGCAGTCCTGGGCTCGCTGCTCGGCGCGGTCTGCGCCGGTGTCACCAGCAGCGTGGTGGCGCTGGTGGGCCTGGCGCCCACCGGGGTGTCCTACTCCGGGTTGGCAGTAGGCGCGGCAGTCGCCGTCGGGGTCAGCGTCGCAGCAGCCGTCGCAACGAGTTTCGTGCCCACCTTCAACGCCGCATCACGTCCGCCAATTCGATCCCTGACCTCGGGAGGCTGAGCCGAACATGACCGCACTTCACGACACCGCCGCTGCCGCATCGGAGGCCGCCGACCCGGTCAAGAAGCCGGTCATCGAGGTCAGCGACGTATGGAAGCTGCACAAGCTCGGCGACGAGGTGGTCAAGGCCCTTGTGGCCGCCGACCTTCAGGTGATGCCAGGGGAGTTCGTCTGCCTGATGGGACCGAGTGGCAGCGGCAAGTCCACGTTGCTCAACATCATCGGCGGGTTGGATCGTCCGACCAAGGGTACCGTCACGATCGGCGGACAGGACACCGCACAGTTGACGGAGAGTCAGTTCGCCGCGCTGCGGCACGACACCATCGGCTTCATCTTCCAGAGCTACAACCTGATCCCGTTCCTGTCCGCGGTCGAGAACGTCGAGCTGCCGCTGATGTTCGAGCCGTACGACCGGAAGTCGTTGCGCAAGCGCGCAACCGAACTGCTCGAGCTGGTGGGCCTCGGGCACCGGGTACACCACCAGCCCACGAAGATGTCGGGTGGTGAACAGCAGCGCACCGCGATCGCACGGTCGCTGATCAGCAATCCGACCCTGGTATTGGCCGACGAGCCGACGGCCAATCTCGACCACCGCACGGGGGAGACGGTGGTGCGCATGCTGCGTGACCTGTGCTCGACGTTGGGCGTCACGGTCGTCGCAAGCACCCACGATCCCACGGTGGCCGACGAAGCGAGCCGTGTTGTCCGGATGCGAGACGGACAAATCGTCAACTGAATCAACGGTATTGGGAGACGAATCGATGACTCAAGAACTGGAGACCGCGGCGCCGTCAGAGCGAGACAAGCTGATGACGACCGAGCTGGTCCCCGAACAGATCCTGCCCAAGGTGATGAGCACCTTCGGCCTGACTGCGGCCTACGTATTCATCATCTGTTGGATCACCGGCTCTTCGGTGATGGCGACAGGTGGCTGGACCGCCATCCCCATGTGGGTGCTCGGCATCCTCACGTTCCTGGTCCCCGCCGGCATGGCGGTGGTGGAACTCGGGAACCTGTGGCCCGGGCAGGGCGGTGTCTACATTTGGGCCACCCGGACGATGGGGGAGACCTGGGGATTCATCGGCGGGTACCTGTCGTGGGTGCCGGTGATTCTCAACGCCGCGTCGTCGCCCGCGGTGGTCCTCTCATTCCTGTTGCTGGCCTTCCACACCGAGCTCGGGGTGATGACGAGCGTCATCCTGCAACTGGTGATCCTGTGGACGGTTGTCGGCTTGGCACTGGCGAAGCTCTCCGCCAACCAGCGGATAATGAACGTTGTCTTCGTGGTGTTCGGCATCCTCGCGCTGACGATCTTCATCTCGGGTGTGCTCTTCGCGGTGAAGCACGGTTCGGCGACGCCATTCAGTTGGTCTGAGGCGACGATTCCGAACTTCGCGGTATCGGGCTTCCTGTACGGCACTGTGCTGCTCTACCTGCTCGGTGTGGAGACGCCGTACAACATGGGCGCGGAGTTCTTGTCGGTGCGCAAGAGCGGCCCGCGAATGATCCTCTGGGGTTCGACGGCGCTGGTCGCCATCTACCTGATGACGACGCTGGGCACGATGATGGCGTTGCCCACTGCCGAGATCGACGCCGTCACGGGTGTCATCGGCATGCTGGGCGTCGCAGGATTCCCCGGGCTGATGGAGATCTGCGCCGTCGTACTCGCTCTGATCATCATCGTGGCTCTGATGACGTATCAGGTGGCCTACTCACGGTTGATCTTCGTCTCCGGGCTGGAGCGGCACCTGCCGCGCATCTTCACTCATCTCAACCCGCGTACGCGTAATCCTGTGTCCGCCATCCTGATCCAGGGCGTGATCTCCTCACTGCTCATCGTCGGCCTGTACTCCCAGAGCAGCTTGGTCAACACGACGATCTTCCTCCAGGGTGGCCTGTCCACCGTGTGGCTGCTTTCCGGGTTCTTCTTTCTGATCCCGGTGGTGATCGCCCGCAAGAAGTACGCCGATCGCTATGAGAACGAGACGTTCTGGCGCATACCCGGCGGCATGGTCGGCGTCTGGATCACCGTGATCGTCGGCACCCTCGGCACCATTGGCGGGGTCTACTACTCGTTCGCGAAATCATGGCTCGCCAGTGCCGGGGTCGGGGACGCCGAGTGGATGAAGTGGGTGGGCAGCATCAGCGTCGGAATGTTCGCTCTCGGGCTGGTGGTGTACATCTTCGGCCGCCGCTCGGCGCACAAGGTCTCGCAGGAGGATGCGCTGGCCCACCTCGCCGTGTTCGACCTCACCGTCGACGACTCGACTGCAACCAAGGAGGATTCGCCCCGATGACCATGGACAGCACCCTGGTGCCGACCGACGCCACCGATGCCGCCGGCCGCTATCCACTCGATCCGCTGACCGGTGCCGAGATCGAGGCGGCCGCGGCCATCATCACCGAATCGGACTACGCCACACCGACGTTGAAGTTCGTGATGATCCAGCTGGCCGAGCCGGCCAAGACCGCTGCGCTGTCGTTCACGGCGGCAACCGAGGTGCCGCGTCAGGCGTTCGTGACGATGTACGACGGCGCCGCCAAGCTGATCTACGAGGCTGTTGTAGACCTCGACGCGAAGGTGATTGACTCGTGGACCCCGATACCCGGCCGGTTCCCGTCCTATCTCGTCGAACACATGACGGGGGTCGAGGAGAAGGTGCGGGAGGACCCGCGATGGCAGGAAGCCATGCGCAAGCGAGGTGTCACCGACTTCAGCCTGGCGATGATCGACCCATGGCCGGCCGGCTACTACGGCGCGCAGGACCACTACGACAACTCGCCGCTGATCTGCCGACCGCTGACCTTCATGCGCGCCGCACCGTCGGAGAACGGCTATGCGCGGCCCGTCGAAGGCCTGATCGTGACGTTCGATCTGGACAACATGAAGATCATCGACATCGAGGACCACGGCGCGGTCCCGTTACCGTCCAAGGGCGGCAACTACTCCGGGCAGTTCATGTTCACTCCCGACAACCGGCCCGCGTTCACGCAGTTTCGCGACGACGTCAAGACGATCGACATCACCCAGCCCCAGGGGGCCAGCTTCACGGTCGACGGCTGGAACGTCACCTGGCAGAAATGGTCGTTGCGTATCGGGTTCAACCCGCGCGAGGGACTGGTGCTGCACGAGGTGACCTACACCGACCGTGGCGAGGTCCGGCCCATCATGTATCGCGCCGCGTTGTCGGAAATGGTGGTGCCATACGGTGATTCGTCACCGACGCACTGGAACAAGAACGTCTTCGACATGGGCGAGGTGGGAATGGGCTTCTCAGCCAATCCGTTGACCCTGGGCTGTGACTGTCTCGGCGAGATCTACTACTTCGACGGCACGGTCAACGATTCCAGCGGCAACGCCGTCACCATCCCCAACGCCATCTGCATGCACGAGGAGGACTACGGAATCTCGTGGAAGCACACCGATTTCCGCACCGGTGAAGTCGAGGTGCGGCGGTCGCGCCGATTGGTGATCTCGATGATCTGCACCGTCGGCAACTACGAGTACGGCTTCTTCTGGTACTTCTACAACGACGCGTCCATCGAGATGGAGGTCAAGCTCACCGGTGTGCTGACGACTGGTGCGGTGCCCGACGGCGAGACCCCACGCTGGGGCAAGATGGTGGCACCCGGCATGTACGGTCCCAACCATCAGCACTTCTTCAACTTCCGCATGGACATGAGCATCGACGGACCGGGAAACAGTGTGTACGAGGTGGATTCGATCCCCGAGCCGGACCCGGAATTGAACCCGCACCACAATGCCTGGATCACCCGGGACACGTTGGTGGCCTCGGAGTCCGAAGGAGCGCGGGACTGGGAGTACTCGACCGGCCGGTACTGGAAGGTGGTCAACCCCTCCAAGCTCAACGAGTTCGGCGCGCCGGTCGGCTACAAGCTGATGCCCAAGGACATCGTCCCGGTGATGGTGCAGGAGGGCTCAGTGATCTACGACCGGGCCCGGTTCGTCCAGCACAACCTGTGGGTGACCCGGTATGACCCCAAGGAACTCTTCGCCGCGGGGGACTACATGTATCAGTGCGCCGAGGCCCAGGGTCTGCCGCAGTATGTCGCCGACGACGCACCACTGGAGAACACCGACATTGTGCTCTGGTACACCGTCGGCGCTCACCACGTGGTCTGCCCGGAGGACTGGCCGGTGATGCCGTGCCACTACACCGGCTTCAAGCTCAAACCGGTGGGATTCTTCGACGGCAACCCGGCGCTGGACGTCCCGCCTTCGCCGCCGGCGGCGTGCCACCACCACTGAGTTCGGGCCCCTGACCTGGAGCGGGCGCCCCCACAGCCAGTGGGATCGGGGGCGCCCGTTGCCGTTCGTGCCCGGATTTCGTCAACTGCCGGGGCCGCAACCCCCTGCGTGCTCTTATGATGACCGGCAGGTGTCGGAGTTTGCGGGGGGTGTGAATGACGTCTGGGCCGGACGAACAGTGGAACCAGGCCGATCGCGGATCGATTCGCTGGCAGGACCCGGCGACCGCCACGCCGCGGCCGCCGACCGTGGCCGAGGCGCGCCAGCGGGACAAGATGCAGAAGGAGCGCGAGGCTGCCGAGGAGTGGGCCAGGCAGCAGGAGGCGACGCGCGAAAAGCGTGCCGCCACCAACAAGAAGATCTTGATGGGCTCGGTGGCCGTGGTCGGCGTGGTCGGAGTCATCGCGCTGGGCTACCACCTGCTGCACAAGGAAGAGATCGCGGCGTCCTGCGTCAAGGACGGCACCAACGAGGTGGTCCCGGACTCGTACTGTTCCAGCGGCCACAGCGGTTCCGGGGGCACGTTCATCTACCTCGGGTCGCCGTACCGGTACTACTACGGCGGTAACAACGGCGGAGTGGGCACGATCGCTCGGGGCGGGACTATCGAACAGCCCAAGGGCACCGTCGCCAAGACCAAGTCGGGCACGTCGATCTCGCGCGGCGGCTTCGGCTCGTCGTCGAGCTACGGCAAGAGTTCGGGGAGCTGAATGCGCCGCCAACGCAGTTCCCCGCGACCAGGCTGGGAACAGATCGTCGCCGACCAGGGCATGTGTTACGGGACTCCGGCGCGGGACGCGACCGGGGCCGACCGCCCGTACTGGGACGAGTCGGTGCACTACGTCTTCGACATGGATGAGGTGCTGTCGATCGAGGCCTCCGTCGAGGTGTTGCACTCGATGTGTCTGGAGGCCGTCGAGCACGTCGTCCTGACCGGCCGGTATCGCGATTTCGGGCTGCCCGAGTGGAGCTGGGAGCACATCGAGAAGTCTTGGCGGCGTAGCGATCCGCACCTCTACGGCAGATTCGACCTCCGCTACGACGGTCGTCGGCCGCCGGTCCTGCTGGAATACAACGCCGACACCCCCACCACCCTGCTGGAGGCAGCGATCCTGCAGTGGTACTGGAAGACCGACGTCTACCCGGCCGACGATCAGTGGAACTCGTTGCACGAGAAGCTGGTTGCCCGCTGGAGTGAGATCCGTGACCGCCTCCCGGGTGCCGAGACCTACTTCACCTGGTCGGGCGCCGAGCACACCGGCGAGGATCACGTCACCGTCGCCTACCTGCAGGAGTGTGCGGCCGAGGCCGGCCTGCACACCGTGGGCCTGGCGATCGAGGACATCGGGTTCGACCGTGACCTCGACCGGTTCGTCGACCTGGAGGAAGCTCCGATGTCGTCGATCTTCAAGCTCTACCCGTGGGAGTGGATGCTCGACGATGATTTCGGTCGCCGGGCCGTCGAACAATTGCCGGCCACCATGTGGGTGGAGCCGCTGTGGAAGACATTGCTGAGCAACAAGGCGATCCTGGCGGTGCTGTGGGAGATGTACCCCGGACATCCGAATCTGTTGCCCGCGTATGTGGATGACCCGCACGAGCTGACCGACTATGTACGCAAACCCAAACTGGGACGTGAGGGTGCCAACATCACCATCGTGGGCGCCGGGTACGAAACCGAGACGGGCGGTGTGTACGGCGAAGAGGGCTACGTGTACCAATTGCTCGATCCGTTACCGCAATTCGACGACATGCGTCCCGCATTGGGGGCGTGGATCGTCGGTGACGAGTCCGCCGGACTCGGGATCCGCGAGACCTCGGGTCTCGTCACCGACAACGGCGCCGCCTTTGTGCCACACCGCATCCCGCAGTGACCCGGAAGGAATACCCTATGACAACCACTCTGGTTGCGCTCGACTCCGATTACTGGTCGGTGCTGGGCCACGGCGTCTCGGCGATCGTGTTGTACACGATTGTCGGTGTGGCACTGATGGTGCTGGGTTTCTACGTGATCGATTGGACCACGCCCGGGCCATTGCGGACCTTGGTGCGCGCCGGCCGGCCCAACGCCGCCGCGGTGACGGCCTCGGGCGTGCTGTCGATGGCGTTCATCATCGTTCTGGCCATTTACTCTTCGTCGGGTGACCTCATCCAGGGTCTCATCATGACTTTGGTGTTCGGGCTCTTGGGCATTGCGGCCCAGGCGTTTTCCGTCCGGCTCATCGGCGCGATCAAGGGCATCGACATCGGCATGGTGCTGGCCTCCGAACGATTCACGCCCCAGGTACTGGTCGTGACGGCGTCGTACCTGGCATTCGGGCTGATCGTCGCAGCGGCGATCCTCTAACGCTCCAAGGTGCGGCACACCGCGGCGGCCGCGCGGGCCAGTGCGGCCGGGCCGTCACGCAGGGCCTGCTCCAGCGGGGTACCCGGCTCGGTGATGGCCACCAGCTTCTCCACCCCGTTGGTCAGCAGGACGTCGGCGTCGGCTGCCACGCGGCCGGCGAAGATCACCACCCGGGCACCGGTGCCCGCGGCCGCCTGCGCGACACCGAACGGCGTCTTGCCCAGCATGGTCTGGGCGTCGACGCTGCCTTCGCCGGTGAACACCCAGTCCGCTCCGCGCAGTGACTGCGGCAGGCCAACGGTCTGCGCGATCAGTTCGACACCGGGGACGCATTCGGCGGCAAGGAATTCCATCAGGCCGAAGCCCAGGCCACCAGCGGCGCCGGAGCCGGGGCGGTCGGGCCGAGCGTGCCCGAGCGCGGTGTCGGTCACCGTCACCAGTCGCGTCAGCGCGGCTTCGAGCGCCTCGACATCGTCGGGACCGGCGCCCTTCTGCGGGCCGAAAACCGCAGAGGCACCCCCGGTTCCGAGTAAGGGTGCGGTGACGTCGGACGCGATCCGGATGTGAGTATCGGCAAGTCGGGGATCCATCCCCGACACGTCGATGTGCTGGAGCCCGGCCAGGGCCGCACCACCGGGCGGCAGGACGGCGCCCGTGGCGTCGGTGAACGAGACGCCGAGTGCGGTGAGCATGCCGGCCCCGCCGTCGTTCGTCGCTGATCCGCCGATCCCGATCAGCAGCTCGGTCGCCCCGTGATCCAGGGCCGAGGTGATCAGCTGGCCGACGCCGAAGGTGCTGGCGCGCAGGACGTCCCGATGTGCGGGCGCCACCAGCTCCAGACCGGACGCCGACGCCATCTCGATGACCGCCAGGTGGCGTTCGGCGACGTAGCCGTACGTGGCATGAGTAGGCCGCCCGAGCGGATCGCTGACCTCGACGGTGACGCGTTCGCCACCGAGCGCGTCGACGACGGCGTCCACCGTCCCTTCGCCGCCGTCGGCCATCGGCACCCCGATGCACTCGGCGTCGGGCAGGACCGACCGGACGCCTTCCCGCATCGCCGCCACCGCTTGCGACGCGGTCATCGACTCTTTGAACGAGTCCGGGGCCAGAACGATCTTCATCCGTCTGGAACTTACCGACTGCGCGGCTGCACGGCGCGGCATGAGCGGCAGGGGAGCGCGCCGCTCAGATCACCGCGTGGGCAAGGAGCCGCTTGAGTTCGCGGCGCTGCTCGGCGTCGAGCCGGTCGAGTACCTCGTCCTCGGCAGCGAGCACGGCGGCTTCGGCGCGCTTGAGCAGTCCGGCTCCCTCGGCGGTCAGCTCGGCCGGCAGCGCGCGCCCCGAGTTGACGGTGGCCGGCCTGCGCACCGCGCCGCGCTCCTGCAGTCCGCGCAGCACGTTGTTCATCGCCTGCGGTGAGACGTTGGTGTGCCGGGCGAGCTCGGCATTGGACTGGCCGGGGGCCATCGACAGCACTCGCAGGCAGACGAATTCCGGCAGCGTGAGTCCGAGGGGGTGCAACTGCGCGGCGACCTTGGGCTGCAACACCGCGACCACGCGGTACATCAGGTACCCGAGAGGCTGCTCTTCGAGGATGCCGCCCGTATCGGAATTCATATCAAGCATATTGACACATATCAACCAGGTTGATATACCGGACGTATGACCACACCAAGCGAAATGTCTGACGCAATGTTCGAATCGGCCTACCGCGGTGAGGCCCCCGAATTCGCCGGAGTGCGCCCGCCGTGGAGCATCGGCGAACCGCAACCCGAGATCGCGGCGCTGATCGCCGAAGGCAAAGTCCACGGCGACGTGCTCGACGCCGGCTGTGGAGAGGCCGCCACCGCGCTTGACCTGGCGGCGCGAGGATTCACCACCGTCGGGCTGGACCAGTCGGCCACAGCCATCGACATGGCCCGGGCCGAGGCCGCCAAGCGTGGGCTGACCAACGCCACCTTCGAGGTCGCCGACATCAGCGCGTTCACCGGCTACGACGGTCGCTTCGGGACGATCATCGACTCAACGCTTTTTCACTCAATGCCCGTCGAACTGCGGGAGGGCTACCAGCAGTCGATCGTCCGTGCCGCCGCGCCCGGTGCCTCCTACTTCGTGCTGGTGTTCGACAAGGGGACGATGGGTGATACCGGGCCCGCCAACCCGGTCAGCGAGGAAGAACTGCGCGAGGTGGTCGGCAAGTACTGGGTGATCGACGATGTGCGGCCGGCGCGAATCCACGCCCACGTGCCAGCGGAATTCGCCAACTTCGCGGATTTCGCCGGGGCGGACATTCGCGACGAGGGCAACGATCGCAAATCTGTCGCGGCCTGGCTCCTTCAGGCGCACCTGGGGTAGCCGCGGGCTGACCTGCGCCCGCCGGCGACACTCGCTCCGCGAAGGCTCCCCCCACTAGGTGTGCTGCCCGCCATAGGGCAGGATAGAGACGCCGTCCAGGGGTAACCCGGGTGGCTCTCTACATGCGAGGAGTGCCGAGGAGACCGATGGCGGATCCGAATATCACCGGCGAGGGCGCAGCACCGATCCGTCCCTTCTATACGAGGGTTCTGCTGAAGCTTGGCGGAGAGATGTTCGGTGGCGGCGAGGTCGGTCTCGACCCCGACGTCGTACATCAGGTGGCCCGTCAGATCGCCGCCGTGGTGCGTAGCGGCGTCCAGGTCGCGGTCGTGATCGGCGGCGGCAACTTCTTCCGCGGCGCCCAACTGCAGCAGCGTGGCATGGAACGCACGCGCAGCGACTACATGGGCATGCTCGGAACCGTGATGAACAGCCTTGCGCTGCAGGACTTTCTGCAGAAGGAGGGCATCGACACCCGCGTGCAGACCGCCATCACCATGGGCCAGGTCGCCGAGCCGTACATCCCGTTGCGGGCCGTGCGGCACCTCGAAAAGGGTCGTGTCGTCATCTTCGGCGCGGGCATGGGCCTGCCGTACTTCTCTACCGACACCACCGCGGCGCAGCGCGCCCTGGAGATCGGGGCCGAGGTGGTCCTGATGGCCAAGGCCGTCGACGGCGTCTACACCGCTGACCCGCGCGAGGATCCGAACGCCGAGCTGCTCACCGAGGTGAGCCATCGCGAGGTCATCGATCGCGGCCTGCGGGTCGCCGATGCCACCGCCTTCAGTTTGTGTATGGACAACCGGATGCCGATGCTGGTGTTCAACCTGCTGACCGAAGGCAATATCGCCCGCGCGGTGGCGGGTGAGAAGATCGGAACACTGGTCACCACCTAAACGGGAGAAGCCGACGTGATCGACGAAACTCTCTTCGACGCTGAAGAGAAGATGGAAAAGGCCGTGAGTGTGGCCCGTGACGACCTGGCCACCATTCGGACCGGCCGGGCCAATCCGGGCATGTTCTCCCGCATCAACATCGACTACTACGGGGCGATGACGCCGATCACGCAGATGGCGAGCATCAACGTCCCCGAGGCGCGCTTGGTCGTGATCAAGCCCTACGAGGCCGCGCAGCTCAAGCCGATCGAGGACGCGATCCGTAACTCCGACCTCGGGGTCAATCCGACCAACGACGGCAGCATCATCCGGATCTCCATTCCGCAGCTGACCGAGGAGCGCCGCCGCGACCTGGTCAAACAGGCCAAGTCAAAGGGCGAGGACGCCAAGGTTTCGGTGCGCAACATCCGCCGCAAGGCGATGGAAGAGCTGAGCCGGATCAAGAAGGACGGCGAAGCCGGCGAGGACGAGGTCGGACGGGCCGAGAAGGACCTCGACAAGTCCACCCACACCTACACCAGCCAGATCGATGACCTGGTCAAACACAAGGAAGGCGAACTGCTGGAGGTCTGATGGCCGATCAGCAAACACCCTTCGTGACAGACACACCGGTCGGAGAACCGCAGAAGAAACAGTCCCGGGCCGGCCGTAACCTCCCGGCCGCCATCGCCGTCGGGGTCATCCTCGGCGCCATGGCGATCGGAACCCTCCTGTTCGCGCCGATCTGGTGGCTGCCGTTGCTCGCGGTGGCCATCGCCATCGCCACCCACGAGGTCATCCGTCGGCTACGTGAGCACGGGTACGCGTTGCCCGCCATCCCGCTGCTCCTCGGCGGCCAGGCGATGATCTGGCTGACCTGGCCGTACGGAGCGGTCGGGCTGTTGGGGGCCTACGGCGGGACGATCGTCGTCTGCATGGTGTGGCGTCTGATCGGGCAAGGGCTGGATCAGCAACCCGTCAATTACCTCCGCGACATCGCCGCCACGGTCCTGCTGGCCACCTGGGTGCCGTTGTTCGCCGCCTTCACCGCGCTCCTGATCTTCGCCGACCACGGCGGCGCCAGGGTGTTCACGATCATCGTGACGGTCGTCTTCGCCGACATCGGCGGCTACGTCGCGGGCGTCCTGTTCGGCAAGCACCTGCTGGCACCCGCGATCAGCCCCAAGAAGTCCTGGGAGGGTCTCGGCGGTTCGCTGGTGTTCGGCATCACCGCGGCCGTCCTTTCGGTGGCGTTCCTGCTGGACAAGCCCGCCTGGGTGGGTGCGCCGCTGGGCCTGTTGCTGGTCATCACCGGCGTGCTCGGCGACCTGGTCGAATCGCAGATCAAACGTGACCTCGGCATCAAGGACATGGGAACGCTGCTACCCGGCCACGGCGGGATCATGGACCGCATCGATGCGATGCTGCCGTCGGCCGTCGTCGGCTGGATCGTCCTGACGCTTCTCGCCTAGGCCGCGGTCGCCGCGTGCACCTGACGCGTTTAGCCAGCACGCGACAGCTCCGAGGACCAGTCCGGCGGCGATTCCGAGGTTCACCCGCTCGCCGAGCATGAACCAGGACAACACCCCGGCGACCGCGGGGATCACGCAGAACAGCATCGCGACCGCCGATGCGCCGTGCAGATTGATGGCCCGCACGTACAGCGACACCCCGAGCATGGCATTCAGCAGCACCACGCCGGCCACCGCCAGCACGGCCTTGGTGACGTCGTGCACCTCGACCGGTGTGGTGAGCGCCAGCGCCAGCGCCGGGACGAACGCCACGGCATTCTGCACCGACGTCGAAGCCCGGAAGTCGACATCGGAGCAGAATCTCTGCTGATAGACCCCGCCGGCGGCCAGTCCGAGCAACGCCACCAACAACAATCCGACTGCGGGGTCGATCCCGCCCGAGGCCATCAGGCGCGTCGCGCACGCCGCCAGCACCGCCGCGACGCCCAGCACCAAGGCGAGCACCCGGCGCGGCGTCAACCGGTCGCGCAGGAACACCGCGGCCAGCAATGCCGTCGCGACCGGGTTCATCGCGATGACGACCGCGCAGAGCACTGCCGGGGCGCCGCGCTGAATGGCGATGTAGAGCGCGCAGAACTGCACGGCCTGCATCAGCAGACCCGCGACCGCGACATGGAGCAGCTTGCGGCCGGTGGGAAAGCGGACCCGGGCCAGCGCCGCCCAACTGCCGAGGAAGAGGCCCGCCAACCCGAACCGGAAGGCCAGCACGGCCATCGGGGACAGCGCGTGCACCGCGAGGTTGCCGATCGGATAGCCCAGGGCGTAGAAGAACGTCACGGTTGCCGCCGTGCGCATCGGCATCGGCTGAATTGCTCCTCGCGTGCGCAGTGCGGTCGTCGCCATGATGCCCATCGTGGGTGAGCCGCGTACCGCCGGTCCAACGATTATCAGCAATCGCGATTGATCGCAGATGCTAATCGTTGTGGCGGAATAACCCGGTGTCCACAAGGAACATCCAGCTTTTTGATCGTATGTGCTGATCGGAGTACCTTGGCCGCATGGGTCAGGTGCTGGACATCGCTCCGCTGCGCAGCCTGGTGGCGGTGGCGGACTGTGGCGGGTTTCACCGCGCCGCGGCGGTGTTGCACATGACGCAGTCCGCGGTCAGCCAGCACGTGCGTCGGATCGAGGCCGTCGTCGGCGGCCCCGTCGTCGAACGCTCCGGCCGCGGGGTCGCCTTCACCGAACTGGGTCATCGCGCCCTCGGCCACGCGCGCAGCATTCTTGACGCGCACGACGCGGCGTTGGCCGATCTCGGTGCGGCCGAGGAGCGGGTGCTGCTGATCGGCGCCACCGAGCACGGCGCCGACGTCATGCTGCCCGCCCTGACGTCGGCACTGGGTGAGCGGTTGCCCGACTGGCGGTTGCGGTTTCGTCTTGACCGGAACGTGATGCTCGCCGATGCGATCGAACACGGTCTGGTCGATCTGGCCGTGATGCTCGACGGCTCCGGACTGGACCCCGCTCATGCGTCCGGAACGCTTGCGCTGAAGTGGGTTTCGGGCCGCAGCTTCGCAGCTCCGGCCGGTCAGCCGTTGCCCGTGGTGATGTTCTCCGAGCCGTGCACATTGCGCGAACCCACATTCGCCACGCTCGAGCGGTGTGGCATCGACTACCGCATCGCCGCGGAATCCGCCGACCTGTCGGGCCTGTTCGCAGCGGTGCGCTCGGGCCTGGGCGTGGCACTGCTGCCGATGATCGGCCGCCTGCCCGACGGGCTGTGCCTGGCCGAGGGCCTGCCGCCGGCCAGCCGCGCATCGGTCTTCGTGCGCGGTCGCGCCGGGGTGGACGCGGATGTCCTGGACACCGTTGAACGCACCGTTCACGACGTTCTCGCCGAACAAGCCTGATACTGGAAAGAACATGAAGCAGGAATTGGTCTTCGAAGCCCCCCGACGCGGTATGCCACCGCGCCACCTTGCCGACCTCGACGAGGACGGTCGCGCGGAGGCCGTCACCGAACTGGGGTTGCCGAAATTTCGGGCCAAGCAACTGGCAAACCAGTACTACGGCCGCTTGATCGCCGACCCGAAACAGATGACCGATCTGCCGGCCGCGGTGCGTGACCAGGTGGCCGACGCGCTGTTTCCGACACTGATCGATCCGGTGAAACAGATCCAGTGCGACGCGGGGGAGACCCGCAAGACGCTGTGGCGCGCGGGTGATGGCACGACGTTCGAATCGGTGTTGATGCGCTATCCGCAGCGCAACACGGTGTGTATCTCATCGCAGGCCGGCTGTGGCATGGCCTGTCCGTTCTGCGCCACCGGGCAGGGCGGCCTGATGCGCAACCTGTCCACCGCCGAGATCCTCGAACAGGTCAGGGCGGCGTCGTCGGCCATGCGGCTCGAACACGACGGGCGGCTGTCGAACATCGTCTTCATGGGCATGGGTGAGCCGTTGGCCAACTACAACCGGGTGGTCGCGGCGGTCAAGCGGATCATCGCGCCGCCGCCCAACGGTTTCGGGATCAGCGCCCGATCGGTGACGGTGTCGACGGTGGGTCTGGCGCCGGCCATCCGCAAGCTGGCCGACGAGCGCCTCGGCGTCACCTTGGCCCTGTCCCTGCACACCCCCGACGACGAACTACGCGACACCCTGGTCCCGGTGAACAACCGGTGGAAGGTCGACGAGGTCCTCGACGCCGCGCGGTACTACGCCGACGTCACCGGCCGGCGCGTGTCCATCGAATACGCGTTGATCCGCGACATCAACGACCAGCCTTGGCGCGCAGACCTTTTGGGTAAGAAGCTGCACAGCAAACTGGGGCAGCTGGTGCACGTCAACCTCATCCCGCTCAACCCCACGCCGGGCAGCAAGTGGGACGCCAGTCCCAAACCCGTCGAACGTGAGTTCGTCAGACGTGTTCAGGCCAAAGGGGTGTCGTGCACCGTGCGCGATACCCGGGGGCGGGAAATCGCCGCGGCCTGTGGCCAGCTCGCCGCCGAAGGCTGAGTCGCGGCGTTGACTTTGAACTGAGGCCGCAAAAGGTCGAGTAGGCGTCTGCGTAGATTCGAAGTCAACGTATCGCCGGGCCTAACCCGGCGCGTTGGTGAACCAGAGGTTCTCCTCACGGAGGCTGCGGCTGCGCCAGCCGTCGGGTGTGCGCACCAGTTCGTGGTGGTAATACCCGCCGCATGCACTCATCTCCGCCATCCCCGGCAACTGCATGGGGTTGTAGAACATCGCCCGCACCGTCGCGGTCTCCCCGTCGGTGTCCAAGATCTCGACGTTGGTGATGTAGTGCATGCTCCACGGGATCACCCCGAAGTTGGCGGCGAACCAGTCGACCACCTCGTCACGTGTCCCCACCACAGCGCCAGCCGAGGAGTAGTCGATGACGGCGTCCTCGGTGAACACCGACCGGTACAGCTCCCAGTCCTTGGAGTCGACGGCCCGGGCATAGCGATACAGCAGGGCCGCGATCTCGTCGGTCACTCCGGCATTCCGATGGTCTTGGACTCGAAGTACTCCTTGAACCCTTCCTCGCCGTTGCGCCGGCCCAGGCCGCTCTGCTTGGAGCCGCCGAAGGGGCTGTTGATGCCGAAGTGGCTGCGGCTGTTGATGGTCACGTTGCCGGTCCGGATGCGTCGGGCGATGGCGAAGGCCCGGTCCACGTCGCCGGACGAAACCTCCCCGGACAGACCGTAAATGGAGTTGTTGGCGATGGCTACCGCTTCGTCATCAGAGTCGTACGGGGTGACCGTCAGCACGGGGCCGAAGATCTCCTCCTGCGCGACCTGCGAATCGGGGTCGACGTCGGCGAGCAGGGTGGGCTGGGTGAAGTAACCCGTCGGCAGGTTCTCTGGAACACCGCCGCCGGTGACCAGCCGGGCGCCCGAATCGATGCCGGATTTGATGAGCCCGAGCACCTTGTCGCGCTGGGTGGCGCTGATCTGCGGGCCCTGCATGATGCCCGGAGTCCATGGATCGCCGACCGGGAAGTTCTCCATCGCGCCCTTGAGGAGCTCGATGCCCTCGTCGTAACGGCTGCGGGGGAGCAGGATGCGGCTGGGCAGGATGCAGGACTGCCCGCTCATGACGCACGCCATCATCGCCGCGATGGGCAGCGCCGAGTTGAAGTCGGCATCGTCGAGCACGATGTGGGCGGACTTGCCGCCCAGCTCGAGCATGGTCTTTTTGACCGTGGAGGCGCCGGCAGCCAGGATGGCCCGCCCCGTCGCCGTCGACCCGGTAAACGTGATCATGTCGACGCGCGGATCGGCCGACAGCGCGGCGCCGACCTCGTTGGCATTGGACACCACGACGTTGAACACGCCGGCCGGGATGTCCGTGTGCTCCGCGACGATGCGGCCCAACTCGGTGCCCGACCACGGGGTGAGCTGGGCGGGCTTGAGCACCACGGTGTTGCCGGCCATCAGGGCCGGCACCGTCTCGGCGATGTTGAGGTAGAACGGCACGTTCCACGGGGTGATCGCGCCGACCACACCGACCGGCTCGTAGGCGATCTTGCGCCGCGCCGGGCCCAGCTGGGTCTGGTGAACGCCGTTGTCGACGACGTAGTCGAAGTTCTTCCCATGCTCTGCCCAGTGTTTGACCTCGCCGATCGGATCCTCGATCTGTGAGCCCGTCACCGTCACCGGGCAGCCGACCTCGGTGACCAGGATGCGGCGCAGCCGCTCCTTCTCGGCCTCCAGCGCATCGTGCAGCTGCATCAGGCAGTGGTAGCGGAACTCGACGTCGCGGCTCCAGTCGGTTTCGTCGAAGGCGCGTCGGGCCGCGCCGACGGCACGCTCGACGTCGGCCACCGTGCCGTCGGTCGCCTGGCCGGCCACCTGCTCGCTGGCGGGGTGGATCACGTCGAATTTCGCACCGCTGCCGGTGTATTGGAGTTCGCCGTCGATCAGCATCCGCTCGTCACCGGCGAGCACGCCAGTGTCGCTCTGCACCTGAGTCATAGCAGACAGCTTTACAAAAATTACGTGTCGTGTCACCCCTTTGACGAAAGGATTGACCGGTCGATAAGTCTCTGCGATCGTAGAGACTTGTTGGCGTGCGGAAGGGAGGTGCGGACGGCGAAATTCAGCGGCGGGTCAGTTCGCGTCGGGCTGTTTGATACCGACGGCGTGGCGCAGCTGTGCCAGGAACTGATCCCCGTCATCGCTGCGCACGATGTAGTGCGAGACGGCGACACGGATCGCGGTGGCGGCCTTGACGGGGGCGTTGGCACCCGACAGGAGCTTGAGCAGCCGGGCCCGCATCAGCGGGATCACGTTGGCCAGCTGGGCGATCACGACCTCGGGCTCGATGTCGACCAGCCGGACCCCGGAATATGACTGCTGATATTGCACGATGAAACGCAATGCGGCGTCGAGTTTCTCGGTGCCCCGCAGGCCGACGGTGGCGCGGCTGATGCCTTGGTCGAACATCTCGCGCTCATAGGTGCCGAAGGCGTCGAGCAATTCCTGTTTGTCGGCGAACCAGCGGTACAGCGTGGGCCGGGATACCCCGGCCTGCAGCGCCACCTCGGACAGGCTCAGCTTGGTCTGGCCGCTGCGGGCCAGCACCTCGGCCGTCGCTACCAGGATTCGGTGCCGCGTCGAGGTGTCTTCGACTGATGCTTCCCGCTGCGCGGGTACAGGTTCATTCACGTCCAGGCCTTGGTTGATCGTGGTTCACCAAATGGTAGGACCATCACAGCAACTTCTTGAGTATTGCCACAGTCTCGAGGTCGGCCAAAGCCGCCACACCCCGTCTCGCGCCTTCGAGTGCGATGCCTTCGTCCTGCATGCCGCCCAGCCCGGCGGTGATCACGGGTGCGGCGTACGCATAGATCGCGCCGAGGCGATAGCGCTCCCACAACTCGTCGTGATCGAGAGCCGGCCCGCCGGCCGCGGCCAGTGCGCGCCGGTATTCGTCGAGCAGGTCACGCTCAGCGGCTTGCCGGTCGGCCGTGGTCATGCAGGTGACCAGGGTGTATGCCAGTTCCCGGCCCGGATGGCCGCGGCGGACGGCCTGCCAGTCGAGCAGGCCCGCCTCGCCATTGCGGAAGAAGAGATTGCCCGGATGTGCGTCACCGTGCATCACGGTGTGCGGCGGACGGTCCAGCAGCTGGGCCGCCGCCCGGTAGTTCTCGTCGATTAACCGGCCGTCGGCCACCGGGATGTCGGTGTTCTCGGCGAGTCTCTTGGTCGACAGCTTGAGCAGGGAGCCGGTCATCAACGAGGTGTGGTCGCCCGACGCCGAGTACAGCCAGCCGAGCGGCCCGCTGCCGCTGCCGGCCGGCAGCCTGCCCCAGAATGCCGCGTGTACCCGGGCCAGCAGCTCCACCGTCATGGCAGCCCGGTCCTTGTCCAGCGGGTGCAGGGTGTCCGGGAACTCGCAGGGACTCAGTGCCAGGTCTTCCAGTACCAGCACGTAGCGCCCGGTGAGGGCGTCGAAGGCCGCGCCGTAGGCGCGGGGAACACCCGGTAGGCCTGCGGCCAGTTGTTGGTAGAAACGGACCTCGGTGTGGCCCAGCCGGCCCAACTCGCCCATCATCCGGGTGGCGGCCGTCTCGGAGGGCATCTTGACGAAGACGGATTCCGGCACGTCGGCTCCCGAGAGCGCCAGCCGCGCACGGGACGACGTGCCCGCGTCGCCGCCCATGACCGACACCGATTCGACCCGGCGCCCGGTCAGCTCGGACAGGTACGCCGCGTCCAGGTCGGCGATGCGGCGGGGCAGTGAGCGCATGCGCCCGATGGCGGCATCGGTTGCGATACGTTGCACCCCGTGGCCGATGTGCGCGGCCAGACCGGCGACGGGGATGAGGCTGCGGGCCGGTGCGAGCATTGGCCAAGTTTACAAATCTTCGACTGATTGTAAAGCGGTTTCGGAAAGGGGCGGCATGGCGGGTCCGTTGGAGGGCTTTCGGGTCGTCGAGTTGGGTGTCTGGGTTGCCGCGCCGGCGGCCGGAGCGCTCCTGGCCGACTGGGGCGCCGATGTCGTCAAGATCGAACCACCCTCGGGCGATCCGGCGAGAACCTTCGGCCGGATGCTCGGCCTGGATCCAGACCTGGGCGTGGCGGCCAACCCGCCATTCGAGATGGACAACCGGTCCAAACGCAGCATCGTGCTCGACCTCGGTACCGCCGAGGGGCGGGCGATTGCGATCGAATTGCTCTCCACCGCAGACGTTTTCCTGACAAATGTGCGCCCTGCCGCGTTGCGACGGCTGGAACTGGACTTCGAGACCGTGGCGGCCCGCAATCCGCGCCTGGTGTACGGGTTGATCACCGGATACGGATTGACCGGACCGGAGGCGGACCGCGCGGCGTACGACGTCGCCGCCTTCTGGGCCCGTGCCGGGCTCGCCGATCTGCTGACCCGGCCCGGAGATACCCCGCCGTTCCAGCGCGGCGGGATGGGGGACCACTCCGCGGGCATGACGCTGGCGGCTGCGGTGTGCGCTGCGCTGCTGGCCAGAAACCGCACCGGGACAGGACAGTTGGTCAGTACCTCGCTCTATCGCCAGGGCGCCTACACCGTCAGCTTCGATCTCAACACCGCACTGATGAGCGGTGAGCAGATCGCGATCGGCCAGCGCGAGGCGATGGCCAACCCCTGCATGAACAACTACGCGACCGGTGACGGGAAACGGTTCTGGATCGTCGGACTGCAAGGGGACCGGCACTGGCCGGCGCTGTGCCGGGTGGTGGACCGCGAAGACTGGCTGACCGACCCGCGTTTCGCCACCGCGCGTGACCGGTACGTCAACGCCCGCGAGCTGATCGCCGAGCTCGATGCCATCTTCGTCGGACATTCCCTAGAGCACTGGGCTGTTGTGTTCGACGCGGAGCCCGACTTCTTCTGGTCGCCGATCAACAGCCTCGACGATGTGATCGCCGACGAGCAGTTCCACGCCGCGGGCGGCATTGTCGAAGTGCCCGATGGGATTTCGACGGTGCCGATGGTGGCCAGTCCGGCCGATTTCTCGGCCACTCCGTGGCAGCCGCGCATGGTTGCCCCGGCGCTCGGCGCGCATACCGATGAGATCCTGGCCGAGCTGCGCGGTCAGGACCGCTGAGCGTTGATGTCTGCGAGTAGTTCATCGAGCTGCTCGCGGGTCACCTTGCCCGCCGAGAAGGCGGCCATCCGACCGATCGGCACCGATTCCAGCATCCGCAACAGATTGGTGCCGAGTGCGGATACGCCTGTGCCGAACGGGGAAGCGTTACTCAGCACCGTTGCGATCGTCTGTGCGGCCACCGGATCGGCGAGCAGCTCACCCAGTGTAGATTCGCGAGTGAACGGCTGCGTCGGCTCCTCGCCGGCCACCGTCACCGTCGTTGACAATCGCAGGTCCCGGCTCGACGCGCCGACCGACACCTCGTACTCGCCGGGCTCGACGACCCACCGCCCGGAATCCGTGCTCCAGTACGCGAGATCGTTTCGGTCGATCGGGATTTCGACGGTCTGTCCGTGGCCGGGTTCGAGCGTCACCGAAGTGAATCCGGCCAGCCAGCGGACCGGTCTGCCGACGCGGGAGTCGGGTAGTCCGGTGTAGACCTGCACCACCTCACGACCTGACCGGGCACCGGTGTTGGTCACCGTCAGCCGCACGGACAGCCCCGCGTCGCCGGAGCTGACCGTCAGGTCGGAGTACTCGAACCGGGTATACGACAGGCCGTGGCCGAACGGAAACGCCACCGGCAGATCCCGGGTGTCGTACCAGCGGTAGCCGACGAAGATCCGCTCGCCGTACCCGGTGTGGCCCGATTCAGACGGAAAGTTGAGGTAGGCCGGGCAATCCTGCAGCCTCAGCGGCACCGTCTCGGCCAGCCGGCCCGACGGATTGACGACGCCGAACAGCACGTCGGCCAGCGCGCCGCCCCCGGCCTGTCCGAGCAGGGCACCGTCCACCACGGCAGTGGCCAGCCCGGCAACGGCGTCGAGACGCACCACGCCGCCGTGGGACAGCACGGCGACCGTGCGGGGCTGGGCGTCGACCACCTCGCGCAGCAGTTCGAGGTGGGCTGGGGGCAGGTCGATGTGCTCGCGGTCGTAGCCCTCGGACTCCTCTTCGGCGGTGAGACCGAGGAATACGATTGCGGCGTCGGCGGATTCGGCGGCGGCCACCGCAGCCGCGATATCGCTTCCCGAGCAGTAGTTCACCGGCTGATCGCCCGCGAGTTCGCGGATCTTGTCCAGCGGAATGTCGAGGCGGGTCGGGTTCACATGGGAGCTGCCGCCACCCTGATAGCGGGGCTCCTGGGCGAAACCGCCGATGACCGCCAGCGGTGATTGGGACAGTGGTAGCAGGTCGCCGTCGTTCTTCAGCAGCACGATCGCCCGCTGCGCCGCCTCGCGGGCCAGATCGTGGTGGGCATCGATGTCGAATGATGCAGCGGTGGAACCGGTTTGGGTGACCCGCTGGGTGAGCCGAATGACGCGCTCCGCGGCGCGAGCGACGGCATCGGCGCCCAGGTGCCCGGCGTGCACTGCGCTCACCACCTCGGCATCGGAGACACCGCCGGTCGTCGGCATCTCCAGGTCCAGGCCCGCGTCCACCGCGGCGACCCGGTCTGCCACCGCGCCCCAGTCGCTGACCACCACGCCGTCGAAACCCCATTCGTCGCGCAGCACTGTGGTCAGCAGCCACGGGTTCTCCGAGGCATAGACCCCGTTGATCCGGTTGTAGGAACACATCACCGTCCAGGGCTGGGCCTGGCGCACCACGATCTCGAACGTGCGCAGATAGATCTCACGCAACGTGCGGGCGTCGACGTCGGAACTGGCGCGCATCCGGTCGTGCTCGGCGTTGTTCACCGCGAAATGTTTGAGCGACGCGCCGACACCACGACTCTGCACCCCGCGAACCCACGCCGCGCCCAGCATTCCGGACAGCAGCGGATCCTCCGAGTAGTACTCGAAGTTGCGCCCGCACCGCGGGTCACGCTTGATGTTGACTCCCGGGCCCAGCAGCACATGCACGCCAAGGGCGCGACTTTCGTCGCCGAGTGCCTGGCCGACCCGCTCCACCAGCGCGGGATCCCAGGTCTGGCTGAGCCCGGCCGCAGGGGGAAAGCAGGTCGCCGGTTCGCTGGCCGAGAGTCCCAGATGATCTGTGGCGCTGCCGGATTGCCTGCGTACCCCGTGTGGGCCGTCGGTCAGCACGATCGAAGGCACGGGCCCGACCGCCTTGGTGGTCCAGAAGCTCGCGCCGCTGCCGAGCGCGGCCTGATCAGTCAGGTCCAGCCCGGCAACGGGATCAGCGGCGGGATCAGCTGAGTCGCTCACCGAGCCCAGGGTAGCGCCGGGTGCGCCGAGCCCAGGTCAGTGATGTTTCGCCCGGGCCGCATGGCGTAGCTGTGCCAGGAAGTCGTCGGCGTCGTCGCCCCGCACCAGATAGTGGCAGACGGCCACCCGAACCGCGGTGGCCGCGGCGATGTCGGCATCCGGTCCGGTGGTGAGGCGTTGCAGGCGTTCTCGCATGAGCGGGATCACCTGGGCGAGTCGCTTGATGACGTGTTCGGGTTCGATGTCGACCATGCGCAGTCCCGGGTAGGACTGTTGGTATTCGACGACCGTGCGAAGCGCGGCGTCCAGGTGTTCGTCGTCGGGCAGGTCGGTGGTGGCCTGGGCCACGGCCTGTTCGTAGTGCTTGCGCTCCCACACCACGAAGGCATCGAGCAGCTCCTGCTTGGAGGCGAACCAGCGGTACAGCGTCGGGCGGGAGACACCGGCCTGCAGTGCGACCTCGGACAGGCTGAGTTTGGTCATGCCGCTGGCGCCGAGCACCTCGGCGGTGGCGGCCAGGATCCGTCCGCGGGTACTGCCGCCGTCATCAATGGACGCGATTTCCGCCATGCCCACAGCTTTACAAACTATCGATGAACTGTCACGCTCATTTGTGGCGCGACACCGAGGTTGGACGCCCGTGCAGGAGGGAACGCCGTGACAGTTGCCAGCTCGACGCAGGCACGCGAATACAGCCCATTCGACATCACATCGCACGAATTCTGGAGCCGGCCGTTCGCCGAGCGTGACGAGACGTTCGCGCAGCTGCGCGCCGGTGAAGGCCTGAGCTGGCATCAGCCGCTGTCGACACTGTTCGACGTGGAAGAGCCGGGCTTCTGGGCCATCACGCGTCGTGCCGACATCCAGTTCGTCAGCCAGCATCCCGAGCTGTTCACCTCGACCCAGGGCGTCGCGCTCGATCCGATGCCGGCCGACGTGCAGAAATTCGCGACGTTCTTCCTGATGATGGATCCGCCCGAACACACCACCTACCGCCGACTGATCAGCTCGGCGTTCACCCCGCGCAATGTGCGCAAGATCGAAGAGCAGATACACCGCAACGCCGTCGCCATTGTCGATGACCTGATCGGCGCGGGCGACGTCGACTTCGTCGAGGCCTGCTCGGCGAAGCTGCCGATGCGCACGATCTCCGACATGCTCGGAGTACCCACCGCCGATCAGCCGGCCCTGGCCAAGGCTGCCGAAAAGTTGTTCAGCATGAGCGATGACGAGTACTCGTCGCTCGAAGAACGAGCCATGGCCACGATCAACGAGATCATGCTGATCTCTAACACCGGAGTGGAGCTGGCCAAGTTCCGGCGAGCCAATCCCGGTGACGACCTGATGACGAGCATCGTCAACGCCGAGGTGGACGGCCACCGGCTCACTGACGAAGAAATCGGGGCTTTCCTGATCCTGCTGGCCTCGGCGGGCAACGACACCACCAAGCAGACCACCACCCACGCGATGATGGCGCTGGCGGCCAACCCGGACCAAAAGGAATGGCTGCTGGAGGATTTCGACAACCGGATCGGCCTGGCCACCGAGGAGTTCGTACGGTGGGCCACGCCGGTGATCCAGTTCGCCCGATTCGCGACCGCGGACGTCGAGGTGGCCGGCCAGCCGATCCGCGCCGGTGACAAGGTGGGGCTGTTCTACTGCTCGGGCAATCGCGACGAGTCGGTGTTCACCGACCCGCAACGGTTCGATCTCAGCCGCTCACCCAACCCGCAGATCGGTTTCGGCGGCGGCGGTCCGCACTTCTGCCTGGGTAACCAGCTGGCCAAGACCGAGCTGCGACACCTGTTCCGCGAGTTGCTGACTCGGCTGAAGAATGTCGAATTCGGTGAGCCCGAACTGCTGTACAGCAGCTTCGTGCACGGCATCAAGCGCGTGCCCGCTCACATCGCATAGGTCGGGCACGATGCGCGTCGAAGTCGACCTGGGCAAGTGCACCGGGCACGGTATCTGCGAGTCGATCGCCGAGGACGTGTTCGAGGTGTCCGACGAGGGCTGGGTGCAGATCCACGGCGATGATCACCCGGAGAGCGACCGGGAACGGTTGCAGCAGGCCGTGACCCAGTGTCCGGCTTCAGCGCTGCGGATGCAGGGCTGAAGGTTCAGGCCGCCGCCACCAGCACCCGGCCCGGACCGCGCACCGCCAACTCAATGGAGTGGTCGCCTCGGTCGACGCGTTGCCCGACATGGCCGACGCCGTTGGAGGAAGCCCTCACAAGTCCGAAACACCCTGAAGTGACTTAAATCTCGGATTGCTGCTTGATACTGACCGAAATCCGAGGTGTTGATGACTACGCCGGCACCGGAGATCACCGTCGACGCTGTCGGCGGGATTGACAATGCCACGAAGGTGATCGCGGGGTTGCATCACGGGGAGAAGCGGCAGGTGTTCGTCGTCGAGCTGTACGTCGAACGTGAGCTTGTTGTCGATCGAGGGCTTAAGAGCTCTTGGCCGGACGCGGGCGCACCAGTACCGACTGCTGGATCGCGCCCACCGCGCCGGCCTGGTCGAACAGCGTGCCCACCGTGGCACCGATGCCGTCGGGTCCGTAGTTGGTGTCGGCGCGGATGCCGATCCACTCTCCGTCGGGCACCCGGTGGATGTGCACCACCAGATCGGTGTTGAGGAACGTCCACTTGCGGATGTCGATTTTGGAGCCGATGCCGTTGGCGTCGTCGGCGACCGCGAACAACCGCTGCAACGGCGTCATCGGCTCACCCTTGACCACATCGACCGTCGGCCTGAGCCACGACTCACCAGGGCCGGGCGCCTGCGGCACCGTCAGCCAGCGCCAATCCACGCTGTGCACGTAGTTGGGCTCCCAGTTCTTGGCCATGTCCCGGCTGCGGGCCTGCTCGAGTGGGGGTAGCGGCGCGACGCCGGTATGCGCTACCGCGGTGGTATCCAGTTGCAGCATTCGCCAGCCGCTGGCCCGCGCCACCACCCTGGGGTCGCCATCGGGCCCGGGCGCCAGCATTTCGGCGCCGACCAGTTCGATCTGCCGTCCGGGCCGTTCCAGTCGCGCATGCACCCACAGATCACCCTCCGACGGCACCCCGCCCATCAGATCGATCGCCACCCGGCTCAACCGGGTGTCGGCACGGTGCTCGCAGCGCTCCAGTGCTCGCACCAGCAGTGCCGAGACGGGCGCGCCATGCTGGATCGCCGCCGACCAGGTGCCTCGCGCCATGTCGGTCGCACGGAACTTCTCACCGATCGCGTCGTTCTCGTCGATCAGTTCGTAGTAAGAGTCAGACATATCTACCGTTCAGTGATGATGATGGTCGTCGTGATCGCCCGGTGCGGGGGTTGCGACCATCAGTGCGTCGACCCGCGACAGTTTGGTGCCCACGAGCCGTTCTGGATAGGCGTCGGTAGTGGTGACCAGAAACAGGGTGCGTCCCTCGACGCCGCCCAGGGCGCACGCGATCGCGGTGCGCCCGTCGGCGTCGATGCGGTCGGTGACGGTGGAGCCATCGGGGGAGAACCGGTGGAACTCCTGAGCCAAGGTCAATGCCGCCCACACCCCACCCTCGGCGTCGATCGCGAGGCCATCCGGCGGGCCGTCGAGCCCCTCGGCGAACACCCGCCGGTTGGTGAGGCTGCCATCGGGGTCGATGGTGAACGCGCTGAGCCGCCGCGCGGTGGACTCCGCGACGATCAGGGCGGCGCCGTCCGGGGTGATCACCATGCCGTTGGGGAAGTCGAGTTCTTCGGCGACGACGGCACGGGTGCCGTCCGGGTCGATTCGCACGATCACCCCGCCGGAACGCGCCTGCGACCCGACATACGCCCGACCGTGCTCGTCGACCACCATGTCACCGAGGGCTGCCGGGACCACATCGCTGAGATCGGCCAGCAGCTCGACGGTGTCACCGTCGTAGCGCAGCACCTGTCGGCGCTGGGTCGACACGATCAGCAGCGTGCCGTCGGGCCGAAAGCCCAACCCGGACGGGGAATGACCGGGGACGGGCAGGGTGGTCATGGAGCCTGACAGTGTGACCGTGTGGACGGCTTCGCCCAGCATGTCGGAAAACCACAGCAGGCCTTCGAACCACCGCGGCCCCTCGCCGAAACAGAATCCATGCGCCAGTTCGGTTGTCCCGGTCTGGTCGGTTCCTGCCGTCATCTCCACGCACCTTTACAAAACACGCCATAAGTGTCACGCTCGCATGGTGCCACTGTCAACTATCGGGGCGCCGTGATGAAGAAGTTCTACGGCCACACGCTGCTGTATCTGCACGAGACCATCGACCTGGGATCGGGTCGGACCGACCAGTTCACCGAGACGTTCGGTGAGGTCTACCAGCCGATGATGGAAGACCTCGGCGCCCGCCTGTTCGCGATCTGGGAGACCACGCCGTACAACGGGCACTGGCCGCAGGTGACGATCATCTGGGAGATCGACGCATTCGCCGACTACGCCCGGATCGGCAGGGCGCAGGCGGCCGGCGGCAGTCACGAGAAGCCCGCACTGCAGTGGGCGGCATACCTGTCCGAGCTCGAGGCTCGCGGCGAGGGCCGCATCATGTACGCCGGCAAGTACAACCGGACCCTGGCGCAGCTCCGAGAGGCGAACTTCGGTGCCGGCCTGGTGATCCAGGAGATCATGGAGACCAAGCCGGGGCGCCAGGACGACTACATCCGCGAACTCGAGCGGCTGTATGTGCCTTGGTCGGAAAGCACCGGCAAACGCTGGCTGGGCTCGTTCATCACCACCTTCCGGTTCAACGAGGTGATCCACTACTGGGCGCTCGACGACGACTGGGACTGCTTCGAGAACCACTACCCGTCGTGGAAGGGCAACCCGCCCGCGGAGATCGTCACTTGGATGAGCGTGGCACCCGCGCTGCGCGACGGCTGGGAGGATTCGATCCTCTCGGCTCTGCCGCCCTCGCCGCTGAAGTAGGCCCGCCATGAATCACCCTGTGCTGCAGGATTTCACCTATGACCCGTTCGATCCGGATGTGATGGCGAACCCGCTGCCGTACTACCGGGTCCTGCGTGACGAGTACCCGGTGTACTACATCGACAAGTGGGACACCTATGCGCTGTCCCGGTTCGACGACATCTGGAACATGCTCGGAGTCAACGACGGAACCTTCGTCGCCTCCGAAGGGACGCTGCCAGCCGCCAATGTGCTGGCCCATCGCAACGACGGCCCGGTGCCCGATCCGCCGATGCATCCCATGCCGTTTCACGCCAACTTCGATTCCCCGCTGTACGAGAACGTCCGGCGGTGCACGTCGGCGCAGTTCCGGCCGCGCTCGGCGGCCAAGCTGGCCGACCGGATCCGGACCTTGGCCAACGAGCGGCTCGACGAGTTGCTGCCGCGTGGGGCGTTCGACCTGACGCAGGACTACGGCGGCATCGTCGCCGCGGCGATGGTCTGCGATTTCGTCGGATTACCAGCCGATCTCGCGCCGGAGGTCCTGGCCACCGTCAACGCGGGCAGCCTGGCGCAACCGGGTGAAGGGGTCGAGGTCGGAAACGCCCGCCCCGGCTACCTGTCGTACCTCACTCCGATCATCGAGCGGCGGCGTGCGGAAGGTCACGACGGCAGCGTGCCGATCGCCGATGCCCTGATCGACTTCCGGCTGCCCGACGGATCGGCCTTCGGGGACATGGAAGCCGCCGTGCAGATGCTCGGGGTGTTCATCGGCGGCACCGAGACGGTCCCGAAGATCACCGCGGCCGGGCTGTGGCAGCTGCTGCAGCATCCGGAGCAATTGGCCGCGGTACGTGCCGATCTCGACGGTAACGTGCCGATTGCGCGCGAGGAGATCATCCGGCACAGCGCCCCGGCGCAGTGGTTCGCCCGAACCGTGCGGCGGCCGTACACCGTGCACGGCACGACCATCAATCCGGGCCAGCGCATCATCACGCTGCTGGCCTCGGCGGCGCGGGACGAACGGGAGTACGAGAACCCGGACGACTTCGTGTGGGACCGGCGTATCGAACGGCTGTTGTCGTTCGGGCATGGGCAGCATTTCTGCCTGGGAGTGCACGTGGCCCGCCTGGAGATCACGATCATGATCCAGGAGTTCCTCAAACGCGTGCCCGACTACCACATCGACGAGGCTGCAGCATCACGTCCGCCGTCCAGCTTCCAGTGGGGCTGGAACAACATTCCCGTGGAGGTGTGACGTGTGGTCATATCGGCTCGTCGCTCCGTACACCTTTGAGCGGCAAGAGGTTTCAGAACCCTCGCCGGAGTCGTTGGCCGACGGCCAGGTGCTGCTCGACTTCCTGGCCGCCGGGATCTGCGGCAGCGACCTGCCCGGATTCCGGGGTACCCAGGGAAAACTGCCGGGCGACACCGGGTGCTGTGCGGCGGAGATGACTGGATTCCCGATCCACGAGATCGTGGGCGAGGTACTGGCCAGCCGTCATCCGGATCACCGGCCGGGGGAGCGGGTGGTGGGGTGGGCGTCGGGTTTCGACGGCCTGATGGGCCGCGTGATCGCCGACGGTTCCGGGCTGGTGCGCTATGACCCCGCGCTGACCCCTGAACTGGCGGTGGGCCTGCAACCACTGGCATGCGTCCTGTACGCCGTCGAGCAACTGCCGGACCTGGACGGCCGTCACGTCGGGGTCATCGGGCAGGGCTCGATCGGCTTGCTGTTCTCCTATGTGGCAAAGGCTTTCGGTGCCGCTCGGGTGACGGGAGTGGACCCGGTGGACCGGTCTTCGGTGAGCGCCCGTTTCGGAGTCGACCACGCGGTCCGGGCCACGAGCGACCGCTGGGTCAGGCATCTGGAGCCGGACGGTAAGCCTGATGTCGTCATCGAGGCCGTCGGGCATCAGGTCGCCACCCTGAACCACGCGTTGGAAGCCGCGGCCTTCGGCGGCACGGTGTTCTATTTCGGTGTACCCGATGACGATAGTTATCCGATCAGCATGCGCACCATGCTGCGGAACAACCTCACCCTGAAATCCGGTGTGACGCTGGACCGTCAGCGGGTGCTGCGCCGGGCCGACGAGTTCGCCCGAGAGCATCCCGAGCTGTTGCCCGGCTACGTTACCCACACCTTCGCATCGGATGACGTGCAGGCGGCGTTCGAGCTGGCCTGCCGCCCGGTGCTCGAGCGCGTCAAGATTGCGATCACCCGATGACCCCGAGCAGACTGCAGGACGCGCTGGCCGCCAACACCCAGATCTGGGGCGGCTGGGTGGTCGGCCCGACGATCCTCGGTCCCGAGGAGTTCGCGGCGGCCGGATACCACTACGTCGGATTCGACGTCCAGCATGGATATCTCGACGACGCGGACGTGGCGCTGCTGTTGCGTCGGCTCGAGCACGTGCCGATCGCCACTGCGGTGCGGCTGCCCTCGGCGGACCCCGCACCGATCGGCCGGGTGCTCGATGCCGGCGCTGACGCGGTGATCATCGCCATGGTGGAATCTGCCGCGCGGGCCGCCGCCGCAGTCGCGGCCACCCGGTACGCCCCGGCAGGCATCCGCAGTTTCGGACCGCTACGGGCCGGGCTCGGACACAATACCGTCGAGCTCGAAGCGCGGGTGAGTGTGTTCGCGATGATCGAGACGGCGCGTGGCGTGGCGGCGGCCGACGAGATCTGTGCAGTGCCGGGTCTCGCCGGGATCTACGTCGGCCCAGCTGATCTCGCCATCTCGATGGGTTACCAGCTCCCCGACGCCTGGACTCATCCCGAGGTGCGGGCGGCGATGGTAAAGATCCAGGGCGCTGCCCGCGCGGCCGGGCTCATTTGCGGAATCCACGCCGGTGCAGGGAAGCTCGGAAAAGTGGGGTCCGACTTGGGTTTCCAGATGATCACGCTGGCCTCGGAATCCCAGGCATTGCGCCGCGGTGCCGTCGAGCACCTGAACGAGGCCACCGGAAACGCGGCCGGCACCGAACGAGGAGGCTACAACTGAACGCAGGAGCAAGGCCGGGCAGCCGTGTCGCCCTGGTGACCGGCGCAGCCCGGGGCCAGGGTGCGGCCATCGTGCGCCGACTGGTGGCCGATGGCTACCGGGTGACCGCAGCGGATCTGCTGGAAGACGAACTGACCGACAGCACAGCGGAATTCGGTGACCAGGTGCTGGCCGTGCGGCTGGACGTCACCTCGGCCGAGCAGTGGCAGGCCGCGGTGGGGGCAACGGTGAACCAATTCGGTGGGCTCAACGCACTGGTCAACAATGCCGGTGTGCTGCACCGGGCGTCGATCGCCGAGGAAACGCCGGCCGGGTTCGAAGGTTCGTGGCGGGTCAACTGTCTGGGCCCGTTTCTCGGCCTGCAAGCCGCCCTTGAACCGCTGCGTCAGGCCGAGGGCGCCGCGGTGGTGAACACCTGCAGCACCGGCGCGGTGCGCCCGTTCCCGAATCACGCGGCGTACGGCTCGTCCAAGTGGGCGCTGCGCGGGCTCACCCAACTGGCAGCCGCCGAACTGGGCCGTGACGGCATCCGGGTCAACGCGGTGTTCCCCGGCCCCGTCGAAACACCGATGCTCGACGAGTCGACCCAGGCCCGACTGGCCGACCGCGCCACCCTGGGCCGATTGGGCAAGCCGACCGAAATCGCCGATGCGGTGGCGTTTCTGCTGTCGAACCAGGCCACGTTCATCACCGGATCCGAACTGCTCGTCGACGGCGGCCAATGTCTGCAGATCGGATGACGCGGGTGCCCAGCTTCAAACCATCAGTCGGAATCATCGGCGCCGGGCCGGGCGGACTGGCCCTCGGAATCTTCCTGAGGAAGGCAGGTTTCGACGATTTCACCATCTTCGACCGCGAGGATGGTGTGGGCGGAACCTGGCGGATCAACACCTACCCGGGCCTGGCCTGCGACGTGAAGTCGCACCTGTACTCCTACTCGTTCGACCTCAACCCCAACTGGAGCCGGCTGTGGGCCGGGCAGCCGGAAATCCTCGAGTACTTCGAGCGATGCGCCGAACGCTATCGGCTGGGCCCACATCTGCGGCTGAACACCGAGATCACGGCGGCGCGATGGGACGCCGACGCCAACAACTGGGTACTGACCACCAGGTCCGGTGCGCAACACCGTTTTGACGTCGTGGTCTCGGCGATCGGCCTGTTCACCCAGCCGCTGCAACCGGACCTGGTGACCGAGGAACCGTTCATCGGCACCCTCATGCACACCGCCAACTGGGACCACAACGTCGACCTCGAGGGTGCGCGCGTTGCCGTCCTCGGAACGGGATCAACTGCCTCCCAAGTGGTTCCGGAGATTGCGAAGGTCGCGGAGAAGGTGTACTCGGTCCAGCGTTCGGCGACCTGGGTGCTGCCGAAACCCGATCGTCCGTACACCGAGCGGGAGCGCTGGCTGTTTGCCCACGTGCCGTTCGCGAAGAAGATCTACCGGACCCGGCTCTGGCTGCGCAGTGAATCCAACATCGCCGTCATCGAGAACGGCAGCGACAAGACTCAGGAGTTCAAGGCGCTCGCGCTTGACCTCCTCGAATCCACTGTGGCCGACGAGGAACTGCGGGCCCGGCTCACCCCGGACCATCCACTGGGGTGCAAGCGGCTGGTGTTCTCGCCGGATTTCATCTCAACCTTGACCCGTCCCAACGTCGAGGTGGTGTCCAGCCCGGCGCGTGCGTTGCGGGCCCGGTCACTGGTCACCGAGGACGGCCGGGAGCTCGACGTCGACGTCGTGGTGTGCGCCACCGGCTATGCCGCCGCCGACTACCTCGGGCAGATCGAGGTGACCGGTGAAGACGGGGTGTCCTTGCGCGACACCTGGAGCGACGGGGCGTTCGCCTACCTGGGAATGGCGGTGCCGGGCTTCCCCAACTTCTTCATGCTCTACGGGCCCAACACCAATGTCGGCTCCAACAGCGTCATCTTCATCCTGGAGGCCCAGGCCCGCTACGTGGTGCGGGCGCTGAAATACCTTCGGCGCAAACGCAAATCCTATGCGGCGGTGCGCCCGGGCGCCATGGCCGCGTTTCTCGCCGACATCGACCGGTGGATGCAGGGCACGGTGTGGCTGACGCGGTGCAGCAGCTACTTTCGGGCACCCAGCGGCCGGGTGGTCACCCAATGGCCGCGCAGTGCTCGCGCCTTCTGGTCGATGACCCGACGGTTCCGCCCCGCGGACTACACTTTCGAACCGCCCACCAAACACCCGGCCCGGGTCACCGCGGCCGCCGATCGGACGGACGGCTGAGCCATGGCCTGGCTGGAGCGCCTCGACCCCGGATTGCGTGGGTTTGCCGAGGCCCGCACCGATCTGTCCACCGCTCAGTTGGGTGCGGCGCGCACCTCGCTCGATCAGCGTCGCCGGGACGCCGCGCAGGTTCTGGACACGCCCGGAGTGGAGATCGTCGGGGCCCGCGTGGCGCTCGGGCGACGCACCATCGGAGTGCGGATCTACCGCGGTGGGCCGTCGCCGTCGCCCGCGGTGGTCTACTGCCACTCGGGTGCCTTCGTGCTGGGCAACCTCGACACCGACCAGATCCAATGTGTGGAGCTGGCCCGGCGGGCCCGGTGCACGGTGATTTCGATGGACTACCGGCTGGCGCCCGAGTATCCCTATCCGGCCGCTTTCGACGACGCGATGGTGGTGCTCAACTGGGCGGCCACCCTGGCGGGCGAGCTCGATATCGACGCAGGCCGCATCGCGGTGGCAGGCAACAGCGCAGGCGGCGCGCTGGCCGCGCTGCTGGCGCAGCACGCCGCGGCGGGCTCCGCGCCACCGATCGTGTTCCAGGCGCTGCACCAGCCGGTGCTCGACGACCGGCCCACCCGGTCGAAGGAGGAGTTCGCCGACACCCCGGGGTTCGACGGTCCGGCGACCGTCGCGATGTGGCGGCACTATGCCGGCGGCCGCAACGTCCCGGAGGCGGCGGTGCCGGCCCGGGCCGCCACGCTGACCGGTGTGGCGCCGGCCCTGATCACCTGCTCGGAGCTCGATCCGCTGCGTGACGAGGCTCTCGATTACGCGCGTCGGCTGTTGGCCGAGGGCATTGCCACAGAGCTGCATCTCATCCCCGGGACGTGCCACGGCTTCGATTCGCTGGTGCCGGAGTGGGAGGTCAGCCAGCAACTTTTTGCCCTACAGGGCGCGGCGCTGCGCCGTGCGCTGCACGGTTGAGCTGGTAGCTGGGCCGGCCCGGCGGGCGCTGGGCGGTGGTTGTGATCGACGTTGTGGGCAATAATGCAGGTCTGTTGCAAGTGAAACTCGCGCGGACAATCGGTTCGGCCGGTGCGACCATGGCCTCGGTGGTGCGTGGCGCACCTGAGGGTCAACCTGGATGCGCCGGGAGCGAGTCAGCGATTGAGAGGTAAATATGTCGGCCGACGACGACCGGCTTATGTACTCCGGAGACGCCAGACATGCCAGGGACCCGCTGGCGTACGGCGGGCTTGACGCCCTGCTGGGCGGACCGGTTGCGGCATTGCCGAACGGCCGATCGCGGCACGGCGACGCCAGGGTGTCGACGCCCCCGGTCGTGCTGACCTCGAATTTCGCTGCTCCCCACGAAGCGGAGATCACCACGAAGCTTCCCCCGGTGTCCGGCCGGCCGATCAGCGGGTCATCGACGGCCGGCAGCTGGATCCTGGAACAACCGATCCCGGCGGCCGCCCCCGGTGAGGCGCGCGCCATCGACAACCTCTCACGCGTCGGCGTGCGCTCCTCGGTAAAAATGCAGCCACGACGCGGATGGCGGCGGGCGGTGTTTGTCGCCACCCGCCTCAACCTCGGGTTGTCCCGCGATGAACTGTACGAACTGGATCTGTACGCCAGGGTGCGGCGCACGGCCCGCGAGTCTCACCAGATCGGTGTGTTCGGCCTGAAGGGCGGCGTGGGCAAGACGGCGGTCACCGTCGCGCTCGGATCGGTGCTGGCCGCGGTCCGTGGCGACCGGATCCTGGCCATCGACGCCGACCCGGCCAGCGGCAACCTGGCCGACCGGGTGGGACGGCAATCCGCGGCCACCGTGAGCGATCTGATCGCCACCAAGGACCTGTCGCGGTACAACGATGTCCGGGCCTTCACCAGCATGAACGAGTCCAAGCTCGAGGTGCTGGGCAGCGACGAGTACAGCGGCGCGAGCCGCGCGTTCAACGACGCCGACTGGAATGCGGCGACGTCGGCCGTCTCCAAGCACTACAACCTGGTGCTGGCCGATTGCGCGGCGGACATGTTCTCCCCGGCCGGCCGTGGTGTCCTGTCGACGGTCTCCGGTGCGGTCATCGTGGCCAGCGCCTCGATCGACGGTGCCCGGCAAGCCGCGGTGACCATGGACTGGCTGCGCCACAACGGCTACCAGGACCTGCTGAACCGCTCCTGCGTCGTGATCAACCACATCGGACCGGGCAAACCGAATGTGAACACCGGCGACCTGGTGCACCAGTTCCAGAAGCATGTCGCCCCGGGTCGCGTGTTCGTGTTGCCGTGGGACAAGCACATCGCCGCGGGCACCGAGATCCACTTCGATCTGCTGCGGCCGAGGTTCCGGCGCCGCACCCTGGAGCTTGCGGCGGCACTGTCCGACGATTTCGACGGCGGCGCGGCCCTAGCCTGAGCCGCCGTCGATCAACGCCAACTCTCTGGCCACTGCCGCGTGGTACTTGTCGATGTTGGCCGGATTCACGACGCGGAACAACGCGTCCGGCAGCGGGGAATCTTTGTACGCCTCGATCGTCATCGTGCGGCTGAACAGCGTGATGCCGTTGCCGGGACGGGTGAACTGGTACTGCACGGTGATTCGGCCCTCCATGCCGCCGTTTCCGTCGCGATCGTGTCCGAGCCGGCCCACCGAATTGAACACCCACATGCGCGGTCGCATAGCGATCGCCAGGTGCCACGTGTAGATCTGTGCCCCGTCGGGCCCGGCCTCGGTCCAGCTGTCGCCGACCTGCAGCGGTAGCCGCTCGGGCAGTCCGCCGATGTGCGCGCTGCCCGGGTAGGTCTTCACCCAGTTCGCCGGATTGGTGACGAAGTCGTAGACCTCCTCGGCCGACTGGGTGAACGCGGTCTCGGAGCTGGTGGTCACGATGCCCAATGGTGTTCGCTTTCCTCGATTTTGCGGGTCAGAGTGCGCAACCGCACGTGTCCGATGTCCCGGATGAGGGGAGCTCGGCAAGCACGTCGACGCGGGTGCCGTCGAAGCTGAGGAGCCCCTGGATCGGCAGGGACTCGGGCGGGGTGTCGGGGTAGCTCCACGCCACATCGGCGATGACGACGTCGCCGATGACCGCCGACCAGTAGGTGGCCGTGCCCTTGTAGTTGCAGTACGACGTGGTCTGGCTGGGCTGCAGGAGATCGGTGCGAACGCGGGCGGGGTCCACGTAGAGGCGTGGCTCCAGTGCTGTTTCGAACACGATCACGGTTTCGTCGGTGTCGACCAGGACGGTGTCGGCGGCGCTCACCCGCAAGCCGCGCCGCGTTGGGCGGCAGTCGATCCGGTGGTAGGGGTTGGGCGGATAGTGCACCAGCTTTCGGCCCTCTTCGAACCACGAATCGACGGCATCCCAGGGCACCGCGGCGTAACCCGGCGCCTCGGCTACCGGCTCGTGTGGAAGGTCGTCGAGCTCATCGGCGGGGAATGCGTAACTGAGCGGATGGCCCGCGCGGTGCACCATCAGGGCGTGTTCGGTGTCGAGCACTGCGACACCACCGCGGAACGCCTGGATGCGGCGGGGATGCGGCTCGATGTAGACCGTGCCCGCAGCCAGCGCGGGAGTGAACCAACCGGCCGGTTGTGTACTCAACGGTCCGCGTCCTGCGACGAGACTCATTGCAGCACCTCCAATTTGGCTGATGGACCCGGGCGCGGGCGCGTCTGTGGTACGCGGCGGCGCCGATTGTCCGGCCGGCGGCCGCGTCTAAATAGAAGCTTTACAGATTCTCTTGAGAATGTCACGCTGTTGGGTGAGGCGGGCCACACCGCAACACCCTGTCGAGAGCGCCGGCCGATCAGGCCTTGGACCGGATTGGATGCCTTATGTCCCCACAGTCAGGAATGTCCGCGCAGTTGTCCGAGGCACGCGGCGGCGCCGCGCTCGCCGTCCCGTTCGCCCCGCCGCGGGTCCGCCCCGAGAAAACGTTGCAGTATGAGCTGAAGGTGGTGGCAGGCGATGTCGCCGACGTGGTGTCGGGCATCGGTGGATGGCTGTTCGACCGGGCAATGGCAGGCTGGCGGGTCAGCGTTGCCGCCGACGAGGTGGGCGATGAGCGTGCACTACGCATCCTCGGATTGAAAGCCGTTGGCCTGAGCGGGCTATGGCGATCGACGGATCCGGATGCCGTCGTGATGACGGCCATCGGCAGCTCCCGCTTCGAGTCGGCAGACCATGGGCTTGCCGTGCACAATCCCGGTGGCGAGGTGACTTTCTTCGGTTCGCGCGCCCCCGACGGATTCGCGGGACGCATCGAGCGGGTTCAGTACCGGCCGAGCGCGGCGGCACTGGCCTTCAAAGCTCATGCCCTGCCCCTTGTCGAGGCGGACCCGGGATCGGCTGACGGAGTGGAGACGCTGTTCCGGTGCGGGCGGTCAGCGGGACTGCTCGACCTGGTCCCGGTGTGTTGATGCAGACGCAGGCGTCGGTCGCCGGCCTGCTGGCAGTATTCGACGTGACGCCCGCCGGTCCGGACCGGTTCATCGGCGCGACCGGCCCGGTCGGGACTGACGGCAGGCGGGTGGCTAAAGGTGCGCAGGCACTGGGCCAGGCCCTCGTTGCGACGGCAAAGCGATTCCCGGACAAGACGATTCGGTCGGCGCACGCGGTCTTCACCCGGCCGGTCGAGATCGAATCGACAGTCGAATTGTCCGTCAGTGTGATGCACGAGGGACGCTCGACAGCGACAGCCGTGGTGGCCGTGGAGCAGGATTCACGGGTGTGCGCGACCGTGACCGTGTTGGCCGACGTGCCCTCTGGCGACGTGGTCAGCCACCACGCGCTACGGCCCGACGTCGAGACGCCAGAAGATGCGCAGCCGGCCGGGCCGGCCATGGCCGGCCACGAGTTGCGTCTCGTCGACGTGGTCGATGTCAACAGCCCCGACGAGGTGGGGCCGCCCGAACTCTATGCCTGGCTGCGCTACGACCCGATCCCGGAACGAGACGACCTGGCCAAGGCGCTGCTGGCGTATTTCACCGGGCAACTCGGCATCTCGACCACGATGCGACCGCATCGCGGTGTCGGTACCGCGCAGGCGCACACGACGGTGTCGACGGCCCTGATGTCGACGTCGGTCAGCTTCCACGAGGCCGTCGAGTGGGACGGCTGGCTGCTTTACAGCCATGAGAGCACTGCGGCCGGACAGGGGATGTCGTATGTCCGCGGTCAGGTGCACACCGAAGACGGCGAGCTGCTGGCGTCATTCGCGCAGGAGGGGCTGATCCGCCCGGTGCGACCGGGGGATGCCTCGATCGATGTGCCGGCCCGGTTGTAGGGCCGGCATGAGCGAGGTGCGGCTAGCGGATCCAGCCGCGACGGCGCAGCCAGATGTTGCGGCCCACGGCCAGCAGGATGAGCGCCGCGAACGTGATGAGGAACCAGTTCTCGACGTGGCCGATGTGGTTGCCGCGCATCATGACCAGCAGGAAGAGCGCGGACAGGATGCCGCCGAGGTGGATCACCTTGATGTTCAGCTCCGACCAGCCCCACGCGGCGGACGGCACTTCCTCGACGTCGACGCCGTTGTTGCGCTCCACTTCGGTGCTGGCCACGGTTGCTCCTCCGGATCGAACTGGCTTCAGTCTTGGCTTGCGCACATTCTGACATACGACACTGCGTCGTACGCGAGCCCTGGGGGTTCAACCGAGGAGCCGGTACCTCCGCAGTGCCTCCAGGCGCTCCTCGGCGTGGTCGGCGATCGGTTCGGGATAGGTCGCCGGTCGGTCGGTGCCGAGTTTGTGCACGTTGGCAACGCCTGCCAGCTCCGGGACCCACTGCCGGATGTAGTCGCCGTCGGGATCGAACTTCGCGCCCTGCAGATCGGGATTGAAAACCCGGAAGTAGGGCGCGGCGTCGGTGCCGCAGCCGGCGGCCCACTGCCAGCCGTGTTGGTTGTTGGCCAGATCGCCGTCGATCAGCTGGTCGAGAAACCAGCGCGCCCCCCATTGCCAGGGCAGGTGCAGGTCTTTGACGAGGAACGACGCCACGATCATGCGCACCCGGTTATGCATGAACCCGGTCGCGGCCAGCTGGCGCATCCCGGCATCGACGATCGGGAATCCGGTCCGGCCGTCCTTCCACGCTTCGAACGCGAGCTGCGCCGTTTCGTCGTCATCCACTTCGATCCGGTCGAAGTCCCCGTTCCAGTTGTGCCACGCGCTGTCGGGCCAGTGATGCAGCACCGCCGCATAGAAATCGCGGAATGCCAGCTCCCGCAGGTAGGCGTCATCGCCGGAGTCGAGGTCGATCGCCATGGTCCGCGGGTGGATGGTGCCGAACTTGAGGTGCGCCGACATCCGGCTGCCGGCGTCGAGGTCGGGGCGGTCGCGCCGGGCCGGGTACTGGGCCAGACCCTGCTCCACGAACTGACGCCACTGCGTCCTCGCCGCATGCTCACCCGCGGGGAATGCCAGAGATTGTGCGGTGGAAGGAATTTCGATGCGCTGGAAGCTGGGATCGGGGATGTCCGCGGGGTCGATCCAGCGCGCCGAATCGGGGCCGGAATCCGCGGGAGCGCGCCAGCCATGGCTGCGCCAGGCACGGAAGAACGGGGTGAAGACCCGGTACGGCGCGCCATCCGATTTCATTATCCGGCCGGGCGACACCAGGTAGCCGGATCCCGTTGCGTGCAGGGCGATCTCGCCGAGGGCCACCTGCACCGTGTCGTCGCGGCGCCGTCCGAACGGCGAGTGGTCCTGCGAGATGTGCACCGAGTCGGCGCCGACGGCCCGGGCCAGCGCCGGAATGCGCTCCTCGGGGCGGCCACGGGTCACCACCAGTTTTCCGTGGAGGCTGTCGGACAGGTCGCGCAACGCCCGATACAGATAGTGCAGGCGACGCGCACCCGAGGATGCCTCCAATCGCGGATCGAGCACATAGCAGGCCAGTACCTCGCCGTCCTGCTGCGCGGCCTCCAGCAGCGCGGGATGGTCGTGGCAGCGCAGGTCTCGGCGAAACCAGAGCAGCGTGGGCATGCGTCCATGCTGCCCATGAAGACACCGAAAACACATGGAAGGTGATCAATGCAGTTCTGGAGCGGCACGGCATTCATGGACACCGCCGACGCGCTGAAGGTGGCGCCGTTGCTCGACGATGCCGGCTACCACGGCATGGTGTGCTCGGATCACATGATCTATCCGCGCGAACTGTCCTCGCCCTACCCGGATTCTGCGACCGGCAAGCCGCCGTGGACGCCGGAGACCGCCTGGCCGGACTCCTGGGTGCTGATCGGAGCCATGGCCGCGCTCACCCGCCGGCTGCGATTCTCCAACGCCGTCTACGTGGCGCCCGCGCGTCCGCTGCTCGAAGTTGCCAAGCAGGTGGCCACGGCCGCGGTGATCTCGGGT
>MSTD01000009.1:91425-121811 GCA_001942045.1 Mycolicibacterium porcinum
GGGTCGGCGTCGGTTGGATGCGGGAGGAATTCGAGCTGATGGGCCAGGATTTCGACACCCGCGGTAAGCGACTCGACGAGATGATCCCGGCGCTGCGCGAGATCTGGAAGGGTGGCTGGGTTTCTTACCAGGGGCGGTACTACTCGGTGCCCGAGTTGATGATCGAACCGCACCCGCCGGCCCCGGTGCCGATCCTGTGCGGCGGTGAATCCGAGGCGGCGCTGCGGCGGGCGGCCCGATCCTGCGACGGGTGGATCGGCTACGCCTACACCCTGGAGCAGGCCACCCGCTACACCACCCGGCTGGCCGAGCTGCGGCGCGAGTACGGACGGGACCGCGAGCCGTTCGAGATCATCCTGGCGTTGCTCGATCCACCGTCGCCGGATCTGTACAAGCGGGCCGAGGATCACGGCATCACGGCGGTGATGTGCGCGCCGTGGCTGACCGCGCCCAATGGCGCCACCGGCGCCGATCGGTTCCGCGGCCCCATCGAGGAGTTCGCGGAGACCGTCATCGCGAAGGTCGGCTAGTCCGCGCGTCAGAATGACGCTTGCCTTGACATCAAAGTGATGTCACCATGACATCATGGACTTGCAACCCTACGTCGACACCGTCCGGCATGAACTCGGTGTCGCAGCCGCGGCGGGCGGTGCCGAGGCCGAGGCGTTGGCCCAGCGGCTGACCGCGCCACTGGAGTCCGCGTTGCGGCTCGCGCTGCTGGAAGCCCTGTCCGAGGCGGCCGAGCAGATCACCCGCGAACTGGCGCCGGGTTCTGTCCATGTCCGGCTCAACGGCCGTGATCCCGAGTTCGCCGTCGAGGCCGCCGATTCGGAGGTTCCTGAGGCGGCGCCGCCGGTGGACGTTCCAGACGACGACGGGGGCGGTACCTGGCGGGTGTCCTTGCGGCTCCCGGAAAGCCTGCGTGCCGGCGTGGAGGGCGCCGCCCGCCGCGACGGGGTGTCCGTGAACGCCTGGCTCGTCCGGTCCGCTGCGGCGGCGCTCGGCGGGGCCGGGCGTCAGAACCGCGGCGACGACAAGACCTTCAGCGGCTGGGTCCGCTGAACCTGACCGATAGGAGAACCCGATGCCCAAGTTCCATACCTCCGAGCCCATCACGGCGGTCGTCGAAGTCGTCGCCGGTGCCGTGCATCTGGCGGCCACCGACCGCGACGACACCGTCGTCGACATCAAGCCACGGGATCCGGAACGCGCTTCTGACGTGCGCGCGGCCGAACAGGCCCGCGTTGACTTCCATAACGGCACGCTCGTCGTGACGGCGGGTAGGAAAGTTCTGTCGTTGGGGCGCGGGGGAGCGGTCCGCGTCGAGATCGCGCTGCCGACCGGGTCCCGGCTCAACCTGTCCTCGGCGTCGGCCGACATCGACGCGGACGGCGTCTACTCTGACTGCCGCTGTGCGTCGGCCAGCGGTGCCGTGCGCGTGGCGACGATCACCGGAAATATCAAGGCCGACACTGCATCCGGAGACATCACGATCGGCGATGTGGCGGGCAACGCCCGGCTCGCCACCGCCTCCGGTGATGCGTCGATCGACCGCATCGACGGCGACGTCAAGTTCCAGGCCGCCAGCGGCAGCCTGGCAATCGGAACGCTGCGCGGGCACGTCAAGCATCAGGCCGCATCGGGTTCCGTCACCGTCGGTGTCGGGGTCAGCGGTGCACTCAGCGCGCAGACCGGTAGCGGCGAAGTCGAAGTCGGTATCCCGCAGGGCACCGCGGCCCGGCTTGAGCTCAAGACCCACTCCGGCACCGTCGACAACGGCCTGCAGACCTCCGACGGGCCGGCCGACGGTGACGAGACGTTCGAGGTCCACGCGCGCACCGGGTCGGGAGACATCTCGATCCGCCGCGCCGTCGCGTCGGCCGCCGGCGCCTAAGCGGGATCGAACCGGAACACCGTCAAACATCCGGCCAGCGCCTCGAATTCGTCTGGCGTGCCGTCGATGACGAGGCCGCTGCGCTTGGCGAAGCCGACACCCACCGGCACCTTGACCGCGAACGCGCGCAGCACCGGGCGTGACTGGTCCGGCGTGAGTTCGACGATCTTCACCGGCCGGGACCGTCGGCCCCTGGTAAGGGTGCCGGCGCCGGCGGCACGAGCATTGGCTGCCCAGTCCGAGCCCGGATATCCGGCGACCGTGTAGAGGCCACCGTCGAGGTCGAACGGTGTCATCGGAGTGCTGCGGGGCATCCCGCTCTTACGGCCGGGAACCGTCAACACCATGGCCGGACCGGTGGGGATGCCGAGGCGCTGCACCGCCATCATCAGTTTGTTCATCGGCTTGAGCCAGCGGGGCGGCTGCAGACCGGTCTTGCGTTCTGACATGTCTTGTCCTCCTTAGCTATTGGCGAACAGCTCGCGGTGGTCGGCGACCCAGTCGGCGAACGTCGTGGCCGGGCGCCCGAGGATCTTGTCCACCTCGTGGGTGACCAGGGCCGGCCGGTCGACGGTGTCGGCCAACAGACCCATGTACGCGTCGGCGAACGCCGCCGGAAAACCCAGGTCGACAAAACGTTGTCGCACCAGATCCGTCGGCACCTCGCGGTAGTGCAGTGGCCGCCGCAGCACCCGGCCGATCGTGTCCACCAGTTCGGTGTTGGTCAGCGCCTGTGGTCCGGTCAGCGGGATGCGCTGTCCCACAAGGTCGTCGGTGAGCAGTGCCACTGCGGCCACGGCCGAGATGTCGGCGTCAGCGATCACCGCGGTGGACGCGTTCGCATACGGACCGCTGACCACCTCGCCGGCCCGGATCTGCGCCGCCCACATGCCGGCGAAGTTGGAGGCGAACACCGTGGGGCGCAAGCTGATCCACTCCAAGCCGGAGGCGACGGCGAGTTGCTCGACTTCGCGGTTGCGGTCCCCGCGCACCCGCGACGGCTGCCGGGAGTCGTCGTCATCGGCGTTGATCGCCGACAACGCGACCAGGCGTTTCACGCCGGCGGCCCGGGCCGATTCGACCGTCGCGGCCAGTTCCTGACCCAACGCACGGGAATTGAGGAAGACGGCCGACGCGCCGGCCAGGCCGTCGGCCGCGGATCGGACCAGTTCGACATCGGGCGGCAATCCGGCCATCTCCGGGTTGCGGGTGACGGCGCGCACCCGGGCGCCGGTGTGGACGAGTTCGGTGACCAGCGGGCGGCCGACATTGCCGGTGGCGCCCGTGACGAGAATTGTGTTCATGCGATCAAGGACGGGACGCGACCCCGGAAAGTTACATCCGCAGCGCGGTAACTTTCCCGCGCGCTGAATCGTCGTATTGGCATGAGCGATTCCGCGTCGATCGAAGAGGCCTGGCGGGTGCACCACCCGTACCTGGTCAACCTCGCCTATCAAATGGTGGGTGACATCGGCGACGCCGAGGACATCGCCCAGGAGGCGTTTCTGCGACTCTCCCGTACGGACGCCGAACACCTCGATGACGTGCGCGCCTGGCTGACCGTGGTGGCCGGGCGCCTGTGCCTCGACCATGTTCGGACGGCCCGCTCCCGGCTGGAACGACCCGATCCGGGCCCGCTCCTGGAATCTGCCCCGTCGACCGAGATCGACCCAGCCGATCGGGTGACCCTCGACGATGAGGTCCGCGCCGCGCTGTTTGAGGTGCTCAACCGCCTCAGCCCCGGGGAGCGCGTGGCATTCGTGCTGCACGACGTCTTCGCGGTGCCGTTCGACGACATCGCCGAGACGGTCGGCAGGCCGGTGGGCACCTGCAGGCAGTTGGCGCGCCGAGCCCGAGCGAAATTCACCAAGGCCACCCACCGGCCGGTCGACGTCGCTGCGGTCGAACACCGGCAGGTGATGGAGGCCTTCATCGCCGCGTGCGCCACCGGCGACATCCGGGCGCTGACCTCGGTGCTCGACCCGACCGTGTGGGGCGTGGGCACCGTGCTGGCCGATCCGGCCCCGCCGCCGCAGATCAACCATGGTGCCGATGCCGTCGCGACGAACTTGCTGCGCTACCTGGGCCCGGGTGCGACCCTGGTGTGCGGCGCTGCCGGTGAACCGGTGCTGCTCGCCTACCACCGTCGCCGACTGTTCGCGGTCGTCACGCTGACCATCCGGGCCGGTCTAGTGACCAAGATCGAGGCCACCGCGGACCCGTCGGCGCGGATGGGGTGACCATCGGCGCCACCAGGCCCGGGACGCGGCACAATGTAACGGTGAGCGACAGAATGCGTGTGCTGATACTCGGAAGCACCGGATCGATCGGCACCCAGGCGCTCGAGGTCATCGCGGCCAACCCGGACCGTTTCGAGGTCGTCGGCCTGGCCGCCGGTGGCGGTAACCCCGACGTGCTCGCCGCCCAGCGCGCCGCGACCGGCGTCGGCAACATCGCGGTCGCCGATCAGCGGGCCGCCGACAAGATCGGCGACGTGACGTACGCCGGGCCCGATGCGGTCACCCGCTTGGTCGAGAACACCGAGGCCGACGTGGTGCTCAACGCGCTGGTCGGCGCGCTGGGGCTGGCGCCGACGCTGGCCGCCCTGGCCACCGGCGCGCGGTTGGCCCTGGCCAACAAGGAGTCGCTGGTCGCGGGTGGGCCGCTGGTCCTCAAGGCCGCCGCGCCGGGACAGATCGTTCCCGTGGATTCCGAGCATTCCGCGATGGCGCAGTGCCTGCGCGGCGGCACCGCGGACGAGGTCGCAAAGATTGTCCTCACCGCGTCTGGGGGACCGTTCCTGGGTTGGACGGCGGCCGACCTGGAGTCGGTGACCCCGGAACAGGCCGGCAAGCATCCGACCTGGTCCATGGGTCCGATGAACACGCTGAATTCGGCGACCCTGGTCAACAAAGGCCTGGAGTTGATCGAGACCCACCTGTTGTTCGGCATCGACTACGACCGCATCGAGGTGGTGGTGCACCCGCAGTCGATCGTGCACTCGATGGCCACCTTCACCGACGGTTCCACCCTGGCCCAGGCCAGCCCACCGGATATGAAACTGCCGATCGCGCTGGCACTGGGCTGGCCGGCGCGGGTGCCGGGTGCGGCCCTGGCCTGTGATTTCACCACCGCCTCCACCTGGGAATTCCTGCCGCTGGACAACGAGGTGTTCCCCGCGGTGAACCTGGCGCGGGCGGCCGGAACCGGTGGCGGCTGCCTGACCGCGGTGTACAACGCCGCCAACGAGGAAGCGGCGGAGGCCTTCCTTCAGGGCAGGATCAGCTTTCCCACCATCGTGCGAACCGTCGGTGACGTGTTGCACGCTGCCGACCAGTGGGCCGCCGAACCCGCTACCGTGGAAGAAGTACTCGATGCGCAGCGGTGGGCCAGGGATCTGGCCCGACGCACGGTCGAGCAGAAATCCGTCAGAAAAGGGCTCGTCACCAAATGATGTTCGTAATCGGCGTCGCGTTCTTCGCGCTGGCCATCCTGGTATCGGTGGCCCTGCACGAATGCGGGCACATGTGGGTGGCACGTGCCACCGGGATGAAGGTGCGCCGCTACTTCGTGGGCTTCGGCCCGACGCTGTGGTCGACCCGGCGTCCCAACAAACTGGGGGAGACCGAATACGGCATCAAGGCGATTCCGCTGGGTGGGTTCTGCGACATCGCCGGCATGACCTCGGTCGACGAGATCGCCCCGGAAGACCGGCCCTACGCGATGTACAAGCAGAAGGTATGGAAGCGCGTGGCGGTGCTGTTCGCCGGCCCGGCCATGAACTTCATCATCGGACTGGTGCTGCTGTACGCCATCGCGATCACCTGGGGGCTGCCCAACATCACCCAGCCCACCACCGCGATCGTCGGTGAAACTAGTTGTGTCGCACCGCAACTGAGTCTCGACAAGATGGGCGATTGCCAGGGTGCGGGCCCGGCGGCGCAGGCCGGGATCCGGGCCGGCGACGAAATCGTCAAGGTCGGTGACACCAAGGTCTCTGATTTCTCCCAGATGGCCGCCGAGATCCGCAAGCTCAACGGACCGGTGCCGATCGAGCTCAAGCGTGACGGTCAGACCATCACCACCGTTGTCGACGTGACCCAGACGCAGCGATTCACCAGCGCGGAAGCCAAAGAGCCGACGACCGTCGGCGCGATCGGCGTCGCCGCTGTCCCGGCTCAGCCCCCGACCAAGTACAACCCACTGACCGCAGTGCCCGCGACGGTCTCGTTCACTGGTGACCTGGCCGTCGAGTTGGGTAAGTCGCTGGCGAAGATCCCCACCAAGATCGGTGCCCTGGTGCACGCGATCGGCGGCGGCGAACGCGACAAGGAAACCCCGATCAGCGTGGTCGGCGCGAGCATCATCGGCGGCGAGACCGTCGAGGCCGGGCTGTGGATCGCGTTCTGGTTCTTCCTGGCGCAGCTGAACTTCGTGCTGGGGGCGATCAACCTGGTGCCGCTGCTCCCGTTCGACGGTGGTCACATCGCGGTCGCGACGTACGAGAAGATCCGCAACATGATCCGGGCGGCCCGCGGCAAGGTGGCCGCAGGTCCGGTCAACTACCTCAAGCTCATGCCCGCCACGTATGTGGTGCTGGCGGTAGTGGTCAGCTACATGTTGCTGACCGTGACCGCAGACCTGGTCAACCCACTCAGCATCTTCCAGTAGGAGATCCCACATGACAGCGTCCATCGGTTTGGGAATGCCCGCACCCCCGGCGCCGACCCTGGCGCCGCGGCGCAAGACCCGGCAGCTCAATGTGGGCGGCGTCGGCATCGGCAGCGAGCACCCGATCGCGGTGCAATCGATGTGCACCACCAAGACTCACGACGTCAACTCGACGCTGCAGCAGATCGCCGAGCTGACCGCGTCGGGCTGTGACATCGTGCGGGTGGCCTGCCCCCGGCAGGAGGACGCGGACGCGCTCGCCGAGATCGCCCGGCACAGCCAGATCCCGGTGATCGCCGACATCCATTTCCAGCCCAAGTACATCTTCGCCGCGATCGACGCCGGCTGCGCGGCCGTGCGCGTCAACCCCGGCAACATCAAGGAGTTCGACGGCCGGGTCAAGGAGGTGGCCAAGGCCGCCGGCGACGCGGGCATCCCGATCCGCATCGGCGTCAACGCCGGTTCGCTCGACCCCCGGCTGATGAAGAAGTACGGCAAGGCCACGCCCGAGGCGCTGGTCGAGTCGGCGCTGTGGGAGGCCTCGTTGTTCGAGGAGCACGGCTTCGGCGACATCAAGATCAGCGTCAAGCACAACGACCCGGTGATCATGGTCGAGGCCTACACCCAGCTCGCCGCCCAATGCGATTACCCGTTGCACCTCGGGGTCACCGAGGCCGGCCCGGCGTTCCAGGGCACGATCAAGTCCGCGGTGGCGTTCGGGGCGTTGCTGTCCAAAGGCATCGGCGACACCATCCGGGTGTCGCTGTCGGCGCCGCCGGCCGAAGAGGTCAAGGTCGGAAACCAGATCCTGGAGTCGCTGAACCTGCGGCCCCGCGGTCTGGAGATCGTGTCGTGCCCGTCCTGCGGCCGCGCCCAGGTCGACGTGTACACCCTGGCCAATGCGGTCAGCGCGGGCCTGGACGGGCTGGATGTCCCGCTGCGGGTCGCAGTGATGGGTTGCGTGGTCAACGGACCGGGGGAGGCCCGCGAGGCCGATCTCGGGGTGGCCTCCGGCAACGGCAAGGGCCAGATCTTCGTCAAGGGTGAGGTGATCAAGACCGTGCCCGAGGCTCAGATCGTCGAGACGTTGATCGAAGAGGCGATGCGGCTGGCCGAACAAGCCGGGTCAGATGATGGCAGCGGTTCGCCAGTGGTGACCGTAAGCTGATAACGACCCTGTGAGCGGGGTCACCCAGCCTTGGCTTGAGCAGAGGGAATCGCCAATGTCGGCACCGCCGCTGTTCCGACTCGTCGATGAGCGACGGGTTTCCGTGGTGCGCGACGCCACCCCGTGTCTGCAGGTGTTCGACGAGGACCCGGTGGCGTCGTGCATGGTGGCCGCCCGCGTCGCCGAGTTCGGGGTCGAGCACGGCGCGATCGGTGGCGAGCTGTGGACCAGGCGCGGTGTCACCGAGTCGCTCTGTTACGCCGGCCCCAACCTGATCCCGTTGCGTGGTGATGCCGAGGATCTCAAGGCGTTCTCGGACAAGGCGATGAGCACCGCACGTCGCTGTTCGTCTCTGGTCGGCCGGGCCGAGTTGGTACTGCCCATGTGGCAGCGGCTGGAGTCGGTGTGGGGTACCGCCCGTGACGTCCGTGAGCAACAGCCGTTGATGGCGCTCAACTCCATGCCGCACTGTATGGTCGACCCGGCGGTCCGCCCGGTGCGCATGGACGAACTCGATGCCTATCTGGTGGCGGCCATCGACATGTTCATCGGTGAGGTCGGTGTCGACCCGCGGCTCGGTGACGGCGGCCGTGGCTACCGCCGCCGCATCGCCAGCCTGATCGCCGCGGGCCGCGCGTGGGCCCGGTTCGAGCGCGGCGAGGTGGTGTTCAAGGCCGAGGTCGGGTCGCAGTCACCCGCGGTCGGCCAGATCCAGGGCGTGTGGGTGCATCCCGAGTGGCGCGGCCACGGGTTGGGCACCGCGGGCACGGCGGCGCTGGCGGCCGCGGTGGTGGGCTCGGGCCGCATCGCGAGCCTCTACGTCAACAGCTACAACACCGTGGCGCGAGCAACGTACGCCCGCATCGGATTCGAACAGGTCGGTACGTTCGCCACGGTGTTGCTGGACTGAGTATCGGTCTGGCCCGCGTCGCTACGACCGGGCCTTCGCCGCCTTGTACTCGGACTCGTACTGCTCGGCCACGGCGATCATCGCCTTGCCGATCTCTTCGTACTGCACGTCCCGAAGGTTCGCCAACGAAACGCGGATCGACCACTCCGGCCCCTCGAACCCGCCGCCGTTCAACAACACCACACCGGTCTGCTCGGCCAGCCGGAACAGGATGTCGGTCGGCTCGTAATTCGCCTTCACGAAGTCGATGAATCCCGGATCGCCCCGCTCGGCGGCCCAGTTCAGGAAGTCCAGTTCGACGTAGTACGCGACGCGGTTGGGATCTTTCTCGAGCTGGATCTGCATGCCGTCCTGCAGCGACTTGAACCGCCTGGCGATCAGTTCCTGCGCCTGATGCTTGTAGTGGTCCGCCTGATCGAGCAGGCAGTAGGCGCTGAACAGCAGCATCTGGCACTGCTGGGGTAGGGACAGCCCGGCGGTGTGGTTGAGCGCCACATTGCGGCTGTCGGCGACTAACCGGTCGATGAATCGGATCTTGCGGGGTTCCAGCGTCAGCGGGCTGTACCGCTTGTCGAGGGCCTGCTTGTCCGCGTCGGGCAGGTTCGCGATCATCTCGTCGAACACGTTGTCCCGAGCGATGCCGATCGTGCCGAGCCGCCAACCGGTGGCGCCGAAGTACTTCGAGAACGAGTACACCGTGATGGTGTTGCGCGGCGCGACACCCATCAGAGACTGGAAGCCGTCGATGAACGTGCTGTACACGTCGTCGGTGATGACGATCAGGTCCTGCCTCTTGGTGCGGACGATCTCGCCGATGCGCTCGAGGGTGTCCGGGGCGATGCGCACCGACGGCGGATTGGTCGGGTTCACGCAGTAGAGGACCTTGATGTCGGGGTCCAGCAGCTTGTCGATCTCGGAATCCGGGAACTGCCAGTCGTGCCGGCCGTCTGGGTACGTGCCCGACGCCTGGATGTGGACCTGCTCGAAATTGAACTCGTCGAGTTCGGTGATCTCGAGGTACGGGGTGAAGATCGGCGTCATCAGGGCGACCTTGTCGCCGCGGTGCATCAACCGGTTGAGCATGAGCGAGTTGAAGATGTAACACATTGCCGCGGTGCCGCCTTCGACGGCGAACAGGTCGTACTCGCCGAGATCCTTGCCCGGGGCCAGTTCCTGCATCAGGTACCGCTTGGTGATCTCGTGGTTGTGCACGAGCATCCGGTCCGGTGACGGGTAGTGGTCGCCGATGATCGAGTCGGCCAGTTCCCAGACGAACGAATCGGGGTTGAAGGCACACTGCTCGATTCCGTATTTGAGGACGCCGCTGAGCAATTCGATGCCGGGCTCACCTTGATGCTTGTCGAGCCAGGTGCGGAACCGCTCGGCGATGCCGTCTTTCTGCGGCACACCGACGAGTTCGGGGTCCCATTGTTTGTTGGCCCGCGACTCTTCGAGGGCGAATCCACCCAGGGCGAAGAACGCTTCCCGGGGCGTGGGCGCGATGAAGTTCGGATTGCCGCGTCCGGCGTTGAGCATCTGAAATGTGGTGCGTTGCTCGTGTTCACCGGCGAGCTCGATCAATTTGGACTTGAGTTCGAACGGCGACAGATGCTGCAGTTCGGCAATTTCCTCGCGGGAGATGTGTTTGAGGGTCACGTGCGGTCCTTCCGGTCTGTTCGGGTCAGGAGGGTGAATCGGTACCTAGGCCATGAAGGCGACGACGATCGCGCCGCCGATGGACAGGAAGATGTTGCCGATGGCGTAGGGCACGGTGAATCCGAGTAGCGGGACACTGGATTTCGCGGCCTCGCGTAGCGAACCGACGGCGGCGGTGGTGGTCTGGGCCCCGGTCAGCATGCCCAGGGTCAACACCGGGTCGAACTTGAACACGTACTTCGCGAGAAACGTCATCACCACGAGGGGCACCATGGTGACGATCACGCCAGCCAGGAACAGCGAGACCCCGTACTGCTGCAGGCCTTTGACGAAGCCGGGTCCGGAGGTGATTCCCACCACCGCGATGAACGCGGTCAGACCGACACCCTCGAAGAACCACTGCGCGCCAGGCGGAATGCGCCCGAACGTAGGCGACTTCGAGCGCCGCCAGCCGATCAGCAGGCCCATCAGCAGCGCGCCGACGCTGGTGGTCAGTGACAGTGGGATGCCGGCGACCATCACCGACGGGACACCGATCAAGGCGCCGACCGCGATGCCGAGGCCCAGGGTGACCATGTCGGTATTGGGTGTGGTGCGCTCGGGGTAACCGATGACGGCGATGGCCTTTTCGATCAGGTGGCGCTCACCGACGAGCAGCAACTCGTCGCCGCGCTTGAGCTGGACCCCCGAGGCGAGTGGGATCTCCACGCCGGCACGCTTGATGCGCTTGAGATAGACGCCGCGGAAAGCCGGATTCTCGTAGGCTTCCCGGAACGTGACCCCGTCGAGATCGTCGTTGGTGAGGACGACGTCGAGTTCTTCCATCGCGTACGACAACAACTCGGGGTCGTCGGTTTCCACACACAAATCGGCAATCGGACCCGCGATGACCCATTCCCGGCGCCCGTTGACCGCGATGTGGTCGCCGGGAACGATTCGGGTGTCGGGATCGGCGGGGAGTTTCTGGTCCCCGTGCCGGATCTGCGAGACGAACACCCGGCCACCGGTCTGCTGCCGCAGATACTGTTCGGCTTCGGCGATGGTCATGCCTGCGCCGTGCCGCTCGGGGAGCCCGCGCTCGATCCGGTAGGACCGCCGCACGATCTGATCGTATGCGGGCAGCGCGTTGGCGACTTCTTCATGGAAACCCAAGCGCTTTTCCAGCTCGTGGGCGGCGGTCGGGAGGTTCTTGATGCCGAGTATCCGGGGTGCGATGTTGGCGCAGTAGATGGCCGCACCGATAGTGCCGAAGATGTAGGTGACGGCGTAGCCCACCGAAACCAGGTCCTGCCACTGCTTTATGGTGTCGGCGCCGACATCCAGGCCCGCGATCGAGGTCTGCGCCACGCCGATGATCGACGATTGAGTGAGTGCGCCCGCCGCGAGCCCCGCCGACAACCCGGGGTTGTAGTTGAAAAGCTTGGCGAGGACGATCACCGCCGCGAAACCCACGACGATGAGGACGACGGTGAAGACCGCCTGCGGCAGCCCGTCGCCTTTCAGACCCGAAAAGAATTGCGGCCCAAGGTTGTATCCGAGGGCGAAGAGGAACAGCAGGAAGAACACCTGCTTGATCACACCGTCGATATGGATGGTGTGGCCACCGGTCTGCAGCACCGCCCCAATGATGACGCCGCACAACAGCGTTGCCGTGACGGCGCCCAACCCCAGGCCCTTGTACTGGAACTTTCCGAAGTAATACCCTCCGGCGAGCGCCAGGAAAATCGCTATCTCAGGATGATCGATAAACACTTGGGCGATGGTGTGCAACGGCGAACTTCCCCTCGGGCGGGTGGATTTCGATGCAGTGCAGTCCAGATACTGGCACAACCTCGGTCGATTACGGGGACCATTGCTCAACGAAGTTGGGCCATGCGCATCGGAATGTTCTGCTGTGGATCAATTTCCATGGCGAATGTGCCGTGATTTCCGGGGAATTGGGTAGCCACCATTTGCGGCTCACCATAATCGGGTGACCCGATTGAAATTGGCCCACTGGTGACTGGCCGCGTCGCCGTTTCTTCCGCCATCGCCGCGGTACGCCCGGAGCTGAGCGTGGGCGAGCCCGCATGGTGGCCTCAGCCCGATCTCGCGACTGTCTCGGATCGGTATCGGTGCGCCTCCGACGAAAGCGGCGTCGACGTTTCTAACATCAGCCTCAATGGCAACTCAAACATCATCAGTCACACGGATCACAGGGCTGTTCGCAGTCGTCGTGGTCCTCGGGGCAACGGCGCTGAGCGCCTGCACCCCCCGGCCGGACGGGCCCGAGCCCGCTGCCGAGCAGTTCTTCGCGGCGCTCGCCACGGGTGACACCGCCGCGGCCGCCGCGCTGGCGGACCGGCCCGAGGATGCCAAGACCGCCCTCAGCGAAGCCTGGAACGGTTTGCAGGCCACCGGCCTCGACGCGCAGATCCTGGGCTCGAAATACGCCCAGGACACGGGCAGCGTCGCCTACCGCTACACCTGGCACCTGCCCAAGAACCGCACCTGGACCTACGACGGGCAACTCAACATGATCCGCGACGAGGGCCGGTGGGAGGTGCGCTGGAATGCCACCAACCTGCATCCGAGGCTGGGGGAGCACCAGACCTTCGCCCTGCGGGCCGACGCGCCGCGGCGGGCCTCGGTCAACGAGCGCGGGGGTACCGATGTGCTGGTGCCTGGCTACATCTATCACTACGCGCTGGATGCCAGGGCGGCCGGGAGCGCGTTGATGCCGACGGCGCGCGCGGTCGCCGACGCGCTGCGGGGCTTCGATCCTGGCCTGGGGGATCCTCAGCGACTTGCCGAGCAGGCCAGCGCCTCGGCCCAGCCGATGAGCCTGATCACCCTGAAGCAGGCCGACAATGACCGCATCGCGCCCGCCATCGGCCGGCTCCGCGGCGTCGTCGTCACCCCGCAGCCCGAAATGTTGCCCACTGACCCGACTTTCGCCCCGGTGATCGTCAATGAAGTCAAGAAGTCGGTGGCCGATCAACTCAATGGTCAGCCGGGCTGGCGAGTGGTCACGGTCAACCAGAACGGCGTCGACGTCGATGTTCTCAACGAGGTGGCGGGTGACCCGGCACCGTCGATCACCATCAGCCTCGACCGCGCCGTGCAGGACGCCGCGCAGAACGCGGTCAACACCACCGGCAAGCAGGCGATGATCGTCGCGATCAAGCCGTCCACCGGCGAGATCCTGGCCGTCGCGCAGAACGCGGCCGCCGATGCCGTCGGCCCGCTGGCGACCATGGGCCAGTTCCCGCCCGGCTCGACCTTCAAGATGGTCACCGCGGGGGCCGCCATCGAGCGCGACATGGCAACGCCCAACACGCTTTTGGGTTGCCCAGGCACGCTCGACATCGGGCACCGGACCGTCACCAACTACGACGCGTTCGATCTGGGCATGGTGCCGATGTCACGGGCGTTCGCCAATTCGTGCAACACCACGTTCGGTGAACTCGCCAGCCGGATGCCGCCACGCGGTCTGTCCCAAGCCGCGGCGCGCTACGGCATCGGAACTGACTACCAGGTGGACGGAATCTCCACGCTGACCGGCTCGGTGCCGCCGACGGTGGATCTGGCCGAGCGCACCGAGGACGGCTTCGGTCAGGGCAAGGTGCTGGTCAGCCCGTTCGGGATGGCGCTGGCCGCCGCGACCGTGGCCGCGGGCCGGACGCCGGTGCCGCAACTGATCGTGGGGCGCCAGACCATGGTCGAGCGCGCCGGCGCGCCGATCAGCCCGAAGATGGTCGAGGGTCTGCGGCCGATGATGCGGCTGGTGGTCACCAACGGCACGGCCAAGGATCTCAACGGGCTCGGCGATGTCCGCGGGAAGACCGGCGAGGCGGAGTTCATGGGCGGTTCCCATTCCTGGTTCGCCGGATACCGCGGGGACATGGCGTTCGCCGCGCTGATCGTCGGCGGCGGCAGTTCCGAGTACGCGGTGCGGATGTGCAAGACCATGTTCGAAGGGTTGCCCCCGGCGTATCTGGCCTGAACGGCGGTACCGTTGAACCTGCCATGACAGGGATCAACGAACAATCCGTGGACCTGCGCGTCTCCGACGCCGACCGCAACGGGACTTTGCGGCGTCTGCACAATGCGGTCGCGCTCGGACTGATCGACATCGCCGAGTTCGAGGAACGCTCGGCGATGGTGTCGCGTGCGCGTCTGCATTCGGACCTCGATGCGTTGGTCGGTGACCTGCCCGGCCCCGGCGCGATCGTCACCACCGCCACCGACCGGGTCGAGCTGCGCGGCGTGCTCGGCTCCCTGAAACGCCAGGGTGAATGGACGGTCCCGACCCGGCTGGCCTTGGTACGCCGGATGGGTTCGGTCGAGTTGGACCTGACCCGGGCCCGGTTCGCCGGACCGATGGTGGTCATCGAACTGGACATGAAATTCGGGTCGCTGGACATCCGGCTGCCCGAAGGAGCCAGCGCGTCGATCGATGACGTCGAGGTGATCGTGGGCAGCGCTGACGATCACCGCCGCGACGCGCCGGCCGACGGCACACCGCACATCATCCTCACCGGCAAGGTGGTGTGCGGTTCGGTGGACATCCGCGGGCCGCGGCGCAATTGGAAGCTGAGTCTGCGCCGGGCCTGAGGTCAGCGCGGTTCGAGCACCGCGAATGTCAGCGTCGCGCGGGCGGCCAGTCGGTTTCGAGTGGTGTCGGTGACATCGACCGACGTCACGATGAGGCGTTTGCCCGCTCGCACGATCTTCGCCTCGGCGCGGGCCGTGCCCATGATCGGGGCCAGGAAGTGGATGTTGAGGTCGGCGGTCGTCACGTCGTACCCGACGCCGCTGGCGTTGCCCGCCAGCATTCCGGCCGCGATGTCGATCAGGGTGGCCACCAGGCCGCCCTGAAGCGCCCCGCGGACGTTGGCGAGGTCGGGCCGGTTGTCCATCTCCAGCACCAGCCGGTCGGCGGTCGACTCCACCTCGCGGTAATCCAGCAGCTGCAGGACATGAGCGGTTTCGGTCATCGCCGTGCCTCGATCATCCCCGTACGGTAACACCATTACCGGTTCCAGAGAGGATCGCTCTCCAGCGGTGTCACCGCAGCGCCTCGGCGGGTACCGCGGCGATTAAGCTGTCCACATGCCAGTTCGTACCGCTCTGCGCCCCGGCGTGCTGTCTCCGACCCTGCCGGTTCCCAAGTCGATCCCGCGGCCGGAGTATGCCTGGAAGTCCACCGTGCAGGAGGGCAGTGAGCCCTGGGTGCAGACCCCCGAGGTGATCGAGAAAATGCGCGTCGCGGGACGGATCGCGGCGGCCGCCCTTGCCGAGGCGGGCAAGGCGGTCGCGCCGGGCGTCACCACCGATGAGCTCGACCGCATCGCCCACGACTACATGATCGATCACGGCGCCTATCCGTCGACGTTGGGCTACAAGGGCTTTCCCAAATCCTGCTGCACCTCGCTGAATGAGGTGATCTGCCACGGCATCCCGGACTCGACGGTGATCGAGGACGGTGACATCGTGAACATCGATGTCACCGCCTACATCGACGGCGTGCACGGCGACACCAACGCCACCTTCCTGGCCGGCGATGTCTCCGAGGAACACCGGCTGCTCGTCGAGCGCACCCACGAGGCGACCATGCGCGCCATCAAGGCGGTCAAGCCCGGTCGCGCGCTGTCGATCGTCGGCCGCGTGATCGAGGCCTACGCAAACCGGTTCGGCTACAACGTCGTTCGTGATTTCACCGGTCACGGGATCGGCACCACCTTCCACAACGGCCTGGTGGTCCTGCACTACGATCAGCCCGCGGTCGAGACCGTGCTGGAACCGGGCATGACCTTCACCATCGAACCGATGATCAACCTCGGGTCGCTGGACTACGAGATCTGGGACGACGACTGGACCGTGGTGACCAAGGACCGCAAGTGGACCGCCCAGTTCGAACACACCCTTGTGGTCACCGAGGACGGCGCTGACATTCTGACGGTTGCCTGACATTCCGGCCGTGCCCCTTCTCCCGCGAGTAGACGCAAAACTGCCCTTTTTGCACCCGAACAGGGCAGTTTTGTTGGGGGCCCCTCCCGCTTGCGGGGGACTGCTCGCGCAAGGAGCGCAAGGAAAATGAGCGGCGCACTGCTGGTCGCCGGCACCACCTCTGACGCCGGCAAGTCGATGGTCGTGGCCGGATTGTGCCGGCTACTGGCCCGCAAGGGCCTGTCCGTGGCGCCGTTCAAGGCCCAGAACATGTCGAACAACTCGGCGGTCACCGTGGACGGCGGCGAGATCGGCCGGGCCCAGGCCATGCAGGCCCGCGCGGCCGGGCTGGCACCGAGCACCCGGTTCAACCCGATCCTGCTCAAGCCCGGCGGGGACCGCACGTCGCAGCTGGTGATCCGGGGCCAGGTGGCCGGAACGGTGGCCGCGGGCGACTACTTCACCCACCGGGACCGGCTCGCCGCGGTCGTCGCCGAGGAATTGGCCTCGCTGAGATCCGAATTCGACATAGTGATCTGCGAAGGTGCGGGATCGCCCGCCGAGATCAACCTGCGCGCGACGGACCTGGCCAACATGGGACTGGCCCGTGCCGCGGACCTGCCGGTCATCGTCGTGGGCGATATCGACCGCGGCGGCCTGCTGGCCCACCTACACGGCACCGTGGCCGTCCTGGACCCCGAGGACCAGGCGCTCATCGCCGGCTTCGTCGTCAACAAGTTCCGGGGCGACCCGGCCCTGCTGGAACCGGGGCTGCGCCAGTTGCTCGAGCTGACCGGGCGTCCCACCTACGGGGTGATCCCGTTCGACGACGGAATCTGGCTCGATACCGAGGATTCGGTGTCGGTGAGGCCGGGCGGCGTGGTGGGCACCCCGCAACCACCGCGCGGGAGCCAATCGCTCACCGTCGCCGCGATCCGGCTGCCGCGCATCTCCAACTCGACCGACATCGAGGCCCTGGCTTGTGAACCGGGTGTCGTGGTGCGCTGGGTGGCCGATGCCGCCGATCTCGCCGACGTCGACCTCGTGGTCATTCCCGGCAGCAAGGCCACCGTCAGCGACCTGGCCTGGCTGCGTCAACGTGGCCTGGCCGAGGCCATCTCGACGCACGCAGCCCTCGGACGGCCCGTGCTCGGGGTGTGCGGAGGGTTCCAGATGCTGTGCCGTCGCATCGACGACGACGTCGAATCCTGCGGCGCGGAGTCCGTCGAGGGCCTGGGCCTGCTCGACGCCGACATCGAGTTCGCCGCCGAGAAGACGCTACGGCACTGGGAAAAACCCTTGTGGGGCTACGAGATTCATCATGGCCAGGTAACTCGCGCGGCGGCCGATGACTGGCTCGGGGTCGGGTTGCGCCGAGGCGCGGTCTACGGCACCCATCGGCACGGCCTGCTCGACAACGACCGCCTGCGCCGGGACTGGCTGACCGAGATCGCCGTCAGCGCCGGCCGCGGCGGGTTCGTGGTTGCTGACGACACCGACGTTCGGGGTCGACGCGACGCTCAGCTGGACCTGATGGCCGACCTGCTGGCCGCCCACCTCGACATCGGGGCGGTGATGGACCTGGTGTGGCACGGGGCGCCGCCGCGGCCCACCATGAGCACTGCGCTCCTCGCCGCACCTCGGTAACCTGGGCAGATGATTCGGTGCCATCGTTGGGTGGCAACTTCGGTCGGGTTGGTCACCATGCTCGTGGTGTCCGGCTGCGCGCCGGTGATCGCCGGGACCCCCACCTGGCCCGGCGCCACCATGGAGAAAGTGTTGCTGACGCCGGCCGACTTCCCGCCCGGGGTGCAGGTCGACCGGGTCACCGATGACGGCCAGGGCCCGGGCGGTTCGGGTGGACCGCCGCCGATGCTGTCCACCCCGGCCGGATGCAGTGACGGCCTGACCAAGGTGATCGCCGAATCCGCCGAGCGGGGCCCGGGCAGTGCCGCACAGATCATCGCCGCCTACGACGGAGCGCGCATCGTGCTGACCGTGCTGGCCTCGCAGCTGCCACTGGACCGGTTGGCGGCCACCGCTGAGCGGTGCGCACAGTTCTCCACCTACTTCGACCCCGCGGACAAGGGCATCCCGATGACCACCACCAAGCTGACCGCACCGCGTGTGTCGGCGTTGGCCTATCAGCAGACCATGCAGCTCGGTGGCAGGGATGAGAGCATCTTCTTCGCCTTCGAAAACGTCGGCAACTGGGCGGTTTTCGGTATCGCCTTCCCCACGCAGGATCCGTCGATCGCCGCCAAAGGTGCATTGCCGCAGACGTTTCTGGACGTTTTCGGTATGCAGGCCGAACGTCTGGCCTCTCGTTGACGCAGGCGTCAAGACAATGTTGATTTCGACCCGCCCGTCGCTACTGGACGGTAGTTTGTCCGAATGCTTACCACCGTCGCGACGATCGACGGATTCACCACACCCGTCGACGTCTCGGGACCCGAGCAGGGTTCCACCGTGGTAGTGCTCAGCGCCGGCCACCACGGTCCGGCCGCATACGAGCCGATCTGCCGGCGCCTGCACACCGCTTCACTGCGTACCGTGATCATCGGGCCCGACCCGCGACTGACCGCCAAGTCGGTGGTCGGCATTCTCGACTCGCTCAACATCAAATGGGCACTGTTGGTCGGCGACCGGCTCGGGGGAGAACTCGCCTGGGAGCTGGCCGCGACCCGGCTGGACAAGTTCATCGGCCTGGTGGTGGTGGACCGTGGACACCCCCGCGTCGCCGACGCCACCGGATCGGTCCGCGACGACGAATGCCCGCCGGTCGAGATGAACACCACCGTGCTCGTCAGCTCTCCGGCCGCCCGGGCCGTCGCCAAGGCCAGCCAGCGGTATGTGTACGGGGACTTCCGACTGGTGGAGATCGCGGGACGGCGCAACGCCGGTGACTCGACCGCTCAGCTCGCGGCCGAGATCGTGCTGCGCACCAGTAGTTGGTAGCAGCGCTCAGTCAACCGCATCGACGGAACCGTGATTTGTGCACGATTCTTCGCGGCTGACGCGGAAAATTGTGCACAAGTCACACGGTTTGCCGCTCAGTCAACCGCCTCCGAAGGTGTCCAGGCCTGCGGCAACCCCGGCTGCTGCGGAAACAGGAAATCCACGAACGCGGCCGCGGTGGGTTGCGGCTCGTGATTGGCCAGGCCGGGGCGTTCGTTGGCCTCGATGAAGACATACTCCCGGCCCGTCACGTCCGGCACCAGCAGGTCGATTCCCGTCACCGGGATGCCGATCGCCTCGGCGGCGGTCACGGCGACCCGGCACAGTTCGGGGTTCACCTCCGCGGTGACGTCGTGAATCGTCCCGCCCTGATGCAGATTCGCCGTCCGCCGCACCCGCAGGCGCTCGCCCTCGGGTAGCACGTCGTCGAATGACCACCCGGCCTCGGCAACCGTGCCCTTCGTGACGTCGTCGATCGGGATGCGCGATTCGCCACCGGTCGCGGCGGCCCGGCGCCGCGACTGCGTCTCGATGAGCTCACCGATGGTGTGCTTTCCGGTGCCGACGATCTCGGCGGGCCGACGGATCGCCGCAGCCACCACCTTGCCGTTGATCACCACCAGACGAAGGTCGTCGCCGGAGGCACGCTGCTCGATCAGCACTTCCGGGTACTGCTCGCGGGCCCGGTGCAACGCCGCGTCCAGCTCGTCGCCGCCGTCCACCCCGACTGTGATGCCCTTTCCCTGCTCGCCGCGGGTGGGCTTGACCACCACGTCGCCCACCTCGGCCAGAAACTCGTGGTCCTCGCGGTCGAAGGTGGCCAGCCGCCCCTTCGGCACCGAAATACCGGCCTCGGAAACGATCCGCCGGGTCTGCCGCTTGTCGTCGCAGCGCGCCATCGCCACGGCAGAAGTGAACTCCGACAACGACTCTCGGGTGATCACGGTGCGCCCACCGTGGGACAGTCGCATCTCACCCGCGCCCGCGTCGAGCACCTCGACCCGGATCCCGCGACGCATCGCCTCGTCGGCGATGATGCGCGCATACGGATTCAGATCGTCGACCGTCTCCGGGGGATGGGTGAACAACGGTTCGTTGATCGCGTTCTTCCGCTTGACGGCCAGCACCGGCACCCGGTGGAAACCCAGCTTCTCGTACAGCGCGATCGCAGCGGAATTGTCATGGGCCACAGACAGATCCAGGTAGGCCCGGCCCCGCTCACGGAAGATGCCGGCCAGGGTGCGGGTCAGTGCGTCGCCGACCCCGGGCAGCCCGGCCGCCGGGTCCACCGCCAGGCTCCACAGACTCGACCCGTCCTCCGGATCGGCGAACAACCGCTTGTGGTCCACACCGGTCACGGTGCCCACCACGGAGCCGTCGTCATCGCGAACCGCGACCAGATAGACCACCGCGGGCGTCAGCGTGTGGTTGTGCCAGATGACGTCGACGGGTGCGGGCACCATCCCGCACCGCACGTACACCCGGTTCATCGCGTCGGCGTCCATCGGCGTCTGGAGGGTACGCACGGTGAACCCGACAGGCTCGGCGGCGGCGAGGTCATCGGTGAACCGCAGCCGGTAGGTGTGGCTGGGGTCGATGAACAACTCCGCGGGGGAGCGGGCGATCAATACGTGCGATTCGCGCGCGTAGATGCAGATGTCCCGCCGGCCCGGACCCTCTTGCTGCAGTACCTCGGCGAGCTGCTCGGGATCGGCGAAGGTCTGGCCGAAAATCAGTCGGCCCCAACCCAATTCGAGCACCACATCGTCGGCCATGGCATCGACGAGGTGCTGCGGCGAGGCGTCGTGCAGGCCCAGCGTGATCGCCTCGGTGTGATCGCCGTGATCGGCGCCCAACGAGGCCTCCGATGCGTCATGGTCAGTCGCGGTCACGCCGCAGCCCCCGTTACGCCGTGGCGCTGCAACCACAACTCCAGCAGCGCGATCTGCCACAACTCATTGCCCCGCAACGGGGTCAGTCTGCCGTTCGGGTCGGCCAGTAGCCGGTCGACGGCCTCGGGACGGAACAGCCCGCGCTCCTTGGCTTCCGGCGCATACAGCGCATCACGCACCATTTCCAGGTAGGGCCCCTCGAGGTGGGTCAGCGCCGGCACCGGGAAGTATCCCTTCGGGCGATCGATCACCGCGGCCGGAATCACCCGGCGCGCAGCCTGTTTGAGCACACCCTTGCCGCCGTATGCGGTCTTCAGTCCAGGCGGGCAGGTGGCGGCCAACTCGACGAGTTCGTGGTCGAGGAACGGCACGCGGCCTTCCAGCCCCCACGCCATGGTCATGTTGTCCACGCGCTTCACCGGATCGTCGACGAGCATCACGGTGGTGTCCAGGCGCAACGCCCGGTCGACGCCGGTCTGTGCGCCCGCCGCGGCGAAGTGATCGGTGACGAACACCCCGCTGGGATCGCCGTGGGCCCGGTATCCGTCGCTGATCAGCGCGCCCACTCCGGCGCTGTCCCGGTCGAAGAACGCGCTTCGGTAGCTGGCCACCGCGCCGTCGAGACTGGCCGCACCCGGATCGGCCATCGGCGGATACCAGTGGTAACCGGCGAAGACCTCGTCGGCGCCCTGGCCGGACTGCACCACCTTGACGTGCTTGGCCACTTCCTGGCTGAGCAGATAGAAGGCCACGCAGTCATGGCTGACCATCGGTTCGCTCATCGCGCCGATCGCTCCGTCTAGGGCCGGCAGCATGCGGTCGGTGTCGATGCGGATCTGGTGATGGTCGGTCTCGAAATGCTCAGCGATGATGTCCGAGTACTTGAACTCGTCGCCGGCAACTCCGCCCACGGACTCGAATCCGATCGAGAAGGTCGACAGACCGTGCTGGCCGGCCTCGGCGAGCAGGCCGACGATCAGAGACGAATCGACGCCGCCGGACAGCAGGCATCCGACGGGCACGTCGGCGACCAACCGGCGCTCGACGGCCCGCCGCAGCGACTCAAGTACCGCGTCCTCCCAGTCCCTTTCCGACCAGTCGGCGCGGTCGGCGTGGCGGGTGAAGTCCGGCGACCAGTACACGGTGGAGCGCCGGCTGCCGTCGGGTTCGATCGCGACCACCGAGGCGGGCGGCACCTTCTTGATGCCCTGCAGGATCGTCAACGGCGGGGGCACCACCGAATGGAACGTCAGATAGTGGTGCAGCGCGACCGGGTCGATCCGGGTGTCGACGCCACCGCCGGCCAGCAGGGCGGGCAGCGACGACGCGAACCGGATCCGGTGGGCGTCTTCGGTGATGTAGAGCGGCTTGATCCCCAGCCGGTCCCGGCCCAGCAGCACCCGGCCGGTGTCGCGTTCGACGATCGCGAACGCGAACATCCCCATCAGGTGCTCGACGAACCGGTCACCCCAGTGGTGATACGCCTTGAGCAGCACCTCGGTATCGCTGTGCGAGAAGAAGCGATACCCGTGCCCGGACAGTTCCCGGCGCAGCTCTTGGTAGTTGTAGATGCAGCCGTTCCAGCAAACGGTCAATCCGAGTTCGGGATCGACCATGGGCTGGGCGCCCGCTTCGGTCAGGTCAATGATTTTCAGGCGGCGGTGACCCAGCGCGACCCGGCCTTGCGACCACACACCGGCCGCGTCCGGACCCCTGGGTGCCATCGCGTCTGCCATGGCCGACACCGCTGAAATATCCGGTGTCCGGCCATCGAGACGCACCTCCCCGGCGGCTCCACACATCAGTTCGACCCTACACAGGATCTGTCGACGGCGCGCCACCCGCGGTGTGTCGGGGGTGTGACCAGGACATGTCGGACACTGGCCCTATCCTCCTCGCATGAGGCCTGGATTCGGCTTCGGGATAGCCCGTGACGAGCTGATTCGCGATTTCGGCGCGCAGTCGACCGTGCGGGGTGAACGCTATGCCGCCGAGGGCCGGGTCCGTGACATCGAGTTCGATGCCGACGAGCGCCTGCTGCGCGGACGGTGCGTGGGTTCGCATGGTCAGCTGTACGTCCTTGAGGTCGGACTGTCGCCGGGAAGTCGGGCTGTCGTCGAGTGGGCATTGTGTTCATGCCCGGTGGGGTCGTTCTGCAAACATGCGGTCGCCCTGGTGCTGGCCGCGGCACCTCCCGACCCGACGCACCCTCCGGTGGAGCGGTGGCGCTACGTGCTCGACAAAGTGCTCGACGAGGTCGCGGTTCCGGACGGCGGCGGCAAACCGATCGCGCTGGAATTCTCGGTGACCGGCCCGACCCGCTACCGCCCGGGTTCGGTGCTGTCGGTGCGCCCGCTGTCTCTCGGGAAACGGGGCACCTGGATCAGCCGGGCCCTGACCTGGCGGCGCCTCGTCGACTATCCCGAGCCCGGCGAGTTCGACCGCGACCAGTACCGCGCGGTGCGGGCGTTGTTGTCGGACATCGTGCGTTACTCGCCGCCGCACGGCGGGGGCGAGGGGATGGTGCTCAACGGGATGCCCGCGACCCTGTGGCCGCGGCTCGCCGAGGTGCTGGATTCGGGCGTGACCGTGCTGGCCGACTCCGCGAGCGGGATCCGGGCGGTCGAATTGGTCAAGAACGTCCACCTGCGGTTGGATTTCGCGGCCGAGGACGCCGGTGGTGCGGTGATGTCGGTGGCGCTGATCGTCGACGGCCAGGACTCCGACCCCGAAGGGGTGGGCTTGCTCGGGATGCCGGCCCCGCACGGGATGTTTCAGATCGTCGACTCGGTGTTGCGCCTGGGGGCGTTCGATCCGGTGCCGGGGCGCACCATGGCCGAGCTGCTGGGGCACCACGAGCAGGTGCACATCCCAGCCGACGTGGCCCGCGAACTGGCCGTCGACATCTTGCCGCGCCTGGCCGGCACGGTGGACCTGGAAGTCGCCGACGGCCTGTTCGTCCCGCCGACCATCACGGGGCCGCTGCCGGCGTTGACGGTCAAGGTGGTCGACGGAGGTGATGCCCGGGCGTTCTGGAGTACGCGCTACCAGGTCAACGATCAGCATCATGACTTCGACCCGCTGTCCGCAGCCGGGTTGATCGGGTACCGGGATGTGGCCGCCGAAGAGGCGCTGTGGCAGCGGGTGCTGCCCGCGCTGCAGGCGGTCGCGGCGGCCGCGCAAGACTGGAAACGTCAAGCGTCACAACACGTCAACCGCCGGATCACCACGACCCTGGACACCGATGCCGTCCACGAACTACGGGCCATCGTCAACGCCGCGAACTCCTGGGATGCCGTCGCGGTGGCGTCACAGCGGACGCTGCTGGGCGGGGTGATTCTCACCCGGGTGGAGGCCGCGGTGCTGTGCGACCAAACGCTGCCGCAGCTGGACTGTTTCCCGGAGCTGATGATCGACGCCGAGGACCGGTACCGGGCCGCGGGTGCCGATCCGGTGTTGTCGTTCTCCGGCGACACCTCCCTTCCGGGGGACTGGTTCAGCCTGAACGTCACGGTCAGCGTGGACGGTGAGTCCGTGGCGCTACCCGATGTCATCCGCGAATTGGCCTCGGGTGCAACGCACATGCTGCTGCCGTCGGGGATCTACTTCCGGCTGGACACGCCTGAGCTGGTCCGGTTGAGAGCGCTGCTCGACGAGGCCAGGGCCCTCGGGGAGATCGACGGGGACCGGGTCAACGCCGCGTCGCTGAACATCACCCTGTGGGACGAGCTGCTCGAGCTCGGTGTCGTCGACGAGCAGCTCGCCCGGTGGCGGGCCAACCTGGCGCGGCTGGCTGCGGCCCGTCCACCGGAGCCCGTCGACCCGCCGGCAGGACTGGCGGCCGAGCTGCGCGACTACCAGCGCGATGGGCTGGATTGGCTTTCGTTCCTGTGGGACAACGGGATCGGAGGGGTCCTCGCCGATGACATGGGTCTGGGAAAGACCGTGCAGACGCTGGCGCTGATCACCCGCGCCGTGTCCGGCGGCGCAGGCAAGTTCCTGGTGGTGGCGCCGACGAGCGTGGCACGCAATTGGGTGGCCGAATGCCGCAAGTTCACCCCGGGACTGAACGCGGTGGTGGTGACCTCGACGAATGCGCGGGCCGCCGTGGGATTGGCCGAACAGGTGGCCGATGCCGACATCGTTGTCACCTCCTACACGCTGTTGCGCATGGATGTCGCGGCGTACTCGCAAATCCAATGGGCCGGAATGGTTCTCGATGAAGCGCAATTTGTGAAGAACCACCACAGCAAGACACATCAGGCCGCGCGGCTGCTCGATGTGCCGTTCAAGTTGGCCATCACCGGCACCCCGATGGAGAACAACCTGATGGAGTTGTGGTCGCTGCTGTCGATCACGGTGCCCGGGCTGTTCCCGTCGCCCAAGGTGTTCGAGACGTATTTCCGCAAGCCGATCGAATCGGGTCAGGCCGACGACCTGTTGCCGGTGTTGCGCCGGCGGATCAAACCGGTGCTGTTGCGACGCACGAAAAGTCAGGTGGTTCGCGAACTTCCGGAGAAGAGCGAGCAGGTGCTCACCATCGGCCTGAGCGCCAAGCACCGCAAGATCTACGACACGCGGCTGGCCCGGGAACGACAGAAAGTGCTCGGGCTGCTCGGGGACTGGGAGAAGAACCGGTTCCAGATCTTCCGCTCGCTGACCCTGCTACGGCAGCTGAGTCTGCACCCGGGACTGGTCGACGACTCAGCACGTTCGGTGGGGTCGGCCAAGATCGACTTCCTGGTCGAGCAACTGGATCAGCTGGTCGCCGAGGGACACAGTGCGCTGGTGTTCAGCCAGTTCACCGGATTCCTCGCGATCGTGCGGGCACACCTGGATTCGGCGGGTATCGCCTACAGCTATCTGGACGGCTCGGTCGACTCCGACGGACGGGCCAGGGCCATCGAGGAATTCGGTGCCGGCGCCAAGCAGGTGTTTCTGATCAGCCTGAAGGCGGGCGGATTCGGGCTCAACCTCACCGCCGCCGACTACTGCTTCCTGTGCGATCCGTGGTGGAGCCCGGCCGCCGAGGCACAAGCCGTCGACCGGGCCCACCGCATCGGGCAGACCCGGCCGGTCACCGTCTACCGTCTGGTCGCGGAGAACACCATCGAGGAGAAGGTGGTCGCGCTGCAGGACCGCAAGCGGGCCCTGTTCGCCGCGGTGGTCGACGACGGGGACCTGTTCGGCTCGGCGATCTCCGCGTCCGACATCCGTGAACTGCTCGGTTGATTAGCCCGGCAGTTCGGCGGCGTCCACCTGCTTGATCGGACCGGTGAACCAGTGCTTCACCGACACGTGCCAGTAGATGAACAGCAGCACCAGCACACCGCCGACCAGCAGCGGGGTGTAGTTCACGAACTTCCACTCGAAGCTGGGATCCCACGGCATGCCGCCCAGCGAGGTCGGGAACATCGCGATGATCGAGGTGACGATGATCTCGACGATCGCCACCGGCGCCATCCACTTGTACTTGTTGCCGACGTTCCACTTGCCCTGCTCGAAGGAATCGCCGGCCTTCCACCGGAAATAGATCGGCACCGCGAAGCACAGGTACAACCCGACCACACCGATCGAGACGACGGCGTAGAACGCGACCGGGGAGGGCACCTCGACGCCGTTGACCGGAATCTTCACCGCCACGATGGCGGGCAGCGTGATGATCGCCGCGATCACCGCGGTGACGATGACGGCATTGGCGGGCACACGGGTAGCGCTGACCTTCGACCACAACTGGTGGCCGGGGACCGCCCGGTCGCGGCTGAACGCGAACAGCATGCGGGAGGCGCTGGTTTGGCAGGCGGTGGTGCAGAACAGCTGCCCCGCGGTGGCGATCAGCAGCACGACACCGGCCCACTTCGATCCCAGCGCCTGGGTGAAGATCGTGGCCACCGCGCCACCGTTGGCGGACACCTCGTCGGAGTTCTGCACCGCGAACAGGAACGACAGCAACAGGATCCAGCCACCGATGGCCGAGTAGAAGATCGACTGCCAGATGCCCTTCGCGGCGGCGTTGGCGGCGCTCTTGGTCTCCTCGGACAGATGCGCTGACGCGTCGTAACCGGTGATCGTGTATTGCGTGAGGATGGCCGAGATCGGCAGCACGAACAGCAGGAAACCCCAGCCGGACGTGGAGCCGGAGAAGATTCCGGAGTTGTTGATCGTCTTGGCGAAAACATCGGAGACACTGGCGTGTTGGTCTGGGAGCAGCCACAGGATCGCGATCACTGCGGCGGCACCCGCGACATGCCACCACACCGAGATGTTGTTGATGACGGCCAGCAGGTGTGACGAGAAGATGTTGATCACGGCCGAGGCCGCCAAAATGATCAGGAACATGATGAACACCCGGGTCAGGCTGTAGCCGGCGAGCCAGGATTCGCTGAACGTCCCCAGCGTCAGGTCCAGGAATGTCGCGCTGCCGTAGGACACGGACGCCAGGATCGCGATCAGGCCGATCAGGTTGAGCCAGCCCGTGTAGAACCCGGCCTTGGGTCCGCCGAGTTTGGAAGCCCACCAATAGATTCCGCCTGAGGTCGGGTACGCGGAAACGAGTTCGGCCAGGCAGAACCCGATGATCAGGATGAACACCGAGACGATCGGCCAGCCCCAGGCGATCGCGGCCGGACCGCCGTTGTTCCAGCCGAGCCCGAATGAGGTGAAGCAGCCCGCCAGGATCGAGATGATCGAGAACGAGATGGCGAAGTTGGAAAATCCCGACCAGGACCGCTGCAATTCCTGGACGTAACCAAGTTTGGCGAGATGTTGCTCGTCGTCGGAAAGGTGTTCGGCGAGTTCTTCGTGCCCCTCGGGCATGGCGGCTCCTCGTGTGCAGGGCGGTGGGCGATCTGCACACGGACAATAGAGCGTTATTGGTCTGCTGTCCTACCTTTTGGGGGTGACAATCATGCTAATTCGAGGCACGATCGTCACGTCATCGGCGAGGCAATGGTCGGCTGGACATCAGGTTGGCCACCGAGTCCCACACGGGCAGGAGGGTGCGCAATGAGCCAGAACCCCGGCATGCTGGCACGAGCCGACCTGGAGCAAATGGTGGCGGCGGGCGAGATCGACACCGTGATCGTCGCCTTCTGCGACATGCAGGGCCGGCTCACGGGCAAGCGGGTTTCGGGCCGATTGTTCGTCGAGGAGGTCGCCGCCCACGGCGCCGAGTGCTGCAACTACCTGCTCGCGGTCGATGTCGACATGAACACCGTCGGCGGCTACTCGATGTCGAGTTGGGACACCGGCTACGGGGACATGGTGATGACCGCCGACTTCACCACACTGCGGTTGATTCCATGGCTGCCCGGCACCGCCCTGGTGATGGCAGATCTGTCGTGGCTCGATGGTCGCCCCGTCGAGCAGGCGCCGCGCAGCATCCTCAACCGCCAGATCGACCGACTGACCGAGCGGAAACTGGTCCCGTACGTCGGTACCGAACTCGAATTCATGGTGTTCGACAACACCTTCCGTGAAGCCTGGGCTGCCGGCTACCGCGATCTGACACCGGCCACCGACTACAACGTCGATTACGCGATGATGGCGTCCACCCGCATGGAGCCGCTGCTGCGCGACATCCGGCTGGGCATGGAGGGGGCCGGCTTGTACTGCGAGGGTGTCAAGGGGGAGTGCAACCTGGGGCAGCAGGAGATCGCCTTCCGATACGACCATGCCCGTAGCACCTGTGACAACCACACGATCTACAAGAACGGTGCGAAGGAGATCGCCGACCAGCACGGCAAGAGCCTGACCTTCATGGCGAAATTCGATGAACGCGAAGGCAATAGCTGTCACATCCACATCTCGCTGCGTGGCGAGGACGGGTCGCCGGTGTTCGCCGACGAGTCCGGCCCGAACGGGATGTCGCCGATGTTCCGCAGCTTCGTCGCGGGCCAATTGGCCACGCTGCGCGAGCTGACGTTGTTCTATGCACCGAACATCAACTCCTACAAGAGATTTGCCGACGGCAGCTTCGCGCCCACAGCCATCGCCTGGGGTATGGACAACCGGACCTGCGCGCTGCGCGTGGTCGGTCACGGGTCCGGCATGCGGGTGGAATGCCGGGCGCCCGGTGGTGACGTCAACCAGTACCTGGCCGTGTCGGCACTGATCGCCGGTGGTCTGTACGGCATCGATCACGAGCTGGAACTGCCCGACGCACTGCCGGGCAACGCCTATGCCAGTGCGGCGCAACGGTTGCCCACCACCTTGGCCGAGGCCGCCGAGCTGTTCGCGAAATCCGAGGTGGCGCGGACGGCGTTCGGGGACGACGTCGTGGAGCACTACCTCAACAATGCACGGATCGAACTGGCGGCGTTCAATTCGGCGGTGACCGACTGGGAGAGGGTGCGCGGCTTTGAGCGGCTCTGACGTCGGCGGCGCCGACGCCACCCGCCCGGTGATCGGCATGAGCACCTACCTGCAGCAGGCGCAGACCGGAGTGTGGGATGTGCAGGCGAGTTTCCTGCCGCAGGTCTACTTCGAAGGCGTCACCCTTTCCGGCGGCATCGCGGTGCTGCTGCCGCCGCAGCCGGTGGACGGTGATGTCGTCGATCTGGTCCTCGACCGCATCGACGGTCTGGTGATCACCGGCGGTCCCGACGTCGACCCCGCGCGCTACGGACAGCGGTCACACCCGGCCACCAACCAACCGGCCACCGCGCGCGATGCCTGGGAGTTCGCCCTGCTGGAAGCCGCTCTGCGGCGCGGTATCCCGGTGCTCGGCGTGTGCCGCGGCGCCCAGGTGCTCAACACCGCGCTGGGCGGCACCCTGCACCAGCACCTGCCCGATGTGATCGGGAGCACGCATCACCAGAAGGGCAACGCGGTGTTCGGCACCTCGTCGATACGCACTGTGCCGAACACCCGATTGGCGGACCTGATCGGCGAGACGTCCGATGCGCAGTGCTATCACCATCAGGCCATCGACCTACTGGGAGAAGGGCTGGTGGTCAGTGCCCGTGACGCCGACGGTGTGATCGAGGCGGTCGAGCTGCCCGGAGACACCTTCGTGCTGGGCGTGCAGTGGCACCCCGAAGAAACCCTCGACGATCTGCGGTTGTTCGCCGCTGTCGTCGAGGCAGCCAGAACCTATGCGACAGAAAGGGTCTCATGACATCCAGCCAGGTCGTCAACCCGGCCACCGAGGAGGTGCTGACCACCGTCGACCTCCTCGACGTGGGTGCCGTCGATGACGCGGTGGCCCGCGCCGCGGCCGCGCAACGGGCTTGGGCCCGGCAGGCGCCGGCCGACCGGGCCGCGGCACTGCGCGCCTTCGCCGCCGTCGTCGACGCCCACATCGGC
>MSTD01000009.1:121821-142462 GCA_001942045.1 Mycolicibacterium porcinum
TCGGCGAGCTGGCCGCCCTGGAGGTAGCCAACTCCGGGCACCCGATCGGGCAGGCCGAATGGGAGGCCGGGCACGTCCGCGATGTGCTGCAGTTCTACTCGGCCACCCCGGAAAGGCTGAGCGGCAAGCAGATCCCGGTGGCCGGTGGCCTGGATGTCACCTTCAACGAGCCGCTCGGCGTCGTCGGGGTCATCACACCGTGGAACTTCCCGATGACCATCGCCGCGTGGGGCTTCGCCCCGGCGCTGGCGGCCGGCAACGCGGTGGTGCTCAAGCCCGCCGAGTGGACCCCGCTGACCACGATCCGGCTCGGTGAGCTCGCCGTCGAATCAGGTTTGCCGGCAGGGCTTTTCCAGGTGCTACCGGGCAAAGGCTCGGTGGTGGGCGAACGGTTCGTCACCCACCCCGGCGTGCGCAAGGTGGTGTTCACGGGATCCACCGAGGTGGGGATGCGGGTGATGGCCGGTGCGGCGGCTCAGGTCAAACGCGTGACCTTGGAGTTGGGTGGCAAGAGCGCGAACATCGTGTTCGACGACTGCGATCTGGAGAAAGCCGCCGCCACCGCGCCGTACGGGGTGTTCGACAATGCCGGGCAGGACTGCTGTGCCCGCAGCCGGATCCTGGTGCAGCGCAGTGTCTACGACCGGTTCATGGAGCTGCTGGAACCCGCGGTCAAAGGCGTCGCGGTCGGGGATCCCACCACACGTGACACCGAGATGGGGCCGTTGGTATCCCGCCCGCACTGGGAATCGGTGTCGTCCTACGTTCCCGAAGGCGCCCCGGTGGCGTTCCGCGGCTCAGCCCCGAGCGGTCCCGGGTTCTGGTTCCCGCCAACGGTGTTGACGCCGCAGCGTGCCGACCGGACCGTGACCGAGGAGATCTTCGGCCCGGTGGTGACCGTGCTTCCGTTCGAGGACGAGGCCGACGCCATCGCGTTGGCCAACGACACGCCCTACGGGTTGTCCGGCTCGATCTGGACCGACAACCTCTCGCGCGCGATGCGGGTGTCGCGGGCCGTGGAAGCGGGCAACCTCAGCGTCAATTCGCATTCGTCGGTGCGCTACAACACCCCGTTCGGCGGCTTCAAGCAGTCCGGGCTGGGACGTGAGTTGGGGCCCGATGCACCACTGTCCTTCACCGAGACCAAGAACGTCTTTTTCGCGATTGAGGAGCTGTAGATGGATCTGACCCAACGTCTGGCCGGCAAGGTCGCCGTGATCACCGGGGGCGCCAGCGGCATCGGCCTGGCCACCGGCCGGCGGTTGCGTGCCGAGGGCGCCACGATCGTGGTGGGCGATATCGACCCCACCTCCGGGGAGGCCGCCGCCGAGGAGCTCGACGGTCTGTTCGTCGCCGTCGACGTGTCCGACCAGGACGCTGTCGATCATCTCTTCGACACCGCCGCAGCGACTTTCGGTTCGGTCGATATCGCGTTCAACAACGCCGGGATCTCACCGCCCGAGGACGACCTGATCGAGACCACCGAGCTCCCGGCCTGGCAGCGGGTGCAGGACATCAACCTGAAATCGGTGTACCTGTCGTGCCGGGCGGCCCTGCGGCACATGGTGCCCGCGGGCAAGGGCTCGATCATCAACACCGCGTCGTTCGTCGCCGTGATGGGTTCGGCCACCTCCCAGATCTCCTACACCGCGTCCAAGGGCGGAGTGTTGGCGATGTCGCGCGAGCTCGGCGTGCAGTACGCGCGGCAGGGAATCCGGGTCAACGCGCTGTGCCCCGGTCCGGTCAACACCCCGCTCCTACAGGAGTTGTTCGCCAAAGATCCCGAGCGGGCCGCTCGTCGGTTGGTGCACATACCGCTGGGCCGGTTCGCCGAGCCCGAGGAGCTGGCCGCCGCGGTGGCGTTCCTGGCCAGTGACGACTCCTCGTTCATCACGGGCTCGACGTTCCTGGTCGACGGCGGCATCAGCTCCGCCTACGTGACGCCGCTGTGACACCCTGGTAGCTCACCATGACAGCCGAACCCGACCCGCAGCCCGCAGCGACACGGCCTGATTCGCGGCTCGCCGCGGAAGCCGACGCGCTGCTGCGTCCGGTCCGGCTGGGCAACGCCTTCGAGGACACGGTCGGCAGGCTGCTGGAGACCATCCGGCTGGGGGTGTTGGGGCCAGGGGAGTCGCTGCCGCCCGAGCGTGAGCTTGCCGCCCGCCTCGGGGTCAGCCGTGACACGGTCCGCGAGGCGATCAAATCGCTGGCCGATGCCGGCTATCTGGTGTCGAAACGGGGGCGGTACGGCGGCACGTTCTTGGCCGCTGAATTACCTGCGCTGCCGACGTCCAGTCATCGCCCCACGCGTGAGGAGATCGACGACGCGTTGCGGCTGCGCGAGATCCTTGAGGTCGGCGCGGCGCGGATGGCGGCCGGTCGCACGCTGAGCGCGGCCGAGCGCGACGGGCTGTGGTCGCGGCTGGCCGATGTGCGCGGTGCCGAGCCGGACGACTATCGCCGGCTGGATTCGCGGCTGCATCTGGCCATCGCGGAGGCGGCGGGGTCGCCGTCACTGGTGCCGCTGGTCGCCGAGAACCGGATGCGGCTCAACGCTCTGCTGGACCAGATTCCGCTGCTGCCGCGCAACATCGCCCATTCCGACGAACAGCACGAGGAGATCGTGATGGCGATCCTGGCCGGTGACAGTGAGCGGGCCGCCGCGGCCATGCTGGCCCATGTCGGGGGATCGTCGGCCTTGCTGCACGGCTTTCTGGATTAGATTCGTACCGTGGACCGGCACGGAAAAGCCGGCCAGGTCGAGCGCGCGTCGTCGGCCCTGGCCGACGTCGACACCTCAGGGTGGGCGCAGCGCTTCGACCTGCTGTCCGATCCACACCGGCTGGAGATCCTGCTCGGTCTGCACCGAGCGCCCGGAATCTGTGTCAGCGATCTGGCCACCGCCCTTGGCCGTTCGGAGAATGCGGTATCCCAGGCTTTGCGGGTGCTCCGGGACCAGGGGTGGGTCACCGCGACCCGGGTGGGGCGCACCGTGAACTACCGGCTCGCCGACGACACCGTGCACGATCTGCTGCACTGGATCGGCGCACGGCACGGCTGACCCCGATTCTCATCTGTTCGCCTGGACAGATATCGGCGGTCGCCTTACGCTCGGGCGATGACCATCGGCGCATCGCAGGCCACCGGCCGATCCGCCCGATTGGCAACCCGTTTCGACCGCGCCGATTGGACCTCGATCGCCGCTGTCACCGGATTGGTCGTACTACTGCACGTCATCGGTTGGGGTGTGCTCGTATTCGGGGTGGCACCGCAACGCATCACACTGGGCTCGGCGGGCGTGTTCGGCGTCGGCCTCGGCGTCACCGCGTATCTGCTGGGCGTGCGGCATGCCTTCGATGCCGACCACATCGCCGTCATCGACAACACCACCCGCAAACTGGTCGGCGAGGGTACCCGGTCGATTTCGGCGGGATTCTGGTTCTCCCTGGGCCATTCGAGCGTGGTGTTCGGGCTGGCGCTGCTGCTGGCGCTGGGTGTGCGGGCGCTGGCCGGCCCGGTCCAGGACGAAGAGTCCGCGATGCTGCAGACCCTCGGGCTGGTCGGTTCGCTGGTGGCCGGAACGTTTCTGATCCTGGTCGGCCTGACGAATCTGTTCGCCGCGGTGGGGATCGCCAAGGTGTTCCGGGCCATGCGCCGTGGCGAGTATGACGAGGCCGAGCTCGAACGTCAGCTGGACAGCCGCGGTTTCGTGGCCCGCCTGCTGGGTCGGGTGATGCGACGGGTCAACAAGCCCTGGCATCTGTACCCGGTGGGATTTCTGATGGGGCTGGGCTTCGACACCGCCAGCCAGGTCGCGCTGCTGGTGTTGGCGGCGGGAACCGCGGCCTTCGCGCTGCCCTGGTACGCCATGCTGGTGCTGCCGGTGCTGTTCGCGGCCGGGATGAGCCTGTTCGACAGCCTGGACGGCATCTTCATGGCGCGGGCCTATGGCTGGGCCTTCCTGCAGCCGGTCCGCAAGGTGTACTACAACCTGACCGTCACCGTGCTGTCGGTGATCGTGGCCCTGGGTGTCGGGGTGATCGTGCTGACCGGTCTGCTGGTCGAGCGCCTCGGCATCACCACCGGGCCGCTGGCCCTCGTCGGGTCGGCCGACCTAGAGTTCGTCGGTTTCGCGATCGTCGGGCTCTTCGTGGTCAGCTGGCTTGTGGCGCTGGGGATCTGGCGGTTCGGCCGGATCGAGCAGCGTTGGGCGGCCCGGGCTTAGTCGCTCAGGCCCAGCAGGGCGTTCTCGATCACCTCGGCCAATGCCGGGTGAATCCAGTACTGGCCCCGCGCCACCTCTTGGGCGGTCTGCCCGAAGCTCATCGCCTGGATCAACGGCTGAATGATCGAGGACGCCTGATATCCCATGATGTGGGCGCCCAGGATCTTGCCGGTGGCGCGATCGCCGATCAGCTTGGCGATGCCGGTGGTGTCCTCCATCGCCCAGCCGTAAGCGGTGTCGCCGTAGGCCTGAATCTTGGTGACGTAGTCGTAGCCCTCGTCGCGGGCCTGCTCCTCGGTCAACCCGACCATGGCGATCTGCGGTTCGGTGAAGACCGCCGACGGCACGAACCGGTGATCGCTGCGCACCATCGTCTCGGTGTCGTCCCAATCGCGCAGCAGGTTCTCCCTGACCACCCGTGACTCGTGGTTGGCGACATGTTTGAGCTGATAGTCCGAGGACACGTCGCCGAGGGCGAAAACGCCACGCGCCGTGGTGCGTTGGTATTCGTCGACGATGACCAGACCGTCCTCGTCCACCTCCACCCCGGCAAGCTCGGCGTCGAGCAGATCCCCGTTGGGGACGCGGCCGGTGGCCACCAGCAGCATGTCGGCCGGCAGCGTCTTGCCGTCGTCGAGCTCCAGCACGATCCGGTCGCCCTCGTGATGGGAGCCGATCACGTTCTCGTGCTTACGCAGATCCCACTTCTCGGCGGCCAGCGCGCTGAACTCGTGGCAGATCGTCTCGTCGCAATGGCTGAGAAGGCAGTCACCACGCACCACGATCGTGACCCGCACGCCGAGCGCGGAGAACACGTGGGCGAACTCGGCGGCGACGAACCCGCCGCCGACGATCACCAGGTGCTCCGGCAGTTCGGGGATCCGCATGATGTCGTCACTGGTGTAGTACGTCACGCCGCAGTCCACGATGGCCGGTGGGACGTAGGCGCGGGATCCGGCGGCGATCACCACCTGATCGCTGCTGAATTCGTCACCGGACTCTGTGCGCAGCGTGTAGCGGCCGTCGGCGGTCTTGGGCCCGAACCGGGTGTGGCTGGCGTACACCGTGATGTGCGGGTCGTTGCGGCGGTAGTCCTCGCCGCCGGCGGCGATCGGATCGATCCGGCCGAACACCCGCGCGACGATGTCGGGCCAGCGCACCTTGTCGATGTGAGAATCGATGCCGAACCGGGCGCTGGTCCTGATCGTGTCGGCGACATCGGCGGCGTACACGAACATCTTCGTGGGGATGCAACCGACGTTCAGGCAGGTGCCGCCGAACGTGCCCTGCTCGCAGATCGCGACCTTCTTGCCGGCGTAACGCTCGTCGAGAATGCTGTTGCCCGAGCCGGTGCCGATGATGGTCAGGTCGTAATGCTCCATGTGCGCTCCCTATCCGGAAGATGTTGTGCTCGGCCGGGTTTGCAGGCTCAGGTAGAAGTCCAGCCAGCGGTCGAGCTCGCGGTAGGCCGCGGCCCGGGCCTCGGCGACCGAAAGGAAGACGTCGTGCTTGGCGTCGGCGATCGGAGCGACCGTGGTGTGGTTGCCCACGCAACCGGACCACCGCGCGATCTGTCGGACATCGAGCACGGCGTCGCCGCGCTGCATCGCGGCCGGATCAGAGGTTTCGGTGACACTACGGTCCGAACGCAGGATCAGGTTGGGTACGCCGACGTCCAGGCCGCGGTGTAGGCGGGCCTGGCCGCGACGGATGGCATTGATCCATCCGAGGGTGACAGGGAAGCCTCCCAACGGTTTCCAGTCCAGGTTGTAGTCGAACTCGCCGCCGTAGTCGCGGTGCAGGGTGGTGCCGTACCCGCCTTCGGTGGGTTTGCGGATCACCGACAGCTTGCGCAGCCGGGCCAGCGCGATCAGGGCGGCCGACGTGGGCGCGGTACGCAGGATCGCCGGTCCGTGCAGATCGAAGAACGGGCTGTTGAGGATCAGCCCGCCGACGTGATGGGTGGCCAGCCTGCCGGTCCGGCGGAGCCGGTCGGCGAACAAGGTGATGATCAGCCCGCCCGCCGAGTGCCCGTACAGGCACACCGTGGCGTTGCCGGTGTCGGCGGCGATGATCTCCAGGGCGCGTTCCAGTTCGTGGTCGTAGCGCGCCAGGTCGGTGGTGAAATGTGCGGTCTGCCCGTCGCGCCGGGAGCGGCCGCACTTGGGCAGATCCAGTGCGTAGAACGAGAAGCCGCGCTCGGCGAATCGGTCGGCGAGTTCGGTGTGGAAGAAGTAGTCCGTGTAGCCGTGCAAGGCCAGCACCGCGTGGCCGTTCCCGTCGTGCTCCGGGCCGCCCGGGCCCCGGCGCACGAGGGTGGCCACCAGGTCGCCCTCGCCGTCGGGATCAGGTCCCGCATCGATGGTCTGCTGCCAGAACCCAGGCAATACATCCGGCTCCCAGTCGGGCTCCCGTGACGTCACGGTTCCACCCTAACCGGGCGCCGAAACTCAGAGCCGCAACGAAGCCAGGAATTCGGTGGTCTTCGCCACCGTGGCGGCGTCGCCCTTGGGGGAGGCGACGAATTCGGTGACCCCGATCCCGGCGAGACGCCGCAACTGTTTCTCGATCTCGGCCTCGTCGCCGACGATGCAGACGTCACCGATGCCGTCCGCGCCTTCTCTGTCCAGCACGGCGCGGTAGGCCGGTGCCTGCCCGGCGATCTCGAAGGCGGCCACCAGGGCGTCGCGCGCTGGTCCTGGGTCGCCGGTGAGCACCACCGGCAGCCCGGCGATCACCTGCGGCGCGGGCCGGCCGGCACGGGCCGCGGCCTGGGTCAGGCGAGGAATGATGAACTGCTCCAAGGCAATCGGTCCGGCCCAGCTGGTGATGGTGCCGTCGGTGAGTTCTCCGGCGACGTCGAGCATGTGCGGGCCGAGGGCGGCGGTCACCACCGGTGGAGTCGGCGTACCCGGGAGCGGCACCTGCCCGGTTGTGGTGATCCGAGGGCCGCGGTGCTCGACGGGTTCGCCGGCCAGTGCGGGGATGAGCACCTCCAGGTACTCGCGTAGGTACGCCGCGGGCCGCTCGTAGGAGTAACCCAATGCCTCGACCATGAACGGGTGGCTGACACCGATGCCGAGTGTGAGCCGCCCGCCTGCGGCGGCGTTCGTGGTCAGAGCCTGGCGGGCCAGTGCCAGCGGATGCTGCGTGTAGGCGACGACGACGCCGGTGCCCAGGCCGATGCGGTTGGTGCGCCCCGCGGCGACGGCGAGTGCGGTGAGCACATCCCATGGCGCCATGCCGGCCATCGGCGGCAACTGCGGCATCCAGGCGCGATGAAACCCGGATCGATCGGCGGCCACGAGGGGCGCGACGGCCGCGTCGAGGTTGTTCCGGCCATCGGGGGCGGGCCCTGGATCGGGGACGGACATGACGGAGATATGCATGTGGTGCTCCTGGCAATAGGATGCGGAGACTGCCTCCGGTTAATATATGGAGGCTGTCTCCGTTTGTCTACGCGAGTCGAGAGGTCGGTGAACAGGCCGGTGTCCAGCCCCAGTCCACGCCGGTTGCGGGCCGACGCCGCCCGCAACCGGCAGGCACTGTTGACCGCGGCGGCGGCCGCATTCGCCCGGGACGGTGTCTCGGCCTCGCTCGACGAGGTGGCCCGGGCGGCAGGAGTGGGCCCGGGCACGCTGTACCGGCATTTCCCGACCCGGGATCAGCTGGTGCGCGCCGTCATCGATGACGGATTGTGGGCTCTGCGGGACCACGGGGAGTCACTGCTGGACGCCGCCGATCCTGTGGCCGCGCTGACCGAGTGGCTCGATGCCTACATCAGGCAGGGCAACGTCTATGACGGTCTGGCCCGCACGCTGGTCGACGCCGCACCCGGCGGCGAGGGGACGCGGAGTTGTCACGCCGCACGTCAGTCCGGGGCCCGGCTGATCGCCCGGGCGGTCGCGCACGGGGCGATCAGGGCCGATCTCGAAGTCGACGACATCCTGGATCTGGCCGCTGGGATCGCCTGGGTCGGTCAGCAACACGACCGAGACGAGAATCAGCGCATCCGGCTGGTCGGGCTTCTCGTCGACGGGCTGAGGATACGGGCCGGGTGACGGATCGCACTACCATGCCTGGCCAACCGGGATTCGTCGCGCGATAACCTGGGCATAACAAAAGCCGTCGACGAGGACGGGCCGTGCAACAACAAAGGACGAGCGATCAGGGTGTCTGAGGCAAACGTGGGTACGACCGAGAAGACTGACGTCGTGCTGGTTGGGGCCGGCATCATGAGCGCAACTCTCGGTGCGCTGATCCGGCTGCTGGAGCCCGACTGGTCCATCACGATGATCGAGCGGCTGGACGGCGCGGCTGCCGAGAGCAGCGATCCGTGGAACAACGCGGGCACCGGGCATTCGGCGCTGTGTGAGCTGAACTACACGCCCGAGCGGTCCGACGGCACCATCGACACCACCAAGGCCATCAACGTCAACGAGCAGTTCCAGGTGTCACGACAGTTCTGGGCCTACGCGGCCGAGAACGGTGTGCTGTCCGACGTGCGCGGTTTCCTGAACCCGATCCCGCACGTCAGTTTCGTGCACGGGGCCGCCAACGTCGATTACCTCAAGCGCCGGTACGAGGCCCTCGTCGGCAACCCGTTGTTCGCCTCGATGGAATTCATCGACGACAAGGACGAATTCGCCCGCCGGTTGCCCTTCATGGCCGCCAAGCGGGACTTCTCGGATCCGGTCGGGCTGAACTGGTCACAGCACGGCACCGACGTCGACTTCGGAGCGCTCTCGCGCCAGCTGATCGGCTTCACCGCGCAGCGCGGGATGAACACCCTGTTCGGCCACGAGGTCCGCAACCTGCACAAGGAATCGGACGGCAGCTGGACGCTCAAGGTGACCAACCGGCGCACCGGTCAGAAGCGTAAGTTCAACGCCAAGTTCGTGTTCGTCGGCGCCGGCGGCGGCGCGCTGCCGCTGCTGCAGAAGTCGGGTATCCCCGAGGCCAAGGGCTTCGGCGGTTTCCCGGTCGGCGGCGCGTTCCTGCGCACCAACAACCAGGCGCTGACCGCCGGCCATCAGGCCAAGGTGTACGGACTGCCGCCGCTGGGTGCCCCGCCGATGTCGGTGCCGCACCTGGACACCCGCGTGATCAACGGCAAATCCTGGCTGCTGTTCGGTCCGTTCGCCGGCTGGACGCCGAAGTTCCTCAAACAGGGCAAGTTCACCGACCTGCCCCTGTCGGTCAAGCCCAACAACATCATGTCGATGCTCGGCGTCGGGCTGACCGAGATGGGTCTGGTCAACTATCTGGTCGGCCAGCTGCTGCTCAGTGAGGCCGCACGGGTTGACACCTTGCGGGAATTCGCGCCCAGCGCAGTCGATTCCGACTGGGAGCTGGACATCGCCGGCCAGCGTGTGCAGGTGATCCGGCGCAAGGGCGCCGGTGGTGTGCTGGAGTTCGGCACCACCGTGCTGACCGCGGCCGACGGCAGCATCGCCGGTCTGCTGGGCGCCTCGCCCGGCGCGTCCACCGCGGTGCCGGCCATGCTCGACGTGCTGGAGCGGTGCTTCACCGATCGCTACCAGAGCTGGCTGCCCAAGCTCAAGGAGATGGTCCCGTCACTCGGTACCAAGCTGTCCGACGAACCGGGCCTGTTCGAAGAGGTCTGGGCGTGGGGCACCAAGGCGCTCCGACTGGACGTTCCCGTGACCGTGTGACAGGGTCGGGCGGATGACGGTCGCACTACGCCGCAGCTGGGCCAAAGACCTCGACGTACCAACGCTTTACGAGCTACTGAAGCTCCGTGTCGAGGTTTTCGTGGTGGAGCAGGCGACTCCCTACCCGGAGCTCGACGGCCGGGATCTGCTCGCCGAGACCCGCCACTTCTGGCTGGAAAACCCTGCCGGAGAAGTGATTTCGACATTGCGGTTGATGGAGGAACATCCCGGCGGCGAGAAGTCGTTCCGGATCGGCCGCGTGTGCACCAAACGTAGCGATCGGGGGCGGGGTCACACCGCTCGACTGATGCAGGCCGCACTGGCCGAGGTCGGCGACTACCCGTGCCACATCAATGCCCAGACCTACCTGGTCGACATGTACGGCCGGCACGGATTCGTGCGTGACGGCGACGAATTCCTTGACGACGGAATCCCGCACGTGCCGATGGTGCGTCCCGGAGCCGACGCGACGCGAGAGCGAGTCTGATGACGGTGGAGACCCACACCTACCCCTTCAGCGCACTGGTGGGGCAGGACCGGCTCCGTCTGGCCCTCCTGCTGTGCGCTGTCCACCCGGAGATCGGCGGCGTGCTGATCCGCGGGGAGAAGGGCACCGCGAAATCGACCGCGGTACGCGGCCTGGCGGCGGTGTTGTCCGCGGTGGACGACGACGCCCGGTTGGTGGAACTGCCGATCGGTGCGACCGAGGACCGGGTGGTCGGTTCACTCGACCTGCAGAAGGTGCTCCGCGACGGTGAGCACGCCTTCTCGCCGGGTCTACTGGCGCGCGCCCATGGGGGCGTGCTCTACGTCGACGAGGTCAACCTGCTGCACGACCACCTGGTCGACGTCCTGCTCGATGCCGCGGCGATGGGCCGGGTTCATGTTGAGCGCGAAGGCATCTCACACTCGCACGAGTCACGTTTCGTACTGATCGGCACGATGAACCCGGAAGAAGGCGAGCTGCGTCCGCAGCTGCTGGACCGGTTCGGCCTGACCGTGGACGTGGCCGCCTCCCGTGACGTCGACGTCCGCGTCGAGGTGATCCGGGCCAGGATGGCCTTCGAGGCCGATCCGCGGACTTTCGTCGAGCGCTACGCCGCTGCCGACGCCGAGTTGGCCGACCGGATTGCCGTCGCCCGCAAGGTGATCGGCTCAGTCGAACTGCCCGATACCGAACTGCGCCGAATTGCCGCCCTGTGCGCGGCATTCGACGTCGACGGCATGCGCGCCGATCTGGTGGTGGCCCGCACCGCCGTCGCGCATGCGGCGTGGCGGGGCGCCACCACGGTCACCGAGGAGGACATCCGGGTGGCCGCCGAACTGGCTCTGCCGCACCGGCGCCGTCGCGACCCCTTCGACGATCCGGGTCTGGACCCCGAGCGGCTCGACGAGGCGATGCAGCAGGCCGACGAGTCCGCCGCGCAGTCGGGACCCGAGTCTGATCCGGACTTCGATCCCGACTTCGACCCGCCCGGCGGCGGCGCCGACGCCGACGCTGAAAGCTCTGCGCCGCAGGGTAATTCGAAATCGAGCACCCGTCCGAGCGCACCGCCGTCGGCGGTGTTCCGGACCAGGGCGCTGGTGGTGCCCGGGGTCGGCGAGGGTGCCCCGGGCCGCCGTTCGCGGGCCCGCAACCGCACCGGCACCCCGATCGCGTCCACCGCCGAACCCGGTAGCGGGCACGGGCTGCACATGTTCGCCACCCTGCTCGCCACCGCGGGCCGGCAACAGGGGGCGGGTGTGCCGAGGCCGCGTCCCGAGGACGTCCGGCGGGCGGTACGTGAAGGCCGCGAAGGCAATCTGGTGATCTTCGTCGTCGACGCCTCCGGGTCCATGGCGGCCCGCGACCGGATGTCGGCCGTCACGGGGGCGACGCTGTCGCTGCTGCGCGATGCGTATCAGCGCCGGGACAAGGTCGCGGTGATCACGTTTCGGCAGCAGGACGCCCGCGTGCTGCTGCCGCCGACGACGTCGGTCCACATCGCCGGCCGCCGGCTGGCCCGGTTCGACACCGGCGGTAAGACACCGCTGGCGCAGGGCCTGCTGGCCGCCCGCGATCTCGTGATCCGGGAGAAGGCCCGCGACCGTGCCCGGCGCAGCCTGGTCGTGGTGCTCACCGACGGCCGCGCCACGGGAGGTCCGGATCCGCTTGGCCGCACCAGGCAGGCCGCGGCCGCGTTGGTGGCCGAGGGGGCCGCGGCCGTGGTGGTGGACTGTGAGACCTCGTTCGTGCGACTGGGATTGGCCGGTCAACTGGCCGAGCAGCTGGGCTCGCCGGCGGTACGGCTCGAGCAGTTGCGTGCCGCCGAACTGACCCGGCTCGTCCAGTACCAGACCGCCGCCTAGCCTGGCACGAGATCCTGCGCAGGAAGGACCGCCCATGCCACAGGGACAGCCGCTCACCGTTCCCGACGACGGTTTGACCACCAAGGCCCGCCGCAACGTACCGTTGCTCGCCGTGCATACCGGCCCCGGAAAGGGCAAGTCCACCGCGGCCTTCGGGATGGCGCTGCGGGCGTGGAACCAGGGCTTCTCGGTGGCGGTGTTCCAGTTCGTCAAGAGCGCGAAGTGGAAGGTCGGCGAGGAGGCCGTGTTCAACCAACTCGGCCGACTGCACGACGAGCACGGGGCCGGCGGGCCGGTCGAATGGCACAAGATGGGGTCGGGCTGGTCCTGGACCCGCAAGCAAGGCAGCGACGTCGACCACGCTGCCGCGGCCGCGGACGGCTGGGCCGAGATCAAACGCCGGCTGGCCGAGGAGCGTCACGACTTCTACGTGCTCGACGAGTTCACCTATCCGCTCAAGTGGGGCTGGGTGGACGTGGACGAGGTGGTCGAGGTGCTGGCCAACCGTCCGGGCACTCAACACGTGGTGATCACCGGCCGTGACGCCCCGCAGGCCCTGATCGACGCCGCGGATCTGGTGACCGAGATGACCAAGATCAAGCATCCGATGGACGCAGGCCGCAAGGGTCAGAAGGGCATCGAGTGGTGATTTTCGGCATGCTCGTGGACGCTGAGCGTGCGCATAGTGCTGCGGTTTCGCGGCGTGTCGGGCAGCAGACACGCACGCTCGCGGTGCTGAGGTGAGCACGGCCACCCCGGCGGTGGTGATCGCCGCACCTGCCTCGGGCAGCGGGAAGACCACCGTGGCAACGGGTTTGGTCGGCGCGCTGCGCCAGGCCGGGCACGTGGTGGCGCCGTTCAAGGTCGGCCCGGACTTCATCGACCCCGGCTACCACGCTCTCGCCGCCGGCCGTCCGGGCCGCAACCTGGACCCGGTGCTCGTCGGTGAGGATCTGATCGGCCCGCTGTACCGGCACGGGTGTACCGGCGCCGACATCGCGGTCGTCGAGGGGGTCATGGGCCTGTTCGACGGTCGCATCGAAGGGCAGATGACCGGTGTCCCTCGGGGTTCGGCGGCCCAGGTCGCCGGCCTGCTGGGGGCCCCGGTGGTGCTGGTAGTCGACGCCCGCGGGCAGAGCCACAGCATCGCCGCGCTGCTGCACGGGTTCGTCACGTTCGACTCGGCGGTTCGGATCGCCGGAGTGATCCTCAACCGGGTCGGCTCCGACCGGCATGAGGTGGTGTTGCGTCAGGCCTGCGAGCATGCCGGTGTGACGGTGCTCGGCGCGATTCCGCGGGCCCACGAATTATCCGTCCCATCAAGGCATCTCGGTCTCATCACCGCTGTCGAGCACGGCAGGCAGGCGCGCGACGCGGTGGCCGCGATGACGGCTCTGGTGGCCCGGCACGTCGATCTGGAGGCCGTGGTGGCGTCATCCGCCGCCCACGTCACCGCCGAGCCGTGGAGCCCGATGGCCGAGTCGGTGACCAACGTCACGGTGGCGCTGGCCGCGGGTAAGGCGTTCAGCTTCAGCTACGCCGAGCACGCCGAGCTGTTGCGCGGGGCCGGCGCGCAGGTCGCCGAGTTCGACCCGCTCGCCGAACCCCTGCCCGCCGGTGTGGACGCGCTGGTGCTGCCGGGCGGGTTCCCCGAACAGTTCACCGCCGAACTGTCGGCCAATGATCTTGTCCGCCAGCAGATCAGGGACCTGGCGGCCCGGGGTGCCCCCATCCACGCCGAGTGTGCGGGCCTGACCTACCTGGTCGACGATCTCGACGGGATACCGATGTGTGGTGTGCTGGCCGGCTCGGCGCGGTTCACCAAGCGTCTCACCCTCGGTTACCGCGACGCGGTCGCCGTCGTCGACTCCAGCCTGCACGCGGCCGGCGATCGCCACACCGGACACGAATTCCACCGGACCACAGTGGAATTCGCCGACGATCTGGCGCCGGCCTGGGCGTTCGCCGGTCCGGGACAGGCGGGTCGGCGCGACGGCGCGGTGCAGCGCGGCGTGCACGCCGGGTACCTGCACACCCACCCTGCGGCGCACCCAGAGGCCATCACCCGCTTCGTCACCACAGCAGCAACCACTAAGCTCGGCGGGTGACCACCGAGAATGCCTACCTCGTCGGCCTGCGCCTGTCGGGCAAGAAGGTCGTCGTCGTCGGCGGCGGAACCGTCGCGCAACGCCGGCTGCCCCTGCTGATCGCGCACGGCGCCGACGTACACGTGATCGCCCGGGCGGCCAGCCCCGCGGTGGAGGCGCTGTCGCACGACGATCCGGGGATCACCCTGCAGCTGCGTGACTTCCGCGCCGGGGATCTCGACGGTGCCTGGTATGTGCTGGCGGCCACCGACGATCACGAGGTCAACGCCGCCATCGCCGCCGAAGCCGACGAGCGGCGCATCTTCTGCGTTCGCGCCGACATCGCGCGCGACGGATCCGCGGTGACCCCGGCGACATTCGATTCCGACGGCCTCTCGGTGGGCGTCCTCGCCGGCGGCGAGCATCGCCGCTCGGCGGCCATCCGCACCGCCATCCACGAAGCGCTCCAGCGCGGCCTGCTCACCGCCGGCTCCGGCGCGGAGCCGGGGGAGGCGCCGACGGGAGTGGCCCTCGTCGGCGGCGGCCCGGGAGACCCCGAGCTGATCACCGTGCGCGGACGGCGCCTGCTGGCCCGCGCCGACGTCGTCGTCGCCGACCGGCTGGCGCCCCAGGAGTTGCTGGCCGAACTCGGGCCCCATGTCGAGGTGATCGACGCGGCCAAGATCCCGTACGGGCGGGCGATGGCGCAGGAGGCGATCAACCAGGTCCTGGTGGATCGGGCAAGGGCCGGCAAGTTCGTCGTCCGTCTCAAGGGCGGCGATCCGTTCGTCTTCGCCCGCGGCTACGAAGAGGTGCTGGCGTGCACCGAGGCCGGAATCCCCGTCACCGTGGTCCCGGGTGTGACAAGTGCCATATCGGTGCCCGCCCTGGCCGGTGTTCCGGTCACCCACCGGGGCATGACCCATGAGTTCGTGGTGGTCAGCGGGCATGTTGCGCCTGGTCACCCCGAATCGTTAGTGAATTGGAATGCGCTGGCGGCGATGACCGGAACCATCGTGCTGCTGATGGCGGTCGAGCGCATCGAGCTGTTCACCAAAGCACTCCTCGATGGCGGCCGACCTGCGGATACACCGGTTCTGGTGGTGCAACACGGCACGACCGTCGCGCAGCGCACCCTGCGGGCCACTCTCGGCGACGCGCCCGAACGGATCCGGGCGGACGGTATTCGACCTCCCGCGATCATCGTGATCGGGCCTGTGGCCGCCTTCGCCGGTTAAAGGATTCTTAAGATTCCGGTAAGGTGGCGCCCTATGACGGCACTCAACGACGCAGAGCGCCAGGGCCTCGCCGCCCGCCTCCCGTCCTGGTTCCCGTCCTGGGGCTTCCTTTCCGCTGTGATCGCGATCGGCGGTATGCAGCTGCTGGCCACGATGGACAGCACGGTCGCGATCGTCGCGTTGCCACGGATCCAGGACGAGCTAGGCCTGTCCGACGCCGGACGTAGCTGGGTCATCACCGCCTACGTCCTCACCTTCGGCGGACTGATGCTCCTCGGCGGACGCCTCGGCGACACCATTGGCCGCAAGCGCACCTTCATCGTCGGCGTCGCGTTGTTCACGATCGCCTCGGTCCTGTGTGGCATCGCCTGGAACGAAGCGACGCTGGTGACCGCCCGGCTGCTGCAAGGTGTCGGCGCGGCGATCGCCTCGCCCACCGGCCTCGCCCTCGTCGCGACGACGTTCCCGAAGGGCCCGGCCCGCAACCTCGCCACCGCGGTGTTCGGTGCGATGACGGCCATCGGCTCGGTGATGGGCCTGGTCGTCGGTGGTGCGCTCACCGAGGTGTCCTGGCGGCTGGCCTTCCTGGTCAACGTGCCGATCGGGCTGGTGATGCTCTACCTGGCCCGCACCGCACTGCGTGAGACGAACCGCGAGCGCATGAAGCTCGACGCCGCAGGCGCGCTGCTGGCCACCCTGGCCTGCACGGCCGCGGTGTTCGCCTTCACCCAGGGCCCGGAGAGCGGCTGGCTGGCGCCGGTCACGCTGGGCTCGGGCGCCGCGGCCGCCGTGTTCGGCATCGCGTTCCTGATCGCCGAACGCAGCGCCGAGAACCCGGTGGTGCCGTTCGACCTGTTCCACGAGCGCAACCGGGTCGCCACGTTCGCGGCGATCTTCTTGGCCGGCGGCGTGCTGTTCACCTTGACCGTGCTGATCGGCCTGTACGTGCAGGACATCCTCGGCTACAGCGCCCTGCACGCCGGCATCGGCTTCATCCCGTTCGTGATCGGCATGGGTATCGGCCTGGGTGCGTCGTCCCAGATCGTCCGGTTCTTCCAGCCCCGCATCGTCGTCATCGCGGGCGGCATCCTGGTGCTCGGCGCGATGCTCTACGGCTCGACGCTCCACGCCGGTATCCCGTACTTCCCGAACCTGGTGGTTCCCATCACCATCGGCGGCATCGGCATCGGCATGATCGTGGTGCCGCTGACCCTGGCCGCGATCGCCGGTGTCGGGTTCGACCGCATCGGCCCGGCCTCGGCCATCGCGCTGATGCTGCAGAACCTCGGCGGTCCACTGGTCCTGGCGATCATCCAGGCCGTCATCACGTCGCGCACTCTCTATCTGGGCGGGATCACCGGCCCGGTCAAGGACATGAACGGTCCGCAACTGGCGGCCCTCGATGCGGGCTACACCTACGGGCTGTTGTGGGTGGCCGCGGTCGCGGTCCTGGTGGGCCTCGCGGCGCTGTTCATCGGCTACACCTCTGAACAGGTGGCGCATGCCCAAGAGGTCAAGGACGCCATCGATTCCGGAGAGCTCGAGCTCGACTGACGGGCCCGACCGATGCCGATGAACCGCCGGGACATCTCCGAGGCCGTCGGCCCGCTGGGCTGGCGCCTGGTGCTGGGCGCCATCCACACCGAGGTGCTGGTGCCCTCGATGGCCGACGCGGCCGCAGCCGCCTCCCATGCGGTGCGCGCCGCCGGACGGGACGCCTCAGGCCACCTTTCCATCGACATCCGATCCGACCGGGCCGTGCTGAGGCTGCGCACGCGCGACGCTCATGCACTGACCGAGCGGGACCTGGAGCTGGCCCGTGAGCTGTCCGAGGCGCTCGCGGCGCATGGTTTCGAGCTGACCACCGGACCGGGGGCGATCCAGGCCGTCGAGATCGCGATCGACGCGCTCGACATCGGCGCCGTCCGCCCGTTCTGGAAGGCCGTCACCGGCTACGTCGACGAGCCGGGCAATGAGGACCTCAACGCCGGGCTCGTCGACCCGTTCGGCCGCGGGCCGGCCATCTGGTTTCAGCAGATGGATGCGCCCCGGCCGCAACGCAACCGAATCCACCTGGACATCGACGTCGCCCACGATGCGGCGCAGGCCCGCGTGGACGCGGCCTTGGCGGCCGGCGGCAGATTGCTCAGTGACCGCGTGGCGCCGCGCTTCTGGGTGCTGGCCGACGCGGAGGGCAACGAGGCCTGCATCTGTACCTGGCAGGGCCGTGACTGAAGACACGCCTTAAGGTTGTCGCCTGTGATCACCCGCATGTCCGAGCTGTTCCTGAGAACCCTCCGCGACGACCCCGCTGATGCCGAGGTGCCCAGCCACAAGTTGCTGATCCGGGCCGGCTACGTCCGTCCGGTAGGCCCCGGCATCTACAGCTGGCTGCCGTTGGGCCTGCGGGTGCTGCGCCGGATCGAGAAGATCGTGCGGGAAGAGATGAACGCGATCGGCGGCCAGGAGATCCTGCTGCCCGCGCTGCTGCCGCGCGGTCCCTACGAGACCACCAACCGCTGGACCGAGTACGGCGACACCCTGTTCCGGCTGCAGGACCGGCGAGGCAACGACTACCTGCTCGGGCCGACGCACGAGGAGATCTTCACGTTGACCGTGAAGGGGGAGTACTCCTCCTACAAGGACTTCCCGGCGATCCTGTACCAGGTCCAGACCAAGTACCGTGACGAGGCACGCCCGCGCGCGGGCATCTTGCGCGGCCGCGAGTTCGTGATGAAGGACTCGTACTCGTTCGACGTGGACGACGACGGCCTCAAGAACGCTTACCACGCCCACCGCGAGGCGTACCAGAAGATCTTCGGCCGCCTCGGGGTGCGCTACGTGATCGTCTCGGCGGTCTCGGGTGCGATGGGCGGCAGTGCTTCCGAGGAGTTCCTCGCCGAGAGTGAGGTCGGTGAGGATACGTTCGTGCGCTGCCTGGAATCCGGGTACGCCGCCAACGTCGAAGCCGTGATCACCCGCGCGCCGGCGCCGCTGCCGATCGAGGGTCAGCCCGCGGCGCAGGTGTACGACACCCCGGACACCCCGACCATCGCGACGCTGGTCGACTGGGCCAATTCGGCTGACCTGCCGCAGTTCTCGGGCCGCGAGGTCACGGCCGCCGACACGCTGAAGAACGTCCTGCTCAAGACCCGTGAGCCCGGTGGCGAGTGGGAACTGCTGGCCGTTGGCGTGCCCGGTGACCGTGAGGTCGACGAGAAGCGCCTGGGCGCTGCGCTGGAGCCGGCCGAGTTCGCGCTGCTCGATGACGCCGACTTCGCCAAGAACCCGTTCCTGGTCAAGGGCTATGTTGGTCCGAAGGCGTTGTTGGACAACGGTATTCGCTACCTCGTCGACCCGCGTGTGGTGGACGGCACGGCCTGGATCACGGGCGCCGACGCACCGAACAAGCACGTGGTGGGCCTGGTCGCCGGCCGTGACTTCACCCCGGACGGCACCATCGAGGCGGCCGAGGTGCGCGACGGCGACCCGTCACCGGACGGTGCCGGCGTGCTGACCTCGGCGCGGGGCATCGAGATCGGCCACATTTTCCAGCTGGGCCGCAAGTATGCCGATGCGTTCACCGCCGACGTGCTCGGCGAGGACGGCAAGCCGGTGCGGCTCACGATGGGGTCCTACGGCATCGGCGTGTCCCGCATGGTCGCGGTGATCGCCGAGCAGCAGCACGACGAGCTGGGCCTGCGCTGGCCGGCGTCGGTCGCGCCGTTCGACGTTCACGTGGTGGTGGCCAACAAGGACGACGCCGCGCGGACCGGGGCGACCGAACTCGTGGCGGCCCTGGACCGGCTCGGCCATGAGGTGTTGTTCGACGATCGCAAGGCCTCGCCCGGCGTGAAGTTCAAGGACGCCGAGCTGCTGGGCATGCCGTGGATCGTGGTCGTCGGGCGCGGGTTCTCCGACGGCGTGGTGGAGCTGCGCAATCGGTTCACCGGCGAGAACCGCGAGATCGCCGTCGACGACGCGGCCGCTGAGATCTCGGTGGCGCTCACCGCCGGCTGATCGACGTCGACTTCTACGCCGAGGCTGCTGCCGATCACGGGCAGCAGCCCTCGGGTGGAAAGCGGCGCGTGGCCGTCCTTATTCGCTCCCGCCGGGGAAGGCGACCGTCACCGGCCAGGCGTTCACGATCGCGCGCCACTTGGCCGCCGTGACGGCCGTCTCCGACAGCGCGGTGACCGCGAAAGCGCGGTCCTCGTCGCTGCCGGCCTGTTCGAGCACCGCGCGCCAGGCCACCGAGGTGTCCTCTTCCATGCGGATCGCGAGGTTGGCGGCATCGGTCGGGTCGGTCACCGGTGCGGGTAGCTGATATCCGGCCGCGGGCAGCGGCGGGGTCACCGAGCGGGCTTCGAGCATGCTGATGGCGGATTCGCGACGGGCCCGGTGTTCGGCCATCGCCGCGGCCACCAGGGCGTTGTCCTCGGCTGTCGAGTGGGCCGACACCAGCCCGTACCCGTAGATGGCCCCGTGCTCGACGGCCACGGCGTCGAACAGGGCGGCGTCGGCGGCAGTGGTGGGGCGGCTGGGTGAGGTGGTCGAGCGTGGTCCGGGTGAGGTCACTGTGCACCTCCCAGCGCGACGGTGTAGGCCGCCGTGCACGAGGCGGCGATCGATCCGAGCAGGCCGGCGCGGTAGCCGGAGAGCGTGCGGGCCACACCTGCAGCGCGCTCCGCGGACTCTTTGAGCGCGTTGACCACGTCGTCGACCCCGGGTGCGGACCCGCCGGCTCGGGTACCAGGGATGGTCTTGGCCGTGGTCCGGGGGGCGGTGGTGCTGGTAGCGGTCTCCACTGGGGCTGAGCCCGTCATCCGGGTCAGCTCGTCGGACAGGGCCTTCGCGTGCGCGGCGCGATCGCCGGCCACTGCGTTCAACGCGCGGGTTGCCGCTGCCTGCGGCGGCTGGGCGGCTGCCGCATCGGTGGCCATCGCGCTGTCGGCCCGCGCGCGGTCCCACTGCTCGGTCAAGTCGTCCACTTCGGGCTGGGGCGGCGTCGTACCGCATGCGGCGGCGGTGGCGCCCATGCAGACATCAGCCGGCGGCGCGTAC
>MSTD01000009.1:142472-145091 GCA_001942045.1 Mycolicibacterium porcinum
ATGTCGTCGCCCCGGCACGCGCCGACCGGTCGGCGCGTGCCGGGGCGACGACATTCGCCACGCACCAATTTGCGATTGACGGTTGCTGCGGCGGGCCTGGCGTATCGTGAATAGGCGATTCCAGGGCCGAAGCAGGTGGCTGGCCCTGGGATTTGTGTCGGAGACAATTCAAGATGAGGAGCTCGCCGTGGCACCGGATCCAAAGTTGCGGTCTGCGGATTTGCCGTCGCAGACGCAGGTGATCGAGCTACTTGACGGTGAGTTCGCGCGCGCCGGTTACGAAATCGACGATGTCGTGGTCGACGCGGCCGCTCGCCCGCCCCGCATCACCGTTGTCGCCGACGGCGACGAGGGCCTCGATCTCGATTCCCTGGCAGCGCTGGCGCGGACCGCTTCGGAACTGCTCGATCAGCTGGCGCAGGGCGACACGCCGTATGTGCTCGATGTCACCTCGCCGGGCGTGGACCGCCCGCTGACGCAGGCCAAGCATTTTCGCCGCGCCCGTGGGCGCAAGGCCGAATTGACGCTGACCGACGGCTCGGTGTTCACCGGCCGGCTCGGGGAAACCGACGGCACGGTACTCAAAGTCGTGGTGCCAGAAGGGCGGGATCTGGCCGTCCGCGAACTTGCTCTTGCCGACATCTCCAAAGCTGTTGTGCAAGTGGAGTTTTCACCTCCAAACCGACGTGAACTGGAACTGTCGGGAGAAACCGGGAAGGGGGCCGGCGAATGAACATCGACATGGCGGCGCTGCATGCCATCGAGGCAGACAAGGGCATCACCGTCGATGTGGTCGTCGAGACCATCAAATCGGCACTGCTCACCGCCTATCGGCACACCGAAGGGCATGAGCCCGACGCCCGGATCGACATCGACCGCAAGACCGGTGTGGTCAAGGTGATCGCCCGTCAGACCGACGCCGACGGCAACGTCCTGCACGAATGGGATGACACGCCTGAGGGATTCGGCCGCATCGCGGCGACCACGGCCCGGCAGGTGATCCTGCAGCGGCTCCGCGACGCCGAGAACGAGAAGACCTATGGGGAGTTCGCGGCCCATGAGGGCGACATCGTCGCCGGCGTGATCCAGCGCGATGCCCGGGCCAACGCCCGCGGTTTGGTCGTCGTGCGGATGGGCAGCGAGACCAAGGGGTCAGAAGGGGTGATCCCCAGCGCCGAGCAGGTGCCGGGGGAGCGCTACGAGCACGGCGACCGGCTGCGTTGCTACGTCGTCGGCGTCACCCGGGGGGCTCGTGAACCGCTCATCACGCTGTCGCGCACCCATCCGAACCTGGTCCGCAAGCTGTTCTCGCTCGAGGTGCCCGAGATCGCCGACGGGTCCGTGGAGATCGTGGCGGTGGCCCGCGAGGCCGGCCATCGGTCCAAGATCGCGGTGGCCTCCCGGGTGCCCGGGCTGAACGCGAAGGGGGCGTGTATCGGTCCGATGGGCCAGCGGGTGCGCAATGTGATGAGCGAACTGTCCGGCGAGAAGATCGACATCATCGACTTCGACGAGGACCCGGCGCGATTCGTCGCGAATGCCCTGTCTCCGGCCAAGGTGGTGTCGGTATCGGTGATCGATGAGGCCGCGCGCGCGGCGCGGGTGATCGTGCCGGACTTCCAGCTGTCGCTGGCGATCGGCAAAGAAGGGCAAAACGCCAGGTTGGCGGCTCGGCTCACCGGCTGGCGGATCGATATCCGCAGCGATGCGGCGCCGCAGCCCGAGCATGACGTCCGGCCCGGGGCGGTACACGATTGACAGTAGTGACCGGCGTTTCGGACCACAGCCCTCGGGGCGGTAGACTCAGCCGTGATCCAGCGCGAGACTCCGGCTCTGTCGCATCGAAGCACCTCCGACACATCTGTCGGACCAGTGCGGACTTGCGTCGGGTGCCGGAAGCGAGAGTTGGCCGCCGAGTTGCTCCGAGTGGTCGCGGTGACCGACGGGAACGGGACGAGTTCCGTAACCGTTGACCCCGCGGCAAGCCTGCCAGGGCGTGGTGCGTGGCTGCACCCCGACCGACAGTGCGCGCAGATGGCAGTGAAGCGACGAGCCTTCGTCCGAGCGTTGCGACTCACCGGTTCACCGGATACATCCGCGGTGATCGAGTACGTCGAGAAGATCGATCTCGACAGGCCCGACACCCCGGCAACAGAACAGGTAGCGAAGAACATGAGCACACCGTGAAGTCCCGATGACCATGCGTCATAGCTAAACCCGAGGCGCGGCGCCTACCACCGCTGTTGCCTCCAGACGAGGAGATGTAGTGGCAGCAGGTAAGGCCCGTGTACACGAGTTGGCGAAGGAACTCGGTGTCACCAGCAAGGAACTCTTAGCCAAGCTCAAGGAGCAGGGCGAGTTCGTCAAGTCGGCGTCCTCCACCGTGGAGGCGCCGGTCGCGCGTCGGCTGCGCGAATCGTTCGGCGCAAAGGCCGGCGGTAAGAAGCCCGAAGACAAGCCGCGCCCGCAGGGCGCCTCCGGCGCCGCACCTGCGGCGCCCAAGCCCGGCGCGCCCAAGCCGGCTCCGGCCAAGCCCGCCGCGCCTGCGGCTCCGGCCGCCGAACCGAAGGCTCCGGCCGCTGAGGCACCCGCCGCCCCGCGGCCCGCAGCACCCAAGCC
>MSTD01000010.1 GCA_001942045.1 Mycolicibacterium porcinum
CTGCGAGGCCGTGTATGCCCCGATCGATGACGATAGTGCCGACTCGAAGCTGTCGAAGTCCGCGCCGCCGGATCCGCCGGTGAAGCCGTGGCCGGTGTCCGACGACGATGACGACGAGTTGTACCAATCCGGTTGGGGCGCCGGTGCCCCCATGGAATCCTGGTACTTCTTGGCCCACAACGCGGCGGTGCCGCCGGCCACGGCGAACGGAATGTAGGCCAGGTAGAGGTCTTTGCGGGCGGCGAAGTCGAATCTGGTCTCCGCGGAATCGGTCGACAGCAGCCGGTGGAAACCCTCGGCCCGCGACCACAATGCCCGGCCCTCGGCCGTTCGGCGGGTACCCACGCCGCCGCGCCAGCCACGTACCGAGCACAGGAAGAACACCGCGAAGGGCAACCCCCACAACGTGATACCGAACCACAGGACGAAACCGGCCAGTGCGGCGAAGAACGCCACCGCGTTGGCGACGCGGACCCACAGTTCCTTACGCCGCTTGACCATGAAGCCGCCGTCGAACGCCCACTTGCGTACGGCCACAGCCATATCTGCTTTGGCCTTGCTCAGCTTCTTGCCCGATGTCGCGGTGTTCTTGGCGGAGAACTCCGCACCCACCGACATCACCTTGAGCGCCGCGGCCACGTCGATGCCTACCGGATCGACATCGGCCCACTCGGCCGGCTTCACGAGACCTTTGATCTTCCAGTGTTGGTCACTGACCTGCCGCAGCTCCACGAGTCCCCGCTCGGCGAGATGGAACAGCGTCGCGCTCAGCCCGTTCTTGGGGACGGTCTCGGTGCGGATGAACTCGGTCTGCACCGGCCCGAGCCCGTCCGGCGGCGCGTACTGAACCGGGAACCCCGGTGCCGGTTCGATCGTGGTCCGTGTCCAGAAGTAGGCGAGCAGCCCCATGCCGGCGGTCAGCAGGGCGATCCAGCCCAGCGTGGGCACCGACCGGCCGAGGATCCGGTCCCACGTGTAGGGCCACGGCAAGGTCGTCTGCGGCGGAGTCGCCACGTCGACGCCGGCCCGTAGCGTCACCGGGGTGTGGGGCTCGAGGCCGGTCGCCGCGAGCCGTACGGTGCTGCCGTCGATGCGCAGATCCGCACAGGCGGCACCGACGCCGAATCCGACACTGCACCCGGCTCCGGTCACCTCGGCCGGAAGGGTGACCGAGATCTCGGCTCGTTCGATGGTGTTGTTCCAGGCCGGTGCGACGACGTTCCAATAGAAGGCAGAGCGCGCTTCGGGGTTGCCGGTGTTCGCGGCGAACCGACGTTGGGCGCCGACGGTGCCCGGGTCGAGGACCCCGTCGATCGTGTACCGCAGTTCGAAAACGTGGCTGCCCCAGTCCAGGGTGGTGGCGGGGTCACCGATCTTGGCCACCCGGAACCGCTTGCCGCTCTCCCACAGCAGTTGGTAGGGAATCGGCGATCCGTCCATCGTGATCGACGTGATCTCAGGTACCTGCCGAACGTGAGAATTGTTCTGATTCTGCACGTCCCAGTAGCGGAAGATGCCGTGCCGCCCGCCGGGGAAGTCTCCGGTGATGGTCTCGACCGCGTCCATCCGGCCGTCGGCACCGACGGTGAAATCAGCCCGGTAGTCGGTGATCACCACCGGATCGGCCGGCCCGGTGGCGGCACCCGACCCCGAGCCGTTGAACAGCAGCGGCCAGAGGAGACCAAAGGCGATGAGCGCCAACGCAAACAACCACGAGCACACCCGGCGCATGGCAGCCTCCTGGTTCGGTACTCACCGGCAACGGGTGAAGTATCCGCCTTACCCGATGTGCAGAGGGTCGATTTGGATGCGACACGGTTGCTGATCCTTGCGGGCACTCAGCACCGCGGTGGCCCGGCGCAGCGCGGCCGCCAACTCCAGGCCCCCGTCGCGGGGCACCCGAACCAGCATGCGGCTCACTTCGGCGTCGGCGTCCAGGCCCGGCGGGCGACGCGCGCCCACCGGCAGTTCCACTGGCCCGAGAGTTTCCGCGACATCGGGCAGTTGCGCGGTGTCGAGCAGTGCCTCGACTGCGGTCGTCGTCCCGTCGATGGCCGCCATGTGCACCGCGGGTGGCAGTCCCACCTCGCCGCGGGCATCGAGCTCGGTGTCGGCGTGCCCCACCGGATCCCACCGGATCAGGGCCTGCACGGTGGCGATGGCCGATTCCGCGACCACCGCCACCACCCCGCCCTCGGTGCGTGGCCGGACCAGGGCCGCGGCGGCCATCCACCGGCGCAGCGTGTCCTCGGCGGCGCGCAGGTCCTGCCGGCCCAGCAGTGCCCACGCGTCGAGCAGGAGGGCGGCGCCGTAACCGCCGGCCGCGGTCGGCTCCGCGCCGGGCGTGCTGACCACCAGGGCCGGGCCGTCGCCCACCGCATCGAGCACCGCGTCACCACCTGAAGTGATCACCGAGGTGCCCGGAAAGGCCCGGCCCAGCTCTTCGGCGGTCCGTCGCGCCCCTACCACGACCGCCCGCACCGCGTCGGAACCGCAACGCGCACAACGCAATGCGGGTTCGGCCCGGCCGCACCACCGGCATTCGGCTGCGGCGCTACCCCGGTCCGGCAGGGCCAGCGGGCCGGTGCAGTGCCGGCAGCGGGTCACGGTGCGGCACCGCGCGCAGGCCAGGGCGGGCACGTATCCGCGCCGCGGTACCTGGATCAGCACCGGGCGCTGGGCCTGCAATGCTGTCCTGGCCGCCTGCAACGCCATGGACGGCAGCCGGGCGGTGTGGGCGGCCGGGTCGCGTTCCTGGGCGTACCCGCTGTCCTCCAGCGCGACCACCCGCGGCGCCGCAGCGCGCACCACCGGCCGCGCCGCCACCACGTCGTGCGCCCAGCGGGTCCGCACCAGGGCCTGCGCCTCGGCGGTCCGCGCGTAACCACCGATGATCGCCGCGCACCGCAGCTGGTGGGCGCGCAACATCGCGACGTCACGGGCATGTGGATAGGGCGCGCGGGGCTCGGCGAGGTTGTCGTCGCCGTCGTCCCACACCAGGACCAGCCCGAGGTTGGCGACCGGGGCGAACACCGCGCTCCGGGTACCGATCACCAGCTGGGCCTGCCCGCGCAGCACCGCCAGCCAGCGGCGGTAGCGGGCAGACGGACCGAGCCCGGCCGACAACGCGACCACCCGCGACGCGGGCACCTGTTCGGTGGCCGCGGCGTGCAGCGCATCGACATCGCGCTGATCCGGCACCACCGCCACCACACCGAGTCCCGCATTCACCGCCACTGCGGCGGCCTCGGCCAGCCGGCGGGCCCAGTTCTCTCCGGGCAGCGCTTGCCACACCGCCCGCGCGGCTCGGCCCTCACCGACCGCGGTCAGGAATTGTTCGCCGCGCGCGTAGCGGGCCCAGGCACTGGTGTCGACCGGGACTGCCGAGACCGGATCCGGCTCGTCGGGGGTCTGCTTCTCGACCCTGGCATGGCGTGGCGGCACCGCAAGACGCAGTACGTCCGCGCGCGTTCCGGCGTAGCGCGCCGCGACGGCGTCGACGAGCCGGCGGACCTCCGGGGTGAGCACCGGCTCGGGCGAGACCACGCGGTCGAGCCAGCCGAGTTTGCCGGTGTGATCGGTGTCGGATCGCCGCTCCAGCAGGTAGGCATCGACCAGCCTGCCATTGAAGCGCACCCTGACCCGCACACCCGGCTGGGCATCGTCGGACTGCTCCTCCGACACGAGATAGTCGAACTCCCGGTCCAGGTGCGGAACGGTGAGAAGGGGAAGCACCCGCGCGATGGGCTCATGCTGGGCGGCGCGGCGGGTGATCGTCACTGCACAGCTTTAGCAGACTTGTCTGACGCCCGGCCGAAGTACAGGCCCGCCGTGATCAGCAACAGCGATGCCGCGTAGGCCCACCAGATCGGAACGGCCAGCAACTGGTCGCCCCGAACGAACTGGCTGATGCCGATCATGGAGTCCGACACCGCGAAACACACGGCCCCTGCCGCGGTCCACGGCGTGGGCAGCCGGGCCAGCAGGGCCGCGCACACCATGGCGCCGAGCACCGCGATGTAGGCGACCACCGGGACGGCCATCCCCTGTTCGACCAGCCGGGGCCAGAACCAGGTCAGCAGCGCCAGGCAGGCCACAACGGTGACCGCGACGGCGATCAGCCGCGGTGTGGAGCGCCGAGCCAGGGGCACCAGCGCGCCGAGGAAGCACAGGTGCGCGACCAGGAACGCGGCCAGGCCCAGCACGAAGGACGGCTGCCACCACGGGATGGCGAGCAGGAAGTCGCCGAGTGCGGAGAACACCAGCGCGCCGACCAGCCAGCGGCGTTCCCGCACGATCGGATGTGCCCACGCGGCCCCGGCCAGCAGCAGCGCGGGCAACGCCTTGACAGCCGGCTGGGCAAAGAACTGGCCGGTGAGATCGGACCCGGCAGGCAGCCGCAGCGCCACCACAAGGAGAAACAGGCCGTACGCCGCGCCGATGACCGCGGCGGCGCCCCACAACCACACCGTCCGGCGGTGTGCGTACGGTTGCGGAATGTCCGTTGCTGATGAGAAACCGGCTGTCGATGCCATTCTGCAGAAGGTACTGGAGGCAGTGCCGTTCCAACTATCCACCGACATAGGTGTCGAGGAGGCCCGCCGCCAGTTCAGTGAGATCCCGCGGTTGCCGGTCCATCCCGAGGTCGAAGCCACCGACCGGGCGATCCAGGGGCCGGCAGGTCCGGTCCCGGTGCGGGTGTACCGGCCGCCGACGCCCGAAGGCACCACGCTGCCGGTCGTGGTGTTCATCCACGGCGGCGGCTGGGCGCTGGGTGACCTGGACAGCTACGACGGCACCGCCCGCCAGCACGCCGTCGGTGCGAACGCCGTGGTGGTGTCGGTGGACTACCGGCTGGCCCCCGAACATCCCTACCCCGCCGCGGTCGACGACGTGTGGGCGGTGACGCAGTGGGTGGCCGCCAACGGCGCCGAACAGGGTGCCGACGCCACCCGGCTGGCCGTGGCCGGCGATTCGGCGGGCGGCAACCTCAGTGCAGTGGTGGCCCTGCTGGCGCGTGATGCCGGCATCCCGTTGCGTCTGCAGTTGCTCTGGTACCCGGCCACCACGTGGGACACCAGCCTGCCGTCGTTCACCGAGAACGCCACGGCACCGATCCTCGGGCTCGACGCCGTCACAGGCTTCTCCCGTTGGTATGCCGGGCATGTCGACCTGTCCGATCCGCCGGCCACACTGGTGCCGGCCCGCGCGGCGGACCTGTCAGGCCTCGCGCCGGCGTACATCGCGGTGGCCGGGCACGACCCGCTGCGCGACGACGGCATTCGCTACGCCGAATTGCTTTCTGCCGCAGGCGTTCCGGTGCAGCTGGACAACGCCGAGACCCTGGTGCACGGCTACCTCGGCTACGTCGGTGTGGTACCGGCCTCGACCGAATCGTTCGAGCGGGCTATGGCCGTGCTGCGCGAGGCGCTGCACGGCTGAGGCCTAACTCTTGGGTTCGTTCCTACTGGGCCACAGCGACATTCGACGGATGATCCCGTCACGCAGCGCCACAGTGTGGAACAGCACCGCACAGATGTGTGCGGTGAACGTCGCGAACAGCAGATAGGCCGCCACCGTGTGGGCGGTGCGCAGCGCGGCGTAGAGGGTGATGTTGTGCGGGGCGATCGCCGGCAGATGGATCGCCCCCACCATCACCACCGGGGACTGCGCGGCCGAGAGCATGGCCCACCCGATCAGTGGCTGCACCAAAAGCAGTGCGTACAAAAGGTATTCGGAATAGCTGGCAACCCGGCGTTCCAGCGGGCCCATCGTGGCCAGGAACGGCGGTAACCGGTGGGTCAGCCGGTTGACGAGCCGCACGATCGCGAATACCAGGATCGCGATACCCAACGGCCGGTGGATCGCCAGGAGCAGCGGATAGTAGCTCAGCGCGGCGATCATCGTGACGCCGATGAAGAACTGCGCGATCACCATCACCGCCATGGACCAGTGCAGCAGCCTGGCCGGCAGGTTGAAGCGGGTGATCGCCTGCTTCGTCTCGGTGGTCATTGCTCACCCCCGGGGACGACGACGGCGCTGGGCGACTTGGGTTCCCGGGCCCGCCGGTCGAACGAACGGGCGTAGACCGCCGATCGCGCGTGCAACACCGGGTCGTCGGAGGCGGCCAGGCCATCGGGCAGCACCAGCGGATCGAAATTGATGTCGCGGGCGTTTCCGGGCGCCTCGGTGTGGACGGCGTCGATGGTGATGGTGCCGGCGTCGATCGTCGGGCGGTTCTGCGGCCACGGCAGCGTCGGGTCGTTGGTGGGGTCGCCGGGTTCGGCCAGGGTGAGGATCAGCTTCCAGCTGATCGGGCCGCGCGCCACGGTGTCGATCAGTGCGTCGAAGAGGCGGTTCTTGTCGTCGGTCCGCGGCGGCCCGGCGGCCTCGTCCGCGTGTGCCGGAACGGCCGTCCACCGCACGAACGTCGACCGGCCCTGGTCGTTGGTGGCACGGAAGGCATGCAGCCCGCGGTAGGTGCTGTCGGCAAATCCGGCAGTCGGCGGGTCCTGCTTGATGATCTTCATCGCCGCCGCGGTTTCCGGGTGGGCGGCCAGGAAACCGGCCATCGCCTGCGGGTCGGGCTTGCCGGTCTGCGGCTGCGGACGGGACGCGAGCATCCGGTCGTAGAAGCCCTGCGGGGTGTTGTCGGTGAACACCGGAACGTTGACCATCGCGATGCGCCACTGCTCCCCGTCGGGCACCCGGAACAGCAACCCGAGTCCGCGCACGGTGTCGGTCTTGTCGGGTTGGTCGGGCAGGCCGCCTGATAGTGAGAACCTGCCGACGAGGGGCACGGTGCCCGGTTTGAACACCAAGGCCTTACTCACCTGGGCCCCGGCGCCGGTGCTGGTGAACGTTCCCGTCGCGGCCAGGCCCTTGGCGTGGTTGCGCCGGAATCCCTCATGACGACCGGCGATCTGCTCGAAGCGGTCGGCGAAATCAGCCGGCGTCAGTGCGTCGGGCCGCACCCAGCCTGCCGCCTCGGCCAGCCCGCCGACGCCGATCGCGGCGACACCACCGACCGCGGCCAGACCGAGCAACGCTCTTCTGCGGTTGAGCGCCGGAGAGTCATCGGATTCCATCGTGGTCGCACCCCATTTCGCCGTTGGACTTCTTCCAGTGTGAAACGGAGTGCAGCGCCGGTCGGTTCAATGGACCAGTCCGGGTTTCCGTGTCGCGGTGTGTCCCTGCCGCCGCGAAGCGCAGGAGCCCTGTGCGCCGGCATTGGCTTCGAATCTACTGTGTCACAACCCTTAACGTATCGAACTTCGAGGTAGCATCCAGGGACATGTCCATCGATCCGGCGCCGGGCTGGAATGCGATCGACGCGGCACTGGCGCGGCTCTACCCAGGACTCGGCGACGTCGCACCGCATTTCGGGCGCTCAGATGCACGTCTACCCGGCCAAGGCATTTGGGGCGTTACTGCCTACCCGAACGCTGCCGCCACTCAACCGCACTGGCATCTGGTCACCTACGGATTTTCCAACGTGTTCGAGTCGGACCCGAGCCCGGATGACGATGACATCTGGACAGACTTCGAATGGACCTTTCGAGTTGCCGCGGACATCGACCTCACACAGCCGCTGCCGGCGCAGGTACCTACATGGTCCGTGCTCCTGCTGCAACGACTCGGCGACCTGGTGTTCAGCGGCAGCGCCGCGCTGGATGTCGGCCACCGAATCAAAGTCGGCGGCCCCATCACGCTCGGCGAACCTCAAACCGACCTGACTGCAATCATGTTCGGCGAAGACCCTCAACTTGCGCAGGTCGACACCGGATTCGGCCGGCTGCGCTTTGTTCAGCTCGTCGGGGTTACCGATGACGCCGTCGCGGCCGCGCAATCACTGGACAACGGCGTGGCAGGCACCCTCCAGGTACTGGAAGACATGGCTGAGACCAATCCGCTGCTCATCACCGACATCAACCACTCCCGTTCACCGTGAGCGCACAGTCCATCAGCGTGATTGCGCGAACGCACTGGGCGGCACCCCGTGCCAGCGTTTGAAGGCGTGGCAGAACGTCGAGGTCTCGGTGTAGCCGAGGCGGCGCGACACCTCGTCGACGGTCAGCCCGACGTTGCACAGCAGATCGCGCGCGAGCGTGGACCGTGCCTCGTTCACCAGCGCACGAAATGAGGTGTCCTCGTCGGCAAGCCGGCGCCGCAATGTGCGCGGATGCATCTCGAGTTCGGCCGCCACGTCAGGCAGCGAAGGAAACCCTCCGGTATCACGGAAAAGCTTGCTGCGCACCACAGCCGTGATGCCACGCCGGTGCTCGTAACGTTGCATCAGCGCGTCGCACTGCGCGATGCAGAGGTCGAGGGTGTACGGATCAGCTTGCGGCAACGGTTCGTCGAGCATGGCGCGGGGAAAGTGCAACCGGGAGTGGGCGCGGCCGAATGCGATGTTCGGTAGCGGCATCAAGGTCAGTAGCGGTTGCAGCACTTCCTCGCCGATGGATACCTCGGCGAGCATCCGGTCGGCATAGCGTGCCACCACCGGGTACGCGAAACTGCTTGTAGTGGCGGCAATCCCAGCGATGTCCCGTTCGATGAAGAACTGCTGGACGTCGCCGGGCAGATGGCCGGTGTTGAGTTCCAGCACGCAGTCCTCGGCGCCTTCGAACAGCTGCAAATCGATCTGCAGGGTAGTCAACGCGAAGTAGCGCATCCCGATACTGAACAGTTCGCGAAGCGTGGCGCACGACATGACCGCGAACCCGAACAGCCCCATGTGCGTCAGGGCCGACCGTCCACCGACGTCGATGCCAAGTCCGGGTACGTCGGGCAGTTGAGCCTGCAGGTTGCGGACCGCCAGGATCTCGGCACGGGCCCTGATTACGCCATCGGGATCATCGAGATCTGCCGGCGTCACGCCGGTCCCGGCCAGGACATGCGCTGCCGGCACGCCCCGCTCCACGGCCACCTCGCACAGCACTCGAGTGGCATGAATCGGATGGCACACGTCGGCCGACCACGAGGAACCCGTTCTGGCCATGCCCCCATCCCTGTCCCAAAATCCCAACTCTGTGTCCGATAGTCCCATTCCTCATCGGTCCTGTCACTCATACGCTGGGGTCATGGCGGCTCCGGCGGCACGACTGAGCACGTGGACCATGACCCGCGAGGCGATCACGGTCGGATTCAGCACCGACGGCGGCTTCATGTCCCGGGCACAGGGCCGGGACATGGCCAGATTTCGCTGTGCCGGAAGACGTTTCGCATCGATCACCCATCCCGAGTACGTCGATCATGTGCTGCACCGGGCCCGCCTGCGCTACGTCAAGTCCAACGAATACGAACCGATTCGGGCCGCGGCAGGGATCAACCTGCTGACCGACGAAGGCGATTCCTGGGCCGACCATCGGACGGCCCTGAATCCGACGTTCGCGCGCCGCCACCTCAACACGCTCGTGGACCTGATGATCGCGCCGATCGAGCGGGCGACGAACGAGCTCGCCGAACAGGGCGAGGGTGTGCAATTCGACATGCACGCAGCCATGGTGGAAACGACTCTGCGGGTGGTCTCCAACGCACTGTTCAGCCAGGACTTCGGCCCGATCGTGCACAGCATGCGGGACCTCACAACCCGAGGGCTACGGCGTACCGAATTGCTGGGCCGGCTCGGACTGTTGGGCCTGCTCCCCCGGCCGGTCTACGCCGCGATGGCGTCGAGCACCTTCTCCGGAATCCGCCTGCCCCCGCCGCTGCGCGAAGGGCAGCGGATCGCCCTGGCCCTGGACGCCGCGGTGAACACCGTGCTGGACGAGCGCGTCGCCCATCCCACGGAGTCAGCCGACCTGCTCAACGTGTTGTTCAGCGCCGACGACGGAGCCTGGCCCCGACAGCGCGTCCGCGACGAAGCACTGACGTTCATGCTGGCCGGGCACGAGACGACCGCGAACGCGATGGCCTGGTTCTGGTACCTGATGGCGCGCCATCCCGACGCCCGGGACCGGATGCTGGCCGAGGTGGACGACGTAGTGGGCGCGGGCCGCCCGACAGCCGCCGACCTGACCCGGCTGCCGTGGACCACCGCGTGTCTGCAGGAGTCGCAGCGGTACTACTCCGCGGTGTGGATCATCGCGCGCGAGGCCGTCGAACCCGACGACTTCGACGGTCACCATATCCGGCCGGGCACCACGGTGATCATCCCAATTCACCAGATTCACCATGACAAACGATGGTGGCCCGAACCGGAAACGTTCGACCCCAACCGATTCCTGGGTGATGCCGGCAGGAATCGCCCACGCTCGGCCTACCTGCCGTTCGGCGGCGGACGCCGGATCTGCATCGGACAGAGTTTCGCGCTGATGGAGATGGTGCTGATCGCCGCGATCATGAGTCGACGATTCGTATTCGATCTCGATCCTGGTCACTCGGTGGAGTTGGAGGCTACGTTGACGTTGCGACCCAAACACGGCGTCCACATGATCGGACGCAGCCGGGAGGTGGCTTGATGCCCGACTTTCACACGCTCATCGTCGGCGCCGGGTTCTCCGGCATCGGCGCCGCCATCGCCCTGGACAAGGCGGGCCTGCACGATTACCTGATCCTGGAGGCCGGCGACGGGGCCGGCGGAACATGGTTCTGGAACACCTATCCCGGTGTGGCCGTGGATATCCCGTCGTTCTCGTATCAATTCTCGTTCGAACAGTCCCGAAAATGGTCCCGCACCTACGCCCCCGGCAGCGAACTGCGCGCCTACGCCGACACCTGCGTGGACAAATACGGTCTGCGGCCACGCATCCGGTTCAACACCACTGTTGCGCGCGCGGTCTTCGATGACGACGAGAACGTGTGGCGGCTCGACCTTGAATCCGGCGACACATTGACAGCTCGGTTCCTGGTCAATGCCAGCGGGGTACTGACCATCCCGAAACTGCCCGAGATCGACGGCGTGGACTCTTTCGCCGGCACCACCGTGCACACCGCCCGCTGGGATCACACGCTGGATTTGACGGGCAAGCGGGTCGCGATCATCGGTACCGGCGCGTCGGCGGTTCAGGTAATCCCCGAGATCGCCCCGAAGGTCAAGCAGCTCACCGTGTTTCAGCGCACACCGATCTGGTGCTTCCCGAAGTTCGACGTGCCGATCCCGCCGATCGCCCGCAGGCTGATGCGGCTGCCGGGCGGCCGGACACTGCACCGAATGATCAGCCAGGCGTATGTGGAATTCACCTTCCCGCTGGCCGCGCAGTACTTCACGATCAACCCGTTCGCCAAGCGCGCCGGCGCGGCCGGCCGGGCCTATCTCCGCCAACAGGTCCGCGATCCGGAGGTGCGCGACAAGCTCACACCCCGGTATGCGGTGGGGTGTAAGCGACCCGGCTTCCACAACACCTATCTGGCCACATTCAACCGGAACAACGTCCGACTGGTCACCGAACCGATCGACAAGATCACCGGTTCGGGTGTCGCCACCGCCGACGGCGAGAGCCATGACGTCGACGTGCTCATCCTGGCCACCGGTTTCAAGGTGATGGACGTCGACGCGCTGACCTTCGACATCATCGGGTCGGGCGGACAGTCGCTCAGCGAATTCTGGAAGCAGCACCGGATGCAGGCCTATGAAGGCGTCAGCGTGCCCGGTTTCGCGAATTTCTTCTCGGTGATGGGCCCGTACGGGTACGTCGGATCGTCGTACTTCGCGTTGATCGAGGCGCAGACCCGTCATCTGGTGCGGTGTATCGCGCAGGCCGACCGCCGCGCGGCCCACCGCGTCGAGGTCCGTCAAGAGGCCAACGACCGGTATTTCGCCGAGATGATGCGCAAGCGGCACCGCCAGATCTTCTGGCAGGACAGCTGCAACCTGGCCAACAGCTACTACTTCGACGCCAACGGCGACGTTCCGCTGCGGCCGGCCACCACAGTCGAGGCGTACTGGCGCAGCCGCAGCTTCCCGCTGGACGATTACGCGTTCAGCTCGTAGCCCCTCAGGACTCGGCGCATGCCTTGATCGCGGTGAGGGTCTGCACCATTCCGGCTTCCAGCAGTTCGGTGAAGGCCTGCTGGCCGCCGAGGTGCGACTCGGTCAGATCGAGCGAAAGTTGCGATATGCCGTCGGGCGTCTCGCGCCGTTGGGTGAGCACGGTGGCGGCCGCACCCTCAGCGCTGATCGAGAACGACCAGATCGCGAAATTCTCCGCGATCCGGAAAGCGATCTCTTCCTCTGGCACGTACCGCACCACCTCGCCGTGCGTGATCCACTCAAGCTCGCCTTGGTGGTTGAGATTGGTGAACGTCGTTCCGAGCCGGATACCTTCGTCGGGATCGCGCAGTTTCACCGACACCACCTGCGGGCTCCACTGCGACATGCGTCGGATGTCGCGGATGATGTCCCAGACCGCCGAAGGTGTGGCGTCGATGGTGATCCGGCGCTCCAGGAGAGGCTTGAACGTGGTGGTCACTGCAATCCTCCAACCTTTACGACCGATCGGTCGCATATAGGTCACGACCGTACGCGACGCGGCCGCCCTGCGTCCAGGGTGTGGCTACTGTGAACTGATGACGGCTTTGCCTGCAGCTGACGGGCGGCGGGCGCGCGGTGATGCCACCCGGCGGCTGGTCGCGCGTACCGCGGCAGACATCGCCACCACCCATGGCCTGGACGGGATCACCGTGGGCGGCTTGTCCACGTCGACCGGGGTGAGCAAGAGCGGGATCCTCACGGTCTTCGGCAACCGGGAGGCGATTCAGCTGGCCGCCGTGGCTGAGGCACGACAGGTCTACATCGACGTCGTGATCCGTCCGGCACTGAGCTCCGAGCCCGGAACCGCGCGGCTCCACGCCCTCCTCGATTCGTGGTTGGCATACCTGCGCGCCGAGGTGTTCCCGGGCGGCTGCTTCGTGTCGGCCACATCGGTCGAATTCGGGCATCGCACCGGAGCCGTGGCCGACGCGGTGCGAAACCTCAAGCAGGAGTGGCTGGATCTACTGGAAAACGAGTTCTCCGTAGCGGGTTCACCCGATCCCGCCGAAGACGCCTTCCGGGTCGACGCCTACTTGTGCGCGGGCAATACCCGTCGCGAGTTGTTCGGCACCGATGCCGGGCTGGAGTGGGCCCATGCCCTCGCGGGCCGTGTCGTCGGGCGCTACCGCACCTGACCAACCCCGCCCAGATCAACGCTTTGGTCGCTCCGCCCGAGGAATCACGACCATGGCGTTGATCTCGCGGCGGGTTCGCACGCCTGGAAACTCCGGGAAACACAACAGCCCCCGATCAGTGACCGGGGGCTGTTGAGGAAAAGCTAGACCGAGGCCTTCAGGTCGTCGACCTTGTTGAGCTGCTCCCAGGGCAGCTCGATGTCGGTGCGCCCGAAGTGGCCGTACGCCGCGGTCTGGGCGTAGATCGGCCGCAACAGGTCCAGGTCGCGGATGATCGCGCCGGGGCGCAGATCGAACACGCTGCTGATGGCCTTCTCGATGCGGGCCGGGTCGACGGTCTCGGTGCCGAAGGTCTCCACGAACAGCCCGACCGGGGCGGCCTTGCCGATCGCGTAGGCCACCTGCACCTCGACGCGCTCCGCCAGCCCGGCGGCGACCACGTTCTTGGCCACCCAGCGCATCGCGTACGCGGCCGAACGGTCGACCTTTGACGGATCCTTGCCGGAGAAGGCGCCGCCACCGTGACGGGCCCAGCCGCCGTAGGTGTCGACGATGATCTTGCGGCCGGTCAGACCGGCGTCACCCATCGGCCCGCCGAGGACGAACTTGCCGGTCGGGTTGACCAGCAGGCGGAAGTCGGAGGTGTCCAGCGTCTCGTGGTTGAGGTCGGCCAGCACGGTGTTGACGACCTTCTCCCGGATGTCCGGGGTCAGGGTGCCGTCCAGGTCGATACCGTCGGCGTGCTGCGTGGACAGCACGACGGTGTCCAACCGCACCGGGGTCCGGCCGTCGTACTGGATGGTGACCTGGGTCTTGCCGTCCGGGCGCAGGTAGTCGAGCACGCCGTTCTTGCGAACCTCGGTCAGCCGCCGCGACAGCCGGTGGGCCAGCGCGATGGGCAGCGGCATCAACTCCGGGGTGTCGCCGATGGCGTAGCCGAACATCAGGCCCTGGTCGCCGGCGCCCTGGGCGTCCAGCGGATCGGCGGCGCCCTCGACGCGCGCCTCGTGGGCGGTGTCGACGCCCTGGGCGATGTCGGGCGACTGCGCGCCGATCGCGATGTTCACACCGCATGAGGCGCCGTCGAAGCCCTTGGTCGACGAGTCGTAGCCGATCTCCAGGATGCGGTCACGCACGATCTTCGGAATGTCGGCGTAGGCGGAGGTGGTGACCTCGCCGGCGACGTGCACCTGGCCGGTGGTCACCAGGGTTTCCACCGCGACCCGCGACTTGGGATCCTGCTCCAGCAGCGCGTCGAGCACCGAGTCGCTGATCGCATCACAGATCTTGTCGGGGTGTCCTTCGGTTACCGACTCACTGGTAAACAGGCGACCTTGGCTCACGGTCTGCTTCCTTCCTTGCCGATCTGAAAAAGTTCTCAGTCTCAAAACTACTTAGTTAGGCGAATAGTATCCATGCCCTGTTGCACCCAAGCGCGTGGGACGCGGATGCGCAACACTTATCCGCACCTTGATGCGTACGACCGGATCACCCGTCGTGCTTGCCCAGGAATGCTGCGATCGAGTCCACGATACGGGTGGCCATCAGAGTCTTCGAACCGTGCTCGAGTGCGACCTCGGTGCCGTCGGCGCTCAGCAACCACCCGTCGTTGTGGTCGACCTCGAAAGCCCGGTTCTCCCCCACCGCGTTGACCACGAGCAGGTCGCATCCCTTGCGCTGGAGTTTGGCCCTGGCGTGGAACAACACATCGCCGTTCGCGTCACCGGTCTCGGCGGCGAAACCGACGATGGCCCGCATGTTCGGCAACTGTCCCTCGGCCCTGGCCCGCACCGCCCCGGCGAGCACGTCGTCGTTGCGGACGAGGTCGATGGAGCTGGGCTCGGACGCGCCGCCCTTCTTGATCTTGGCGGTTGCCACCTGTGCGGGCCGGAAGTCGGCGACGGCCGCGGCCATCACCAGGACGTTGGACTCCGGGGCGTACTTGGTCACCGCGTCCCGCAATTGTGCGGCCGAGCCGATGTGCACGACGTCGACGCCGGCCGGGTCGATCAGGCCCGCGGTGTTGCCCGCGACGAGCGTCACGTCGGCGCCGCGCTGGGCCAGAACCCGTGCCACCGCGTAGCCCTGCTTGCCGGAGCTGCGGTTGCCGATGAACCGCACCGGATCGAGGGGTTCGCGGGTACCGCCCGCGGTCACCAGGGCCTTGACTCCGGCCAGGTCGTAGGTCAGCGCATCGCCCCGCTCCAGCAGGAGCTGCGCGAACGTGACGATCTCTTCGGCCTCGGGCAACCGGCCCGCGCCGCTGTCGGCGCCGGTGAGCCGCCCGGATGCGGGTTCCAGCACCACTGCGCCCCGCCGGCGCAGCGTGGCCACGTTGTCGACGGTGGCCGGGTGGAACCACATCTCCGTGTGCATGGCCGGGGCGAACAACACCGGACATCGCGCGGTCAGGAGCGTGGCGGTCAACAGATCGTCGGCGCGGCCTGCGACCGCGCGCGCGAGCAGGTCCGCGGTAGCGGGTGCGACCACGACGAGATCGGCCTCCTGGCCGATCCGGACGTGCGGAACCTCGTGCACGTCGGTGAACACACCGGTGTGCACGGGATTGCCCGACAGGGCTTCAAACGTGGCTGCTCCGACGAAGCGCAGAGCCGACTCGGTGGGCAGTACGCGTACCGAGTGGCCCGCCTCGGTGAGTTGACGGACCAGGGTGCACGCCTTGTAGGCGGCAATGCCGCCGGCCACACCGACGACGATTCGCTTACCCGCGCTCACGTCCCGGCCCTGGCCTGGCTACTCGCCGCCCTCGGTGTGCTCGAGCAGGTCCTCGTGGATCTCCCGCATCGCGATCGACAGCGGCTTCTCCTGCAGACCCGGCTCGACCAGAGGTCCGACGTATTCGAGGATGCCGTCACCCAGCTGGTTGTAGTAGTCGTTGATCTGACGCGCGCGCTTGGCGGCGTAGATCACCAGCGCGTACTTGCTCGACGCGCGGTCCAGCAACTCGTCGATGGGCGGGTTGGTGATGCCCAGCGGCGTGTCGTAGGCGCTGGCAGCGGACGAATCGATACCCAAGTCGTCCGCAGCGGCCAGCTGCGCGTCGGCGTGCGGGGTGCTCACGAAAAAGTCTCCTGGCGGTTAGCGAAAATGCGTTTAGTGGACAGCCTCGGGTGGCTCGCGGACCCGATCGCGTCGGTCCCGGCACTGTGAGTCATCGGCTGGCCACCAGCAAGGATACCAATTCAGCGCATGCGGTATCCAACTGGCGGTTCACGACAACCTGGTCAAAGTCGGACTTCGCGGCCATTTCGGCCCGCGCGGTCTCCAATCGCCTGGCCATCACCTCGGGTGTCTCGGTGCCCCGACCGGACAATCGGCTGACCAGTTCGTCCCAGCTCGGCGGTGCCAGGAACACCGTCGTCACCTCGGGCATGGCCTTCTTGACGGCTCGCGCCCCGGCCAGGTCAACCTCGATCAGGACCGGCCGACCGGCCTTGGTGGCGTCGCGCACAGGCTGGGCCGGCGTTCCGGAGCGGTGCAGTCCGCCGTGGATGTCGGCCCATTCGAGCAGCTCACCGTCGTCGATCAGCTGCTGAAAGCGTTCCGCGGACACGAATGTGTAGTCGACACCGTCGACCTCCCCCGGCCGCGGCGCCCTGGTCGTGACCGAGACGGAGAAATACAGGTCGGGAAGCCGCTCCCGCAGACAGCGGACCACGGTGGACTTCCCGACAGCGGAGGGGCCGGCCAACACGACGACCGGAGCCGTCCCGGTGTGTTGTCCGGCCCCTCTACCAGCGCTCAATGCGGGGGTCTCTACTGGTCGAACTTCTCCAGGAGGGCCTTGCGCTGACGATCACCGAGGCCGCGCAGACGGCGCGTCGGGGCGATCTCCAGCTCGGTCATGATCTCCTGCGCCTTGACCTTGCCCACCTTGGGCAGGGCTTCCAGCAGCGCAGAAACTTTCATCTTGCCCAAGACCTCATCGGTCTCGGCGTCGGTGAGCACCTGCTTGAGGTTGGTGCCGCCGCGCTTGAGTCGATCCTTGAGCTCGGCTCGCGCTCGACGTGCGGCAGCAGCCTTCTCCAACGCTGCCGCGCGCTGTTCGTCGGTCAACTGGGGAAGGGCCACGGGTTCCTCCGTCTCCTGGCGATTCTTCTTCGGCCATTCTTGTTTTGTACGGCTGGAGTGCAAACCAGCCAGCGACGACGAACCTACCCACGCGGGCTGACGAATGCGAACGCCACCCCCTGGTTACGGCGCTAAAAGCCCAGCGTGTAGTGCGCGCATGCGACACCCGGAATCCCCCCGAGAACGCCACCCGGCATCGTCGGGACGACCACTGCCGACCGGATATTCCTGCAAGTCAATGCATTTCGGGCGATCGACAGCTAACTACTGAGGCACCCAGCACCGGTTCCGACTCCACCGGACCCGGTTACCGCCGGGTATTCGAGAAAATTTTCGCTGGTCACGGCGTGTCGGGCGTGTCGGAGGCGGCGATGCGCACGCCACGGGCGGTGCGTTTCACGACGCCTAACCCGCGCCCAGTTGCCACATAGCGATTACACAGCTTGGCTAAATAGCCTCCGCTGGTCGGGTATCCATGGCCCCCGAAGGGAAGCTGGACATGTACATCAAGCGTTTGACCTGCGCTTCTGCTGTCGCCATCGCGCTCGGAACCGCCACCTTGGCGGCGGGAGCCGGCGTCGCAGCGGCCCAACCCGGGCCGCCGTGCGGCTTCGGCAACTGTCAGGGACCCGGCGGGCCGGCACCAGGCGGACCGGGAGGGCCCGGTGGACCCGACCGTCCCGGCGGCCCAGGAGGCCCAGGAGGGCCCGAACACCCCGGCGGGCCGGGCGGACCAGGCGGACCCAATGGACCCGGCCGTCCTGGCGGTCCAGGAGGCCCTGACGGGCCCGGTGGCCCGGGTGGCCCGGGTGGTCCAGGCTGGCCCGGTGGCCCGGGTGGTCCCGGAGGCCCAGGCGGACCCGGGTGGCCGGGTGACCGGGGTCCCGGTGGCCCCGACGACCATGGCCGGCATTGGGGCCCGCCACCCCCTGATCTGGCTTGGCGCGGCATGGACCAGGGCCGGTTCGACCATCAGCCGTTCAACTACAACGGCAGCTGGGTGACACCCATTTTCGATCCGGGCTACAACGCGTGGGGCTTCTGGTTCTTCGGTATCTGGATCCCGCTGTGACCTGCTGCGCCACAACCGATCCGAGGGTCAGCTGACCAACCATATTGGGCTCGAACACTTCTCGACCGGGCCATCGCTTTCTACGCCTGGGTCGCGATCGCCGCGGCGGTAGCGACCCAGGCGTGGAAAACGGCGCACGCGTTATGCCGCGGACACCGTCAGGTGAGGACGGTCAGGTGAGGTAGGCGACTTCGTCGCGCAGGCGCTCGGCGGCCGCCCGCAGATCGGCCACCGTCGGGCCGGCCCGCAGCACCTCACGAGACACCGTGGGCAGCACCAATCGGGCACCTCCGAACCCGCCCAGCGCATCGGCACGACCGCCCTGGGCTCCGACCCCTGGAACCAGCACCGGACCGCCCAGCGCGCTGAGATCGGGCGGGTCTGTCACCGTCGCGCCGACCACCACACCGACCGATCCGGTGGGCTGTCCGGCCGCCCGATTCACCGCCGCCACATCGTCGACGACGGACTGCGCCACGGTGCGCGACCCGGCGATGGCGCGTTGCACGCTCGGCCCCTCGGGGTTGGAGGTGGCGGCCAGCACGAACACGCCCCGGCCATGGGCCGCGGCGGTGTCCAGCAGTGGCTGCAGCGACCCGAAACCCAGATACGGCGAAGCGGTCACCGCGTCGGCGGCCAGCGGTGAGTCACCGGCCCACGCCTCGGCGTAGGCGGCCATGGTCGAGCCGATGTCCCCCCGCTTGGCGTCGGCCAGCACCAGCACACCGGCGTCGCGCAGCGCGGCCATCGTGCGCTCCAGCACCGCGAAACCGGCCGAGCCGTACGCCTCGAAGAACGCCACCTGCGGCTTGACCATCGCGAAGCCGGCGAAGGCCGTCACGCAGGCGTCGCTGAACGCGGTCAGGCCGTCGGCATCGGCGGACAGTCCCCAGGCCCGCAGCAGCTCGGGATGGGGGTCGATGCCGGGGCACAACGGCCCCCGCTCCGATACCGCAGCGGCCAGCCGTTGCCCGAAAGCCTCCATGGTCAGCGCGATTCCAGCTCGCTGTGCAGTTCCTGCAGTGACATCACACCGATGTCGCCGCGGATCCCCGCCTCGATACCCTGCACCGCGGCCGACGCACCCTGCACCGTCGTGACGCACGGAATGTTCATCGACACTGCGGCCGAGCGGATCTCGTAGCCGTCGACGCGAGGGCCGGAGTTTCCGTAGGGCGTGTTGATCACCATGTCGACCTCGCCGGCCTTGATGGCATCGACCGCGGACGGCAGGTCGCGGTCCGCACTGGGCTGCTCTGAGTGCTTCCGCACCTCGTCGCAGGGAATACCGTTGCGGCGCAACATCTCCGCGGTGCCCTCGGTGGCCAGCACCCGGAACCCGAGATCGGCCAGGCGCTTGACCGGGAACACCAGTGAACGCTTGTCGCGGTTGGCCACCGACACGAACACGGTTCCCGAGGCCGGCAGCGATCCGTAGGCCGCAGTCTGGCTCTTGGCGAAAGCCGTACCGAAGTCATGGTCGATACCCATCACCTCGCCGGTCGACTTCATCTCCGGACCCAGCAGCGAATCCACCTGGGCGCCATCAGCGCGGCGGAACCGGTGGAACGGCAGCACGGCTTCCTTGACCGCCACCGGGGCGTTGCGGGCGATGGTGGCCCCATCACCGTTCTTGTTCAGCAGGCCCTCGGCGCGCAGCTCGGCGATGGTGGCGCCCAGCATCACCCGGGCACAGGCCTTGGCCAGCGGCACCGCGGTGGCCTTGGACACGAACGGCACCGTGCGACTGGCGCGCGGGTTGGCCTCCAGCACGTAGAGCACGTCGTCCTTCAGCGCGTACTGGACGTTGAGCAGTCCGACCACCCCGATTCCGCGGGCGATGGCTTCGGTGGCGCGGCGGACCGATTCGATGTCGCTGCGGCCCAAGGTCACCGGGGGCAGCGCACACGCCGAGTCACCGGAGTGGATACCGGCCTCCTCGATGTGCTCCATGATCCCGCCGATGTACACCTCGTTGCCGTCGCACAGGGCGTCGACGTCGATCTCGATCGCGTCTTCGAGGAACCGGTCGACCAGCACGGGATGTTCCGGCGACAGTTGGGTGGCGCGGGCGATGTAGCCCTCCAGGGTGGCCTCGTCGTACACGATCTCCATGCCGCGTCCGCCCAGCACGTAGGAGGGGCGGACCAGCACGGGGTAGCCGATGTCGGAAGCGATCCGGCGGGCCTGCTCGAAGCTGGTGGCGGTGCCGAAGCGCGGCGCGGGCAGGCCCGCGTTGACCAGGACTTCGCCGAAAAGCCCACGGTCCTCGGCCAGATCGATGGCATCGGGCCCGGTGCCGACGATCGGGACGCCGGCCTCTTCGAGGCGCTTGGCCAGGCCCAGCGGCGTCTGGCCGCCGAGCTGGACGATGACGCCGACGACACCGGGGCCGGTGCCGTCCTCGCCCTTACCCGAGGCGTCCTCGGCGTAGTAGACCTCCAGCACGTCCTCGAAGGTGAGCGGCTCGAAGTACAGCCGGTCGGCGGTGTCGTAGTCGGTGGACACCGTCTCGGGGTTGCAGTTGACCATCACGGTTTCGAACCCGACCGCGCTCAATGTCGTCGCGGCATGCACACAGCTGTAATCGAATTCGATGCCCTGCCCGATCCGGTTCGGCCCGGACCCCAGGATCAGCACCTTGGGCTTCTCGGTCTGCGGGGCGACCTCGGTCTCCGCGGCGGGATCGAGCTCGTAGCTGCTGTAGTGGTACGGCGTCTTGGCGTCGAACTCGGCCGCGCAGGTGTCGACGGTCTTGTACACCGGGTGGATCCCGAGCCGGCGGCGCAGCGCGCGCAGGCCCGCCTCGCCGGCCAGTTCCGGTCGCAGCGCGGCGATCTGGCGATCCGAGAGGCCGCTGTGCTTGGCCCGGCGCAGCAGCTCGGCGTCGAGCACCGGCGCTTCCAGCAGCTCGACCCGAAGGGCGACCAGGCCCGCGATCTGCTCGATGAACCACGGGTCGACGCCGGAGGCCTCGGCCACCTGTTCGACGCTGGCGCCAAGGCGCAGCGCATGTTCGATGTCGTAGAGCCTGCCGTCGACCGGGGTACGCAGGCCGGTCAGCAGCTGCTCGACCGTGACGTCCGGGTCCGGGCCCGTCCAGAAGCCGGCCCGGCTGGTCTCCAGGGACCGCATCACCTTGCCGAGGGCCTCGATGAAGTTGCGGCCCAACGACATCGCCTCACCGACCGACTTCATCGTGGTGGTCAGCGTGGCGTCGGCGCCGGGGAACTTCTCGAACGCGAACCGCGGTGCCTTGACCACGACGTAGTCCAGCGTGGGTTCGAAGCAGGCCGGGGTCTCTTTTGTGATGTCGTTGAGGATCTCGTCGAGGGTGTAGCCGATGGCCAGCTTGGCCGCGATCTTGGCGATCGGGAAGCCGGTAGCCTTCGACGCCAGGGCCGACGACCGCGACACCCGCGGGTTCATCTCGATGACGATCAGGCGGCCGTCGCGCGGGTCGATCGCGAACTGGATGTTGCAGCCGCCGGTGTCGACGCCCACCTCGCGCAGGATCGCGATGCCCAGGTCGCGCATCTTCTGGTATTCGCGGTCGGTCAGCGTCATCGCCGGCGCCACGGTCACCGAGTCGCCGGTGTGCACGCCCATGGGATCGAAGTTCTCGATCGAGCAGACCACCACGACGTTGTCGCGGCTGTCGCGCATCAGCTCGAGTTCGAATTCCTTCCACCCGTAGATGGATTCCTCGATCAGCACGTTCGCCGAAGGCGAGGCGGCCAGGCCGTCGCCGGCCATCCGCTCGACGTCTTCTGCCGAGTACGCCATGCCCGAGCCCAGGCCGCCCATCGTGAACGACGGCCGGACCACGACCGGCAGACCGAGGTCGGCCACCGTCTCGCGGACCTCGTCCATCGTGTAACAGACCCGGCTGCGGGCAGATTCGCCGCCGACCTTGGCGACGATGTCCTTGAACTTCTGCCGGTCCTCGCCCCGCTGGATGGCTTCGAAGTCGGCGCCGATGAGTTCGACCCCGTAGCGCTCCAGCACGCCGTTCTCGTGCAGGGCCACCGCGGTGTTCAGGGCGGTCTGCCCGCCGAGGGTGGCCAGCACGGCGTCGATCTTGTTGCCGCGCTCGGCCTGCTGGACGATGACCTTCTCGACGAATTCCCAGGTGATCGGTTCGACGTAGGTGTTGTCGGCGTACTCGGGGTCGGTCATGATCGTCGCCGGGTTCGAGTTCACCAGGCTGACCTGGATGCCCTCGGAACGCAGCACCCGGCAGGCCTGGGTGCCCGAGTAGTCGAATTCGCAGGCCTGGCCGATGACGATCGGGCCGGACCCGATCACCAGCACGTGGTTGAGGTCAGAGCGACGTGGCATCTACTTGTCTCCTGCCATCAGGTCGACGAACTGGTCGAAGAGGTATTCGGCGTCGTGGGGCCCGGCCGCGGCCTCGGGGTGGTACTGGACGGAGAACGCCCGGCCGTCAGCCAGCCGGATGCCTTCCACCACACCGTCGTTGGCGCAGGTGTGGCTGACCTCGGCAGTGCCGAAGGGGGTGTCGAACTGCTCCCCCGCCTCACCTTCGAGTGCGAAGCCGTGGTTCTGGGCGGTGATCGCCACCCGGCCGGTGATGTGGTCGACCACCGGGATGTTGATGCCGCGGTGGCCGAACACCATTTTGTAGGTGGATCGGCCGAGCGCACGGCCCAGGATCTGGTTGCCGAAGCAGATGCCGAACAACGGGATTCCGGCACCGAGCACCTCACGGGTCACCGCGACAATGTGGTCAGCGGTGGCCGGGTCACCGGGGCCGTTGGACAGGAACACCCCGTCCGGCTTGAGGTCGGCGATCTGATCGAACGTCACCGACGACGGCAGCACGTGGCTGCGGATCCCGCGCCGGGCGAAGTTGCGCGGGGTGTTCGTCTTGATCCCCAGGTCGACGGCCGCGACGGTAAACCGGTGGCCGCCTTCAGGTTCGACGATGTAGGAGCTTGCAGTGCTGACCTCACCGGCCAGGTCCGCGCCCAGCATCGAAGGCTGGGCGAGAACCCGGGCCACCAGTTCGTCCGTGCCGGCAAGGCTTGGGCCGGAGAACACTCCTGCCTTCATCGATCCGCGGGTGCGCAGGTGGCGCACCACTGCCCGGGTGTCGATTCCGGCGATGCCCACGATGCCCTGCCGGACCAACTCGTCGTCGAGGGTTCCGGCGGCGCGCCAGTTCGACGCGCGCGGTGAGGGATCGCGCACGGCGTAGCCGGCGACCCAGATCTTGTCGTCGCGGCTCTCGCCGTCCTCGGTGTTCCAGCCGGTGTTACCGATCTGCGGTGCGGTGGCGACCACGATCTGGCCGTGGTAGCTGGGATCGGTGAGCGTTTCCTGGTAGCCCGACATACCGGTGGAAAACACTGCCTCACCGAGGGTCTGGCCCACCGCTCCGAAGGTGGTACCGGTGAAGACACGCCCGTCTTCGAGTACCAGGACCGCCGTGCCGGATTGGCGGCTCGCCGCCGTGTTGCTCTTGCTCGCGTTGCTCGTCATGCCTCTTCCTCCAGCCAGCGGTCGTACTCTGCGCGATTGTCGGCGCGGAACCCGGTGTCGATCTCGGTGCCCGAGGGCAGCCGCCACCTGATGGCCAGGATCCCGTCGTAAGTCAGTGCCTTGCCCGCGATTCCGCGTTCGGTCCGGATCGCGGTGATCGACTCGGCCGGGATCCAGATCGGCCCGGCACCGCTGCGCTGCATCATGATTCCCTCGGGGTAACGGGTCAGCACCGCCTTGGTCCGAAAGCCCAGATCCCCCGCGGCGACCTTGTCGTTCCAGTGCGGCACCAGCGTGGTGCCCACGTACATCCCCTTGGTGGACGGAATCGTCGCCGCGCCGACGGTGTCAGGCAGCGGCGGCAGGGTGCCGATCAGCTCAGCCTGCCGCTGCGCACGATGCAGCCAGCCGCGCATCATCTGCCGGATCAGGAATGCGATCAGCACGGCCAGCACGGCCGCCAGCACCAGCGACGCGATCAACGTGGGAGTGTTCAATGGGGACACTTCCCGTCGAGTGCGGTGATCTTGCCACGCAACAAGGTGGCGGTGACGGTCGCGGGCAGCGTCATCGCTTCGAACGGCGTGTTGTCCGAGCGGCTGGCGAGCGTGTCGCCTTCGACCGTCCAGGTCGCGTCGGGATCGATCACCGTGAGGTTGGCCGGCTCGCCTACTTCCAGCGGCCGGCCCTGATCGGGCAGACCGACGATGGCGGCGGGAGCCTCGCTCATCACCTTGGCGACACCGCGCCAGGTCAGGAGGCCGGGGCGCACCATGGTCTCGGCGACCACCGACAGCGCGGTTTGCAGGCCGAGCATGCCCGGCCGGGCCACCGAGAACTCGCAGCACTTCTCGTGCTCGGCGTGCGGCGCATGGTCGGTGGCCACGCAGTCGATGACGCCGTCGGCCAACGCCTGGCGCAGCGCCTCGGCGTCGCTGGATTCCCGCAGCGGCGGGTTGACCCGGTTGCGCCCGTCGTAGCTGGCCAGCCGGCCGTCGTCGAGCAGCAGGTGGTGCGGGGTGACCTCGGCGGTGATGGAAATCCCTTGCGCCTTGGCCCATTTGAGCAATTCGACGGTGCCCGCCGTGGAGGCATGACAGATGTGCACCCGGGCACCGGCATCGCGGGCCAGGATCGCATCCCGGGCCACGATCGACTCCTCGGCCGACCGCGGCCAACCCGCCAGTCCGAGCTTGGCCGCGTTGGGTCCCTCATGGGCGACGGCACCGACGGTCAGCCGGGGCTCTTCGGCATGCTGGGCGATGAGCACCCCGAGGCCGGTGGCGTACTCCAACGCCCGCCGCATCACCAGCGGATCGTCGACACACAGACCGTCGTCGGAGAACATCCGGACCTGGCCGACACCGTCTGCCATCAGGCCCATCTCGGTGAGCTGCTTGCCTTTCAAGCCCACGGTCACCGCGCCGACCGGATGCACGTCGACCAGTCCGACCTGTTGGCCGCGGTTCCACACGTGGTCGGTGACCACCGCGGTATCGGCGACCGGATCGGTGTTGGCCATCGCGAACACCGCGGTGTAGCCACCGAGCGCCGCTGCGGCCGAACCGGTTTCGATGTCCTCGGCGTATTCCCGGCCCGGCTCGCGCAGATGGGTGTGCAGGTCGACGAAGCCCGGCAGCAGCACCTGCCCGGTCGCGTCGATCACCTCGGCACCCTCGGGAGCCTTGAGGGCAGACCCAATCTCGGCGATCTGGCCGTCGGCGATCAGCACATCCTGTGCATCGCCTTCGCCGTAGAGACGTACGCCGCGGATCAGCACCGGCGGGTTCGAGCTCGCGTTGTGTTTCGTCATACGCTGATCGCCTCCCGATCGGCGCCCACCATCAGATGGAACAGCACCGCCATCCGAACGTGGACACCATTTGAAACCTGTTGCAAGACAGCCGATTGCGAGGAGTCGGCCACCGGGAACGCGATCTCCATGCCACGCAGCATCGGTCCCGGATGCAGCACCACGGCATTGCCGGGCAGCATGGCCTGACGCTTCTCCGACAGCCCGTATCGGACTGAGTATTCGCGGGCGGACGGGAAGAACGCCCCGTTCATCCGTTCGGCCTGCACCCGCAGCATCAACACCGCATCGGCGGCGGGCAACTCGGCGTCCAGGTCGTGCGACACGGTGACCGGCCACTCGGACACCCCGACCGGCAGCAACGTCGGCGGCGCGACCAGCACCACCTCGGCCCCCAGGGTGGCCAGCAGTGTCACGTTCGACCGGGCCACCCGGCTGTGCAGCACGTCGCCGACGATCACCACGCGCTTACCCTCGATGGAGCCGAGCCGCTGGCGGATGGTCAGGGCGTCGAGCAGCGCCTGGGTGGGATGTTCGTGCGTGCCGTCGCCGGCGTTGATGACGCTGGGTCCGCCACCGCCGTCCTCGGCAGTCCATTCGGCGAGCTGCTGTGCCGCCCCCGAAGCAGGGTGACGGATGATCAGCGCATCGGCACCGGCGGCGCGCAGGGTCAGCGCGGTGTCACGCAGCGACTCCCCTTTGGCCACAGAGGATCCCGAGGAACTGACGTTGATCACGTCGGCGCTCATCCACTTGCCCGCGACTTCGAACGACACCCGGGTCCTGGTGGAGTTCTCGTAGAACATGGTGATGACGGTGCGGCCGCGCAATGTCGGTAGCTTCTTGACTTCCCGGCCGAGCAGCGCCTCGCGGAAGCGGTCGGCGTCGTCGAGGATCGCCGTCGCGTCGTCACGGCTGAGATCGCCGGCCGACAGGAGATGACGTGTCGTCACTTGGAAATCACCACCCCATCACGGTCGTCATCCTCGGAAAGCAGCACATGTACACTCTCGGTGCGCGACGTCGGCACGTTCTTGCCGACGTAGTCGGCGCGGACCGGCAATTCGCGGTGGCCACGGTCGACCAGCACCGCCAGCTGCACCACCCGGGGGCGGCCGATGTCGCGCAGCGCATCCAGCGCCGAGCGGACTGAGCGCCCCGAGTACAGGACGTCGTCGACGAGGATCACCACGGCGTCGTCGATACCGCCGGGCGGGATCGACGTGGCCGCCAGCGGTCGCGGCGGCTTGAAGTTGAGGTCGTCGCGGTAGAGCGTGATGTCCAGGGCACCGACCGGCAAAGCCACATCGGCGAACTCGTTGATCTTGGCCGCCAACCGTTTGGCGAGGGTCACACCGCGGGTCGGGATCCCCAGGAGAACGACCCGCTCGCGCTCGGCGGGATCGTCGAGGGCGGTCTTCTCGATGATCTGATGGGCGATCCGGGAAATGGTTCGGCCGACGTCCGCCGCAGACAGCAATTCCCGGTCGGTACCTGAAGAGCCCATGAGGTGACTCTGACCTCCTTCTCCGCCTCTCTGGACGGATCGTTAAAGGACGTCGAACTGCACGGCAGCTTAGCAGGCCGCAAACCTTCGGCCCGCCACGGTCACCTCGCAGAGCCGCTCAGGACGGCGTCCAATTCGGTTCCCTTCGTCTCGGGTAACAGGACGGTCGAGACGATGCTGACGACGACGAACGCCGCCATCATCGCGCCAACGGCCCAGCTCCCCAGCGTGGCCACCAGGACACCGGCGACCAACGGCGGAATCGCCCCGCCCACGATGCCTGCCAGATTGAACGCGATACCCGCGCCGGTGTAGCGGTATCGGGTGGCGAAGATCTCAGGCAGGAACGACCCGATGGGCCCGTAGGACAGGCCGAAGATGCAGAAGATGCCGGCGATCGCCACCGCGAAACCCACCGGGGAACCGGAGTCGATCAGCGGCATCACCACGAACGCCCAGGGCAGTGCGAGCCCGAAGCCGGCGAGGATGACGCGGCGCCGGCCGTACCGGTCGCACAGCACGGCGGAGATGGCCGAGAACACCATGAGTGCGACGCCGGCGAGCACCCCGACGCCGAGGATCAGGCTGCGCGGGTGCCCGACGCGGGTGCTGGCGTAGCTCATCAGGTAGGTGCCGCCGAGGAAACTCATGGTGAAGATGCCCACCATGCATCCCGCGGCGAGGGCCACCTGCTTGGTCTGGGTGCGGAACAGTTCGGCCAGCGGCGCCTTGGGCACCCCACCTGCTACCTGCTCGCGGGCGAACACGGGCGTCTCGTCGATGCTCAACCGCACATACAGCGCCACGATCAGCAGCACCGCGCTGAACAGGAACGGCAGCCGCCACGCCCAGTCCAGGAACATGGCGCTCTTCTCACCGATGGTCACACTGACGATGAAGACCACCAGGTTGCTCACCGCGAGCCCGGCGCCCGCACCGAGCTGGGTGAACATCCCGTACATGCCGCGCTTTCCGACGGGCGCGTACTCGGCGCTCAGCAGCGCCGAACCCGCCCATTCCCCGCCGACGGCGAAGCCCTGCAACAGCCGGAGCACCAGCAGGATGATCGGTGCGGCGATACCGATCGTCGCGGCGCTGGGCACCAACCCCACACAGACGGTCGACAGGCCCATGATCAACAGCGTGGCGATCAGAGTCTTCTTGCGGCCCAATCGATCTCCGAAATGACCGAACACCGCGGCCCCGATCGGGCGGGACAGAAACGCGACCGCGAAGGTGCCCAGTGAGGAGATCGTGGCCATCGTCGACCCCATGTTGGGGAAGAACACGTGCGGGAAGATCAGCGCCGCGGCGGTGCCGTAGATGTAGAAGTCGTAGAACTCGATCGCCGTCCCGACGAAGCTGGCGAACGCCACCCGCCGCATCGGGTTGGGCTCGGTGCCGAGTGCCGGGCTCGGTTCGTTCTCGACCTGGTCCTGCTGGGTCATGTGCCTCTTCTCACGCCATGTTCGCCAGAGAAGTATCACCCAAACCACGGCGGTCCTTGTCGGGAACTCACGGCGAGACACCACGGGTGGGTGGTCGCCCGCTAGCCTGGCGCGGGTGAACCTCGACGGCAATCAGACGTCCATCCGGGAGGCGATCGACGCCGGGCTGCTGGCAGGCGCGGTCACCCTGGTGTGGCAGGCGGGCCAGGTGCTGCAGGTCAACACGCTCGGTCACCGCGATGTCGACGCCGGGCTGCCGATGCAGCGCGACACCATCTTCCGGATCGCCTCGATGACCAAACCCGTGACGGTGGCGGCCGCGATGGCGCTGGCAGAGGAGGGCAAGCTCGCACTGAACGAGCCGGTGTCGAAGTGGCTGCCGGAACTGGCGGACATGCGGGTGCTGCGCGAGCCTCGCGGACCGCTGGACCGCACCGAGCCCGCGCGCCGGCCCATCACCTTCGACGACCTGATGACCCACCGCAGCGGTCTGGCCTACGTCTTCTCCGTGCTGGGGCCGCTGGCAGCGGCGTACGGCAAGCTGTCGCTGCGTCAGGATCAGGACCGCTGGCTGGCCGAGGTCGCCAAGCTGCCGCTGGCCCATCAGCCCGGTGAGCGCATCACCTACAGTCACTCCACCGACGTGCTGGGCATCGCGCTGTCCCGGATCGAGGGCAAACCGCTGTCCCAGGTGCTGTCCGAGCGCATCTTCGGCCCCCTCGGCATGGTCGACACCGGCTTCTCCGTCGATGCGGCCGGTCGACGGCGCGCGGCGACGATGTACCAGCTCACCCCCGACAACAAGCTGACCCACGATGTGATGGGTCCCGCGCCGATCACCGATCCCCCGTTCTGCATGGGTGGCGCCGGGCTGTTCTCCACTGCCGACGACTATTTGAAGTTCGCCCGGATGCTGTTGGCCGGCGGCACGGTCGACGGCGTGCGTGTACTTTCCGAGGAGTCGGTCCGGGTGATGCACACCGACCGGCTCACCGCCGAGCAGAAGCAGTTCGAGTTCCTCGGCGCACCGTTCTGGATCGGCCGGGGCTTCGGTCTGAACCTTTCGGTGGTGACGGATCCGGAGAAATCGCGCATGGTGTTCGGCCCGGGCGGGCTGGGCACTTTCAGTTGGCCCGGCGCCTACGGCACCTGGTGGCAGGCCGACCCTTCGGCGGATCTGATCCTGATCTACCTGATCCAGAACCATCCGAATCTGTCGGTGGACGCCGCCGCGGTCAGCGGCAACACGTCGACGGCCAAACTCCAAACGGCACAACCCAGATTCGTCCGCCGCACGTATCAGGCGCTTGGGATCTAGTTGTCCTGCGCGGCTGCCAGTTTGGCCTCGGCGATCCGGTAGAGACCATCGAGTGCCGAGTCTTCGATGCTGAGGTATTCACACACGACCTCGCGGGCGACCCCGGCGTCGCGGAGCCGTAAGGCCAGCGAGTACGGCAACGGCAGTGACCGCAACGCCTGCTCGCGTACCTCGCCCTCGTCAGCCATGCGATCCAGGATGCGACGGCCCGGCCGGACTGGAGCGAGTAACCCGATACTCGAATCAGCGGTGCCGTCGAGGTAACAGGGCGATCAGCTCGGCGCGGGTAGACACCCCGGTTTTCGCCATGGCTCGGTAGATATGGCCCTCGACGGTGCGCACGGACAACCGCAGCCGCTCGGCGATCGCCCGACTGGACAGTCCTGCACCGATCAACATGGCGATCTCACGTTCCCGATCGGTCAACGGCAGGCGTTCGGCGGCGGCGAGCACCGCGGGCGTGGCCGCTCCACCACAGGACTCCGCCAACGCCATGGCCCGGGCCGCCGACGCCATCGCCGAGCCGCGCATGTCTTTGCGGCGGTAAGCCGCGGCCGCCAAACCCGCCGCGTCAGCCGCGGCCACCAGATCTCCGAAATTCTCGAATTCGATTGACGCCGTGGCCAACCCATCTCCGTCGTCGCGGGCGAGTGCACGGGACAGCGCTACGGCGGCGCCTACCCGCGGGCCTTCGACGAGCCCGGTCAGTTCGTCGAGCCGCTGTGTGCGGGAATGGTCACCGAACTGCGCCGCGATCTGTAGACACCACACTTCGGCGGCCAGTTGCCCGTTGGCCGCGGCGGTTTCGGCCGCTGCGTGGGCGATCTCGACGGCCTCAGATACCGCACCCTGGGTCGCGGCGCCCCAGGCCCGAACCAGCGTGTGCTCGTACGTGAGATAGCGCCAGCTGACGTGGCGGCGTTCGTCGAGGTCGACCAGGGCGCTGTCGTCGGCGAGGCCCCGGATGGCCAGCGCGGTGACCCGGGGCAGGTGAAAGCGGTAGCCGAATCCGTTCGACTCCCCCGCGGCCCGCATCATCTCGACCGCCGGATCGAGCAGTTCGGCTGCGATGCCGAGGGCACCGGCGCCGACGGCGGCACGGCCGGCCAGGGCGGCACCGAACAGTTGCGCCGCGCCGGGTCGCTCGGCGGCTCGCCGACTCAGCTGCTCGGCCTCCTCACGCGCCTCACGGATCCGCCCGGCCAGCAGCAACGCGCCGATGTGCGCGTCGGCGATGACGAACCGGGTGTGCGCCGCATCGAACGAACCGTCCGTGATGCGGTAACCGACGTGCGCCGCCGTGACGGCCTCGTCGGCGCGACCGGCATCGCCGGCCGATGCGGCCACGGCCCATGCGGTCACCGCACCCACGATGGCGGGCAGAGACACCAGATCCAAACCTTCGGAGGCGGCGCGGGCCCGCTCAGGCTCGCCCATCGCGGCCCAGTACACCGTGTAGAACGCGTCGATCGCGGCCCGGGACGCCGCCGGGATGCCCGCCGCCGCTTCGTCGATATATTGCTTCGTGCCGATCGGATCGGCAAGCGACCACAGCATGTTCGACGCTCGCAGGAACGCCAGCCTGGCCCGCCCGTCGTCGCTGAGATCGGCGGTGTCGATGGCATCGAGCACAGCGTCGGACTCTTCACCGCGGCTGAGCCATGACAAGGCATGGGCCCGAATGAATTTCGCCTCCGCGTCGGCATTTGCCTCGATCGCGCTCTGGGCCAGCCGGTCGGCCAGAGCCATGTCGGACAACCACACCGCACCCTGTGCGGCGCGGGTCAGCAATTCGGGATCTGGCGCCAGGTCCGAGTCGAGCATCAGTGTGGCCCGCCTGACCACCACCCGCATGGCGTCGCGGTCCTCGCGGTCCCCGAGGGCATTGACCACCAGCCCCCGCAATCGACGCAAGCGAGAACCCGGTGCCCGGTTGCGTCGCACCTCCGCATACAGCGGGTGGGCGACGCGGACCTCGTGGTCGGCGGAATCGATTGTGATGAGCCCACGCGACTCGGCCGCGGCCACGGAATCGGCATCGGTGATCGCGGTCAGCCGATCCAGCTGAATCGGCTCGGCCACCGCCAGAACGTCGACGACTTCGCTCACCGCCGGCGGCAGCGCACCGATCCGTGTCTCGATCAGTTCGACCAACCCGGGCGGCATCACCGGGTCTCCGGTCCACTGCCAGTAGCCGTCCTGACACGCGAGGCGGCCCTGGGTCACCTCCTGTTCGACGATATTCCGCAGGTAGAGCACGTTTCCTCTGGTGAGCCGCCACAACCGTTGCGCCGCATCGGCATCGAGAGGTCCACCGAGCGCCGCGGCCAACAACTGGGTCGACTCGTCCCGGGACAACGGCTGCAGGTCCAGCCGCTCGAACCGGCCACGGTCGCATGCGGCCAGCACCTCGGCCGGTACCGGCGTACCGGTGCGCACGGTCAGCAGGAGTTTGGCGGCTCCGCGCTGCACGATCTGCTGCAGCACGAAACCCGACAAACCGTCGAGCAAGTGCGCGTCGTCGACGCAGATCAGCACCGGCCGGCCGTCAGAAGCGGAGGTCAGGCCCTCGAGCACCCGACCCACGAGCGCCACGCTGTCGGCGTCCGAGGTTCCCACCCACCTCGCGAACGTCCCCAATGGCAGCGCGCGGGCCGCGGACGTTCCTACCGTCCAGCGGGTTTCGTAACCGTTGCCACCCGCCGTCGAGAGCGCTTCCCGGGCGATACGGCTCTTGCCAACCCCGGCGTTCCCATAGATCACGATCCCGGACAGCTCGGTGGAGTCCAGCGCGGCGTCGATCAGCCGGGTCTCCTCCACCCGCCCTGTCAGCGGCCAAGCGAGTCGCACGCAACGAGATTAGGCCGACGCCCGGTCGTTAGCAGCGTTAACGACGAACTTGGACGCCGCCGGCCTGCGCGTCGACCCGATGCCCGGTCAGCGACCCGTCGTGCCGTCGATCAGTTCACGCAGAATATCGGCGTGACCAGCATGGCGACCGGTCTCTTCGATCATGTGGGTGAGCGCCCAACGGACGGTGGGCGCAGGCCGTCCTGAAGGCGACCGGCGAACCGGCGCCCCGAGGTCGGTGCAGGCGTCGAGCACCTCGTTGGCGCGCTCGACGGCATCCCGGTAGCGGGCCACCACATCGGCCACGGCGTCCGACGGTTCAACCGTGAACGTCGCCGGCCAGTCGGTGACCTCATCACCGAGAAAGATCCACCGTTCGACATTGGTCAGGTGATTCAGCAGGCCGAGCAGCGTTGTGCCCGACGGCACCGGAGACGTTCGGGCCATCGGTTCGGGCGCGCCGTCGACCTTCGCGGCGACCGACGTCCGGAGGTAATCGAGAAACCCCCGGAGAACCTCGGTTTCGGTGTTCGCCGTCCGCGGCGGCGGATTGTCGTGCCTCCTGCGCTGGTCTGTGTGCACGATGCCCAGTATCAGCGCGGCCGCGCCCTACGGCACGGATCTTGCCGTCCGGGCAAATGCGGCTCAGCCAGCCAGTGCCTGACGCGCGTACGCACGCACGTCGGCGTCACTGTCCTCCAGTGCCACAGCGAGGGCGTGCCGCGCGGTCGATTCCGAACTCGCCCATCGGCTCAGGCTCAGCACCGCGGCCTTGCGCACGTCCAGATGCTGGTCGTCGAGCGCCCGCGTCAAGGTGGGAACCGCCACTTCCGGAACGGCGCCGGCCAACGCCCGGGCCGCGCCCTGCCGGATCTGCCAGGCCGACTCGGTGAACGCCTTCTCCACGCTGACCACGTCGTCATCGGTGCAGCCCACGGCACCGAGGGCGGCCAGGGCCGCCGCCCTGACCAGTGGGTCAGGGTCGTCGAGAGCCACGCGCACCGCATCGGCACCGGCCCGCAGGGTCGCCAACCCACCCACCGCGGCGATCCGCACTTCCCGGTTCTCGTCGGAGGTGGCGGCCGCGACCCCGGCGTGGTCATCGACGGACACGAGGGCCCGGACCGCCTCGATCCGCACCCGGTGGTCGGCGTCGGTCGATGCGACGCGGTACGCCTGGCCGTTGCCGACCCGCCGCGAGCTCAGCAGATACACCGTGACGGCCCGGACCAGCGGGTCGGCCGAATGCAGTCGGTCGACGAACGCCTCGGGGTCGGGCAGGACCTCGACGAGTTCACGTACCGCGTCGGCGGTTTCGCGCCGCACCCCGGCGTCGTCGTCGGCCAGTGCCGCCACCAGCACCGGCTGATATCCGTCGGGCAGATGCTCGACGAGGGTGGCGACCGCGGTTCGGCGCACGCCGGCATCTGAATCTGCCAGGTAGGTGCTCAGATCCTCCAGCGAGGGCTCTTCCAGGGCCAGGACCGCGGCGATACGCGGTGACGGAGGTTGCCCCGACCCGGCATCGCGGACCCGGGAACGTTCGGCCGCCGGGGCGCGGCCCCCGTGCAGGTGCGGCTGTTCGACGGCGGTCACCGGATCCTGCGAAGTCAGGTGGTCCAGCTCGGGCACCGCGACGAAATACGGTGCCACCGGCCGCTTCACGAACTTCATCGCCCCGTCGGCGTCCTTGTAGAGGTTGAGGTGATAGCGCCACTGCGCGTCGTCGCGCTCCGGCAGGTCGGCCCGTTCGTGGTACAGCCCCCAGCGCGATTCGGTCCGGGTCAGCGAGGAGCGGGCCGCCATCTCCGCGCAGTCTCGGATGAAGGACACTTCCGCGGCACGCATCAACTCGTGCGGCGTGCGCGCTCCGATGCCCTCGACCTCGGCCGCCATCCGCTCGAAGGTCTGCACCGCGATCGACAGCTTGGTGGCGGTCTTCGGCGGTGCCACATAGTCGTTGACGAACCGCCGCAGCTTGAATTCGACCTGCGGTTGCGGCGGACCGTCCGGGTGCCGCAGCGGACGATAGATGAGTTCGTGTGCCTCGGCCACCTGCTCGGCCGGAAGGTCTTCGGGTGCAGCCACTTCCGGCAGGGTCGACGCGGCATGTTCGCCGGCGAGATCGCCGTAGACGAAGGCGCCGATCATGTAGTTGTGCGGCACACACGCCAGGTCCCCGGCCGCGTACAGCCCGGGCACTGTGGTGCGGGCATGCTCGTCCACCCATACCCCCGATGCGGAATGACCTGAGCACAAGCCGATCTCGGAGATGTGCATCTCGATGTCGTGGGTGCGATAGTCGTGCCCGCGATTGGCGTGGAACGTTCCCCGGGTGGGTCGTTCCGTGGTGTGCAGAATGTTCTCCAGGGTGGTCAGCGTTTCATCGGGCAGATGGCTGACCTTGAGGTAGATCGGCCCGCGGGCGGATTCGATCTCCTCCTTGACTTCCGCCATCATCTGACCCGACCAGTAGTCGGAGTCGACGAACCGCTCCCCCAACGCATTGACCTGATATCCGCCGAACGGATTGGCCACATACGCGCACGCCGGGCCGTTGTAGTCCTTGATCAGCGGATTGACCTGGAAGCACTCGATTCCGGAGAGCTCGGCCCCGGCATGGTAGGCCATCGCGTAGCCGTCGCCGGCGTTGGTCGGGTTCTCATAGGTGCCGTACAGGTACCCCGAGGCGGGCAGGCCGAGGCGCCCGCACGCACCCGTGGACAGGATCACGGCCTTGGCCGCCACGGTGACGAATTCCCCGGTGCGGGTGTTGAATGCGGCCGCACCCACCGCCCTGCCGCCTTGGGTCAGCACCCGCACCGGCATGAATCGGTTCTCGATGCGGATCTTCTCGCGCATCGAGCGTTGCCGCAGCACCCGGTACAGCGCCTTCTTGACGTCCTTGCCCTCGGGCATCGGCAGCACGTAGGAACCGGACCGGTGCACACGCCGCACGGCGTACTCACCGTGCTCGTCTTTCTCGAATTTCACGCCGTACCGCTCCAGCCGCTGGACCATGGCGAATCCACGGGTCGCGGTCTGATAGACGGTCCGTTGGTTGACGATTCCGTCGTTGGCCCGGGTGATCTCGGCGACGTAGTCCTCGGGCTCGGCCTTGCCGGGGATCACGGCGTTGTTGACGCCGTCCATGCCCATCGCCAGCGCACCGGAATGTCGCACGTGGGCCTTCTCCAGCAGCAGCACCTGCGCACCGTTCTCGGCAGCAGTCAACGCCGCCATGGTGCCGGCGGTGCCGCCGCCGATCACCAGTACGTCGCAGTCGATCCGGATCGCGTCATCGATGTCGGGAATCTCGGTCAGTTCAGTCACGGTTGCTCCAGGGCGGCGATGATCTCGGCGCGCAGCGCGGATCGTTCGGGATGGTCGGTTCTGGGCTGGGACACCTCGATGAGCGCACGTAGCGGCTGTCCGGCGCGACCGAGCACCGCTACGCGGTCTCCGAGCGTGAGTGCTTCGTCGACGTCGTGGGTGACGAACACGATCGTCGTCGGATGGGCCTGCCAGGTGTCGATCAGCAGCCGCTGCATGGCTGCCCGGGTCTGGGTGTCCAGCGCGGCGAACGGCTCGTCCATCATGACCGCACGCGGTGCACCGGCCAGGCCGCGGGCCAGCTGGACGCGCTGCCGCATACCGCCGGACAGGTTCTTGGGCAGGAAGTCGGCGAACCCGGACAGACCGACCTCGTCGATCCAACGATCGGCCCGCTCGCGACGCGTCGCTTTCGGTTCACCCCGCAATTGCAGGGCCAGTTCGATATTCGACCGCACCGTGCGCCACGGCAGCAGCGCGCTGTCCTGGAACACCATGCCGCGGTCGCGGGACGTGGTGGTGACCGGATCGCCGTCGGCCAGCACCCGACCCGCGTCGGGTCGCAGCAGTCCGGTCAACGCACGCAACAACGTGGACTTGCCGCAGCCGGACGGACCGGTGAGCACCAGGATCTCGCCGGGCTCGACCGTGAGACTCAGGTTGTCGATCACCGGAGCACCGGTGTAGGACAACCGGATTCGGTCAAGTTCCAATCTCATGCCGGAGGCGGTGGCGGTCGCGGTGGGACTCATCGCGTCGACTCCTCACCACGCGGCAGCCAGCGGGTGGCCCGGCGACCGATCAGTTCGACCGCCGCGGCGGTCACGAAGCCGAGAACACCGATCGTGATGATGCCGACGAACACGTCGGGGTAGTTCAGCACCGTGTACGCCTGCCAGGTGCGGTATCCCACGCCGAGGCGACCCGAGATCATCTCGGCCGAGACCACGCAGATCCAGGCCACTCCCATGCCGACCGAGAGCCCGCCGAACAGCCCGGGCAGGATGCCGGGGAGCACGACCTGGAGCAGCACGTCGAGGCGACCGCCACCGAGGGTTCGCACTGAATCCTCCCAGATGGTCGGGAGGGCACACACCGCATGCCGGACACTGACCATGATCGGGAAGTAGGCGGCCAGGAACGTGATGAACACGATTCCCGCCTCGTCGCTGGGGAACAGCAGGATCGCCACCGGCACCATGGCGATCGCCGGGATCGGCCGGGCCAGCTCGGTCAGCGGGCCGAAGATGTCGGCGAACAACGCGGTGCGCCCCAACAGGATTCCGGTGACCACGCCGACGACCGCGGCGATTCCGAACCCGGTGAGAATCCGGATCAACGACTGGCCGAGGTCCAGCCAGTACTCCGGCGCGCCCAGCCGGTTCACCAGGGCGGCGGTGATCTCGGTGACCGTGGGCAGGGTGTCGAACCGTAGGCCCAGTCGCACGTCGTTCGCGGTCAGCAACTGCCACAGCACGATTGCGCTGACCACCGACGCCAGCCGGATCAGGCGATGCCGCCAGACCGAAGGCGCGCGCCGGGCGCGTTCCGTCTCCGGTGCAGTCGAAAGTCCGACGACGGCGACGGGGACGGCATCGGTGGTGGTCATACCGCACCCGCCAGCGCTTGCCGGTAATCGACGATCGTGGTGCCCGGATGCGCGGCCGTGTAACGTTCGGCGCCGGCCTGGGTTCCGAACGGCAGGTAGCCCTCGGCACCGCCCGCCGGCAGGCGCACCCACACGGACTTGTCGGCGAACCACCGGGTGCCGAGTTCGGCATCGGAGATGTAGGCGGCGCGGACCTTCTTGCCCTCACCTTCTGCCTGCCGGATCGCCTTGAGCAGGCAGACCGGTGTGGCGGCTGCGGTGGTGGTATCCGATCCGTCGACCCAGAGTTCGCCTGCGGTGGCGGGGTTGTCGACCGCGGTGTGGCACACCGGGTCGGTGCCGCTCAACGCCGACGGGTTGGCGTTCGAGTTCAGCGCCTTGTCGTAATCCTGGCTGCGTGCGGAGTACGCCGCCCGCAGCGGCCCGTCCTGCACGAAGCCGGCGACGTCGAGGTCGGCGAAGTTGTCGATCGACTTCAGGTAGGGCACATCGCCTTTGAGCGCGGCGACCAGCGACGGCTTGAGCGTGGCGTCGAACGACGTGCCACCCGGACCGTTGTAGAGGTAGACCACCTCCTGCGGCAGCCCACTGCCCTCGGACACCAGTCGGGCCGCCTCCAGTGGCTTGGTGTTGAGGAAGTCGGTGGCATCCAACTGCGCCTGCAGGAACGCGTCGAGCACCTCCGGGTGCTCAGCCGCATAGGCCCGGCGGACCACTACACCGTGCAGGGTCGGGTAATTCAGTTCGGCCCCGTCGTAGAGCAGCTTGGCCTTGCCCTGCTGCACCAGCAGGCCCGGCCAGGCGACGAACTGCGAAAGCGCCTGTACCTGGCCGGATTCCAGCGCAGACGCGCCGACCTGCGGCTGCTGGTTGAGCACCTCCACACCGGTCTTCGCGTCGACACCGGCCTTGCCGAGGGCCTGCACCAGCATGCCGTGACCGGCCGACCCGACGCTGGCCGAAACCTTCTTGCCGGCCAGATCGGTCAAAGACTTGGCCGGCGAATCCGGCGCCACCACAACCATGTTCAGCGCACCCTTCGGGTTGTACCCGGTGACCGACACGATCTCGGTCCTGGCGCGTTCGTTGGCCTGGGTCTTGGATCCGTTGATGAGCATCGGGTAGTCGCCCATCGAGCCGATGTCGATCTTCTCGGCCACCATCTGTGCGGTGATGGGGGCACCGGTGTCGTAGTCCTGCCACGTCACGTTGTACTTGGTGCCGGTTCGCGTGGTGATGTCAGCCAGCCGGCGTTCCAGATACCCCTGGGCCCGCAGCAACGTGCCTGCGGTGACGGTGTTGATGGTCTTGGACTGGTAGCCGACGACGACGTCGACGGTGTCGGCAGACTTCGTCGCCGAATCGAGAGAGCATCCGGCCGTGGCGAGCGTCAGGCCGGCAGTCAGGGCGATCAGGGCTGTTTTCACTTGGGTCCTCTAGCGGATGAGGTAGGGCATGTTGACGGTGACGGCGCCGGTGGGACAGCGGGCCGCGCACGGGCCGCAATACCAGCACTCGTCGACATGCATGAATGCCTTGCCGTTCGCGGGGTTGATGGCCAGCGAATCAAGCGGGCACACGTCGACGCACAATGTGCAGCCCTCGATACACAGTGACTCGTCGATGGTCACCGGGACATCGGCGCGTTGATTGACCAGCGTCATGCATCTCTCCTAGTGAGGTTGCCGCGCATGGTGATTCGATCACCACGCATCCTGATGTACTCCAGGTCGACGGGCGTACCGTCGTCCAGACTCGTGAGCCGTTCGGCCATCAGCAGTGCCGACCCGGCCGGCACCTGCAGCGTCGCCGCGGTGTGGGGATCGGCCGAAACCGCCTCCAGCGCAAAACTCGCCCCGCCCAGACGGTGCCCGCTGACCCGTTCGATCAGCGCGAAGATGTCGTTGCTCTCCAGCGCGTGACCGATCACCTGCTCGCCGATCTCGGGGGCCAGGTAGGTCAGATCCAGCGACAGCGGTAGATCGGCGAGATAGCGCAGTCGCTCGATGAACACCACCTGGGCGCCGGGTTCCAGCGCCAGCTTGCGAGCCACCGCGGGCGGAGCCGAGAGCCGCTGCACGGCACGGACTTCGTTGCGGACATCGCCGTAGTCCTTGAAGGTCTCCTTCAGTCCCACCAACGCGTCGAGGCCGTGGTCGTACTTCCGGGCCGCCACGTGTGTGCCCACCTTGGTGGCGCGGTCGATCAGGCCCTCGGTCTTGAGGACGGCCAGCGCTTCACGGATGGTGTTGCGGGAGACGAAGAACTCTGCGGCCAACTCGGCCTCGGTGGGCAGGGCGCCGTCGTACGTGCCTTCGTAGATCTGGTGCCGCAGCACATCTGCCACCTGGCGGGCCTGATCGGCACGCGCGCGGCGATTCGGCAGCGATACGGGATGAGCTTCGGGCTGCGACACGCACTCAAGGTAAATGCCATTTCAGGGCCGTCGCAGTGCGGCGGATTCACCGTCGACGCAGGTTAACCGATTGCGCCGCCGGCCGAGGTGCCGGACCTGGCGAAACCGCCGCCCCGGCCGGTATTACGCCACCTCGGCTCGGGCCAGAATTTACAAATCGCGATGATCGAAACTCGTTGCGTCGGCCCATAAAAACTTTGGCCACTTTTGTCTCACCAGTCCCAACCGGGGAATTCTTGTCAGGGTATCGAACTAGTGTTCGAAGCATGGTGATGGCGGGAGTGGTGCAGGGTCGGGACGTGGTGCAGACCGCGCTGGCCGGCCACCGCGCGGCGACCGCAGCGCTGGTCGATGTCGATTTCACCGGGTTCGACACCGCGGAGTTGTTGACACTGCAGTCCGCGCGCGAACAGCTCGCCCGCACCGAGGCGCTGATCGATCACCGGATCCAAGCCGCCCTGATGGCGCACGCCAGCCCGCACGAGATCGGCGGGAAATCCTTTAAAGACGTACTGGCCACCCGGATGCGGATCAGCACCAAAGAAGCCGCCCGCCGCGTGGCCGCAGCCGCCGCTCTCGGACCGCGCTACGCCATCGGCGGCGAGGTGTTGCAGCCGCTGTTTCCCGCGTGTGCCGCCGCGCTGGGCGCCGGGGCGATCAACACCGAACACATCACCATCATCCGCGACACCATGACCAAGGCCGAAAAATACGTCAACACCGCCGAACTCGGCCAGATCGAATCCGACCTGGTCGCCGCCGCCACCCGCGATACTCCCGAAACCCTCAAAGCCGCCGCCGACAAACTGCTCTATCTGCTCAACCAGGACGGCGACTCGCCTGATGTCGCCGCGCATCTGCGTGGGCTGCGCATCGGCAAACAGGACCCCGACGGGTTGGTGCATATCCAGGGATGGCTGGACCCCGAGACCGCGGCGTACCTGACCGCGGTAACCGGCGTATGGGGTGCCCCTGGCATCAACAACCCCGCCGATCCCGAACCGGTCCACAACCCCACACCCAATCCATTTGATGACCAGTCCGACACCGGGCCGGCGGCAGCGCCGCCCGAGACTGACACCGACACCGGGGCCGACAAGACGGACCAGGAGGCTGCCGGGACCGAGCCCGAGGCCGGCATGCCCGAGGGTGAGGTGGCCGACCCAGCGATCCCCGAAACCCCCGATGTCGAAGCCGAACTCGACACCTCCCACAAGCAGCGCGCCACCGAAGAGCAGGCCGCCCACGACCAGGAACAAGCCGCCGCCCGTGATACCCGCACCCAGGCCCAACGCAACCATGACGCCCTCAAAGCAGTGCTGCGCGAAATTCTGATGTCCAAGCGGCTCGGCCAACATGGCGGCCTTCCGGTCACCGTGGTGGTGTCCACCACGTTGGCCGAACTGGAGGCCGGCGCCGGGATCGCGGTCACCGGCTCAGGGCTGCGGATGCCGATGCAAGACCTGATCCGCTTGGCAGGACACAGCTTTCACTACCTCGTCGTGTACAAACACCACACCGCTGAACCGTTGTATATGGGCCGCACCAAACGGTTGGCCACCAAGGCCCAACGCCTACTGCTCTATAACCGCGACCGCGGCTGCACCCGCCCCGGATGCACCGCCGCCGCCGACCGCTGCGAAGGTCACCACGCCCAGGCCGACTGGCAACACGGCGGCCGCACCGACGCCCCCGACCTCGCCCTGGGCTGCGGCCCCGACAACCGCCTCGTCGGCCTCGGCTGGACCACCACCATCGACCCCGACACCGGCCGCATCCACTGGCACCCACCACCCCTGATGAACACCGGACAAGACACCCTCAACCACCACTTCCACCCCGATGAACTACTCATCCCCCCAGACGAATCCGACGACGGGTGAACCCAGACCAATACCACCTCAATCACGCTGACACAGAACGTGATTGAGCGCCGCTAGATCGTCGTGCGGCTGGACCCGACGTGCCGCACTCCTCAGCGCGGCTCGTCCCTCGCCGCTAGATCGTCGTCCGGCTGACCGTCACCGGGATTCCGTTGAGCGCACCATTGCCCGACGGCTCGTCGATGAAGTCAGGCAGCGACAGGATGTTCGTGTTGACCCCGGGCGACGCGTTGGCGACACCGAGCCGCGTTCCGGGCTGGCCGTGGCCCCAACCGTGTGGCATCGACACCACGCCGAGCTTGATGGCGTCGGTCACCTCGACGGGCACCACGATTTTCCCGGCCCCCGAGGCCACTTCCGCACTGTCGCCGTCGGCGATGCCCCGCGATGCCGCATCCTGGCTGTGCATCAGCAGGGTGCAGCGGTCGCGCCCCTTCATCAGCGACCCGACGTTGTGGAGCCAGGAATTGTTGGACCGCAGGTGCCGACGGCTCACCAACACCAACTCGTCGGGGGCCCGATCGAGACGCTCGGCCAGCCGTGGCAGGTCGTCGAGCAGATACTGCGGCGCCAGCCGGATCTTCTGGTCGGCGGTGCCCAGCACCTCGGGAACCCGGGACACCATGGGGCCGTAGTTGATTCCGTCCGGATGGGCCTTGAGCTTGTCCAGCGTCAGGCCGTCGGGGTTCTCCCCGTACCGGTCGCCGAACGCCGCGGTCCGCAGCGTCAGATCGAGCATGCGCTCGGGGCCACCGTGGTCGTACTTCTTTCGAATCTCGGCGCCGTCGAGCCCCTGGGTGAAGCACAGATAGTCGAACCAGCCGTCGTCGAGCGCGGCCACGTCAACGTCCTCGGCCGGGGTTCCGGTGCACAGCCCGGTCAGCCGGATCAGGATCTCCCACTCCTCCGGAGCATCTGGGTCTTCGCGATGGAACACCGGCGGCGAGTAGCGCGCGAAGCTGTTGATGGCAGCTCCCAGCAGCAGATCGGCGGAGTGCGGCTGCTCCAGTGCCGAGGCGCCGGGCAGGATGACGTCGGCGTGCCGGGTGGTTTCGTTGAGCCACAGGTCAACCGAGATCATCGCATCCAGCTGCGGCAGCGCCTCGTCGAGTTTGTCACCACCCGGTGTCGACAGCACGGGATTCCCGGCCACCGTGATCAGGGCCTTCAGCTGGCCCTCGCCCGGCGTGACGATCTCTTCGAGCATGCAGGACACCGGCACCTGGCCGAGCACCTCTTTGGCGCCGCGGACACGGGTCCGGTAACGGCCGAAGTTCGGCGCGCCGTCCTCCAGCCCGGGGATCGGCTGGCTGGTGACCGTCCATGCGGTCGGAGTGGCGAACATCGCGCCGCCGGGGACGTCGAAGTGGCCGGTGACGATGTTGACCACGTCGACCAGCCAGCTGGCCAGGCTGCCGAACTCCTGATTGCAGGTGCCGATCCGGCCGTAGACCACCGCGCGCTCAGTACCGGCCAGCTCGCGGGCCAGGCCACGAATCCGCTCGGCGTCGATACCCGTTGCGGCAGAAACCCTTTCGGGCGACCAGTCGGCAACCACCTGCTGCAAGACAGACACCCCGTCGAGGTGGCGTTCCAACTCGCCGAGGTTGACCAGCCCTTCGTCGAACACGGTGTGGATGACGCCGAGCAGCAGCGCGGCGTCGGTGCCGGGCGTGATCGGCAACCATTCGTCAGCTTTGGCCGCGGTCGCGGTACGCACCGGATCGATGACGATCACCTTGCCGCGCTTACGAATCCCGGCGATGATGCCCATCACGTCGGGAGCCGCCAGCAGCGAACCCTGGGACGCCGCGGGGTTCGCCCCCATCACCACCAGCAGGTCGGTGCGCTGGATGTCAGGCGTCGGGAAGGCCCACCAGCTGCCGTACATCAGGTGCGACGACAGATTCTTGGGCCACTGATCGATCGTTCCCGGCGAGTAGGTGATCGGCATGCCGGACAGGCCGAGCAGCACGGCCGAGTATCGCGACAGCGAAAACGAGTGCGCCAGCGGATTTCCGGTGTACGCGGCGACCGCTCCGATGCCGTACTTCTCGATGACGGGTGCGAGCAGTTCGGTGCAACGCCGGAACGCGGTGTCCCAGTCGACCTCGTGCCACTGGCCGTCCACCTTGATCATCGGCCGGCGGATCCGGTCGGGATCATCGTGCAACGCGGCCAGCGACGCACCTTTCGGGCAGATGTGTCCCGCACTCCACTGGTCGGACTTGTTCGGCCGAACGCTCGCCACCTTGCCGTCGGCAACCTGGATCTCCAAGCCGCACATGGCCTCACACAGCGGGCAGGCATGCAGATGCAGGCCATCCTCGCCGACGTCCGCGATTTTTCTCGGCTCGTGTCCCATCAGCGGCCTCCGATGTTGTTACGTGTGACCACACACGTAACACCATCGTGGCACCGAATGGAGCCGACGATCCCGATGTTCGGGACGCGCCCCTACTGCTCGGGCCGGTCCTGAACCGCGCCTTGCACAGCCGCGGCAGCAGCCCGGATCTGCGGAGTCACCAGCATCACCTGGCCCAGCACCCCGTTGACGAATCCGGGCGACTCGTCGGTGGACAACTCTTTGGCAAGCTCGACGGCCTCGTCCACGGCGACGGGTTCGGGGACGTCTTCGGCGTGCAGCAGTTCCCACACCGCCACCCGAAGGATGGCGCGGTCGACGGCGGGCAGCCGCTCCAGCGTCCACCCCTGCAGGTGTGCCGAGATGAGATCGTCGATGTGGGCGGCGTGCTCGGTGACACCGCGTGCCACCGACACCGTGTACGGGTTCAGCGGGTTGACGTCGGCCTGGTCCTCTGCCAGCGCGGCGCGAGCATCGGCCACCGCCTCCGGCGTCAGACCGCGCGCTTCGGCCTCGAACAGCAGATCTACGGCGCGCTTGCGGGCCTGGTGACGGCCCCGGTCACCACGGCGGTCAGGCATGGTCAGCCATTCACGCGGCCGAGGTAGCTGCCGTCGCGGGTGTCGACCTTGAGCTTGTCGCCGGTGTTGATGAACAGCGGCACCTGGATCTCGGCACCGGTCTCCATGGTGGCGGGCTTGGTGCCGGCGCTGGACCGGTCACCCTGCAGACCCGGCTCGGTGTGGCTGACGACGAGTTCGACCGAGACCGGCAGCTCCAGGTACAGCGGGACCGACTCGTGGAAGGCGATCTGTACCGGCATGCTCTCCAGCAGGAAATCGGACAGGCGGCCGACGAGCGCCTCGGACAGCGGGTGCTGGTTGAAGTCCTCGGAATCCATGAAGACGAAGTCGTTGCCGTCGCGGTACAGGTAGGTGGCGTCGCGGCGGTCCACGGTGGCGGTCTCCACCTTCACGCCGGCGTTGTAGGTCTTGTCGACGACCTTGCCGGACACCACGTTCTTCAACTTGGTCCGCACGAAGGCCGGGCCCTTACCCGGCTTGACGTGCTGGAATTCGACGATCTGCCACAGCTGTCCGTCGATCTGCAGGACGAGCCCGTTCTTGAAGTCGGCAGTCGATGCCATGAGGGTGTAGCTCCTAAGCTTTTGTCACAAAATGGCCAGTTCCTTGGGGAACCGGGTAAGCAGGTCGGGTGTCGCCTCTCCGACGACCAGGGTGTCCTCGATCCGGACACCGCCGCGATCGGGCAAGTAGACACCTGGCTCAACGGTGACCGCAGAGCCAGCAAGCAGTGTACCGGCGGCAGCGGCATTGATTCCCGGCGCTTCGTGGATCTGCAGTCCGACGCCGTGTCCGAGCCCGTGGCCGAAGTTGTCGCCGTAGCCGGCGTCGACGATGACCTGGCGCGATGCGGCGTCGACGGAGCTCAGCGAAACCCCGGGAGCCAGCGCGTCGCGGCCGGCCTGCTGAGCGGTGGCGACCAGGTCGTAAATCTCGCGCTGCCACTGGGCCGCGGGGCCCAGCACGAACGTGCGCGTCATGTCGGAGTGGTAGCCCTCCACCAGAGCACCGAAATCGAGCTTCACGAAGTCGCCCGCCGCCAGCACCGCATCGGTGGGCCGGTGGTGCGGAATGGCCGAGTTCGCGCCCGTCGCCACGATCGTCTCGAAGGACGGCCCGTCGGCGCCGTGGTCGAGCATCAACGCTTCCAGCTCGTTGCGCACCTCGCGTTCGGTCCGACCGGGCCGCAGGCCACCGCGCTCCAGCAGATCCGTCAGCGCCGCATCGGCGGCCTCGCAGGCCAACCGCAACATGGCGATCTCGCCGGCGTCCTTGATCTCGCGCAGCGCCTCCACGGTGCCCGCCGCACGCACCCAGTCCACCGAGTCACCGGACGCCTTCTTCAGCGCGGCGAATCCGTCCACGGTCACCACATGGCTCTCGAAACCCAGCCGCAGCGCCCCGCATCGCGCAGCGCGCCCGGCCAGATGCGGTCCACAGGCCCGTTCGATCACCAACTCGGCGTCTGGGGACTGGTGCGCGGCCTGCGTGCGATAGCGCCCATCGGTGGCCAGCACCGGAGCGGTGTCCTCGGCGAGGATCAGCAGAGCCGCGTTCGAACCGGTGAATCCGGACAGATAACGCACGTTGACCAGGTCAGTTACCAGCATCGCGTCCAGGCCCGAATCCGCCAGCCGACGGCGCAGCCGCTCCCTGCGCTGGGAAATAGTCACGGTCTGTGACGCTACTCGCTACAGTGTGCCCCCATGAGCAAGTGGTTACTGCGCGGAGTGGTGTTCGCAACAGCGATGGTCATCGTGCGCTTACTTCAGGGAGCACTGATCAACGCCTCGCCGGGTAACGCCACCTGGTTCAGCCTGGGGCTGGTCACGTTGTTCGGGATCGGGGTGCTGATCTGGGGTCTGTTCGACGGCCAGAGCGACGCCCGCGCCAATCCGGATCCGGATCGTCGCGCCGACCTGGCCATGACGTGGCTGATCGCCGGCCTGTTCGCCGGCATCGTCAGCGGCGCCGTGGCGTGGTTCATCGGGCTCTTCTACAAGAGCCTCTACACCGATGCGCTGCTCAACGAGGTCACCACGTTCGCGGCGTTCACCGCGCTGCTGGTGTTCCTCCTCGGCGTCGGCGGTGTGACGCTGGGCCGCTGGCTGGTGGACCGCAAGGCCCCGCCGATGCCGCGCCAGCGCCACCACGGCCTGGCGGCCGAGGACCGCGCCGACACCGATGTGTTCGCCGCGGTGTCCGCGAACGGCGCCGCCGAGAACGCCGACGACACCACGCAGACCATCGAGTACCCCGAGCAGCCCAAGCAGTAGCGGCTCCTGCCCGCGGGGGCAGGTCAGAGATTCAGGCGCGAGTGGCGCGGGCAGTCAGGCCCGCGCCACTTCTGCATATGCGGCCGCCAACAGGGACGGATCGGGGCCTTCCAGCCGACCCGGCTTGGCCAGGCCGTCGAGGACCACGAATCGCAGCACGCCCGAACGGTTCTTCTTGTCGCCCGCCATGTAGTCCATCAATTGCGGCAGCGCGTCGCCGTCGTAGGTGATCGGCAACCCGAGCGCGGTCAGTACCGTCCGGTGCCGGTCGGCGGTCTCGTCGTCGAGGCGTCCGGCGAGCCGGCCCAGTTCGGCCGCGAACACCAATCCCACCGACACCGCGGCGCCGTGACGCCACTTGTACCGTTCGCGGCGCTCGATGGCGTGCGCCAGGGTGTGGCCGTAGTTCAGGATCTCGCGCAGCGCCGATTCCTTCTCGTCGGCAGCAACCACCTCGGCCTTCACCGTGATCGCACGGCGGATCAGTTCGGGCAGCACCGTCCCGGTGGGATCGAGTGCCGCTTCCGGATCGGCCTCGATCAGGTCGAGGATGACCGGGTCGGCGATGAACCCTGCCTTCACGATCTCGGCCATCCCCGCGACGATCTCGTTGCGCGGCAACGTTTCCAGAGTAGCGAGGTCCACCAGCACGGCAGCCGGCTGATGGAAGGCGCCGACGAGGTTCTTGCCGGCGTCGGTGTTGATCCCGGTCTTGCCGCCCACCGCGGCGTCCACCATCCCCAGCAGCGTGGTGGGCACGTGCACGATGTCGACGCCGCGCAGCCAGGTGGCCGCAGCAAATCCCGCGACGTCGGTGGCCGCTCCCCCGCCCAGGCTGACGACAGCGTCCTTGCGGCCAATACCGATGCGCCCCAGCACTTCCCAGATGAAGCCGACGACGGGCAGTTCCTTGCCCGCCTCGGCATCCGGGATCTCGATCCGGTGGGCTTCGATTCCCTTGTCCGCCAAGTGTTGCCGGACCGCCTCGGCGGTCTGCGTAAGCACCGGCTGGTGCAGGATCGCCACCTTGTGCCGACCCTCGAGCGTGTTGCCCAGTTCGCCGAGCAGGCCGGTTCCGATGATGACCGGATACGGCCGGTCCACCAGTACCTCGACGATTACCGGGTCAGTCATCATTGCGCTCCGCGTTGCGAGCGGCCAGGGCCGCGGGGGTGGGTATGACAGTGGGTTCGGCGTCGGGGGCGGCAGTGACGGCCTTGCCGCCCTTGGCCTCCGAACCGGATGAGGACTGTGCGGATGCCGGGCCTCGGCGCCACGGCGGGCGGCGCCTGCGCCGCTTTCCCGCCCGCGGCTGTTGAGCCTGCTTCTGGGCGGGTTTCTGGGCCGGCGGGTTCTCCAGTCGGGTGACGATCGTGCGCACCACCGCCCCCGGATTGCGCCGGTTGGTGTTGATCCGCATGGTCGCGACGCGACGGTACAGCGGTACGCGCTCGGACATCAGGGCACGGAATTTCTCGGCCCGGTCGGGCCCGGCCAGTAGTGGCCGAACGGTGGAACCACCTGTGCGACGCACCCCTTCGGCCGCGCTGATCTCCAGATAGACGACGGTGTGCCCGGCCAGTGCGGCGCGCACGCCCGGAGTGGTAACCGCGCCGCCGCCCAGCGACAGCACGCCGTCGTGGCTGGCCAGCGCCGAGCGAATGACCTCTTCCTCGATCCGGCGGAACTCCGCCTCGCCGTCGGTGGCGAAGATGTCGGCGATCGTGCGGCCGGTGGTCTCCTCGATCGCGGCGTCGGTGTCGAGCATCGTGAGGTTCAGCGCCTTGGCCAGCCGGCGGCCGATGGTCGACTTGCCCGAACCTGGCAGGCCGATCAGTACCGCCTTGGGGGCCATCAGCCCAGGGCCTGCGCCGCCGGCTCGCGCTCGGCGACTGCCCGCAGGTAGGCGTCGATGTTGGCGCGGGTCTCGGCCAGCGAGTCCCCGCCGAACTTCTCCAGCACGGCGCGGGCCACCACAAGCGCAACCATGGTCTCCACCACCACGCCGGCGGCAGGCACCGCGCAGACGTCGGACCGTTGGTGGATGGCGACGGCTTCTTCACCGGTCGCCATGTCCACGGTGGCCAGCGCCCGGGGGACGGTCGAGATGGGCTTCATCGCGGCCCGGACCCGCAGGGCCTGGCCGTTGGTCATGCCGCCTTCCAGGCCACCGGCCCGGTTCGTCGAGCGCAGGACTCCGTCGGGGCCGGGGTACATCTCGTCGTGGGCCACGCTGCCGCGGCGGCGGGCGGTCTCGAAGCCGTCGCCGATCTCCACACCCTTGATCGCCTGGATGCCCATCACCGCGGCCGCGAGCTGGCTGTCGAGGCGGTTGTCGCCGCTGGTGAACGAGCCCAGCCCTATCGGCAGCCCCTCGACCACGACCTCGACGACGCCACCGAGGGTGTCGCCGTCCTTCTTGGCGGCCTCGATCTCGGCGATCATCGAGGCTTCAGCAGCCTCGTCAAACGCCCGAACGGGACTCGCGTCAATCTGGTCCAGGTCGGAGAACTGCGGCGGCGGGCCGTCGTACGGCTTGGATGCGCCGATGGAGATGACGTGCGAGACCACCTCGACACCGAGCGCGGCACGCAGGAAGGCCCGGGCCACGGTGCCTGCCGCGACGCGGGCAGCGGTCTCGCGGGCACTGGCACGTTCCAGCACGGGACGGGCGTCGTCGAAGCCGTACTTGAGCATGCCGGCGTAGTCGGCGTGCCCCGGGCGGGGACGGGTCAGCGGGGCGTTACGCGCCACGTCGAGTTCGGCGGGGTCGACCGGGTCCGGAGACATCACGGTCTCCCACTTGGGCCACTCGGTGTTGCCGATCTCGATGGCGATCGGCCCACCCAGGGTGGTGCCATGACGCACCCCGGCCAGCATGGTGACCTGGTCCTGTTCGAACTTCATCCGGGCGCCCCGGCCGTAGCCGAGGCGACGGCGCTTGAGCTGTGCCCCGATCTCCTCGGAAGTGATGGGCACGCCGGCGACCATCCCTTCGAGCATGGCCACCAGGGCGCGGCCGTGGGATTCACCAGCTGTGGTCCAACGCAACACGGGTGTCATTCTCCCACGTCGGGGTTTGCCTCCAGAAATCCGTGGTCAAACGTGACGCATACGGCCTATTGCTGTTGCGGCTGCTGCGGTGCGCTCTGCTGCTGACCGTACTGATACCACCACTGCGCGTAGGCCTGCGCCTGCTCGACATCCTTGCGCAGTTTGGCCCGCGCACCCACGTTGCTCAGCAGCGAGAGCCAGTTCATGAACAGGATCGACAGGAAGCTCCACCAGCCCAGAACAAGGTTGTGCCGCTGGGCACTGGTCAGGGCGGCCTCGCACTGTTCGGCGGTCCCGGTCACCACACGGGTCTGGTTGAACCACAAGATCAACATGCCGGTGTGCCGGGTCGTCTCCACGCGGAAAACCGGCACCGCCGGTGGCGGCGGATACTGCGGCGCGGCTTGTGGCCAATGCGGTTGTGACATGCGAACTCCCCCCGGGACGACTCGATACCGGAGATGAGCGTAACCAGGGATTCCACGGGTCAATCGCACCAATTCGCGCCTGCCGGCGACGATGCGGCTAGGCCAGGACCAGGGCTACCGCGGCGGCACTCGCCGCGCACATCGACGGTCCGTGCGGCACCGTCCGAATGCCACGCAGGGCGGCAGCCAACGCCAGCACCGCGGTGCACATCGGTGCCGCGAGTGCCGCCAACAACCACACGTCCGTCCCGAACGCCCCGGTCATCGCGCCCAAACCGATCGCCAGTTTCACATCCCCACCACCCATGGCCCGCGGGGCGACCAGATGCACGGCCAGGTACAGCGCCGACAATGCCGCAGCGCCGGCGAGCGCGGGACCACCGCGTCCGGCCACGGTTGCCACTACCAAGACCAGCACCGCGCCCGGCAGCGTCAGCCAGTTCGGCAGCCTGCGTTCGGCGATGTCGTAACCGCTCAGTGCAAGTAGCCAGCCGGCCGCGAGAACGGCTATCCCCACCCCCATCAACCGAGGCTAAGTGCGGCCAGGCAAGCGGGAATGCGCTTATTCGGCTGGAGCACTACGGATTCCCCGGCGCCGCCCGGAAAATCGCTTGCGGCGGTATGACACGGTCGAGGAGTGCGCACGCTGGTCACCGGCAGTTCCGGCCATCTCGGGGAGGCGATCGTGCGCACCCTCCGCGACCGCGGCGAAGACGTGGTGGGTATGGACGTCCGCCCCTCGCCGTGGACGGACATCGTGGGTTCGGTCACCGACACCGAAGCGGTCCGGGCGGCAATGGCAGGCATCGACGTCGTGCTCCACACCGCTACGTTGCACAAACCCCAGCTGGCATTCGTGCCCGGACAGGCATTCATCGACACGAATGTCAGCGGAACCCTGGCGCTCCTCGAGGCGGCTGCGGACGCGGGCGTCCGAGCATTCGTGATGTCCTCTTCCACAACGGTTTTCGGCGATGCGCTGGTGCCCGACGCCCAGCGACCGGCGGCTTGGATCGACGAGTCGGTGGCGCCGGCGCCAAAGAACATGTACGGCGTCACGAAGGCCGCCGCCGAGGACCTGTGCCAGCTGGCCCACCGCAATCACGGGTTACCCAGCGTCGTGTTGCGGGTGGCCCGGTTCTTCCCGGAGGGTGACGACCGGCCCGATGCCCACGAGGGCCGGACCGACGCGAACGTCAAGGCCGACGAATACGCGACCCGCCGGGTTGCGCTGGAAGACGCAGTCGACGCGCACCTGCTGGCCGCAGCGGCCGCCGACCGAATCGGGTTCGGCCGCTACATCGTCTCGGCCACCACACCGTTCGTGCCAGAAGACCTGGAGCAGCTGCGGACTGATGCGGCCGCTGTCTTCGCCCGCCGCGCTCCCCGGGTCGCGGAGGTGTGGGCGCGGCGCGGTTGGCGCTTCCCCACCCGCATCGACCGCGTTTACGACAACACCAAGGCTCGCGCCGATCTGGGCTGGTGCCCGCGCTACGACCTGGCTTCGATCGCCGAACTGGTCGACACCGAGGACACGGTCCAGACCCCGCTGGCCCGCTTGGTTGGATCCAAGGAGTACCTCCACAGCTCCTACCACCGGGGAACGTTCGTCCCGTGACGGCTCAGCCCAGCGCGGCGCGCATCGCCTCTTTGGGAGCGGGCATCCCGGTGAACTGCTCCACCTGAGCGAAGGCCTGGTTCAGCAGCATCTGCAGCCCGTTGATCGCCTCGCCGCCTGCGGCTTCGACGGCCGCGGCCAGCGGCGTCGGCCACGGGTCGTAGATGGCATCGAGCACGCGCGGCACCGCGGCCAGTGTGTCCGCGTAGGGGGCGGCCGCGTCCGCCGGGATGGTGCTGACGGCCGCATCCGCGGTGGCGACCGCGTCCGCGAGTGCGCCGCTGCCGATGTCGCACCAGCTGCCGTGCGCGCCGCACCGGCCGGCCAACTCGACCAGCCGGGCCGCCTTGCCCGCACTGCGCGCGACGACGGTGATCCGCTGCACGCCGAGTTCGGCCAGGGCCACCACAGCAGCCGGGGCGGTGCCGCCGGATCCGATCACCAGTGCCGCGTCGCCGGCCGTGCCGAGCGCTCCGATCACCCCGTCGACATCGGTGTTGTCGGCGCGCCAGCCACCCGCGGGCATCCGGACCAGAGTGTTGGCCGAACCCACCAATGCGGCGCGATCGGTGCGCTGATCGGCGAACTCCAGCGCCGCGAACTTGCCCGGCATGGTGACCGACACCCCGACCCATTCCGGTCCGAGCCCACCGACGAGGCCCGGCAGTTGTTCGGCCGTGCACTCGATGCGCTCGTAGGTCCAGGACGTCAGCCCCAGCGCCCGGTACGCCGCCAGATGCAGTTGCGGCGAACGTGAGTGGGTGATCGGCGAGCCCAGGACGGCTGCTTTGCGGGCGCTACCTTGCACTGTCGAGCACACCGTTGTGCTGCGCCTGCTCGATGTTGGCCAGGTGTTGCTCGTAGTCACGGGTGAACAGCGTGGTGCCCTGCATGTCGATGGTCACGAAGTACAGCCAGTCCCCCTCGGCCGGACGCTCGGCGGCGGCCAGCGCATCGGTGCCCGGCGAACAGATCGGGGTCTGCGGAAGCCCTTGGCTCATATAGGTATTCCACGGCGTGGTCTTGGCGCGGTCGTCATCGGTGGTCGCCACTTCCTGGCGATCCAGCGGGTAGTTCACGGTCGAGTCGAACTCCAGCTTGCGGTGTTCGGCCAGCCGGTTGTAGATCACCCGAGCGACCTTGGCGAAGTCCTGCGGCTTGGCCTCACGTTGCACGAGGGATCCGACGGTGAGGATCTGATACGGCGACATCTGCATCGCCGCTGCGGTGTCGAGCAGGCCGCTCTGTGTGTAGAGGGTGGCACTGCCCCCGATCAAGGTGGACAGGATGTCCTGCGCCGTGCCTGCGGGGTCGACGTTCCAGGTGCCTGGGGCGATCAGCCCTTCCAACCGCCGGTGGTCGTTGGGCATCGCCGCGACCGGACCGGCTGCCCAGTCGGGTACGGCCAGCGCCGCCGCCGGTGCCGTCTGCGCGGCTGCCCGCAGCTCCTCCACCGGCACGCAACGCTGCTTGCCGTCGAGTTCGACGCAGGAGGCCTGCGAGATGAGCGTCAAGACCCCTTCGGTGACGGCCTTGGTCTTGACGTCGGCCGTGTCGTCGAGCTGACGACCCTCCGGAATAGTGAGCTTGCCCACCCGGCTCTCCGGATCTACCAGGCGCTCAACGGCATTGGCGGCCGGAATTTCGGTGCGGAGCTTGTAGAAGCCGGGCTGGATCTCCGAGATCGCCTCGTTCTTGTGCGCTGCGTCCACGAAGGCCTTGACCGTGGCGACCACTTTCTTGTCCTGCAGGGTCTTGGCGATGGCCGTCGTGGAATCGCCGTCGTGGACCTGGACGACGATGTCGGCCACGCCGTCACCCGCGTAGTCGTTGGCACTGCCCGACATGCTGTGCCACAGCTTGGAACCCAGGAACACCGCACCGATCATGACGACGATGAGCGCTGCGATGGAGAAGCCCCGGGTGATGCGTCGCTTCCGGTCGTTGCGCGCTTTGCGGGCCCGCTCGGCCTTGCTCAACCCGCGACGCGGCGGTCCGATCGCCTCGGGCTTCGCCTTGTTGGCACCCCACTTCTCAGCCATCCATGCCCTCTCCGCGCGCAGCCAGAGCCGCACGTCGCTGATCCAGCCAGCTCTGCAGAATGCCCACCGCAGCGGCCTGGTCGATCATCGCCTTCTGTCCCTTTGCCCGAACCCCCGCCTCACGCAACGACCGTTGAGCCGTCACAGTAGTGAGCCGCTCGTCGGCCATCCGCACCGGTATCGGGGCGATTCGACGGGCCAGCAGATCGGCCAGTTCGACGGCATCGACGGCTGAGCTTCCGGCCCGGTCGGCGAGCGTGCGCGGCAGTCCGACGATGACCTCGACTGCCTCGTACTCGCCGATCAGCTTGACCAGTCTGCGCAGGTGCTTACCTGACCGGTCCCGCTTGTCCCGCTGAACGGTCTCGACGGGGGTGGCCAATATCCCGTCGGGATCGCAGCTGGCCACACCGATCCGCACGGTCCCGACGTCGATGCCGATGCGCCGCCCGCGTCCGGGGTCGTCATCCCCTGGACGGTCCGGTAGTCGGTCGTCGACCGTGTCGGACACGAAGCTAACTCCGGCCGATCTCGGCGCGCAGCGCGGCTAATGCCGCGTCGATACCCGCCGCCCCCTTACCGGAACCTTGTGCCATGTCCGCTTTGCCGCCGCCGCGGCCGTTGACCGCCGCGCTGAACGGTTTGACCAGTTCGTTGGCGCGCAGCCCCAGATCCTGAGCGGCCGGGTTGACCGCGACCACGAAGGGCACCGCGTCGTCCTCGCCCTCGGCGATCAGCGCGATCACCGCAGGATCGCTGCCGAGCTTGCCCTTGATGTCGCCGACCAGGGTGCGCAGATCACCGCCCGACATGCCGCCGGCCATCCGCTGCGCGACGACCCGGACCTTGCCGATGGTCTCGGCGCCGGCAGCCGCGTTGGCCGCCGCGGCCCTGGCGTTGGCCAGCCGGGCCTTGTCCAGTTCCTTCTCGGCGGCCTTGAGTCGCTCGACCAGGTTCGCCACCCGGGCGGGCACCTCTTCGGAGGGCACCTTGAGCGACGAGGCCAGGCCTGCCATCAGAGCGCGTTCCTTGGCCAGGTGGCGGAAGGAATCGAGGCCGACGTAGGCCTCGACCCGGCGAATACCGGATCCAACCGAGGACTCTCCGAGGATGGTCACCGGGCCGATCTGGGCCGAGTTGCGCACGTGGGTGCCGCCGCAGAGTTCCAGCGAGAACGGACCGCCGATGTCGACCACCCGTACCTGGTCGGGATAGTTCTCCCCGAACATCGCCATCGCGCCCATCGCCTTGGCCTTGTCCAGGGCCGTGATGAACGTGTTCACCTGGTAGTCGGCCTCCACGGCCTCGTTGGTGACCTCTTCGATCTGCGTCCGCTGATCGTCGGTGAGCGCACCCTGCCAGTTGAAATCGAACCGCAGGTAGCCGGGCCGGTTCAGCGAACCGGCCTGAACTGCCGTGGGGCCCAGCACCTGTCGCAGCGCGGCGTGCACCATGTGGGTGCCGGAGTGCCCCTGGGTGGCGCCGTGACGCCACTTGGGATCCACTGCGGCGGTGACGGTGTCGCCCTCGACGAATTCGCCCGACTCGACGTTGATCCGGTGCGCCCACAGGGTTTTGGCGATCTTCTGCACGTCGGTGACGGCAGCCTTGGCGGTGACCGAGGCACCCGTGCCGGAAATCGTTCCTTCGTCGGCGATCTGGCCGCCGGACTCGGCGTAGAACGGGGTGCGGTCGAGGATCAGCTCGACCCGATCGGCATCCAGGCCTTCGTGGGTCACCACCGGTACCCGCTTACCGTCCACAAAGATGCCGAGAATCCTTGCTTCTGTGGACAATTCGTCGAAGCCGGTGAATTCGGTGGGCCCGGCGTCGACCAGCTCGCGGTAGGCCGACAGATCGGTGTGAGCCTGCTTGCGGGCGGCGGCATCGGCCTTGGCCCGCTGCCGCTGCTCGGCCATCAGCGTCCGGAAGCCCTGCTCGTCGACGGACAGGCCGGCCTCGGCCGCCATCTCCAGCGTCAGGTCGATCGGGAAGCCGTAGGTGTCGTGCAGGGTGAAGGCGTCGCTGCCGGACAGCACCGTCGTGCCCGATTTCTTGGTCGCCGCGGCGGCGTCGTCGAACAGCCGCGAGCCCGCGACCAGGGTCCGGTTGAACGCGGTCTCCTCGGCGACGGCGATCCGGTTGATGCGCTCGAAGTCGGTGACGAGTTCCGGGTACGACGGGCCCATCTCGTCGCGCACCGTGGTCATCAGCTGGCCCATGATGGGCTGCTCGACACCGAGCAGCTTGGCCGCGCGGATGATGCGGCGCAGCAGGCGGCGCAGCACGTAGCCGCGGCCCTCGTTGCCCGGGCTGACCCCGTCGCCGATGATGATGGCCGCCGTGCGGCTGTGGTCGGCGATGATGCGGTAGCGGACGTCGTCCTCGTGGCTGCCCTTGCCGTAACCGCGCGGGGCGATCCCGGCGACCAGATCGATCACCGGGCGCACCAGGTCGGTCTCGTAGACGTTGTCCACGCCCTGCAGCAGGCAGGCGATGCGTTCGACGCCCATGCCGGTGTCGATGTTCTTGCGCGGCAGCGGGCCGAGGATCTCGAAATCGTCCTTCGAGGTGCCCTCGCCGCGCTCGTTCTGCATGAACACGAGATTCCAGATCTCGATGTAGCGGTCCTCGTTGGCCTCGGGGCCGCCCTCGATCCCGTATTCGGGCCCGCGGTCGTAGTAGATCTCCGAACACGGCCCACACGGGCCGGGAATACCCATCGACCAGTAGTTGTCGGCCATGCCGCGGCGCTGGATGCGCTCCAGCGGCAGCCCGGCGACTTCCTGCCACAGCTGGATCGCCTCGTCGTCGTCCAGATAGACCGTTGCCCACAGCCTTTCCGGATCGAACCCGTAACCGCCCTCGCTGACCGGATTGGTCAGCAAGGTCCAGGCCAGCTCGATGGCGCCCTTCTTGAAGTAGTCGCCGAACGAGAAGTTGCCGGCCATCTGGAAGAAGGTGTTGTGCCGGGTGGTGATGCCCACCTCGTCGATGTCGGGGGTGCGGATGCACTTCTGCACGCTGGTGGCGCGGTCCCACGGCGGCGTACGGGCGCCGAGGAAGTAAGGCACGAACTGCACCATGCCGGCGTTGACGAACAACAGGTTGGGGTCGTCGAGGATCACCGAGGCGCTGGGCACCTCAGTGTGGCCCGCCTTCACGAAATGATCGAGGAAGCGCTTCCTGATCTCGTGTGTCTGCACGTTGCTCGTGTCCTCGTGTTCGTGGGTGGCTGGGGTTGCGCAGGCAACCACCAGTTCGACCGCTTTACATTACCGTTCTGCGCGTTCACCCCGGAAAAGGGCGACGGGCGTCATGTCCCCAGAAAGCTGAGCCGCACCGAACGCTGCGGGTTGTCGCGGTTCAGATCAACCAGCACCACGCTCTGCCAGGTTCCCAGCAGCGGTCGGCCGGCCTGGACCGGCAGCGTGACCGACGGCGATACCAGGGCGGGCAGCACGTGATCCGCACCATGGCCGAACGATCCGTGGCTGTGCCGGTAGCGATCGTCGCGCGGCAACAACCGTTCCAGGGTATCGAGCAGGTCGTCGTCGGACCCGGCACCGGTCTCGATGATGGCCACGCCGGCAGTCGCGTGCGGGACGAACACGTTGCACAGGCCGTCGCGGTGCGCACCGCAGAACTCGCGCACCGAGTCGGTGAGATCGACGATGCGCCGCCGCGAGGTGTCCACGTCGATCACGTCGGTATCCATCGGCCCAGCCTACGAGCCGCCCGCCACACCATTGCGACCTGCGACGCAGCGGAGGAAGGTTGGGGGTGGAACCGGTGGCGCCACCGGGGCGCCGCCCTGGCAGGAAGGGGTGGATCGTGTTCGCACGCTCAACCACGATCGCGGCGCGCACCCAGGCCGTCAATGCCGGCATCGCCGTCGTCCGCGACGAGGTCATGCCCGCCCTCGACACCGTCGACGGCTGCGTGGGCCTGTCCCTGATGGCGAACCGGGAATCGGGCCAGTGTGTCCTCACCACAGCGTGGCGTTCGGAAGACGCCATGCACGCCAGCGCCGCCGCCATAGCGCCGATGCGCCATCGGGTGGTGGAGGCCTTCGCCGGCACCGCCACAGTCGACGAATGGGAGATCGCGGTGGTGCACCGCGAGCAGTACTCCGGCCCCGGCGCCTGCGTACGTGCGACGTGGCTGCGAACCCGCCCCGAGCTGTTCGACCGGGCCGTGGACTTCTACCGCGCGTCGGTGTTGCCCGCGATGGAAGACCTGGAGGGCTTCTGCAGCGCCAGCCTGATGCTCGACAGGGCCTCGGGACGGGCGGTGTCCTCGGCCACTTTCGACAGCGCTGAGGCGATGGACCACAACCGCGATCAGGCGCGCGCCCTGCGTACCGCGCGGCTACGCGACCTCAGCGCCGATCAGATCGATGTCGGAGAATTCGAACTCGTGCTCGCCCACCTGCGCGTACCCGAGATGGCCTGAAGCGCCGACGAATAGCAATTGACGGCGCCGTTTGCATTGTGACGGTGCGGGGTACTTCCCTGGTCAGCCCAACCCAGCCGCGGAGGAAACCATGACCATCACCGGCATCATCAGCGCCATTCTGATCGGCATCGTCGTCGGCCTGATCGGCCGGTTGATCGTGCCCGGCAGACAACCCATAGGAATTCTGGTGACGATCCTCGTCGGCATTGTGTCGGCGTTCATCGGCACCGCACTTGCGCGCGCCATGGGCATCCCGACGGTGACCAGCGGTGTCGACTGGCTCGAGCTCCTGGTCCAGGTCATCGTGGCCGCGCTCGGGGTTGCCCTCGTGTCCGCGTTGATGGGGCGCAGGAGGAGCGGGCTGTTCGGCGGGCGAGGCTCAGGCATCCTCCGCTGATTTCGCCCGGCCGCATTTATCGTGCGGCCAGCAGCTCGTCGAGGCGTTCGTAACCCTCGGTCATGCCGCCTTCCATGCCCGAGGACAACAGCGCATCGCGGGCCTCGGTATTGGGGCAGATCGAACGCCCGCGTAGTTGGCTGCGGCCGTTGCCCAGGTCCTCGAACCACATGAACTCGATGTTCACCATGGCCGGGGCGCCTTCGAATTCGAAGGTCTGGATGATGAGTTCGTTCGGGCGCACGACGTGATACACCCCGTTGAACGCGTAGCTGCCGGAGGCGTCGGAGTGCACGTAGCGATAGCCGCCACCGGTGCGGAAATCCCAGTGGTCGATTCGCATTTCAAGCCCACGGGGCCCCAGCCACTGGGTGACCAGCTCGGGCTCGGCGTGGGCCCGGAACAGTGCGTCGACCGGTGCGTCGAAGGGGCGGGTGAACTCCATCGCCAAGGTGTCGACGGGGGCAGTCAGGTTGAGCGCGTTGGTCATTGGTGTTTCTCCTCGGGTTCGTCAGTTGCCTTCGCTGCCATTCGGGCCAGCAGCTCATCGAGCCGGCGGTAGTTTCGTTCGGCGTCGAGCCGATATCGGTCGATCCATGCGGTCAGCCCTTCCAGCGCAGCCGCGTCCAGATGGACCGGCCGACGCTGCGCGTCCCGGGTCCTGGTAACCAGGCCGGCTTGTTCGAGCACCTGAATGTGTTTCGAGACCGCTTGTTTCGTGATCGCGAAAGGTTCGGCCAGTTCGTTCACGGTGGCCGGGCCGCGGGACAGGCGCGCCACCATCGCCCGCCGGACCGGATCGGCAAGAGCCAGGAAAGCCCGGTCGAGGTTGTCCTCGGCATCCACATCACGCTCCAATAGTCAATCTTTCCGTTGATCAACCAATTGATTGACTACTAAGCTAGAGGCCACTTTTGGACCTGTCAAGGTTTCAGACTGCCGAGCTCAGCGCCGGATGCGCCGGATGATGGCCCGAAGCTTGTCCACCCGGGTGGTCAGCTCGCGTTCGAATCCGCGTCCGGTCGGCTGGTAGTAGTCCGTCCCCACCAGCTCGTCTGGCGGATACTGTTGCGGCACAACACCATCGGGGTGATCGTGGGCGTATTTGTAGCCGACGGCGTTGCCGAGCTTCTGCGCACCCGAGTAATGCCCGTCCCGCAGATGCGGGGGCACCAGCCCGGCCTTGCCGGCTCGGATGTCGTTCATCGCCGCGCCGAGCGCGGTGGTCACCGCATTGGACTTGGGTGCGGTGGCCAGATGCACGGTGGCATGCGCCAGCGTCAGCTGCGCCTCGGGCATGCCGATCAGCTGTACGGTCTGGGCGGCGGCGACCGCGGTCTGCAGCGCGGTGGGATCGGCCATCCCGATGTCCTCGCTGGCCAGGATCATCAATCGGCGCGCCACGAAGCGTGGGTCCTCCCCCGCCACCAGCATCCGGGCCAGGTAATGCAACGCCGCGTCGACGTCGGATCCCCGGACCGACTTGATGAAGGCGCTGACGACGTCGTAGTGCTGATCGCCGTCGCGGTCGTAGCGCACCGCGGCCTTGTCCAGCGACTGCTCGATGATCTCGACCGTCACTTTTTCACCCGGCTCGGCCGCCACCTCCAACGCCGTCAGTGCCCGGCGCGCATCCCCTGCGGAGAGCTGGACCAGGAGATCGACGGCCTCGTCGGTGACGTCGACCGCACCCCCAAGACCGCGTGGGTCGGTGATCGCGCGGCGCAGCACGGTCTCGATGTCCTGTGGGGTCAGCGGCTGCAGTTGCAGGATCAGTGACCGTGAGAGCAGCGGGGCGACCACCGAGAACGACGGGTTCTCGGTGGTGGCGGCGACCAACAGCACCACCCGGTTCTCCACCGCCGCCAGCAGCGCGTCCTGCTGGGTCTTGGAGAAGCGGTGCACCTCGTCGATGAACAGCACGGTCTGTTCGCCGTGAACGGCCGCGCGCCGCGCCACATCGATCACGGCACGGACCTCTTTGACCCCGGCGCTGAGCGCCGACAGTGCCTCGAACCGGCGGCCGGTGGCCTGCGAGATCAGCGAGGCCAGGGTGGTCTTGCCGGTGCCGGGCGGACCGTAGAGGATGACCGACGCGGCGCCCGACCCCTCCACCAGGCGGCGCAACGGCGAACCAGCCTGCAACAGATGGGTTTGGCCGACAACCTCGTCGAGCCCGGCCGGGCGCATCCGCACCGCCAGGGGTGCGGTGCCGGGCGCGGCCAACGCACCCGGGGCGTCGGCCCCTGGGTCACCTGGCACGTCGAACAAACTGTCGGACACGCCTTCTGCTTACCACGCCGGAGCGACGAAGCTACGCCGGTGCCGTCACGAAATCGATGAGCTCCTCGACCCGGCCGATCAGCGCGGGCTCCAGGTCGTTCCAGTCGCGGACCCGGCCGCGGATCCGCTGCCAGGCCCGGGCGATGTCGGCCTGGTCCTGGTGCGGCCAGCCCAGGGCCTCGCAGATGCCGTGTTTCCACTCAACGTTGCGCGGGATTGTCGGCCAGGCCTTCATCCCGAGCCGGGCCGGCTTGACGGACTGCCAGATGTCGACGAACGGGTGCCCGACCACCAGCGTGTGCGCACCGCCCGGGCCGCGGCTCACCGCTTCGGCGATGCGGGCCTCCTTGGAGCCGGTGACCAGGTGATCGACCAGCACCCCCAGCCGACGCCCCGGCCCGGGCGCGAACTCGGCCACGATGTCGGCCAGGTCGTCGACGCCGCCGAGGTATTCGACGACAACGCCCTCGATGCGCAGGTCGGCGCCCCAGACCTGCTCGACGAGCTCGGCGTCGTGGCGGCCCTCGACGTAGATCCGGCTGGCGAGCGCGACGCGGGCCTTGGCATTGGGTACCGCGACCGATCCGGACGCCGTACGGGCCGGCGCCGCGGTGCGTTTGGGCACCACGAGGCTCACCGGCTTGCCGTCGATCAGGAAACCCGGGCCCATCGGGAAGGCCCGGACTTTGCCGCGGCGGTCTTCGAGCTCGACCCGACCGCCCTCGATCCGTACCACAGCACCCACGTATCCGCTCTGGGCGTCCTCGACGACCAGGCCCTTTTCCGCCGGCTGCTCCGTGGATCGAGTCAGCTTGGGCTTGTGCGGGTTTCGGGACAGGATGTCGGAACCGTAGCGATCAGTCACGCGGCGATCGTAGAAACGCCGACGACGATCACGGGGTTGCGACATACGATCGTGATCGTGCTGTTAGATCGGCGGACTGCCGATGGCATTGCCGACGGGACCATCTCGCTGGTGGTCCGACGCTGGGACCGGCCCCGGGCCAAGCCCGGCGGAACCCAACGCACGCAGGCCGGCACGATTCGGATCGAGTCGGTCACCGAACGTCCGGGTGACTACCGGGTGACCGCCGCGCAGGCCCGGGCTGCCGGCTATCCGGATGCGACGACGGCGCAGGCTCAGCTCGATCGCAGGCCCGCCACGCACACCTACCTCATCGGGGTGTCGTACCTCGGGCCGGACGAACGGCCCGAACTCGCCGCCGACGACGCGCCCACCGATGCCGACGTCGCGGCGATCTCGGCCCGGCTGGCCCGCTGGGACGCGGTCACCGAACCGTGGACGCGTCAGTACCTCGAGCTGATCGCGGCCAACGAGGCCGTCCGCGCCCCCGATCTGGCAGCGCGCCTCGGCCTTGAGGTGCCCCGGTTCAAGCGCCGCGTGCGCCAACTCAAGGGGCTGGGCCTGACCATCAGCCTCGACGTCGGCTACCGGCTCGCCCCACGCGGGCGCGCCTATCTGGCCGCGAGCGGGCTCAGTCGGGATTCGTGAACCGGGCGAGCACGATTCCGCCGACGATCATCGACAGGGCCAGCGCGCGCCCCGCGCTCAACGGGTCCCGATGGATCAGCACGCCGAGCGCGATCGCGCCGACCGCACCGATTCCGGTGAAGACCGCATACGCGGTGCCGACCGGAAGTCCCCGCATCGCCAGCGACAGCAGATACACCGAGAGCGCCCCGATCGCCACACAGACCACGGTGGGCAGCGGCCGGGTGAATCCGTCGGTCGGCTTGATGCTCTGCGACCAGGCAATCTCGACCAGTCCGGCCAAACCCAGCAGTAGCCAACTCATTTCGCGTACTCCACGGCCAGCATACGCGCCGCGGACAGCGCAGCGGACAGCGACTTGTCGTGTGCGTCCCGGAACTGAGCCAGCGCGGGATCTACCCGGGCATTGGCCATCTCGGCATTGATGAACACAGTGTCGGTGACCGCGTAGTGGCCGGCGAAGAAATCCCGCAGAAACCGTTCCTGGTAGTCGAACGCGGCCTTGGGAGCGCCGGGCGAGTAGGCCCCGCCACGGGCGGTCGTCACCACGAAGCGCCTGGGCGCCAGGGACATTCGCGGAAACGTCACCTGATCGAGCCAGGCTTTGAGTGAGGCCGGGATCGAGTAGTTGTACATCGGGGTGGCGATCAGGACGATGTCGGCCGCGCGGATCTCTTCCAGCAGCGGTTGCACGACCGCCCACGCGGCCGCGCGTCCCGGGGTACCCGCCAACTCTTCGAGCCGGTCCAGATCGGTGCTGCCCGCGGCCAGCACCGCGTCACAGAGCTCCGTCCAGCCCTCATCGATGAACGGCACCGGATCTCTCGCCACATCGCGGTACAGGTACCGCCCGTCGGGTCGCGCGGCGCGCCAGGCCTGGGCGAACTCCGCACCGATCTGGCGACTGATGGAGCGCGTACGGGCGCTCGCGTCGACGTGAAGAAGCGTGGTCATGGCAACCTCCAAATAACTGGACAATTTGTCCGGTTGAGCATGAGCCACAACCGGACAAATTGTCCACTTATTCCGGCCATCGGTTACAGTGCAGTGATGGAAATCGGCGCAGACCTCCTTGCGACCGACGAGGCCGGGTCCGAGCGGAACGGCACGGAGCGGGCGGACGCGGCGCGCAACCGCGCGAAAATCCTTGCCGCAGCGGCCAGTGTGTTCACCACGCGCGATCCCCGGACCGTCACTATGGACCACATCGCCACCGCGGCCGGGGTCGGACGCGGAACGCTCTACCGGCGCTACCCCAGCACCGCGGCCATCGCCCTGGCCCTGCTCGACGAGCACGAGCGCACCCTGCAACAGCAGCTGATCTCGGGCGACCCGCCACTGGGGCCCGGCGCGGCTCCGGCCGACCGGCTCGCCGCGTTCTACACCGCGATGGTCACCCTGCTGGACACTCACGCCGACCTGGCGCTGGGCGCCGAGGCCGGAGGCGCGCGATACACCACCGGCGCATACGGGTTCTGGGCCGCGCACGTGCGCGCGTTACTGACGGAAGCCGATGTCGCCGAACCCGATTCACTGGTCGACGTGTTGCTGGCCCCGCTGGCAGCGGAGAATTTCGCCCACCAGCGGGCACGCGGACTCAGCGTCGATCAGATCAGCGGGGCACTCTCCCGCCTCGCACACGCGATGCTGGCCCAGGCTAAGCGGTGACCTCTTCGATCACGGTGTGCACGAGCCGCATCTTCTCCAGCACCGCGGGCGGCAACACGAACGGGTACAGATCGTCGTGGCCCATCGACCGGTTCACCATGTTCAACGACCACGCCAGCGGCAGCCACATCTCGATGATGGTGTCGAAACCGCTGGGCCCCAGAATCTTCCGCTCGAACGTCGCTCCGGCCGGGGCGAACCCGAAAGCCGCCGCGGTATCGAGGGTGTCGCGGATGTGCAGATAGTGCGCGAAGGTCTCGGCCCAATCCTCTGCGGCGTGCATGGTGGCGTAGGACGAGACGAAATCGTCCTCCCAGCCCGCAGGGGGGCCGTTCTGGTAATGCCGGTCCAGCGCGGCTTTATAGTCGGCGTCCGGGTCCCCGAACAACTCACCGAACCGCACGGAGTACTCCGATGACGGAGCGACCAGGCGATAGAAGTAATAATGCCCGATCTCATGACGGAAGTGGCCCAACAAGGTTCGGTACGGCTCGGCCATCGCGATGCGCAACTGCTCGCGGTGCACATCGTCGCCCTCGGCGAGATCGAGGGTGATGACCCCGTTGTGGTGGCCGGTGAAGACCTTCTCGGATTCACTGGACAGCAGGTCGAACGCCAGGCCGAACTCGGGGTCCTGGTCACGGCCGACGATCGGCAGTTTCAACTCGTGCAATTCGGCGATCAGCCGGCGCTTGGCCCGCTCCGCCTCGGCGAACGACGCCAGGGCCGCGGTATCAGTATCGGCAGGCCGGGTCCGGGTCAGTGCGCACGAGGCGCACAGCTGGTCCCCCTGTCCGATCCGGACGAGCCAATTGCATTCGGCCAGATGCAGATTCGCGCACAGCTGATATTGATCCTCATCCACGGCACCGGCGTGACCGTTCTGATCGGTGTCGGTGATGACCAGCAACGCCGTGTCGTCGAGTGAGAACCCCAGTGCACTGCCGCACGACAGGCACAGGGAGTTCTCGAAGGCGAGATGCTGGCCGCAGCTCGGGCAGGTGAAATCACGCACGCAGGGAACCTCCTCGATCGGGCGAGTACGGCGCCACATCCACGGACACCTCGATCACGCTACTGTCCGAATCCGTGTAGATGATGCCGCGCAGCGGGGGCACATCGGCGTAGTCGCGGCCGAATCCGGCCACGATGTAGCGCTCGTCGACCATCTGGTCGTTCGTGGGATCCATTCCCAGCCAGACATTCTGTGGCGTCCACACCGACGTCCAGGCATGGGTCGCATCCACCCCGATCATGCGCTCCTTGCCCGGCGGCGGATCGGTGGCCAGATAGCCGGAGACATAGCTGGCGGCCAGGCCGTTGGCTCGCAGGCAGGCGATCGCCAGCCGGGCGAAGTCCTGACACACCCCCTCACGAGCCGCGAGCACCTCGGCCACCTGGGTAGAAACGGTGGTCGAGCCCGACCGGTAGGTGAAGTCGGCGTAGATCCTCGACGTCAGCTCGCGCAGCACCTCGATCAGCGGCCGTCCCGGCACGAAGCTCGGTGCCGCGTACTCCCGCACCGCGTCGGTGATCTCGGGCGGCGAGAGGTCCAGGGTGAACTCGGCGGCGAGCGCACCGTCGCCGCCGACCGGTCGGGCCAGCTCCCACGGCGCCCGGGCCGAGGCACCGGAATACCATTCGGGCGCAGGCGGATCCACCTCCACCACCGAGTGACTGGTGATGCTCAACGTGCGGTGGCGTTCGGTGACATGGAAATACGAGCTGATGTTGCCGTAGACGTCGCGGCTGGTGGACCGATCGGCCGCGTCCGGGTCGATCACCAGCTCGTGCGACAGGCAGCGCTGCCAGTCCAGATCACGGGGCGTGAGGAACCCGCGGCCGTAGGAGCTCGTCACGTCGTCGGAGTACCGGTAGATCGTGCGATGCGTGATGTCATAGCACCGGGTGCCGGGTTCGGTCATGGCACCAGCCGCCGTTCGTCGGGGCCCCACAGCGGCTGCATGCCACCGGGCAGCGACAGGTGCGCCGCGGTGATGACGCCGGACAGATCCCGCAGACCGGTATGCATCCCGTCCAGCAGGGCGGTCAATTCAGCCCGGGTCCCGTCCGCGGCAACCTCCTCGAGGTCGGCCGGGTCGATCCGGCGCAACCGGGTGGCCAGTTCGTCGACCAGACGTTCCGAGCGCGACGAACCCGACGATCCGGGCAGCGCCTTGAGACCTGAGCGGAGTCGCTCCAGCTGATAGATCAACGACCTCGGGTTCTCCGCATCGAACAACACCAGTTCGGCGATCGCCGAGATCCGGATCTGGCCCGGATTACGCCGCCGGTAGATCACCGACGATTCGCAGGCCACCAGGGTCGACTCGGTCACCGCGCGTTCGGCTTCGGCGCTGCGCATCGTCGTCAGGGTGGCCCGCAGCAGCGCGGTCAACGCCAGGCCGCGCTCGATGCGCTTGCCGAGATCCATCATCGTCCAGCCGATGTCCTGCACCATCGACTCGGCCGCGACCCCGGACAGAGCCAGCATTCCGGCCAGGGTCTGACTGTGCGCGTTGGCGAGGTAAAGGTCTGCGGCGGTGGACGATTCGGGCGGTGCGGCCGACGGCCGCAGGACGGCGCGTTCGACCCCGGCCAGCACCATCCAGGTATCGTTCGACATCTGGTCACGCACCGCGCGGGCGGCCAACGCGAGGCGCTCGACCGATTGGGCGAGCGAGCCCGGCCGGTGCCGGTCCGCCGTCGCCGACCAGAGCGTGGCCGGGGCGATCGCGACCATCTCGTGGTCGTCGTCGGTATCGCCGGTGTCGGTTCCGGTGATCGCCCCGAGCGCGGCCAGCAACACCGGAACGCACTGGCTCTCTTCCAGATCCGGGCGATAGCGGAACTCGTGGTAGCGCTCCCTGGTGACGGTGAGCAGGCGGGCCATGCTCTCGGCACGTTCGGCGTAGCGGCCCATCCAGAACAGATCGGAGAGGACACGCGGGGAACTGACGGCTCGCGTCGGGCTGGGTATCGCGCCGGGAGCCACCAACTCCACCGACACCACCGGGGCCCGCTCGGCGGTGACCCGTTGCGGGGTACGCACCCAGACATCCTTGGCCGCAAGGGTGTTCATCCGGTAGGCGGCGTTTCCCGGCGCGACCACATAGCCCAGCCCACCGATCATCGGGGCATACCCGCCGCGCTGGGCCACGGTGAACAACCGCATGCCGACATCGCCCGCGGACAACCCTTTGGCCCGGTAATCGGTTGGTGCGGTGGAGAACTGAGGAAGCTCCTGCCCCACCCACTCCCCCGGCTCGGCGTCGATTCGGGCGGCCAGGTCGTCGCGCTGGGCGGCCGTCAGCGCCGGGCCGACGATCGTCTCACCGCCGCTGACGGGCCGGATCAGCAGCGAGGTCAGCTTGGTGAGCAGGTGCGAGCGCTCGATGTCGATGCCGCCCCAGTACATCGGGGCCGTCGACAGCTGCGGGGTCTCGTCCAACAGCAACTCGGCCAGTTGCGGCAGAAACCGTGCCACGCCGGGACTTTCCATGATGCCGCTGCCCAGCGTGTTGACCACGGTCACCGCGCCACGGCGCAACACCTCGACCAGGCCCACCACTCCCAGCCGGGAATCGGGACGCAGATCGAGTGGATCCACGTAGTCGGCGTCGACGCGCCGCAACACCACGTCCACCCGCTTGAGGGTGCCCAGCGAGCGCATCCAGAGCGTGCCGTCGCGCACCACCAGATCGGCACTCTCCACCAAGGGGAAGCCGAGCACCCCGGCCAGGTAGGCCTGGTCGAAGGCGGTCTCGGAATGGATCCCGGGGCTGAGCACCACCACGACGGGCTCTTGGGCTCCCTCGGGCGCCGCGTCGAGCAACGCCAGGCGCAGCGCCTGCGCCCACGGCGAGGCCGGTCGCGGGCCGACCCGCTCGTACAGGTCGGGGGCGGCATGGGCGATGACCCGGCGGTCGGCCAGCGCGTAGCCGGCACCCGAGGGTGCCTGCGTCCAGTCCGCATTCACCGTGAAGGACCCGTCCCCACCGCGGCTGACATCGCAGCCGTGCATGAACAACTGATGACGTCCCGGCACCGCGATACCGCGCGCGGCGCGCACGTACCCGGGATGGCCGAACAGCAATCGGGCCGGCAGAACCCCGCTGGTGATCGATCGACGGGCCCCGTACAGGTCGGTGAGGACCGCATCGAGCAGCCGAGAACGCTGCACCAAACCCGATTCCAGGGAGTCCCAGTCCTGCGCCGAGATCACCAGCGGCAGCGCATCGAGATGCCACGGCCCCGGCACGGCGGTGCCGTCGCCGTCGGTCACCACCTCCCCGTGCCGGTCCACCTGGATGTAGGTGATGCCGTCGTTGTCGACGAGACCGCGCACCACGGCGCGTAACCGGTCCAGGCCGTCGCGGCCACGTTCGCCGACGCCCTCGGCCAGCTCGCGCCAGGCAGGACGGACGTTGCCCGCGGCATCGACCAACTCGTCGTAACCGGCTCCGGCGCCGGCGTCGCGCACATCGAACAGCGCTCGCTGCGCCCGCGAAGCGCGGTAGGCGGCCAGCAGCCCGTCCACATCGACACCGGTGTTCACGGCAACACCAGTGGCATGAGCGGACTCCGGTGAGCCGTTCGCACGTAGAACCATCAGTTAAGAACGGTACGCACCCGACGAAGATCCAGAATTCCGGGCGCGCCGAGATCAGTCGATTGCCGCGCCTGCTTCTCCCGAAGGTCCGCCATGTCGATCGTGCCGGGGGTGAACCCCGTCGCCTCGAACCGGCGGCCGCGCCGTGACTCGGCCTCGACCGCATTGACCGGCGGGGTGTCGTAGGACCGGCCGCCCGGATGGGCCACGTGGTAGGTGCAGCCGCCCTTGGACTGTCCGGTGGCGCAGTCCACCAGTTCGAACCGCAGCGGCGTGTCCACGGTGATGGTCGGGTGCAGTGCACTGGGCGGCTGCCAGGCGCGGAACCGCACACCGCCGACTTGAACATCGGGATTGTCGGTGGCCAGCAGCGGGATCGGGTAACCGTTGGCGGTCACGATGTAGCGGTGCCGGTCGGCCCCGACCAGCCGCACCTGGAACCGCTCCACCGACGAGTCCACGTAGCGGGCGGTGCCGCCACCGGTCGACTCCTCCCCCAACACGTTCCACGGTTCGATCGCACCGCGTAGCTCGATCTCCACCCCGTCATAAACCGCGGTTCCCACCCGCGGGAACCGGAACTCGGTGAAGGGATCCAGCCAGCTGGTGTCGAAGTTGATGCCGTGCGCCCGCAGGTCGGCCGCAACCTGCGCGATGTCCTGAATCACGAAGTGCGGCAACAGGTAGCGGCCATGCAGGTTCGCACCGTGACGGATCAGCGGGGCCCGCAACGGCTCCTCCCAGAATCTGGCGACCAGCGCTCGCACCAGAAGCGACTGCACCATCGCCATCTGGAAGTGCGGCGGCATCTCGAAACCCCGCAACTCCAGCAGCCCCAGGCGCCCCCGCACGCTGTCCGGGTTGTAGAGCTTGTCGATGCAGAACTCCGCGCGGTGAGTATTGCCGGTGAGGTCGGTGAGCAGATGTCTCAGGGCGCGGTCGACCACCCACGCTTGAGCTCCGCCCCCGCTGGTGAGGCGCGCGATCTCGGCGAACGCGATCTCCAGCTCGTACAACGCTTCCGGGCGGCCCTCGTCCACCCGTGGCGCCTGCGAAGTGGGACCGACGAACCGACCGGCGAACAGATACGACAGCGAGGGGTGACGCTGCCAGTAGGTGAGCAATGACACCAACAGATCGGGCCGGCGCAGCAGCGGCGAATCGGCCGGTGTGATGCCTCCGAGGGTGATGTGGTTGCCGCCGCCGGTTCCGCCGTGCGTGCCGTCCACATCGAACGACTCGGTGGACAACCGCACCTGCCTGGCCTGCTCGTAGAGCGTCTCCAGCTGCTGCCGCTGCTCGTCGAAGCTTGCGCTCGGCGCGACGTTGACTTCGATGACGCCCGGATCCGGGGTGATCGACATCGACGCGATGCGGGCATCCGGCGGCGGCCCGTACCCCTCGATCACCACCGGGGTGTCCAGCTTGGCGGCCGCCGACTCGATGCGGGCCACGAGGTCGACGAAATCGTCGAGTTCCTCCGTCGGCGGTAGGTAGATGTAGAGGAACCCGGAACGGATCTCGGCGACCAGCGCGGTGGTGGGCGCATCGTCGGCAGGATCGATCCCGGCCTCGTCAGGATCGGTGCGGGTCTCCGTACCCACCGACAGCGGGTCGGCGTCATAGGCCGGCCGCGGCGGCTGCCAGCTGATCGCATCGAGCGGCAGCCGCAGGCCCGCCGGTGAATCTCCCTCGGTCAGCACGATCCGCCCGCGCCGCAGCCGCCAGTCCGCACTGGCCCAGCCCGAGCCGTCCGCGCGGCGATGCAGCGGTAGCACGTAAGCGGCGGGCTGCTCGACCGAGGCATCAAGGCGGGCCAGCAGGGCGGCCCGGGCATTCGGGGTGTCGTCGGCCAGGTCGTCATCGGTGGCCACCGGCTCGCCGGCCGGCTGTCGCACGGCGGCCGCCAACCGACTCAGCGGATCCTCGAAGGCCGGACGAACCTGGCCGGCAGGCAGCCCGAATTCGGCGGCGATCGCTGCCAGGACACGCCGACCGGCGTCGTCGGCCAAAGAGGGAACATCGCCACCCCAAGGGTCGGCGAGCAGCGCCGCGTCGGTCCACAACGGCCGGCCGTCGGTACGCCAGAACAGGCCGATCTGCCAGCGCGGCAGAGGTTCTCCCGGATACCACTTGCCCTGGCTGCGCTGGACGAGCCCGGCCGGGGCCCACACCGCCTTGAGCCGCGCCGCGAGCGCCGAGGCGCGTTCGCGCTTGTGCTCGCCGTCGGCATCGGTGGTCCATTCCGGATCGACCTGGTTGTCGATCGAGACGAAGGTCGGCTCACCCCCGACCGTGAGCCGCACATCGCCGTCAGCCAGGCGCTGATCCACCTCGGCACCCAGCTTCGTGATCGCCGTCCACGCCTCGTCGGTGTACGGCAGCGTCACCCTCGGGTCCTCGTGGATACGGGTGACCACGTTGGAGAACTCCAGCGTGGACTCGCACGGGCCGGTGGCACCGCTGATCGGGGCGGCCGATTCCGGGTGCGGGGTCGCCGACAGCGGGATGTGCCCCTCGCCGGCGAACAGCCCCGACGTCGGGTCAAGGCCGATCCAGCCCGCACCCGGGATGTATGCCTCGGCCCAGGCGTGCAGGTCGGTGAAATCCGCGGCGGGACCCGACGGGCCGTCGAGCGCCTCCACGTCGGAGGCCAGCTGCACCAGATAGCCCGAGACGAACCGGGCCGCGAGGCCGAGCCGGCGCAGGATCGACACCAACAGCCAGGCCGAGTCGCGGCACGAGCCGATTCCGGTGCGCAGCGTGACGTCCGGGGTCTGCACACCGGGTTCCATCCGGACCGAGTAGCCGACATCGGCGTTCACGGCCCGGTTGAGCGCCACCAGATAATCGATCGTGCGCGTGCCGGGCGGCACGGTGAAATTGCTCACCCACGCCTTCAGGAGGTCTCCAGGCCCGGAGCCTTCACCGTCTTCGTCCACCGGGCGCAGATAGGGCTTGAGGTCCTCGAGCAGAGTTGTGGGGTATTCGAAGCCGACCTGCTCGGCGTAGTCCTCGATGAAGAAGTCGAACGGGTTGATCACCTTGAGATCGGCGATGAGCCCTACGGTGATGGTCAGGGTGCGCGCCCGATCCGGAAACACCAAGCGGGCCAGGAAGTTTCCGAAGGCGTCCTGCTGCCAGTTGATGAAGTGGCCGGCCGGCTCGACGGCCAGGGAATATGCCTCGATCGGAGTGCGCGAGTGCGGGGCCGGGCGCAACCGGATGACGTGTGGATGCAGCTCCACCAACCGGTCGAAGGTGTAGCTGGTGCGGTGCTCCAGCGCCACTTTGATCCCCATCTGCAAATCCCACCACAAGGCGAACTCCCCCGCACTGCGTGCGACCGGCGGCCCGCGGGGTCGCGCCGGATTCGGCCGGACTCGGTCAGCGCTGGTTGAATTCAGCGGTAATGCAACAGAGGTGAAGGGACGTGACCGCCGGGGATGTGGAGCACCGTGCTGGTGATGGCCGCCGTGGCGGCAATCGACCCCCTGAGAATCGGGGTGGTTGCCTTCATGCTGTCGCGGTCACGGCCGGTGCGGTTGCTGCTCCCGTTCTTTCTGTTCGCCTTCACCGCCAACGTCGCGGTGGGTGCGGCGGTCGTGTTCGTGTTCAAGAACGCCACCAGTGACGGCGGAAGCACGATGTCGCCCGGTCTGGAGATCGGTATCGGCGCGGTGGCGTTGGTGATCGCCGCCCTGTCTGCGACCGGACAGCTCGAGCGCCTGGTCAACCGGGTGCGGTCCCGCCGGGCCGTGCCGGCCGCGGTGGGCGACGGCATCGACGCACCCGCCGAGGACGCGGTGCCGGGGCTGTCGAAACTGCCGGCCGGAATGCAGTCCGCGCTACGGGGCGAGGCACCGTGGGCAGCGGCGCTGCTGGGTCTGATCAACGGCTTTCCCACGCCCTACTACCTGGCGGCGATGGCAGCGGCGCTCACCTCGGGCGCTGCGCTGGCCGAGCAGATGGCCGCGCTGGTCGCGTTCAACCTCGTGGGTTTCCTGGCGGCGCTGATCCCGATCATCAGCTTCTGGGTTGCGCCGGAGGCCACCCGGTCGGGCGTGGAACGGTTGTATGCCTGGATGGGGCGCCACCATCGGCTGGTGGTGGCCGTGATCGCCGGCGCGGTCGGAGTGTTCTTCCTGGCCTCGGGCATCAGCCACTTGTGACGGCGCGGCGTACGTTCGTGCGACGGTAGACCGCGAGCGTCAGCACCCCGGCCAGGGTGATACCCAGCAGGTTGACCAGCAGCTGCAGCACGGAATTGGCCGCGACGGCCCAATCGCCCACCGTGGCGGCGACCACCGCGAATCCGGCGGCGGGGACGGTCGTCACCGAGATGAAGACACCCACGAGCGCCGCCGATTTCGACGACACAAGCGACAGCATCCCGGCGGCGCCGGCCAGCAGTGCGACGACGAACGAGAACGGTCCCACCTGGTAGATGAAGTCGACTTCGGTGAGTTCACTGAATGTGGTCAGCTGCACCCAGCCCAGCGCCTCAAAACCCAGCGTCGCGACCGCGGTGACGACCATGGCCAGCGGGAAACCAACCAGCAGAGCTGCGCCGGCCCGCCGGGCCAGTGACATTCGACGTTGGACGAGCGCTACGGCAAGCGCCGCCAGCGGGCCGAATTCCGGAGCCACCACCATCGCGCCGACAACGGTGATGGCCGAATCGGTCACCACACCGATGGCCGCGAGCAGGCAGGCGATGCACAAGAACATCAGGTATGTGACGCTGAGGCTCGACTCTTCTCGGGTCCGCGAAACCAGCTCATCCCAGATCACCGCATCGGCGCCGTCACCTCCGGCGACATCCTCCGCGTGGTAGGCCGCGCTCGACAGCACCGTGTCGAGCGGTTCGAGGGTGATCGCGCCGAAGTGCTGCACATCAAGGGATTTCAGCCGCTGAACGACGTCGTCGGCCGCCTCCCTGGCGACATCGGCGGTGATCTGGTCGCCGGTGGGATCGACCGCGGCCCCGGGCAGCAGTACGACGTGGGCGACACCGGGTTGTGCCTCTAAGACACGGAGGATCGGATCACGCAGATCGGCCGGCGCAATGATGCGTAAATGGAGCACGGGCCGAGAGTATCGGGTTCAGTCCCACCAGAAGACCCACAGCGGGTGAGCGAGCATGCGCGCCAGCGCGTCTAGCGAACCTGCCTCGGTGTTGACGGCGTCGCCGCAGTACAGGTAAGCCTCCAGCGCGGCGGCCAGACCCTCCTGCCCGGTACGCGGCGGCCGGTCGACGGCCAGCAGGAGCGACTCGTCGTCGAGGGCGAGCAATTCCGCGCCATAGTGGGCCGACCAGCGGCGCAGGATCGCTGCGTGCTCGACACCGCGCACATCGGAATTGATCGCGCCGGACCATTGGAGCAGTCCGGGTACCAGCCAATGGGCCGGGGTGGGCACCAACGCCAGTTGTGCGTACTCACCGCGAGAGTCGAACTCGGCGAACTGCTCCTGCCAGTCTTCGGAATCCACTGCCGAGAACTGGGCCGGATATCTCGGGATGTCATATTCGGTTGTGCGGTGGTCGAATTCACCTTGCAACCAGCGGGCACCGTCGAGTTCGATCGCGAGCAGCGGGTTGTCGTCGGCAATGCCGTCCATGCCGATCCGGTGCCAGGCCGCGTTCGTGAGCAGGACGGGCCAGATACCCGTCGCCGAAAACTGGGAACGAACGGCCAACCATGCCGCGGCGGCAGGTCCGCCCGGCTCGACCGGTACCGACCACATCGGCGCCCGGTGGGCCAGGACATCGTCATGACGAACCAGGTCGCCGAGCTGGACGCCGAGCAGGGCCAGTGCGGCCGCCGGGTCGGTGGGAGGCCGCACGGCAACCGGCGGCGGACCGGCCGGGTCGGGCCGGAAGGGTGGTTGATCAAGCGGGAGAACAGGTTCGGCGGCAACGGGCTCGGGAAGGAACGGCCGCGCCGCCGACGGTACGGACGGTTCGGCCTCGCTACCGGCGAGCAGCCGAGCCAGGCCGACCAGGTCCGCACTCACTGCGGTCACGGTGTTGTCCTGCACTGCCCACACCGTCGGGGCCGAGTCGGGCCCCTGCCGGAGGAACGCGACGCCGTAAACCGGAACCACTCTGGGGTGCGCGGCGAGTTTCACGCTGGCGAGCTTCAGTGCCGCGTCACCACCAGGGTTGTGCCCCCAGTCCACATGCCACAGTCGGCCCTCGCGCACCGCATGCAGCAACTCGCGAACCGGCCGCCCGATGTGCATCCGCAAGGTCACCTCGTCGGCGTTTCGCCAGTCGGGCCAGCCGGAGCCCACCGGCAACCCGGCGGACAGGAAGTCACGGTGATCCGGGGTGAGCCGCAGCGAGAACCGGGATTCGAGGGCGTCCAGCTCGACTTCGGTGAGTCCGGGTTCGATGCGCCAGCGGCCGTCCCGGGCCAGGATCTCCAGTGCACGCGCGCCGACCGTCATGTTGCCGAACGCTCGTATCGGACGACGAGTTCGTCGGCCGGCACCGGGTGTCCTTTCTCACAACGGATTTCGACGCCGGCCACGGCACCGCAGCCGTCATGCGCGAGCCGCAGCCCGGTGTCGCCGAGATGTTTGCGACCCCACTCGAACATGGCCCACACCACCGGCATGAAGTTGGTTCCGGATTCGGTGAGTACATATTCGTCGCGCTCGCGCTGACCGGGTTCGCGATACGGCCGCTTTGCCAAGAGCCCGGCCGCGACAAGGTCAGACAGCCGTGCCGAAGTTGCTGCCTTGGTGATCCCGACCCGGCGGGCGAAGTCGTCGAACCTGGTGGTGCCGTAGAAGGCCTCGCGCATGATGAGCATCGCCGACTTGGTCCCCGCGAACGCCATGGTCCTCTCGATCGGGCAATGGCCCACCGCCGACCAGCTGTCCCGGTCGGCGAGCTTGCCCTGCAGCATTCCCACGGAATCAAACCCCATCCCTGAGTTGTTCTAACTATACCCAGGTGCTGTACCTGGGTAGCCATCACAATACTCAGCGTGGAGCATCAGGAGGCCAAGATGACCGGATATGCAGACCGGGACGCAGTCATCGTCGGAGCGGTCCGGACCCCGATCGGCAAAGGCAAGGCCAACGGCGCACTGCACGGCGTTCTGCCGGCGGATCTGCTGGCCCACAGCCTGCGGGAGCTGATCACCCGCACCGGCGTCGACCCGGTACTCGTGGACGACGTCATCGCGGGCGCTGTCACGCAGGCAGGCGATCAAGCTGTCAACATCGCGCGCAACGCCCTGCTGGGCGCGGGCTTCCCCGAAACCGTGCCCGGCACCACCGTCGACCGCCAGTGCGGCAGCAGCCAGCAGGCCGTCAGCTTCGCCGCCCAGGGTGTCCTGGCCGGCGCCTATGACATCGTGATCGCCGCGGGCGTGGAGTCCATGTCCCGGGTACCGATGGGTTCATCGGTGCTACCGGGCAGTGACCCGTTCGGCCTCGACATGGCCGCCCGCTACCCGGACGGCCTTGTGCCGCAAGGCATCAGCGCCGAGCTGATCGCGGCGAAGTGGGGCTTCTCGCGGGCACAGCTCGACGAGTTCTCCGCCGGCAGCCACGAGAAGGCGGCGCGGGCCACCAAGGACGGACTGTTCGACGCCGAACTCGCCCCGATCGCCGGGCTGAGCACCGACGAGATCATCCGTCCGGGAACGACTGTCGACACCCTGTCCGGGTTGAAGCCCGCGTTCTACTCCGAGGCCTATGCCGCGCGCTTCCCGCAGATCAACTGGGAGATCACCCCGGGCAACTCCTCACCGCTGTCCGACGGCAGCGCGGCCGTGATGATCACGAGCGGTGCCACGGCGCGCAAACTCGGGCTCAAGCCGCTGGCTCGTATCCACACCACCACCGTCGTGGGGTCCGATCCGCTGTACATGCTGACCGGGGTCATCCCGGCCACCGAAAAGGTATTGACGCGTGCGGGTCTGACGCTGGCGGACATCGACCTGTTCGAGGTCAATGAGGCGTTCGCTCCGGTGGTGCTCGCCTGGGCGGCCGACACAGGTGCCGATCTGGGAAAGACAAATGTCAACGGCGGAGCCATCGCGATCGGGCATCCGCTGGGCGCCAGCGGGGCACGCATCATGACCACCCTGGTCAATGCGCTCGAACAGCGCGGCGGGCACTACGGCCTGCAGACGATGTGTGAGGGCGGCGGCATGGCCAACGCCACCATCATCGAACGACTCTGACCACACGACGGTTCGAACCTGAGCTTGTGTGCGACATTCCTCCGAAAGTTCGCACACAAGCTCAGATTCGGCACTAAGCGCGGATGATCTCGAACAACGGGATCGCCCGCGAGGTGTTGGCCTGATACTCGGCGAATACCGGCGCCGCCGCGGCGATCTTCGGGTAGGCCGCGTCGCGCTCGTCAGCCGGCAGTTCCCGGGCAGTCGCGTCATAGGAGTCGGAGCCCACCTCGATGCGCACCTTCGGATTGGCTCGCAGATTGTGCACCCAGGCCGGGTCCTTCGGCGCACCCGCATACGACCCCACGATGAGCATCTTGCCGTCGACGGTCAAAAACGCCAGCGGCGAAAGCCGTGGCTTGCCCGACTTGGCGCCGGTGGTGTGCAGCAACAGCAGGTCGGCGCCCTCGAACTGGCCGCCGACCTTGCCGCCGTTTGCCCGGAATTCCTCGACCACGTTGCGGTTGAAACCATCGAGGAATTCCGTGTCGGTGTAGAACTTGCCCTTGTCCATCTCGGTCATGACTTCTTGAGCTCTTCGGGCTTGGCGTCTATTCCCGATTCCTTACGCTGCTGCGGGGTGATCGGCGCGGGCGCATCGGTCAGCGGGTCGACGCCGCCGCCGGACTTCGGGAACGCGATGACCTCGCGGATCGAGTCCACCCCGGCCAGCAGTGCGGTGATGCGGTCCCAGCCGAAGGCGATGCCGCCGTGCGGCGGGGCGCCGAAGGCGAAGGCGTCCAACAGGAATCCGAACTTGTCCTGCGCCTCGTCGTGATCGATGCCCATCATCGCGAACACCCGCTCCTGGATGTCGCGTCGGTGGATACGAATCGAGCCGCCGCCGATCTCGTTGCCGTTGCAGACGATGTCGTACGCGTCGGACAACGCGTTGCCGGGATCGGTGTCGAAGGTGTCCTCCGATTCGGGCTTCGGCGCGGTGAACGCGTGGTGCACGGCCGTCCAGGCGCCCGAGCCCACCGCCACGTCGCCCGAGGCGGTCGCCACGTCGGCCGGCTCGAACATCGGGAAGTCCACGACCCAGGTGAACGCCCAGGCGGCCGGGTCGATCAGGTCCAGACGCTTGGCGATCTCGATGCGGGTGGCGCCCAGCAGCGCCCGTGCCGACCGGGCCGGGCCCGCCGCGAAGAACACGCAGTCACCCGGCTTGGCGCCGACGTGGGCGGCCAGCCCGTCGCGCTCGGCGTCGGTGAGGTTCTTGGCCACCGGGCCGCCCAGCGTTCCGTCCTCACCGACCAGAACGTAGGCCAGTCCCTTGTGACCGCGCTGTTTGGCGAACTCCTGCCAGCCGTCGAGGGTGCGACGCGGCTGCGACGCGCCTCCCTCCATCACGACCGCGCCCACGTACGGGGCCTGGAACACCCGGAACGGGGTGTTCTTGAAGTACTCGGTGCACTCGATGAGCTCGACGCCGAACCGCAGGTCGGGCTTGTCGGAACCGAAGCGGCGCATCGCGTCGGCGTAGCTGATCCGGGGCAACGGCAGCGGCAGGTCGTAGCCGATCGTCGACCAGACCGCCCGCAGGACCTGCTCGGCGATCGCCATCACGTCGTCGGCGTCGACGAAGCTGAGCTCCATGTCCAGCTGGGTGAATTCCGGCTGGCGGTCGGCGCGGAAATCCTCGTCGCGGTAGCAGCGCGCGATCTGGTAGTAGCGCTCCATGCCCGCGACCATGAGCAGCTGCTTGAACAGCTGGGGGCTCTGCGGCAGCGCGTAGAACGAGCCGGGCTGCAGGCGCGCGGGCACCAGGAAGTCGCGGGCACCTTCGGGGGTCGAGCGGGTCAGCGTCGGGGTTTCGATCTCGACGAAGTCATGCTCGGCCAGGACGCCGCGGGCGGCCGCATTCACCTTGGAGCGCAACCGGATTGCGTTGCCGGGGCCCTCACGGCGCAGGTCCAGGTAGCGGTACTTGAGCCGGGCTTCCTCGCCCGCGGTCTCGTCGAGCTGGAACGGCAGCGGGGCGCTCTCGGACAGCACGGTCAGCGAGGTGGCGTTCACCTCGATCTTGCCGGTCGGGATCTCGGGGTTCTCGTTGCCCTCCGGTCGGACCTCGACCGCACCGGTGACGGCGATGCAGAATTCGGCGCGCAACCGGTGCGCGGCGGCGAGCACATCGCCTTCGCGGAACACCACCTGCGACACGCCCGACGCGTCACGCAGGTCGATGAAGATGACGCCACCGTGGTCACGGCGACGCGCCACCCATCCCGCCAAGGTGACCGTTTGACCGGCATCCGCGGCCCGCAATGAACCGGCGGCATGACTGCGCAGCACGAAAACTCCCGAATGTTGAGTCGATAATGACTGGTGGTGACGAGTGACCAGTCTAGAGAGTCGCTTGCGCCGGTAACTTGGCGACATGACGTCCCCCATCGCGGTCATCGGTCCGGGCGCCATCGGTTCCACCGTCGCCGCCCTGTTGCACGCCGCCGGCCGGCCGGTCCTGCTGTGTGGCCGGACCCCGCGCGACGACATCGAGGTCCGGCCCGACGACGGACAACCCATCCGGGTGCCGGGCCCGGTGCGCACCGACCCGGCGAGCGTCGACGGCCCGCTCGACGTGGTGTTTCTCGCGGTCAAGGACACCCAGAACGCCCAGGCCGCGGCCTGGCTGGACCGGTTGTGCGACGAGAAGACCGTGGTGTGCGCGCTGCAGAACGGCGTAGAGCAGGTCGAGCGGGTGAGCGAAGTCAGCCGGTACACCGACGAAGCTCACGTGGTGCCCGCAGCGGTGTGGATCTCATCGGAGACGCAGCCGGACGGCTGGGTGCGGCTGCGCAGCGAGGCCCGGCTGGTGCTGCCCGACACGCCGGCAGCGGCGACGGTGGCCGACGCGCTGCACGGCACCGCGATCACCGTCGAACGGGATCCCGATTTCCGCAGCGCCGCCTGGCGCAAGCTGCTGGTCAACGCCGTGGTCGGGTTCATGGTGCTGGCCGACCGGCGCGCGGGCATGTTCCGCCGCGACGATGTGGCCGCACTGGCCCGGCGCTATGTGGCGGAGTGCCTGTCCGTGGCCCGGGCCGACGGTGCCGATCTGGGTGACGAGGTGGTCGACGAGATCGTCGGCATGCTGGCCGCGGCGCCCGAGGACCTGACCACCTCGATGCTGACCGACCACCAGGCCGGCCGACCGCTGGAGTGGGATATCCGCAACGGCGTCATCACCCGCAAGGCGGCCGCGCACGGCCTGCCCACCCCGATCAGCGACGTGGTGGTCCCGCTGCTGGCGGCGGCCGGCGACGGGCCGGGCTGACCCACCACTAGACACTCTGGCCTAGGGTGTCTACCCATGGCCCGGACCTATGAGTGCGAACGCGTCGAGTTGGACTTCATCGACCGCGCGCCGTTCCGCTTCGTCAGCACCGTCGACCTCGCCATCACCACGGAGCAGCTGTTCGAGGTGCTGGCCGATGAGACCTCCTGGCCACACTGGGCCACCGTCATCACCAACGTGGAATGGACCAGCCCCGAACCTCGTGGCGTGGGCACCACCCGCACGGTCACGATGCGCGGCCACATCGTCGGCGACGAGGAATTCCTGGCGTGGGAACCCTTCTCCCACATGGCTTTCCGATTCAACACCAGCACCTCGAACGCGATCTCGGCCTTCGCCGAGGATTATCGCGTCGTGGAGACGGCCGACGGCTGCCACCTCACCTGGGTGATGGCCATGAAACCGAGCGGGCTGGCCGGGCGGCTCGGGATGACCATGGGCCAGCCGGTGATGGCGTGGTTGTTCCAGCGGTTCCTGCACAACCTGCGTCGCTATACCGACGAGCGCTACGGCAACTAGGCCAGCCCCTCCCACACCTGGCGTCGCACCGAATCGGGATCGGCGACGGTCTCGTCCCGCGTGGAACGGATCACCCGGGTCAAGCGCCGCTCTACGTCGTACTCCGGCCAGTCCGCGACCTCGGCCCTGGCGAAACCCAGCCAGGTGCGCTGCATCCGCCGACCGACCGACGGCTGCACCCGGCGACCCAGCGGATGCAGCTTGCGCCCCAGATACGAGCTGTAGCTGTGCTGGATGTGCACGATCTCGCTGCCGTGGGTGGCGCCCAGCCCCAACACCTTCAACGTCCAGGTGGTGTGGTCGAACCGGTACACGTGAGTCGGCCCGTTCGCACTGTAGGCGTCGGCGAACGCCCAGGTCGGCGCGCCGAACATGACGTCGGAGCCGAAGGCGATCAGGGCGCGGCGGCGCGGGAAATCGGGATAAGCGGCCAAGATCCGGTCGCGGTCGTGCGGGGCGCGGCGGCGGAGATAGTCCTCGACACCGGCCAGCGTGGTCGGCAACATCGGCGGTTTGCCCCAGGCGAACATCGACGCCTCGTGGCTGTTGGTGCCGATGATCAACGGCACCGCGGACACCGCACCCGCCCGCGCCGCCTCAATCGGGTGCAGCGGCAGCAGGTCGACGCCATGGGTCAGCCCGTAGGCCAACGTCGGTGTCTGCTGCGCACTCTCGAGCTGCAGCTGACCGGCGGCGCGACGCAACTGGCGTTGCGGCAGCACCTTCAGCTGCTCGGCCCCGACCCCGAGCAGGTGCATGAAGCGCCGTGACTGACGGGCCCGGTCCTCACGGTCGGCGATCAGCGGCAACGCCGGGCTCTGAGCGATGGCCCGCGCGAACAACCCGTCGGCCGCTGGACTGGCCAGCAGGGCCAACACCGATGTGGCACCGGCCGATTCACCGAACACCGTCACCTGGTCGGGATCGCCACCGAATGCGGCGATGTTGTCGCGCACCCACTGCAGCGCGGCGATCTGATCGCGCAGGCACAGGTTGTCGTCGAATCCCTCACCCAGGTCACCGAGTTCGAACCCGCCGAACACGCCGAGCCGGTAGGTGACGTTGACGACGACCACGTCACCGTTGGCCGCCAGCCGCGAACCGTTGTAGAGCTGCAACTGGCCGGCGCCGTAGACGAAGGCGCCGCCGGGGATCCACACCATCACGGGCAGCGATCCGCCCGTGTCGGGCGACCACACCGTCACAGTCAGGCAAGCCTCGTCCCGGACCTTGGGGTCGTCGCGGCCTCCCCCGACGAACGAACGCCCCTGTGGCGGCAAAGGGCCGTGCTCGACGGCGTCGCGGACCCCGGACCAGGGCACCACGGGCCGCGGCGCCAGGAACCGCAACGCGCCGACGGGCTGCTGGGCGTACTCGACACCTCGCCATACGCTGACCCCGCCTTCACGGGTGCCGCGTAGCCGCCCCAGCGAGGTGTGGGCGATGGTCGAATGTTCCGCAACGACGGACACGTCTGAATCGTAGTGTGACAAGCTTAACGGGCTGTTGAGCACGCACCTACCGGCGAATGCGATGGAGTGACGGGATGACCTTCAACGAGGGTATGCAGATCGACACGAGCACCACTTCCAGTTCCGGTGGTGGCCGCGGTCCCGGCCGCGGCATCGCGATCGGCGGAGGTCTTGGTGGTCTGTTGATCGTGGTTCTCGCGATGTTCCTCGGCGTGGACCCCGGCACCGTGATGCCTCAACAGCAGCCGATGGACACCAGCGGCGCGGGCGGTGAGGGTTTCGACCTGAGCCAGTGCAAGACCGGCGCCGACGCCAACAGCAAGGTCGAGTGCCGCGTGGTCGCCACCGGCAACTCCGTGGACGGCGTGTGGCAGCAACTGCTCAAGGGATACACCCGTCCGCACGTGCGACTGTTCAAGGGCCAGGTGCAGACCGGCTGCGGTCCGGCCACCAGTGACGTCGGGCCGTTCTACTGCCCGGTGGACAAGACGGCCTATTTCGACACCGACTTCTTCCAGGTGCTCGTCGACCAGTTCGGTTCCAGCGGAGGCCCGCTCGCGCAGGAGTACGTGGTAGCCCACGAGTTCGGTCACCACGTCCAGGACCTGCTCGGTGTTCTCGGCCGGGCCCAGCGGGATCCGGAAGGCGCCACCGGAGCCGGCGTGCGCACCGAGCTGCAGGCCGACTGCTACGCCGGGGTGTGGGCGCACTACGCGTCGATCACCCGGCAGGAAGGCACCGACGTGCCGTTCCTGGAACCGCTGAGCGACAAGGACATCGCCGATGCCCTGTCGGCGGCCTCCTCGGTGGGCGACGATCGCATCCAGAAGCAGGCCACCGGCCGGGTCAACCCCGAGGCCTGGACCCACGGCTCCTCCGAGCAGCGGCAGAAGTGGTTCACCATCGGCTATCAGACCGGCGATCCCAACAAGTGCGACACCTTCGCCGCGAACAACCTTGGCTAGGGCCACCACCGCCGTAGACACGGTGGCCGAGCGCTACCTGGACACTTATGCGCATCTCGACCCGTGCGCCGCAACAGAACTGGGCATCACCGGCCACGACGACGAGGTCACCGACTACTCGCCGCAGGGCGTGACGGCGCGCGCCGAGGCGGCCCGTGCCACCTTGGCCGAACTCGACGGGATCGAGCCGGCCGACGACGTCGACGTGGTCACCGTAGCCGCCCTACGCGAGCGTCTCGGCGCGATCATCGACGTCCACGATGCCGGTCTGGACCTCGGCGAGCTCAATGTCATCGCATCGCCGCTGCAGACCATGCGCGACGTGTTCGACCTCATGCCCACCGACACCGAGGACGACTGGGCACTGATCGCCGCGAGGTTGGCGAAGGTGCCCGAACGCGCCGCGGGTTATGCGGACGCGCTGCGCGAAGCGGCCCGCACCGCTCACGCTCCGGCCCTGCGCCAGGTCACCCGCGGGGTCGCCCAGGCCCGCCAGATCGCGCAGCTGTTCGCCGAGGCGGGTACCGGTGCGGCACCGGGAAACTCGCGGCTTCAGGCGGAGTTGCGGCAGCGCGGCGAGGCCGCGGCCGATTCCTACCGACAGCTGGGCGATGTGTTGCGGGAGGAGATCGCCCCGCTCGCCCGCCCGTCCGACGCCTGCGGGCGCGAGACCTACGCGCTGATGTCACGGTTGTTCCTGGGGACCTCCGTCGACCTCGACGAGGCCTACGAATGGGGTTTGGGGTTGCTCGATGCCGTTGTGGCCGAGCAGGAATCGATCGCCCAGCAGCTGTATCCGGGCGCCACGGTCGCCGAAGCGCTGCGCCGGCTCGACGAGGAGCCGCGTTACGTCATCCACGGCACCGATGCGCTGCAGGCCTGGATGCAGCAGCTCTCCGATCGCGCGGTGGAATCCCTGGCCGGCACCCACTTCGACATCGACGGGCCGCTACGCACCCTCGAGTGCCGCATCGCGCCGACCCAAACCGGCGGCATCTACTACACCGGCCCGTCCGAGGACTGGTCACGCCCCGGACGCATGTGGTGGTCGGTGCCGCCGGGCGTCGAGCGGTTCCACACCTGGCAGGAAACCACCACGGTGTTCCACGAAGGCGTGCCCGGGCACCATCTGCAGATCGGTCGGGCGGTCGCCCTGGCCGATCGGCTCAACCGGTGGCGACGGCTGGGCTGCTGGGTGTCGGGTCACGGTGAGGGCTGGGCGTTGTACGCCGAGCGGTTGATGGCCGAGCTCGGCTGGCTCGACGATGCCGGTGACCGGATGGGAATGCTTGACGCGCAACGGTTCCGCGCGGCCCGCGTGGTGATCGACATCGGCGTGCACTGTGGTTTGACCGCACCCGACGGTGAGGTGTGGGACGCCGAGCGGGCCTGGAACTTCCTGACCTCACATTCGGCCATGGCCGAGGAGAACCTGCGCTTCGAACTGGATCGTTACCTGGGCTGGCCCGGGCAGGCACCGTCGTACGCCATCGGACAGCGGATCTGGCATGAGCTCCGTGAGGAGTCGCTGCAGCGCGGTCTGTCGTTGCGGGAATTCCACAGTCGTGCACTCGATCTGGGTGGGCTGCCGCTCGATGTGTTGAGGTCGGCGTTGTCGGGCAGCTGACCGGCCGCCACACTGGTGTGATGGAACCCGACCTCGAGCCCGACACCAAGGACTGGACCTGGGTACTGTCCCGCGCGTGCCCGGAGTGCGGGTTCGACCCGACGGAGGTACAGCCGCGCGACGTGGCGGGCCTGATCCGCGACGACGCCGCACAGTGGGTGCCCCGGCTGAACCGACCCGGGGTGGCCGTTCGGACCCGTTCGGACCGCTGGTCGGTCCTGGAGTACGGCTGCCACATCCGTGACGTGCACCGGATCTTCGAGCACCGGGTGCGATTGATGTTGACCGAGGACGACCCGCGGTTCCCCAACTGGGATCAAGACGCCACCGCGATCGCCGACGACTACGGGTCGCAGGATGCGGGAACCGTCGCCACCGAACTGTTCGAGGCGGCGAGCGTCGTCGCCGACACCTACGACCGCGTACCGGCCGACGGCTGGTCACGTCGCGGACTACGCAGCAACGGCAGCGAGTTCACCGTCGCGACGATCGCGGTCTATCACCTGCAAGACATCGTCCACCACGCGCACGACGTCGCCACCATGTGACGCGGTTCACACCCGGTGGGTGTCACGGTTCGGCCGCCGTGCGGTGTCTGAGAGTGCGACGACCACGGGCGAAGGGGGACCAACTGAACACGACCGAGGTATTCGCCGAGCACCGCCCGCTGCTGTTCACGCTGGCGTACGAGATTCTGGGTAGCGCCGCGGACGCCGAAGATGTGGTGCAGGAAAGCTATCTGCGCTGGATCACCGCGGGCGAGGTCACCCATCCGCACGCCTATCTCGTGCAGATCGTGACGCGGCAAGCCCTCAACGCGCTGCGCAGCAGCAGGCGCCGACGCGAGGACTACGTCGGCAATTGGCTTCCCGAGCCGATCCAGACCGCATCGGACGTGAGCGAGGACGCCGTCCTCGCCGAATCCGTGTCCATGGCGATGCTACTGGTCCTGGAGACCCTCAGCCCCGACGAACGCGTGGTGTTCGTCCTGAACGAGGTGTTCGGCTACAGCCATCCCGAGATCGCGCTCGTGGTAGGCAAGTCCGACAGCACGGTGCGCCAGATCGCCCACCGTGCAAGGGAACACGTGCAGGCCCGGCGGCGGCGTTTCACTCCCGACCGGCAACTGGCCCGTGCCACGGTCACGAAGTTCCTGCGGGCCGCACACACCGGGGACATCGATGGTCTCGTTGCGGTGATGGCGCCTGAGATCGTGGCAGTGTCCGACGGCGGCGGACAGGTGTCGGCTGCCCGCCGTCCCGTCGTCGGGCGACGTCGAGTGGCACAGTTCATGGCCGGACTCGCCCGGGGCAGCATGGCCGGTTTCGACATCGCATTCGCGACGTACAACTCGATGCCGGCCGTCCTGTTCCATCAGGACGGAACACTGGATTCGGTGCTGCTGATCGAGGTGACGGACGGTCTCGTCAGTGCGCTCTACGCGATGCGCAACCCCGACAAACTCCGCGATGCCGCGGCACTCCGCACCCTGACCAGACAGCAGGAGGACTGATGCAGACCGTCACCGTCGAACGCACCATCGCGGCACCGCAGGGCGAGGTGTTCGACTTCATGAGCAACGCGGCCAATTTCACCCGCTCGCCACTGGTGCTACGCCAGCGGCTGGCCGAACCCGGACGGCAGGCCCCTTACGGACAAGGCGCGGTCCGGATCCTGTTGTGGGTTATCGGCTGGTTCCGGGAACGCATCACCGCCTACGACGCGCCGCACTCCTTCGACTACACCGTCGAACGCAGCTTCCCGCCGTCGGAACACCGGCACGGCCGAGTCAGCTTCGCCGCTGTGGAGGACGGAACCCGCGTCACGTGGACCACCACGTTCCGGGTGAAATTCCCACTCGTCGGCGAAGCGCTGACCCGGTGGGTCGGCCGGCCGATGCTGACCAGGGTGTTCAACGACGTGCTGGATGCCGCAGCGGCAGATCTGCCAAAACGCTGACCATATTGAACACATTTCGATAATGTGTCCAAATGCGCGATGCGGACCGGGTGGTGTCACCCGCACTGCTCGCTGCCACCGCCGACACGCTGAGACGCTTGGGGCCAAGACAATTCAGCCTCACCGCGGTCGCAGAACGGGCCGGGGTGTCACGCGGCACCGTGCACAACGCGCTGGGCAGCCGGGACAACGCCATCAGGATCGCACTCGATCACCTGGCCGGCTCATTCATCGAGACCATCGCCGCAGAGGCCAATCGCCACGACAGCCTGACCGATCAGGTCGCCGCCGCTGCCGCCGTCATCTGCACGCACCGGCAGAGCTCGGCTTCGGTCCCGCAACGGGGCATCAATGAAAGCGTCGTGGTGCTGCTCCTTCGCAACACCGGTGACGACCTGATGCGGCGCTCGATCGAACTGTGGAAGCCCTACGTCAAGGCCGCCCAGCAACGCGGGGAAGTAGGGCCCGGCGTCACCCCGGCCCGGGCCGGCGAATGGATCGTGCGCCTGCTGCTGAGCTTCGAACTTCTCCCGCCCATCGGCGTGAACCTCGAGAGTCCGCGTGCGGTGAAACGATTCGTATCCGACCACATCGTGGTCGGCCTGACCGGAAGGGACCAATGACCCAACCAGACTACGAGGTGGCCATCATCGGCGCCGGCCCGGGCGGCATCGCATCGGCACACCTGTTGCGCCAGAAGGGTATCCGCGACTTCGTCATCATCGAACGCGGCAACGACTTCGGCGGCACCTGGCGCGACAACCACTACCCCGGCCTGGCCGTCGACATCCCCACCCTGTGGTACCAGCTGTCGTTCGCCCCCAACCCGAACTGGAGCCGGTTCTTCGCGCCCGGGCCGGAAATCCATCGCTACCTACAGGACACTGCCGCGAAACTCGGACTCTACGAGCATCTGCGCCCCGACTCCGAGGTGATCCGGCAGCAGTGGGACGACGACAACGGCCTGTGGCGACTGGAGATCCGCGACGGCGCACCGGTGACCGCACGGTTTCTGATCAGTTCGGTGGGCGGATACGTCAACGCCAAGAACACCGTCGACATCGACGGCGTCGAGGACTTCACCGGGACCATCCTGCGGCCCAACGCCTGGGACGACAGCTACGACACCAAGGGCAAGCGCATCGCGGTCATCGGCACCGGATCCTCCGGTGTCCAGATCACCGCCGCGCTGTCCGGTGAGGCAGCCAATCTCGATGTGTACCAACGGACCCCGGCCTGGGTGCTGCCCAAGATCGACTTCGACATCTCACCGCGGATGCGCCGGGTGTTCCGGCTGCCCGGTGTCGTCCCGGCGGTCAACACGGTCGGTCGGCTGGCGATGGACATCTTCATGGTGGCGCCGATCGTCCACGTCTTCTCCCGACTGCCGGACAACTGGTTGCGTCGCCTGATGCCGCTCTACGACGGCTGGTCCCGGCTGCTGTACCGGCTCCTGCTGCGCGTGGTCGTCAAAGATGCCGCGACCCGTCGAGAGCTGGTGCCGCGCTACGGAATCCTGGCCAAGCGCCCGGTGATCTCCAGCAGCTTCCTGCCCGCGCTGAACAACCCGAACACCCACCTGATCACCACGCCGATCGAGCGGATCACCGCGACCGGGATCCGTACGGTAGACGGCGTCGACCATCCGGCTGACCTGCTGGTGCTGGCCACCGGCTACGAGCTGTGGATCGACCCGGAGACCTACCGGCCCGACACCGTCGTGGGCGCAAACGGTTTCGACCTCGCGCAGTACTATCAGGCCCACGGCCTGCACAGCTACGCCGGTACCGCCCATCCACGGCTGCCGAACCGCTGGGAGATCGTCGGCCCCCTCGGATTCGTCGGTTTCGCCTGGCTGGACTACGTCGAGACCGTCGCCGCACACGCCGTACGGATCATCGACGAAACCCGCCACCGCGGCGCACAGATCGCCTCCGTCAGTCAGGACGCGTTCAACCTGTGGAACGCCCGGATGCGCCGGGACGGCCGCGTCGCGCACCTCTACTACACCGCGACGTCGGGCCTGAACACCTATTTCGTCAACTCTCAGCACGAAACTCCGTATTACCGGCCGCAGACCATCACCGGTTCCCGGCAGTTCGCCCGCAACTCCCCGCTGTCCGACTACGAGTTCACCAATGTCCGCGTCACCGCACTACCCGAGGAGCAACCCGCATGACTGATCTTCCACTGGCCGGGCGGGTCGCCTACGTCACCGGGGCCGCACGCGGACAGGGTCGCTCGCACTGCGTACGGCTGGCCCGCGCCGGCGCCGACATCGTCGCGCTCGACGCCTGCGCACCCGTGGCCGAGCACAACGGGTACACCGCCGCCACCGGCGAAGATCTCGCCGAGACCGTGGCGTTGGTCGAGGGCGAGGGCCGCAAGATCCTGGCCCGTGAGATCGACGTGCGGGACGCCGAGGGCCAGCAGCGGCTCGTCGCCGATGCGATCGAACAGTTCGGCCGGCTCGACATCGTCGTGGCCAACGCCGGCGTGCTCAATTGGGGCCGGCTGTGGGAGATTCCGGCCCAGCAATGGCAGGACACCATCGACATCAATCTCACCGGGCTGTTCCACACCGTGCAGGCCGTGGTGCCGGCGATGATCGAAGCGGGCAACGGCGGCTCGATCATCACGATCAGTTCAGCGGCCGGGATCAAGGCGGTGCCCGGCTGTGCGCACTACTGCGCCACCAAATTCGGTGTCGTCGGGCTCACCAACTCATTGGCGGTCGAGCTGGGCGAGTTCGGGATCCGGGTCAACTCGGTCCATCCCTATGGCACCGATACCCCGATGGGCAACGACGTGTCGATGTACAAAGTGCTGCAAGATCATCCGCACTACATCCACAGCTTCTCCCCCGGCGCGCTGCCGACGGATTCACTCATCGCACCGGACAACATCTCCGACATCGTGCTGTGGCTGGCCAGCGATGCGTCGGCACTGGTCACCGCCGCCCAGATCCCGGCAGATAAGGGGTATCTGAAGATCTGAGCGGCGGCGCCGGCCCTACAGACGCGAGTGCTCGGAGATGTTGGTGTCGGTGGTGCGCAGCGGGCGGATCAGCGCATCCTGGCTGAACGAGGCGATGAGCTCGCCTTCCTCGGTGTGCACCGCGCCGCGCACATACGACATGCCCGAGCCGACCTGGGTGCTCTCGTGGCTGTAGAGCAGCCACCCGTCCCACCGGACCGGTTCGTGGAAGCTCACCGTGACGGTCATCGGCGCGGTCGAGACGGTGAGATGCGCCTGGGCGGTACCGATGCCCTCATGTGCCCGCATGGTCGTCGAAATACCCAGGTGGCCCGTGAAATACGCGACGAGTGCCTTCGCCAGATCGTCGCGGACCGGAACCGGGTCATAGCGCAGCCAGGCATACAGCTCGGGCGGACCGACCTCGTCGGGGCTGTTGACGTCGACGACGTCGACCAGCCGCAACTCACGGCCGATCATCGGCATGTGGGAGACGTTCGCATCGGCCGGGCCGGCGACCTCGGGCCGCGGCAGATGATGACGGATCACGTCGCCGGAGGGCACATCGGTGAACACCGTGATGGTGATGCAGCGCTTGCCGTTCTGCGATGCCGCGATCACGGCGGTGGCCGTGGAGCGCCCTTCACTGATCACATCGATGTCGAGCTCGACGGGTGGGCCCACCATGACGGCCCGGGCGAACACCGCGTGGACCGAGCGAACCGACTTGCCCGGAAAGCGTTTCGCCGCCGCGACGATGGCCGCACCGACGATCTGGGTGCCTTCCACCACCTGGCGCTCGTCGACCCCGGCGATGCCGGTCTGCACGGTGAAGCGGTTCTCCCCCGCGGGTTCGGCTTCGAACAGGTCGAGCAGCATCTGCAGAGTCCACTGCGTCGGCTCGGCCTCTTGAGGTTCGGCTGTCATACTCGTTTTCCTTTCACGCATTGATCACGGTCTCGGCGAATTCCGAAATAGTTTGGGGCGCCGCGAAATCGGCGAACCACACGTAGAAGCGTTCGACGCCCTGGGCGGACAACCCGGCGAAGTGGGCGGTGAGTTCCGCGGCGTCGCCACACACCAATCCGTTGCCGAGGTGCCCGAACAAGCGCGTGCTGCGTTCGGTCACCGCCGTCCGGTCGGCGTCACGCGCGACAAAGCCGACCATCTGCTGAAGGGAGGCGCGGGCCCGGCCCACCGTCGGCAACAATGCGGGCAGCCGGTCCAGCTGATGCGACGGAACGTTCCACCAGTCGGCATGGGCGCGAACCAGTTCCATCATGAGTTTGCCGGTTCCGCCCAGTACCAACGGAATTGGATGGGCCGGGCGAGGAGTCTGTCCTCGTTCGTCCGCACCCCAGTACTGCTGCAGCAGCTGCAGGTTCTCACCGAGCCTGCGCACCCGCGCGGCCGCGTCACCGGTCTCGATGCCGAACCGCTCGAATTCCTGCGGCCAGGAACCCGAGCCCAGGCCGAGTTCGAACCTGCCACCGCTGGCCGCGGACAATGTCACCGCCTGCTTGGCCAGCACCGCCGGGTGCCGGAACGCGTCGCACAGCACCAGGTGCCCGATCCGCAGGCGCTCGGTGCGTGCCGCCACCCAGGTGGCGACAGTCATTGCCTCCCAGATGCTTTGGTGCGTCGCACCGGGCGCCTCCAAATGGTCGATGAACGCGATGCCGTCGAATCCACACGCTTCGGCCACCCGCGCCCGCTCGACGATGTCGTCGACGTCCAGCCGAACCTGGGGCAGGAACAGGAACCACTCACTCATCGGTCCAACACAGTAATCACAAGCCGCCTATTGCTTCTACAGAAACGGTAACGTCATTCTCGCAAGTGCAGCATGACGGAGGTGATGGCGCAATGGCTAGGCCGGCCGAACGAGCGTCCGGCGGCGCACGCGCCGAGGCGCAGGCCGACCGCGCCCGCCGGTTCATGAAATCCGCGCTCGCCATCCTGGGCGAAACCGGACGGACCGACTTCACCGTGTTGGAGGTCGTGGAACGCTCCAAGACCTCATTGAGGTCGTTCTACCAGCACTTTTCCACCAAAGACGAGTTGCTGCTGGCGCTCATCGACAAGATCATGGCCGAGTCGACGCAGCGGTGGCGATCCGATACCGACGGACTGTCCGGACCCGAGGCACTGCGTGTACTCATCGAGCGCATCACCATTCCGGCCTCGTCGAGCACCCAGGACAGCATCAACCGTGGACTGACCTTCTACAACGACCATCTCGCCGAGTCCCTGCCCCGGGAGTACGCCCGGGTGCTGGCACCGTTGCACGAGCTCATCGGCGACATCCTCCGGCGTGGCGTCGGTTCGGGAGTCTTCCGGTCCGACATCGACATCCAGAGCACCGCTGCCCTGATCATGCAGTCGGTGCTCGGCGCCATGCGCCTGCGCTCACTCGGCGTCGAACTCAACGGTGCGCCCATCGACGGCGAGCACATCTACGAGTTTTGCGTGCGCAGTCTGCTGGCCGCCGAATCTCGACCCTGACCTGCAATTTCCCTCAGTTTTGAGCGATCGCCCGAATGGGCTCGTCCGCGTCAACCATCGCGTGGTAACGTCATTACCAGTTTCGAAAACCAGACTCTTCCAGGAGGCGAACATGCCCTCACGCGAGCTTCCCTATCCGGTGTTCGACGCGGACAACCACTTCTATGAGCCCAAAGAAGCGCTCACCCAGTTCCTGCCCGACAACCGCAAAGGCGTCATCGACTACATCGATGTACACGGCCGCACCAAGATCGTGGTGCGTAACCAGATCAGCGACTACATCCCGAACCCCACGTTCGAGGTCGTCGCCCGACCGGGGGCCCAGGAGGAGTACTTCCGGCACGGCAGCGGAGGCAAGAGCTACCGCGAAGTGATGGGCAAGCCGATGAAGGCGATCCCGGCATTCCGCAATCCTGCAGCGCGCCTTGAGGTTCTGGACAGCCTGGGCCTCGACTACACGATCATGTTCCCGACGCTGGCCAGCCTGGTCGAGGAGCGACTCAAGGACGATCCGGATCTGATCCTCGACATCATCCATGCCCTCAACGAATGGATGTACGAGACGTGGCAGTTCAACTACGCCGACCGCATCTTCTCCACCCCGGTCATCAATCTCGGCGTCGTCGACCGCGCACTCGAAGAACTTGAGTGGTGTCTGGAGCGCGGCGCGAAGACGGTGTTGGTCCGCCCGGCGCCGGTGCCGGGCTACCGCGGCACCCGGTCGCTGGGCTTCGCCGAGTTCGACCCGTTCTGGGACGCCTGCGTGAAAGCCGGTATCCCGGTATGCATGCACGCCTCCGACAGCGGCTACGCGCAGTACCTCAACGACTGGGAACCGGCCGACGAGTTCCTGCCGTTCAAGCCGACAGCGTTCCGGATGGTCGCGATGGGCAAGCGGCCGATCGAGGACACCATGGCCGCGCTGGTCTGTCATGGTGCGCTGACCCGCAATCCGGATCTGCGGATCCTGTCGGTCGAGAACGGTGCCTCGTGGGTGCCGTACCTGTTCTACCAATTCAAGGACGTCTACTCGAAGATGCCGCAGGAGTTCCCCGAAGATCCGATCGAGGCGTTCAAGCGCGGCGTGTACGTCGCCCCGTTCTGGGAGGACGACTTCAAGAAGATGGCCGACCTCTGCGGCGTCGACCGCATCATCTTCGGATCCGACTGGCCGCACCCGGAGGGGTTGGCCGATCCGATCAAACTGGTCGACGACCTCGAGGCCCACGGCCTTGACGAGGACGGTGTCCGAAAGGTCATGGGCGGCAACCTGGTCGACCTCTTCAAGGTCGAGAACAAGAAGGTTTACCGGCCCGATGTCCCGGCACTCGTCCTGAACTGATCTAGTCCTCCTCACACACAAGAAGCTGGGCCGACTCCATGACCGATGTGGCAAATCCCGAACAGATGCTGTTCGCCTCCACCGCACAGGCCTTCCTGGAAAAAGAAGTGCCGCTGACCCGGGTGCGTCAGCTGCACGCCGAGGGCAACTCATTCGACCCTCAATGGTGGGGCCGGGCGGCGGAATTGGGGTGGGCCAGCCTTCTGGTGTCCGAGGAACTGGGTGGCGGCAGCACGTCGGGCGATGGCGTCACCGACCTGGCCCTGCTCGCCGAGCAGGCCGGGCGCACGGTGGCGCCGGGTCCACTGCATCCGGTCAGCATCGTGCTGGCCGGACTGGTCGAAGCACCCACCGGCCACGAGGAACTCATCGAGGCCCTGGTGTCCGGCCAGACCATCGCGTCCTGGGCGGCCTATGAGCCGAGCCGGCCGTTCGGAGCCCTGCAGTCGGCCACCGGTGTCGGCACCACTGCCACCCGCACCGGCTCGGGATACCGGATCGACGGCGTGAAGGACCGGGTCGAAGCCGGCGAGCAGAGCGGTGCGGTGCTCGTGGTGGCCGTCTGCGACGGTGAGATCAGACAGTTCGTGGTGCCCACCGACGCCGCCGGGGTGACGGTCATCCCGCAGAACTCGGTGGACCTGGTCAAGCGTTACGCCCGAGTGCGATTCGACGGGGTCGAGGTCGGTGAATCCGCCGCGGTGGGGTCCGCCGCGCAGACACCGGCCATCATCGAACGCCAGCGCCAGGTGGCCCTGTTGTTGCAGTGCGCCGAGATCGTCGGAATCCTCGACACGGTTCTGACGATGACCAACCAGTGGCTTACCGACCGGCACAGTTTCGGCCGCCCGTTGGCGTCCTACCAGGCCCTCAAGCATCGCGCCGCGGACATGAAGATGTGGTTCGAGGCGGTGCGGGCCACCACCGCAGGGGCCGTCGCCGCGGTGTCCGAACGTTCACCGGACGCGCCGAAGCTCGTCAGCGTCGCGAAAGCCTATGTGGCCGAACGCGCTCCCGTGATGTTGCAGGATTGCGTGCAGTTGCACGGCGGCATCGGCGTGACCTGGGAGCACGACCTGCATCTGTACCTGCGCAGGGTCGCGCTGTACCGGGCGCTCTACGGCTCACCCGAAGACCACCATCGCGCGGTGTACGCACTGAGCCGCAAGACCCACGCAGCCAAGGAGATCGGGGCATGACCGACACCGTGAGCACCACCGCGACCACCGAGTCAGTCGAAGAGTTCGCCCTGCGCGCCCGGGCTTGGCTGGCCGCCAACATGCCGCGGATCGATCCGGAGAATCCCCCGTGCTCGGTGCGCGCCGAAGCCGAATCCTGGGAGCGCGCAAAGGAACTGCAGAAGCGACTCTACGAAGGCGGGTTCGCCGGCATCTGCTTCCCTCGCGAGTACGGCGGCCTAGGCCTCGACTACGCATACCAGAAAGCGTTCAACGACGAGTGCGTCGCCTACGAGATGCCGTTGATCCTCAACACCCCGTCGTTCACCATCTGCGGCGCGACGATTCTCGACATGGGCAGCGAGGAACAGAAGCGCGAACGCATCTCGGCCGCGATCCGCGGCGACGAGGTGCTCTGCCAGTTGCTGTCCGAGCCCAGCGGCGGTTCGGATCTGGCCGGGGTGATCACCCGCGCCGAGCGCAAGGGCGACACCTGGATCATCAACGGCGCCAAGACCTGGAGCACCAGTGCGTTCGCCGCCGACTACGGGTTGATGCTGGCCCGCACCGACTGGACCGTGCCCAAACACGAGGGCCTGACCATGTTCCTGGTGCCGCTGAACGCACCGGGTATCACGATGCGCCGCATCACCGAGGTCAACGGCAACGAGGAGTTCTGCGAGGAGTTCTTCGACAACCTGGAGCTTCCCACGGACGCCGTCGTCGGCGAGGTCAACGACGGTTGGACGGTCGCCTCCCGCCAGCTACATCACGAACGTCGCGCTGTCGGTGGCGGATCCGAGTTCGCCAGCGGCACCGGGGCCGAGAACGCCAACGAGATGCCGCCGGACCACATCGGGCTGGCCGAGGCCACCGGCCAAGGCGACGACGCGCGCGTGCAGGACCTGGCCGGCCGCGCCCTGGTGCGCCGCATCGTCAAGAAGCAGCTCATCGACCACGTCGGCAAGGCGATCGGAAACGGTTCGCTGCCACCGAATGCGGGCACCTTGATCCGGCTGTTCCACGCCGAAACCACCGAACTCGAAGTGGACACCGCGCTGGCCATCGCGGGTACGGCCGGTGTGATCGACGAGGGCACCGAGGACGTCCCCGGACTCCTCGACATCGGTGTGCGGTACCTGTCCCGCCAGACCGGGTCGTTGGGCGGCGGCAGCTCGGAGATGGCGCGCAATGTGATCGGCGAGCGGATCCTGGGCTTCCCCCGCGAACACGCGGCCGACCGTGGCGTGCCGTTCAATCAGGTCAAGCGCAACAAGAGCTGACCGCCGTTCGACGGTCAGAACAACGTCGGCTGCACGACCGCCGGTTCCGCCGCGGTCTCCGGAGCCGCCACCGGCACCATCCGCGCCTGACGTGCCAGCCCATGCCGGGCCACCAACGGCGCGACGCGCGCCCGCAACATGTCGCGGTAGTCGGCAGGCAGGTACGCACCGCGTCGATACAGCCGCTGGTAGTCGCCGACCAGGCCGGGATGCGTACGCCCCAGCCAATCCATGAACCAGCCGCGGGTGGAACCGCGCAGATGCAGACCGAATACCGTCACCCCGCTCGCACCGGCCGCCGCGATCCGGCCGAGCAACGTGTCGAGGTGCTCGACGGAATCGGTCAGATGCGGCAGCACCGGGGCAACCATGACATGGCACTCCAGGCCCGCCTCGCGGATCGCCGAGATGAGACCGAGGCGCGCTTGCGGCGACGGCGTCCCCGGTTCGACCTCGCGGTGCAGATCGTCGTCGCCGACCGCCAGTGACACCGCGACACTGACCGGCACCCGGTCGGATGCGTCGGCGATCAGCCCGAGATCGCGGCGCAGCAACGTGCCCTTGGTGAGGATCGAAAACGGCGTGCCGGAGCCCGCCAACGCCTCGATGATTCCGGGCATCAGCGCATACCGTCCCTCGGCCCGCTGATAGGGATCGGTGTTGGTGCCCAGCGCGACGGTTTCCCGGGTCCAGGACGGCCGACGCAGCTCCCGGCGCAGCACGTCGGCGACGTTGGTCTTCACCACCACCTGCGTGTCGAAGTCCGACCCGCAATCCAGATCGAGGTACTCGTGGGTGGGCCGGGCGAAGCAATAGCGGCAGGCGTGACTGCAGCCGCGATAACCGTTGACCGTGAAGCGGAACGGCAGTGCGGACGCCGCCGGCACCTTGTTGAGGGCCGATTTGCACAGCACCTCGTGGAAGGTCATCCCCTCGAACTGCGGCGAGCGGACGCTGCGCACGAAACCGACCCGCTGCAGACCGGGCAATGCACCGTCGTCGACCCCAACGGCCTGTCCATCCCAGCGCACCCCCTCATCGAACATTTGTTCTATGGTGATGTCAAGGTAATTCCACCCGTGTCGAGGTTCCGATCCGGCTCAGGAACACAGACCGGTCCGGGCGGGTTCGTAGCAGTGAGACGACTCACGATTGGACCTGCGCCAGAATGACATTCACGCAATCGCAACCCGGCACCGTCGAGTACCACCGGGGCGGGACGACGCTGAGCCACCGAGTCCGCGCCGGCACGGGCACTCCCCTGGTGCTCACGCCGGGCGTGATGGCCGATGCGGCGACCTGGCAACAGGTGGCCGACGCCATCGAGCTACCCAATCCCGTGATCACCCTCAACCGCCGCGGCCGGGTCCCCAGTGGCGCCTTGGGCACGGACTATTCGGTGGGCGTCGAGGTCGCCGACCTCCGGCACGTCATCGACAAGCTCGGCACGGCCCACCTGTTCGGGTGGAGCTACGGTGCGCTCATCGCACTGGAAGCCGCGCTTGGCAACACCCACGTCCGGTCGGTGACCGCCTACGAACCGGTCAGCCGCCCGTTCGGCCAGGAAGTGGTCCCGGCACTTCGCCGCGCCATCGCCGCCGGCGACCTCGACCAGGCCGTCGCTTTAATCAACACCGAGGTCTCGGGATTCTCCGCGAAGCACGTCGCCGACTTGCGCCGCAGCCCGGCGTGGCAGGTCTTGCGGCCTCTCGCCGCCCCGTTGGCCGACGAGCTGGCCGCGATCAATGCGCACCAACCGGGTTTCGACGGATATCGACACCTCGACATCCCGGTGACGCTCATCCTCGGGGCGCTGAACGAGAACCGGGCGCCGTACGGCGCTGCGTTTACCCCGTTCGCGGCCGCGCTACCTCAGGCGGATCTGGTCCGACTGGCGGGCCAGGGCCATCTCGCACATGCCGAAGCCCCGGCCGATCTGGCGCGGGCCATTACCGGTGCCGTACGCAGGGCCGAGGCTTCCGGATAAGACTGGTGCGCCGATGCCGCGGTTTCGGGTACGGCATCGGCGCGCGCCGTGGGCGCTTGCCCAGTCAATCGCATTTCGGGCCGGAAGGGGAACCGCCCGTCGTGCACTTACTTATCGAACAACAGTTCGACTATGCCGTCAAGGCCGATCCCAATCCGTGGGAACCCGCAGGCGGGTCAACTACCACTGACCGAGCTGGCAGCGCGGGCTGTACGGATGATCGTTCTGGACGGCGATCTGACCGTCGACGGCGATCTCGCAATGCGCATTGGGCTCGGCCCGGCCGCCGTGCGTGGTGCTCGCGACCGTGAAGATGGCCCACTGCGGATCGGCGAGCGTGGTCTCGAACACCCACGGCGCGTCCGGACCGACGTTGACCGTCGCCTTCTGCAGGTACTTGTACGCGTCCGCGTTGTAGGCGTCTTTACTCGCAGGCTGCGTCGTCAGGTAGTACAGGTCGAACTCGTAGGGTGCGCCAGAGGTGAGCGTGTACTTGACCTTGTGGCCCTGGGCTTCCGGTTCCGCATACGACGTTGCGTTGGAGACCGCCATACCCGCAGCCGCCAGAACCAGCGCCGCACCGACCGTGGTTGTCGCTTTTCGCATGTTCCTCATATCGACGCAGGCTACCGCCTTGTTACAGGTGCGACTAATGGGTGTCGAGACGCCTCGCCAACGGCAAACCAACTCGGTCTAGCTTGAGGTTAATTTGTTTGTCACACACAGACATTTCCCAGTAACAGCGGCGCTCTAACGTCCCGATTCGACGCCCGCACAGGGCGTTTAACCTCTTGCACCGCCGCCGACACCGCTCGGTCGAGAAGCGCTGCAATTCAAGGGAAAGGTCGCCAATGCGAGTTCCAGGACGTGCCCCGTTGCGTCGGTCTGCGCTTGCCGCAGGGAGTTTGATCGCAGCCACCAGCCTGCTCCTCGCCGGCTGCGGCAGCCGGGCGAGCGAAACCGATGCAGCAAACGCCGCTTCCTGCGTGGACACCTCCGGCCCGAAGATCAAAGTCGGGTCGTTGAACTCACTGTCAGGCACGATGGCCATTTCCGAGGTGACGGTGCGCGACGCGATCAAGCTCGCGGTCGAGGAGATCAACTCCAAGGGCGGCGTTCTGGGCAAACAGATCGAGCTGATCGGCGAGGACGGGGCCTCCGAGCCCACGGTGTTCGCCGAGAAGGCCGAGAAGCTGATCAGCAGCGACTGCGTGGCCGCGGTGTTCGGCGGCTGGACCTCGTCGAGCCGCAAGGCCATGCTGCCCGTATTCGAGAGCGCCAATGCCCTGCTGTACTACCCCGTGCAGTACGAGGGTCTTGAGTCCAGCAAGAACATCTTCTACACCGGCGCCACCACCAACCAGCAGATCGTCCCGGCCCTGGACTACCTCAAGGAGAAGGGCGTCAAGTCGCTCTACCTCGTGGGCAGCGACTACGTGTTCCCGCAGACCGCCAACCGGATCATCAAGGCCTACGCGAAAGAGAACGGCATCGAGATCAAGGGTGAGGATTACACGCCGCTGGGCTCGACCGACTTCTCCACCATCATCAACAAGGTCCGCAGCGCCGACGCCGACGCCGTGTTCAACACCCTCAACGGCGACTCGAATGTGGCGTTCTTCCGTGAGTACAAGAATGTCGGCCTGACGCCGCAGGAGATGCCCGTGGTCTCGGTCTCGATCGCCGAGGAAGAGGTCGGCGGGATCGGTGTGCAGAACGTCGCCGGCCAACTCACCGCCTGGAACTACTACCAGACCATCGACACCCCGGTGAACAACGCCTTCGTCAAGGCCTACAAGGACTTCGTCAAGGATCCCAAGAAGCCCACCTCGGATCCGATGGAAGCCGCGTACGTCTCGGTGTACCTGTGGAAGAACACCGTCGAGAAAGCAAAGTCGTTCGACGTCAGCGCCATTCAGGAGAACGCCGACGGGGTCACCTTCGACGCCCCGGAGGGCAAGGTCACCATCGACGGCGAGAACCACCACATCACCAAGACCGCCCGGATCGGCGAGATCCGGCCCGACGGCCTGATCTACACCATCTGGGAGTCCAAGGGGCCGATCGATCCGGATCCGTATCTGAAGTCCTACCCATGGGCCGCGGGGCTGTCCGGCTGACGGCGAGCGAAGCGACGGGGAACTAAGACACAGCATGGACATCCTCATCGGCCAGCTGGCGACGGGATTGAGCCTCGGCTCAATCCTGTTGCTCGCCGCACTCGGCCTGTCCCTCACCTTCGGCCAGATGGGCGTCATCAACATGGCGCACGGCGAATTCATCATGGCGGGCTGCTACACCGCCTATGTGGTGCAGCAGCTCATCACCAATGCCGGTGCCTCACTGTTGATCTCCCTTCTGGTCGGGTTCCTCGTCGGCGGCGCCATGGGCGCACTGTTGGAGGTGACCCTGATCCGGCGGATGTACCACCGTCCGCTGGACACCCTGTTGGTCACCTTCGGCGTCGGGCTGATCCTGCAACAGGTGGCCCGCGACATCTTCGGCGCTCCCGCGGTCAATGTCGTTGCCCCGGAATGGCTCTCGGGAGGTGTCGAGATACTCGGCGCCGTGGTGCCCAAGACCCGACTGTTCATCCTGGTGCTCGCCGTGGTGTGCGTGGCGGTGCTCGCGACGGTACTCAAGACCAGCCCGATGGGGCGGCGCATCCGCGCGGTGGTCCAGAACCGCGATCTGGCTGAGACCAGCGGCATCTCGTCCCGCCGAACCGACATCACCACGTTCTTCATCGGGTCCGGGTTGGCCGCGGTGGCCGGTGTGGCACTGACGCTGATCGGCTCCACCAGCCCGACCATCGGCCAGAGCTTCCTGATCGATGCCTTCCTCGTGGTGGTGGTCGGCGGCCTCGGTCAGATCAAGGGCACCGTGATCGCGGCGCTGGCACTGGGTTTCCTGAACTCGTTCATCGAATACAGCACCACAGCGTCGCTGGCCAAGGTGATCGTGTTCGCCATCATCGTGATCTTCCTGCAGGTGCGCCCGCAGGGATTGTTCACGGTTCGGACCAGGAGTCTCGTATGACCATTCTCGGCCGCTGGCAGACCTGGGCCGGATTCGGGATCGCGGCGATCGTGCTGTTCGCCCTGGCACCGGCAGTATTGTCGGACTTCCGGCTCAGCCTGCTGGGCAAGTTCCTGTGCTTCGCGATCGTGGCGGTGGGCATCGGATTGGCCTGGGGCCGAGGCGGAATGCTCGTGCTCGGACAGGGCGTGTTCTTCGGCCTCGGCGGCTACATGATGGGCATGCACCTCAAGATCGCCGACGCTCAGCTGCGTGGGCACGACGTGCCCGACTTCATGCAGATCGCCGGAGTGCGTCACCTGCCCGGCTATTGGGAACCGTTCGCCTCCCCCGCGTTCGCGCTGCTGGCAATCCTGGTGGTGCCGACGGGCATCGCGGCCCTGCTGGGCTTCGGTGTGTTCAAGCGACGGGTCAAGGGCGCGTACTTCGCGATCCTGTCGCAGGCGCTGGCCGCCGCGCTGGCGATCCTGCTGGTCGGTCAGACCAGCCTCGGCGGCAGCAACGGGCTGACCAACTTCCGGACGTTCTTCGGCTTCAACCTCAACGATCCGGCCAACAAACGGATGGTGTATTTCCTTGCCGCAGCGACGCTGTTGATCGTCGTCGCCGTGGTGCGTCAGCTGATGTACAGCCGCTACGGCGAGTTGCTGGTCGCCGTGCGCGACGGCGAGGAGCGCGTGCGGTTCCTCGGCTACGACCCGGCCAACATCAAGGTCGTCGCCTATACCCTGGCCGCGCTGTTCGCCAGCATCGCCGGCGCGCTGTTCGTGCCGATCGTCGGGTTCATCGCGCCGTCGCAGGTCGGCATCGTGCCCTCCATCGCGTTCCTGATCGGCGTCGCGATCGGCGGGCGCACCACACTGCTCGGCCCGGTCCTCGGCGCCATCGGTGTGGCCTGGGCGCAAACCCTGTTCTCCGAACGCTTTCCGTCCGGGTGGATCTACGCCCAGGGCCTGCTGTTCATCGTGGTCGTCGGCTTCTTCCCGGCCGGCCTGGCCGGGCTCGGTGTGCTGTGGTCGCGGTGGCGCGGCAATCGGGCCACCGCACCGAGTCCCGAGGAGTCGCAGCCCGAGACGGCTTCGGACACCGATACCGAGAAAGTAGGTGCCACGTCGTGACCGAAACCGAACAGGCCGCTGCGACGCCCGAACCGGTGGCCGGCGGCAACGCCGGCATGGGTGCCGAGTATCTGGAAGTCCGCGGTCTCACAGTCGATTTCGACGGATTCAAGGCGGTCAGCGGCGTCGACCTGACGTTGTTCCAGGGAGATCTGCGCTTCCTCATCGGACCGAACGGCGCGGGTAAGACGACGGTCATCGACGCGATCACCGGCCTGGTGGGGGCCACCGGCTCGGTGAACAAGTCCGGTGTGGAGCTCCTCGGCAAGCGGGTGCATCAGATCGCCCGGCTGGGCGTCGGCCGGACGTTTCAGACCGCGAGTGTGTTCGAACAACTGACCGTGTTGCAGAACCTCGACATCGCCGCTGGGGCCGGCCGCTCGCCGTGGACCCTACTGCGCCGGCGGCGCAGCGTGCTGCCCGCGATCGAGGAAGCCCTCGAGACCACCGGGCTGGCCGAGCTGGCCGACAAACCCGCGGGCGTGCTGGCGCACGGCCAGAAGCAGTGGCTGGAGATCGGCATGCTGCTGGTGCAGAACGCCGACGTCCTCTTGCTCGACGAACCGGTGGCGGGAATGAGCCACGAGGAACGTGAGGAAACCGGAAACCTGTTGCGCCGCATCGGCGGAACTCGAACCGTTGTGGTCGTCGAGCATGACATGGATTTCATGCGAGCCTTCGCGACCTCGGTGACGGTGCTGGCCCGCGGCCAGGTCATCGCCGAGGGTTCGGTGGCCGAGGTGCAGGCCAACCCCAAGGTCCAAGAGGTCTACCTCGGCACTGCCGCGGCCGGCGCGGAAGGAATCGCCTGATGCTCGAACTACTCGATGTCCGAACCGGTTACGGCCGGTCCGAGGTGATCCACGGCGCGAGCATCGCAGTGCCGTCCGACGGTGTCGCCGCGGTGATGGGACACAACGGCGCGGGCAAGACAACCCTGCTGCGGGCGGCCGTCGGGCTGCTCAAGTGCACCGCGGGCAAGGTGCTTTTCGACGGCGAGGACATCACCCGGATGCGCCCGAGTGCGCGGGTATCCCGTGGCCTGGCCTATGTGCCCCAGGGACAGCAGTCCTTCGGCCAGCTCACCACCGCCGAGAACCTTCAGGTGGTGGCCGACGGACGCAAGAACGGCAAGGCACTGATCGACGAGCAACTGGACCTGTTCCCCGCGCTCAAAGAGCTACTCAACCGGCGGGCAGGCCTGCTCTCGGGCGGCCAGCGGCAACAGCTGGCGATTGCCCGGGCCTTGATCACGAGCCCCAAGTGCCTCATCCTCGACGAGCCCACCGAAGGGATCCAACCGTCGGTGGTGGCCGAGATCGAGGCCGCGATCACCTCGCTGACCGCGCGGGGCGATCTGGGTGTGCTGCTGGTGGAGCAGCACATCGGGTTCGCGCTGGAATCCGCTCAGCGCTATTACATCCTGGAAGCCGGCCGCATCACCTCGAGCGGCTCCGGCGGCTCGACGTCAGAAGCCGACGTCCGCGCCGCCATGGCGATCTGACGGCACCGCCGTCGCGGCCATCTGATCCCCCTGCACCGCGACCGTGCGTGTCTGCGGCCCGACATACCGCCGAACGTCGGCATTTTCCGCACGCTCGCGGCACACGACGGGCACACTTCGACGATGACCCAACCCGCGCAGTACCGGGTCCTCGCCGATGTCGGCGGAACGGTGGTGGCCGAGCAGGGCCCACTCGTCGTCGTCATCGACCGGGGCAACGGCCCGCTCGCGACGACCGCCTTCGTCCTCGGCGTACTGGCAGTCGTGTTCGGCGGCTTCGGCGCGGTCACCCTCGGACTCGCGCTCGGTGGCCGAGGAGGTGGCGTACCCCCGGTGGTGAGCGCGGTGTTCCTCGCCGCCGGGCTGGTTTTCGGCACCGCGACGGCCGCTGCGGTGGGCCGGATCAAGGCCGACAACAGACGACCGCTGACCGGCTACCGGCCCGTGGCCGTACTCGACAGAGCACGCGGGGTGCTCGCCGACGCCGACGGCGTAGTGCTGGCCCCGCTGGCCCACGTGCAGTTCGCCCGGCGAATGCAGCTGGGATCCAGCTCGCCCAAGCTCGTCGCCGTCACACCGAGCGGCGATCGGATCCTGAAGCGGGGCAACCCCTTCAACGGCGGGATCGGCAACCTCGACGCGGTCCTCACCGCGGCACTACATGGACGCTGAGCCCGCGTGAGCGCGCGCGAACTGCTGCCGAAATGCGGCGTGTCGGGCAGCAGACACGCACGCTCGCGGTGCAAAGGGTCAGCTACCCGGCGAGGCGGGAAAGCACCTCGGCCACAACCGAATCGGCGGCGACATCCACTTGCTCACCGGTCGCCAGATCCTTGAGCCCGATGGTGCCCGCCTCGATGTCACGATCGCCGGCCACGACCGCGTACTTGGCGCCCGAGCGGTCTGCCGCCTTCATCGCGCCCTTGAGCCCGCGGTCGCCGTAGGCCAGATCCACCCGCACCCCACGGGCCCGCAGCCGCGCGGCCAGCTTCGCCAGCTCCAGCTTGGCGGCGTCGCCCAGCGGCACACCGAACACCTCGACGCCACCGACACCGGTCACCGACTTGCCCTCGGCCTGCAGGGCCAGCAGCGTGCGGTCGACACCGAGCCCGAACCCGATGCCCGACACGTCCTGTCCACCGAGCTGACGCATCAGGCCGTCGTAGCGGCCACCGCCGCCGATGCCGGACTGCGCACCCAACCCGTCATGCACGAACTCGAAGGTGGTCTTGGTGTAGTAGTCCAACCCGCGCACCATCCTCGGGTTGATCACGTACGGCACACCGAGCCCGTCGAGGTGCGCCTGCACCACCTCGAAGTGGGCCTTGGCGCTGTCCGAGAGGTGATCGAGCATCAGCGGCGCGTCGGCGGTCATCTCACGCACGTGGGGCCGCTTGTCGTCGAGCACCCGCAGCGGGTTGATCTCGGCGCGGCGCCGGGTCTCCTCGTCCAGGTCGAGCTTGAACAGAAAGGCCTGCAACAGCTCCCGATACGCCGGACGGCAGGTGTCGTCACCTAGCGAGGTGAGCTCCAGGCGGAACCCGTCCAGGCCCAGCGACCGGAACCCGGCGTCGGCGATCGCGATCACCTCGGCGTCCAGCGCCGGATCGTCGACGCCGATGGCCTCCACCCCGACCTGCTGCAGCTGACGGTAGCGTCCGGCCTGAGGCCGCTCGTAGCGGAAGAACGGCCCCGAGTAGCAGAGCTTGACCGGCAGCGCGCCCCGGTCCAGCCGGTGCTGGATCACCGCGCGGATCACCCCGGCGGTGCCCTCGGGCCGCAGGGTCACCGAACGATCGCCCCGGTCGGCGAACGTGTACATCTCCTTGGACACCACATCGGTGGACTCACCCACCCCGCGGGCGAACAGCGCGGTGTCCTCGAAGATCGGCAGCTCGATGTCGCCGTACCCGGCGCGCCGCGCCGCGGTCAGCAGGCCGTCCCGGACCGCCACGAACTGCGCCGACTCCGGCGGTAGGTAGTCGGGCACGCCCTTGGGCGCCTGGAATGCAGATGTCACAGAGTCAAACCTTCGAGAAACGGGTTGGTGCGGCGTTCGTGCCCGATCGTCGTGCGCGGGCCGTGCCCTGGTAATACCACGGTGTCGTCGTCGAGTACCAACAGCTTTGTCACGATCGAGGTGAGCAGGTCACGTCCGCTGCCGCCGGGCAGGTCGGTGCGGCCCACCGAGGACCGGAACAGCGTATCGCCCGTGAACACCGTGTCGGCGCCGGAGCCCGAGAAGCTGTCCTCCCCCGCGACCCGGAACACCACCGAACCCCTCGTGTGCCCCGGCGTGTGGTCGACGGTCACCGACACCCCGCCGAAATCGAGGGTCTGGCCGTCCCGGTCCAGCTCGACCAGCTGCTTGGGCTCGGAGAAGAGCACGCCGAACGCCACCTGGGCCAGCCGTGGGCCGAATCCCTTGATCGGGTCGGTCAGCATGAACCGGTCCTCGGGGTGGATGTACACCGGGCAGCCGTAGGTGTCGGCCACCTTCTGCGCCGACCACATGTGATCGACATGACCGTGCGTCAGCAGCACCGCTGCCGGCGTCAGCCGGTTCTCGTCGAGAATGCGGCGCAGCCGGTCCGTGGCCCGCTGGCCCGGATCGACCACAACCGCGTCGGCCCCTGGCCGCTCAGCCAGCACGTAGCAGTTACACGCCAGCATCCCGGCCGGAAATCCGGTAATGAACACGGCCCCAGTTTCCCACGGCCCCGCCACCACCTGCGGTTCCCGCGGGTCGCAGACCTGGAGTCCAGGTCCGCCTGGCAGACTCGTCACCGATCCCGACCGCTCACAAGGAGGACTGCTGCGGTGCCGACCAACCAAGAACGGCGTGAGACGGCCAAGCGCAAGCTGGAGGAACAGCTGGAGCGCCGTGCCGCCCAGGAACGCAAGCGACGCATCGTGACCATCGCCGGCACCGTCGTCGGGGCTATCGTCGTCATCGCCGCGGTCGTGGCCACGTTCATGTTCACCGGCAAGGACTCGGACAGCACCACCGCCTCGGCGGAGACCACCACCGCGACGTCGGGCGCCCCGGCCCAGCCGGCCGCCGAAGGGCAGCTGCCGGCCTTCGCCGCACCCGCCGACCTCGGCGCCAACTGCCAGTACCCGGCCGCAGCCCCCGCCAGCAAGCAGAACACCCCGCCGCACACCGGCAAGGTTCCGACCGACCCGGCCACGGTCAGCGTCAGCATGGTCACCACGCAGGGCAACATCGGACTCCAGCTGGACAACGGCAAAGCGCCGTGCACGGTGAACAGCTTCGCGAGCCTGGCCGGGCAGAACTACTTCAACGACACCCCGTGCCACCGCCTGACCACCGGCGGCCTGTCGGTGCTGCAGTGCGGCGACCCCACCGGCCAGGGCACCGGCGGCCCCGGCTACCAGTTCGCCAACGAGTACCCGACCAACCAGTACCAGCCGGACGACCCGGCATTGCAGAAGCCGGTCGTCTACCCGCGCGGCACGCTGGCCATGGCCAATGCCGGGCCGAACACCAACGGCAGCCAGTTCTTCCTGGTGTACCAGGACTCGCAGCTGCCCCCGAACTACACCGTGTTCGGCAAGATCGACGACACCGGTCTGGCCACGCTCGACAAGATCGCCGCGGCCGGTGTCGCCGGCGGCGGACCGGACGGCAAGCCGGCACTCGATGTCCAGCTGAAGTCCGTGGCCCTGGACTAGGGCGGGAGCCATTTGACTGTCCCGCCCCCTTACGGCGGTCCCCAGCCGGACCATCCCCACTACGTGCCGGGTTACCCGGTGGGATATCCGGCTGGTTATCCCCCGTCTGCCCACACCAACGGCATGGCGGTCGCGGCACTGGTGGGCTCGGTCCTGTTCGCACCGCTGGGCATCCTGTTCGGACACATCTCGCTGTCGCAGCTCAAACGCAGCGGTGAACAGGGCCGCGGTATCGCGGTCGCTGGCCTGGTCATCGGGTATGTGATGACGGCTCTGGCGATCGTGGCGGTGGTACTGATCGTGGTGCTCGGCCTGATTGCCGTCAAAGCCGCCGAGGACATGCCGCGCCACGATCGCTACCCGGCCGCCGCGGGCTCGAGCCGGCAACTGCCCGCGTTCGCGCCGCCGCCGAACCTCGGCGGCAACTGCCAGTACCCGGCCACCCCGGAACCGGCCGCCAGGCCGGCCAAACCACCGCGTGCCGGCACAGTGCCGACCGAGCCGGCCACGGTGGAGGCCGGGATCGTCACCGACCGCGGCAGCATCGGACTCAACCTGGCCAACGGCAAGGCGCCGTGCACGGTGAACAACTTCGCCAGCCTGGCGTTCCAAGGATTCTTCGACGGCACCGAATGCCACCGGCTGACCACCGGAGCCCTCGCGGCGCTGCAGTGCGGCGACCCGTCGGGCACCGGGACAGGCGGGCCCGGTTACCGATTCCCGAACGAGTACCCGACCAACCAGTACCGGCTCTCCGATCCCGCCGTGAAAGAACCCGTCGTCTATCCGCGGGGCACGGTGGCGATGGCCAACTCCGGGCCGGGCACCAACGGCAGCCAGTTCTTCCTGGTGTACGAAGACTCCCTGCTCCCGCCGACGTACACGGTGTTCGGCACCGTGGACAACACCGGCCTGGCCACCCTCGACGCGATCGCCGACGGCGGGGTCGCCGACGGAAGCGACGACGGCAAGCCCGCCACACCGGTGACCATCAAATCGGCAACCGTGGGCTGAGCCGACGGGCGTCAGGCCGCCGACGTGACGCGGTACACGTCGTACACGCCCTCCACGTTGCGCACCACGCTCAGCAGGTGGCCGAGGTGTTTGGGATCGCCCATCTCGAAGGTGAACCGGCTGATCGCCACCCGGTCGTTGGACGTGGTGACCGATGCCGAGAGGATGTTGACCTTCTCGTCGGCCAGCACCCGCGTCACGTCGGACAGCAGGCGGTGCCGGTCCAGCGCCTCGACCTGGATGGCCACCAGGAATACCGACGACGGCGACGGCGCCCAGTTCACCTCGATGATGCGTTCCGACTGTTGTTGCAGCGAAGCCGCATTCGTGCAGTCGGTGCGATGCACGCTGACCCCACCGCCGCGGGTCACGAAGCCCATGATGGTGTCGCCGGGCACCGGGGTGCAGCACTTGGCCAGCTTGGTCAGGGTTCCGGGCGCACCCGGCACCGCGACGCCGGTGTCGTCGGTGCTGCGTTGGCGCACCGGCATGGTCAGCGGAGTGGACCGCTCGGCGAGTTCGTCCTCGGCCGCGTCGTCCCCGCCGAACTGAGCGAGCAGACGCTGCACGACATGGCGTGCCGAGACGTGCCCCTCACCGACCGCGGTGTACAACGCCGAGACGTCGGTGTAGCGCAACTCGCGGGCCAGCGCGCCCATGGTGTCGGCATTGATCAAGCGCTGCAACGGAAGTCCGCCGCGGCGGACCTCGCGCGCGATGGCATCCTTGCCGGACTCCAGCGCCTCCTCGCGGCGTTCCTTGGCGAACCACTGGCGGATCTTGGCCTTCGCCCGCGGCGACACCACGAAGGTCTGCCAGTCGCGCGAGGGCCCGGCGTTGGGCGCCTTCGAGGTGAACACCTCGACGACCTCACCGTTCTCCAGCTTGCGCTCCAGCGCGACGAGCCGGCCGTTGACCCGGGCCCCGATACAGCGGTGGCCGACCTCGGTGTGCACCGCGTAGGCGAAGTCGACCGGGGTCGATCCGGTCGGCAGGTTGATCACGTCGCCCTTCGGCGTGAAGACGAAGATCTCTTGTACCGCAAGGTCGTAACGCAACGACTCGAGGAACTCACCGGGGTCGGCGGCCTCCCGCTGCCAGTCCAGCAGCTGGCGCATCCAGGCCATGTCGTCGATCTCGGTGGCGGCGTGGCTCTGCGGAACTCCGTTGCGGCCCTTGGCTTCTTTGTAGCGCCAGTGCGCCGCGATGCCGTACTCCGCGGTGCGGTGCATGTCCCTGGTGCGGATCTGCACCTCCAGCGGCTTGCCCTCGGGGCCGACCACCGTGGTGTGCAGCGACTGGTAGACGCCGTAGCGCGGCTGGGCGATGTAATCCTTGAACCGGCCCGCCATCGGTTGCCACAGCGAGTGCACGACGCCGACGGCCGCGTAGCAGTCACGGATCTCGTCGCACAGGATCCGCACGCCGACCAGGTCGTGGATGTCGTCGAAGTCGCGGCCCTTGACGATCATCTTCTGGTAGATCGACCAGTAATGCTTGGGCCTGCCCTCGACCACGGCGTTGATCTTCATCGCGCTCAGCGCCACGCCGATCTCGGCGCGCACCTTGGCCAGGTAGGTGTCGCGTGACGGCGCCCGGTCGGCGACCAGCCGCACGATCTCCTCGTACTTCTTCGGATGCAGGATCGCGAACGACAGATCCTCGAGCTCCCACTTGACGGTGGCCATCCCCAGCCGATGAGCAAGGGGGGCAATGACTTCCAGTGTCTCGCGGGCTTTACGGGCCTGCTTCTCGGGCGGCAGGAAGCGCATGGTGCGCATGTTGTGCAGCCGGTCGGCCACCTTGATCACCAGCACCCGGGGATCGCGGGCCATCGCGATGATCATCTTGCGGATCGTCTCGCCCTCGGCGGCCGAGCCGAGCACCACTTTGTCCAGCTTGGTGACGCCGTCCACCAAGTGGCCCACCTCGGCGCCGAACTCGGCGGTCAAGGCCTCCAGGGTGTACCCGGTGTCCTCCACGGTGTCGTGCAGCAGTGCCGCCACCAGCGTCGTGGTGTCCATCCCCAGCTCGGCCAGGATGTTGGCCACCGCCAGCGGATGGGTGATGTACGGGTCACCGGATTTGCGGAGCTGGTCGGCGTGGCGCTGCTCGGCGACGTCGTAGGCGCGCTGCAACAGCTGCAGATCGGCCTTCGGATAGATCTCGCGGTGTACCGCGACCAGAGGCTCCAGCACCGGGTTGACCGCACTGCGCTGCGCGGTCATCCGGCGGGCGAGCCGCGCACGTACCCGGCGTGACGCGCTGGTCTTCGTGGCGTCAGGTCCCGTGACGCCCGGTGACACCGGCGGCGACTGCACCGCCTGGCCCGCAGTCGCGTCCGTACCCGTATCGCCGGCCATCGTCACCTCCCGGTTTTCGCCCAGAATCCGAGGATATCTCTCACACCGTGTGCAGGCTGGTGACCTGTAGCGGTGCCACCACATCTCGGCCACCAAGGGCCGTCAATTCCAGCACCACCGCGGCACTCAGCACGTTGGCCCCGCTCGCCTCGAGCAGCTGTCGTGCCGCCCCCAGCGTTCCGCCGGTGGCCAGAACATCGTCGATGATCACAACGTTGCGCCCGGCGATATCAATTCCGTCGGCCGGGATCTCCAGCGTCGCGCTGCCGTACTCGAGCTGATAGGTGACGCTGTGCACCGGCGGTGGCAGCTTCCCGCCCTTGCGGACCGCCAGCACACCGACCCCGAGTCGGGTGGCGACCGCGGCCCCCAGCAGGAAGCCCCGGGCGTCCAGCCCGGCGACCAGATCGGCGTCGGCCGCGGTGGCGGCCAGGGCGTCGGTCACCGCGCTCAGGCCCTGCGCATCGGCCAGCAGCGGGGTCAGATCCTTGAACTGCACGCCTGGCTCGGGAAAGTCGGGCACTTCCCGGATCAGTTTCTTGACCAGCTCCGAGATCCTGGCCGGGTCGCCGCTCACGTGGACAACTTCCAGCGGTCCATGTTCCACCCGGCGCCCCACCGGGTCGGATTGCTGCTCACGGCGTACATCTTGGTCGATGTCAGCACTGTGCGCTGCTGGCGGTACAGCGGCAGGGTCGGCATGTCGTTCCACAGGATCGGCGCGCCCTCCCCCGCCAGCCGCGCCAGTTCCTTCGGGTCCGACGACACAGCCTGCGCATCGATGATGCCGTCGACCCGCTCGTTGGCGTAACCGGGCAGGTTGTTGCCGTTGCCCGAGTGGAACGCGTACGCGTCGATGGCCGAAGAACCCGAGGAGCCGCTGCCGGCGGCCCCGCCGGTGCTGGCCAGAAGTCCGTCGAACTCGTTGTTGCGCAATGCCACCGGTCCGGCCGTCGCCGATCCGGCGTCCTGCACGGTGATGCCGGCCGCGGCACATGACTTCGCGATCGCACCGACGGTCGCAGCCAGCCGGGCGTTGGGCGTCTGGTACCCGATGCGGACCGTCAGCGGCTTGTTGTTGAGCGCCGCGCGGGCCGCGTCAGGGTTGGCCACCCCGAATTGCGCGGCCTCGCCCACATTCTCGGCGGCACTGAACGCGTCGTCGGTAACCGGGCTGAGCCGGGAGTTGATGATCGGCGTGCCGGCATTGCGGGCGATCACATCCCGCGGGGTGCACAGCGCCACGGCCCGCCGCGCCGGCGTGGCGGCCAACGGCCCGCCCGGCGCGAAGATCAACTGCTCGATACCGGCTGACGGGGTTTCCATGCTGACGTAGTCGTCGGGCAGGTTGAGCAGGCCCGAGGATCCGGACTCGATGTCGACGACATCGAACGATCCCTGGTTGACCCGCTCCTGGATGTCGGCGCCACGCGGCCACACCGCGATCTGGTTGGTGATCGCGGGGGTCCCCCACCACTTGTCGTTGGCGACCAGGACCACCACGCCGTCCTTGGACACCGAGTCGATCCGGTACGGGCCCGACGACGGGAACCGCTTGAGGTCGAGGTCGGGTTTGAGGTCCCAGATGGTGTTCCACGCCTTGGCGATCCGGTCGATCGTCGGCTGGTCACCGTTCTGCAGCGCGGTGGCCACCCCGCCGTCGCCGAGGTTGAGTTCGTCGGCGATGACATGCGAGGGCATCAGCGATGTCGCGGCGAACAGCTGCCCGTAGTCGAGGAATCCGCGGTCCTGGGCGAACGACACCCGGGCCCGCTTCTGGCCGGGGGCACAGTCCACGGACGCGATGTCGCGGTAACCCGCCCGGCTCGCGGCGTCGAACCCGGGGAACCGCCCGGACTGCGCGCCCCAGGCCAGCACGAGGTCGTCACACGTGATGGGCTTGCCGTCGGAGTAGACCGCCTTGTCGCTGATCACGTAATCCAGGATCAGTGGCGCACGGCCCACGACCGACACCGAACCGAAGTCGTTGTCGGACACCACCTGGCCCTCGGGGCCGTGGTAGGCGAATCCGGTCAACGCCCGCGCGAAGGCCTGCGGCCCAGCCGACGCGGCCCCGGCCACCGTGTTGGTGTTATAGGTGGTCAGGGTGCCGTCGACGGCGTAGTCGATCTTGTCGGCCGAGCTTCCCGAACACGCCGACAGGCCCAACGCGGCGACCACGGACAGCGTCGCCGCCGTCAGTGCCGTCCGGGCCCGGGCGACGGCCCGCCACTGAACCATGCGGCTTACCGCCGGGTGTTCCGCTTGCCCGACGGACGTCCGGTGCGCGCGGCCGGTCGCGCGCCGGGAGCCGGTTTGGCCGGTGCGGGCTCGGCCGCGACCGTGGCCGACACCGTCTCGGCACCGCTGTCATCGGTGTCCGCATCGGAGGCGTCGGCCGCGTCCTTGGTGGCCGTCGACGCCTTGGCGCCCTTCTCCCGGCGATTCAGCACGCGCTTGGTGTGCTTACGCACCAGCTCCGTACGTTCGCGCAACGACACGAGAAGCGGCGTCGCGAAGTAGATCGACGAGTAGGTACCGACGATGACGCCGACCAGCTGCACCAGGGCCAGATCCATCAGCGTTCCGACGCCCAGCAGCCACACCGCGACGACCATCAGCGCGATGATCGGCAGCACCGAGATGAGGCTGGTGTTGATCGAGCGCATGAAGGTCTGGTTGACCGCGAGGTTGGCCTGCTCGGCGAACGTTCGGCGCGTGGTGTGTTCGAAGCCGTGGGTGTTCTCTTCGACCTTGTCGAACACGATCACCGTGTCGTAGAGCGAGAAGCCCAGAATCGTCAGCAGACCGATGACCGTGGCCGGGGTGACCTCGAAACCGACCAGCGAGTAGACGCCGGCGGTCACGACCAGGTCGAAGACGAGTGTGGCCATCGCGGCCATCGCCATGTAGCGCTCGTACCGCCATGCGATGTAGATCGACGCCAGCACGACGAAGACCACCAGCGCGATCAATGCCTTCTGGGTGATCTGCCCACCCCAGGTCTCGGACACCGCCGAGTCGCTGATCACCTGCTTGCTCGGCTGGCCGTCGGCGCCCTTGGGATGGAACGCGTCGAAGAGCGCGGTCCGCAGTTTCTCGGTCTCGTCGTTGGTCAGGGTCTCCGAACGGATCTGCACGGTCGCCGAGGCGCCGCTGCCGACCAGCACGACCGATTCGGGCGCCTTGTTCAGGGTCTTGTTGAAGACGTCCTCGACCTGCTGGACCGAGACGATGCCCTCGGAACCGGCCGAGGGCATCGACACCTTCGTGCCGCCCTCGAAGTCGATGCCGAAGGTGAACCCTCGCAACACCATGCTGGCGATGCAGACCGCGACGATGATGCCGCTGATCGCGTACCAGAGCTTGCGGCGGCCGATGACCTCGAAGGCCCCGGTACCGGTGTAGAGCCGGACGAAGAATCCGTGCTTCGGCATTGCCGCAGAAGTGGATTCGATGCCAGGCGCCTCCACTGCGGTGTCCTTGACGTCCTCGGCGGTCGTGTCGTCGGCGGTGTTCTTAGCTGCTGCCATGTGCTTATCCCCGTCCCGCGGTCGCGTGCGAAGCCTCGCGGCGCTCCCGCGCGATCTGCTGCACCGCGCCGAGACCGTTGAAGGCCGGTTTTGCCATCGTCGGAGACTTCGAGGCCAGGTACACCAGCGGCCAGGTCACCAGGAACACGACCACGATGTCCAGGATCGTGGTCAACCCCAAGGTGAACGCGAAGCCCTTGACCTGGCCGATCGCCAGGAAGTACAGCACCGCGGCCGCCAGGAAGGTCACCGCGTTGCCGGACACGATCGTCTTGCGGGCGCGGGCCCAGCCTCGGGGTACCGCCGACCGGAAGGACCGGCCCTCACGGATCTCGTCCTTTATTCGTTCGAAGAACACCACGAAGGAGTCAGCGGTGGTGCCGATACCGATGATCAGACCCGCGATACCGGCCAGATCCAGCGTGTAGCCGATGTACCTGCCGAGCAGCACCAGGATCGCGAAAACCATTGCGCCGGCAGCGACCAGCGACAGCGCGACCAGCAGGCCGAGCACCCGGTAGTACAGCAGTGAGTACAGCAGCACCGCGGCCAAACCGACTGCGCCGGCGATCAGGCCGGCCCGCATCGAGGACAGGCCCAGCGTCGCCGAAACGGTCTCAGCCTCCGAGGATTCGAACGACAGCGGAAGTGAGCCGTACTTGAGTACGTTCGCCAATTCCTTGGCCGTGTCCGAAGTGAACTGGCCGGTGATCTGGGTGTTCCCGCCGGGGATCGGTTCGCGGATCTCCGGTGCGCTGACTACCTGCGAGTCCAGGGTGAACGCCGTCTGCGTGCCGACGTTGGCGGCGGTGAAGTCGGCCCAGGTCTTGGCTCCCCCGCTCTTGAAGGTCACGTCGACGACGTACTGGCCCTGCTGCTGGTTCAGCCCGGAGGTGGCGTCGGCGATCTCCTCGCCGCTCATGATCGACTTGCTCAGCAGATAGACCGTCTGGCCGTCCTGCGAGCAGGTGATCAGCGGCAGGTTCGGGTCGTCGTTGCCGGCGAGCACATCTTCCTCACCGCAGCGCGTGGCCTGATACTGCAGGGCCAGGATCTGGATCGACGGGTTGGTGCTCTGCCGCAGTTCCTTCTCGTCGGCGATGCGCTGCGCCAGGGCGGCCTTGGCGTCACCCGGCTTGGGCGGCGCCGGAGCCGGGGCCGGTGCCGGTGCGGGCTCACCCGGGGCGGGAGCCGGCGCGGGCGCACCCGGCGCCGGAGCCGGAGTCGGTTCACCGGGCGTGGGCGCGGGGTCCAGCGGGTAGGGCCGCGGCTGGGGTACCGGGGCCGGCCCGCCGGCCGGCGGTGCCGCCGGTGCCTCGCCCGCGGGCGGCGCCACCGGGGCCTCGCCCGGCAGACCCGGGACGCCACCGGGCGCTGCGGGGGCGCCGGGCGCCGCGGGGGCTCCCGGAGCTCCCGGTGCGCCGGGTTGTTGGCCCTGCGGCTTGGCGGGCATCGCGTGCACGACCGGCCGGATGTACAGACGCGCGGTCTGACCCAGGTTGCGCGCCTCGCTGCCGTCGTTGCCGGGAACGGTGATCACCAGGTTGTCCCCGTCGATGACGACCTCCGAGCCGGAGACGCCGAGACCGTCGACGCGGGCACTGATGATTTGTTGGGCCTGGTTGAGTGCCTCTCTGGTCGGCGTCGAGCCGTCCGGGGTGCGCGCGGTCAGCGTCACCCGGGTACCGCCCTGCAGGTCAATGCCGAGTTTGGGCTTGGCCTGCTTGTCGCCGGTGAGGAACACCAGCAGATAAACGCCGATCAGAAGGACCAGGAAAAGTGTCAGGTAGCGCGCAGGGTGCACCGGCGCCGTAGACGATGCCACGTTTCTAGGGTCTCCTCGAGATCAGTTCGTCAGCACCGCAAAGGGTACGTGCTTGTCCTGGGTGCTCTGCGGTCAGTCTTTCTTGAGGCCGTCGGTGTCGGTGACACCGGTGCTCTCGGTCAGTTCAGTCGCGGCCGACGGGGTGTCGGCGTCGACATCGGTGTCCTCCTCGATGCGGTCGCGCACCGCGAGCTTCATCCAGGTGGTGACGACGCCGGGGGCGATCTCCAGGTCGACGTTGTCGTCGGTGATGCCGGTGATCGTGCCCTGCAGGCCCGAGGTGGTGTGCACGCGATCGCCGATCTGCAGCGAATTGTGCAGGTCGATGGTCGCCTGCATCGCCTTGCGCTGACGACGCGACGCGAAGAACATAAACGCGCCCATGACGATCAGCAGGGGCAGAAAAATGACGAGATCCATGTCAACTATGTCTTTCGTGTTGTGTCAGATGTCAGGGCGACCGAGGCCACGATACCGCCGCCGACCCGGACCACCCCATTCGCCGCCGACAGGCAGGCGCCGCGACTAGGCTCAGTACGCGTTATTTCCGGTGCCGCCCTTCCGTAAAGAGGAGGCAGTGTTGAGCCATCCAGAGCAGTCCCGCCTTCTGGCCACCACCATTCCCGGCCCCAAATCCGAGGCGTTGATCGGCCGGAAATCGGCGGCCGTCGCCCGTGGAGTCGGCAACACCATGCCGGTGTATGCCGCCCGCGCCGGAGGCGGCATCGTCGAGGACGTCGACGGTAACCGCCTGATCGACCTGGGCTCGGGCATCGCTGTCACCACGATCGGCAACGCGTCGCCGCGCGTGGTCGAGGCGGTGGCCGCGCAGGCCGCCGACTTCACCCACACCTGCTTCATGGTGACACCGTACGAGGAGTACGTCGCGGTCTGCGAACACCTCAACCGGCTGACGCCGGTGCGCGGCGAGAAACGGTCGGCCCTGTTCAATTCCGGTTCCGAGGCGGTCGAGAACTCGGTGAAGATCGCCCGGTCCCACACCCACAAGCAGGCCGTCGTCGCGTTCGACCACGCCTACCACGGGCGGACCAACCTCACGATGGCCCTGACCGCCAAGTCGATGCCGTACAAGCACGGCTTCGGCCCGTTCGCACCCGAGATCTACCGGGCGCCGTTGTCGTACCCGTTCCGCGATGCCGAGTTCGGCAAGGAACTGGCGACCGACGGCGCGCTCGCGGCCAAACGGGCCATCGACGTGATGGAGAAGCAGGTCGGCGCCGACAACCTGGCCGCGGTCATCATCGAACCCATCCAGGGCGAGGGCGGGTTCATCGTGCCGGCCGACGGGTTCCTGCCCGCGTTGTTGGGGTGGTGCCGCGACAACAACGTGGTGTTCATCGCCGACGAAGTGCAGACCGGATTCGCCCGCACCGGCGCGATGTTCGCGTGTGAGCACGAGGGCATCGATCCCGACCTGATCGTCACCGCCAAGGGCATCGCCGACGGCTTGCCGTTGTCCGCGGTGACGGGGCGGGCCGAGATCATGGACTCGCCGCACGTCTCCGGACTCGGCGGCACCTACGGCGGCAATCCGATCGCGTGTGCCGCGGCGCTGGCCACGATCGAGACCATCGAGGCCGACGGTCTGGTCGCCCGCGCCCAGCAGATCGAAGTCCTGATGAAGGACCGGCTGGGCCGGTTGCAGGCCGAGGACGACCGGATCGGCGACGTCCGCGGCCGGGGCGCGATGATCGCTGTCGAACTGGTCAAGGCCGGCACCACCACGCCCGACCCGGAGCTGACCAGGGCGCTGTGCGCCGGCGCCCATGCGGCCGGGGTGATCGTGCTGTCCTGCGGCACCTACGGCAACGTGTTGCGGTTCCTGCCGCCGCTGACGATCAGCGACGAACTGCTCATCGAGGGGCTCGATGTGCTCGAGCTGATCCTGCGCGACCTCTGAAACGCTAATGAGCGTGGGTGTGGCGCCGGCCGAACATCCCGCCCCAGGTCCGACGCTCAGGCGCGGCCATGGCTTCGGTCGGTTGAGCATCGGCGACGGCGGCGGGTTCGGCCGTCACGGCGTGTGCCACGGGCCGTTGCGCGTACTCGACGTCACGCACACTGCGCACCGACAACCGGCCCACGGCCATGGCCCCCAGCAACACGATCAGCGCGCCGAGCCCGGAGAAGTAGGCCAACTCCAGCGTCACGCGTTTGGCGTCGGTCACGGCGATGGGCATGCCGGCGTCGCCGATGCCCAACGGCCCGGCGAGCGCCCGGCCGATCACGAACCACGCTCCGCCCAAAACGGCCAGCCATGCGCCGAAATGCGCCGTGGCCCGGTTACCCGAACCCAGCAGGAGCAGGCCGCCCAGCGCCGTCACGGCCCCCGGAAGCACCTCCAACCAGCCTCGCGCCGACGTCCACACCCAGGCTTGATCCGGGGTGAACGCGAAGTCGAAGTACGGCCCGACGAACGGGATCAGCGCACCCCAGATTCCCAGCAGAACCAGCAAAAGGCCGCTGGCGGCTCCGCGACTGCGGGGCATGCGCAGTCGGCCGCCGCGGGTATCGAATTCGGTCATGATGCCTCCTTTGACACCCCGGTGGGTACCCCAAACTCGGTGGCAGTAACGCTCCTACCCTGAGGGGATGCGTCTCGTCGAGAACGTCCTGCGCGAGGAGTTGGCCGGCGCGTGGGAACGGTGGGGGCAGCGGTGCGCCGACCTGACCGCGTCACAGTGGCGGACCACCACCCGCTGTGAGTCCTGGGATGTCCAGTCGTTGGTGGCCCACGTGTGCCCGGAGGCCACGACGTTCGACCAACTGGCCGAGGCCAGGATCGACGACGCGGCCGCGGTGACGGACGCCGCTGAGCTGCTGCGCATCTTCAACCAGCCCGACGGTGTCGCCAACACCACGGCAAGCCAGATCGCCGAACGCGCCGTGCATGAGGCCTCGACGCTGACGCCGCCGACTGCGGCCGCGCGATTCCTCGACGCAGCCGACCGACTGCGTCGCATGCCCGAGATGGCCCGAGGCGGCGAAACGGTGATCCGCTACCCGATCGTCGGCAGTGCCACGCTCGCCGTTGTTGCCGAGGTCGCGCTGATGGAGGCCACAGTGCACCTTCTGGACCTGGCCGACGCGGTCGGCGGCGTGGTGCCATCCCCCACCGCCTTGGCCGCCACCCGGGACCTGTTGATCGCGGTTCCTGACCCCGCCGCGGCGGTGGAGGCGCTCGCCGGGCGGGCTCCTGCTCGGGCGGTTGTGCCGGCAATCCGCTGAACCGGTTATCAGCCTTCCCCGGCCCCCACACCGGAACGACCAGACTCACAGCACATTGACAGCGAGAAAGCTGGTTTTTCGGAAATAAGTTTAGTTTCACTAACGTAGTAGTTCGGTAGCGCAACGTCGCGCCGGTGATTAATTCAGCTATCTGTAAAGAGGGTTCTTGATGTCGTTTGATACTCGTGATGAGCAACTGGCGAGCCGCATCGCCGATCTGACCGCCACTGATCCACAGTTCGCCGCCGCGATTCCAAGCGACACCGTCACCGCCGCCGTCGACGTTCCCGGCCTGCGTCTTCCCGAAATCGTCCAGACCGTCCTGGAGGGCTACTCCGAGCGCCCCGCCCTCGGCGAACGCGCCCTCGAATTCGTCGCCGACCCCGCCACGGGACGCACGACCGCGCGGCTGCTCCCCCGGTTCGACACCATCAGCTACGGCGAACTCTGGCAACGGGTCCGCGCCCTCGCCGCGGCCCTGCACGCCTCCGGCGTCACGGCCGGCGACCGCGTCGCGATCCTGGGATTCACCAGCGCCGACTACACCGTGATCGACACGGCGCTCGGCCAGATCGGCGCGGTGTCGGTGCCCCTGCAGACCAGCTCCTCACCCGAGGCGCTGGCACCGATCGTGGCCGAGACCGAACCGCGGGTGATCGCCGCGAGTGTCGACCACCTCGCCGACGCCGTCGAGCTGGCGTCGACCGCCCATGCTCCGGCCCGAGTGCTGGTCTTCGACCACCACCCCCAGCTCGACGACTACCGCGACGCCGTGGCAGCGGCCACCGAGCGACTCGCCGGCACCGCCGTCGCGGTCGAAACCTTGGCCGAACTGCTGGACCGCGGGCGCGAACTGCCGACACCGCCGGCCCCGGAGTCCGACGGCACCGATCCGCTCGCCCTGCTGATCTACACCTCGGGCAGCACCGGCGCCCCCAAAGGCGCGATGTACCTGCAGAGTTCGGTCGCCAAGTTCTGGCGGCGCAACAGCAAGGCCTGGCTCGGACCGGTGAGCGCGGCGATCAACCTGAGTTTCATGCCGATGAGCCACGTGATGGGCCGCGGCATCCTCTACGCCTCGCTCGCCGCCGGCGGCACCTGCTACTTCGCCGCCCGCAGCGATCTGTCGACGCTCCTGGAGGACCTCGCGCTGACCCGGCCCACCGAGCTGAATTTCGTTCCGCGCGTGTGGGAGATGATCCACAGCGAGTACCAGAGCCGGGTCGATCAGCGCCTGGCCGAGTCCGGCCAGGACCGCGAGGCCGTCGAGGCCGAGGTGCTGGCCGAGGTGCGAGACAAGGTCCTCGGCGGACGCTTCGTCGCGGCGATGACCGGCTCGGCGCCCATCTCGGCAGAACTCAAGGCCTGGACCCAGGACATGCTGGGCATCCACCTGCTCGAGGGCTACGGCTCGACCGAGGCCGGGATGGCGCTGTTCGACGGTGTCGTCCAGCGCCCGCCGGTGCTCGACTACAAGCTCGTCGACGTGCCGGATCTGGGCTACTTCAGCACCGATCAGCCCCATCCGCGCGGCGAGCTGCTGATCAAGACCGAGAACCTGTTCCCCGGCTACTACAAGCGTCCCGAGGTCACCGCGTCGGTGTTCGACGAGGACGGCTTCTACCGGACCGGCGACGTCGTCGCCGAGGTCGGGCCGGACCAGCTGCGCTACGTCGACCGGCGCAACAACGTGCTCAAGCTCGCCCAGGGCGAGTTCGTCACGCTGGCCAAGTTGGAGGCGGTGTTCGGCAACAGCCCACTGGTGCAACAGATCTACGTGTACGGCAACAGCGCACAGCCGTATCTGCTGGCCGTCGTGGTGCCGACCGATGCCGGCGTGTCGAAGGAGGCGATCAGCGAATCCCTGCAGGAGGTGGCCAGGGAAGCCGACCTGCAGTCCTACGAGATCCCACGCGATTTCATCGTGGAGACAACACCTTTCAGCCTGGAGAACGGCCTGCTGACCGGCATCCGCAAGCTGGCGTGGCCGAAGTTGAAGGCGCACTACGGCGAACGACTGGAGCAGCTGTACACCGATCTGGCCGAGACGCAGGCCGCCGAGCTGCGCGCGCTGCGCACCGGTGCGGCCGACGCCCCGGTACTGGAGACCGTGAGCCGGGCCGCCGGGGCGCTGCTGGGCGCCGCGGCATCCGACCTTGGACCCGATGCCCACTTCACCGACCTGGGTGGGGATTCGTTGTCGGCGTTGACTTTCGGCAATCTGCTGCGCGAAATCTTCGATGTCGACGTGCCGGTCGGCGTGATCGTCAGCCCGGCCACCGACCTGGCCGGCATCGCTGAGTACATCGAAACGCAGCGCAGCGGGTCCAAGCGTCCGACCTACGCCTCGGTGCACGGACGCCATGCCGCCGAGGTCAGTGCCGCGGATCTGACCCTGGACAAGTTCCTCGACGCCGAAACTCTGGCCGCCGCGCCGAACCTGCCCAAGGCTCCGGCCGAAGTGCGGACCGTGTTGTTGACCGGCGCCACCGGCTTCCTGGGCCGCTACCTGGCCCTGGAATGGCTGGAACGCATGGATCTGGTCGACGGCAAGGTGATCGCCCTGGTGCGCGCCAAGTCCGACGAAGAGGCGCGGGCCCGGCTCGACGCCACCTTCGACAGCGGCGACGCGAAACTGCTGGCGCACTACCAGGATCTGGCAGCCGATCACCTCGAGGTGATCGCCGGCGACAAGGGCGAGGAGAACCTGGGCCTGGATCAGCAGACCTGGCAGCGGCTGGCCGACGACGTCGACCTGATCGTCGACCCGGCGGCACTGGTCAACCACGTGCTGCCCTACAGCGAGCTGTTCGGCCCCAACGCCCTCGGCACCGCCGAGCTGATCAAGATCGCGCTCACCACGAAGATCAAGCCGTACACGTACGTCTCGACCATCGGCGTGGGCGATCAGATCGAGCCCGGGAAGTTCGTCGAGAACGTCGACGTCCGGGAGATGAGCGCGGTCCGCAAGATCAACGACGGCTACGCCAACGGCTACGGCAACAGCAAGTGGGCCGGCGAGGTCCTGCTGCGTGAGGCCAATGACCTGTGCGGCATGCCCGTCGCGGTGTTCCGCTGCGACATGATCCTGGCCGACACCACCTACTCGGGCCAGCTCAACCTGCCCGACATGTTCACCCGCATGATGTTCAGTCTGGTGGCCAGTGGCATCGCGCCGAAGTCCTTCTACGAGCTGGACTCGAACGGCAACCGCCAGCGCTCGCACTACGACGGGCTGCCGGTGGAGTTCATCGCCGAGTCGATCTCGACGCTGGGCGGCCAGTCCGTGGAGAGCTTCGAGACCTACCACGTGATGAACCCGTACGACGACGGCCTCGGGATGGACGAGTTCACCGACTGGCTCATCGAGGCGGGCTACGCGATCGAGCGCATCGATGACTACGGGCAGTGGATCCAGCGCTTCGAGAGCACCCTGCGCGCGCTGCCGGACAAGCAGCGTCAGGCCTCGCTGCTGCCGCTGCTGCACAACTACCAGCAGCCCGAGCGGCCAATGCTGGGCGCCCTGGCTCCGACGGACCACTTCCGGGCCGCCGTGCAGGACGCCAAGATCGGGCCCGACAAGGACATCCCCCATGTCAGCCCGGCAGTGATCGTCAAATACATCACCGACCTGCAGCAACTGGGTCTGCTCTAACCACCCGCAAGCGCCCGTCCCACACCGGAGTGGGGCGGGCGCCGTCGGGCGTGACGCATCTCGCACCGGAAGCGCTGGCATCTCGAAATATAATTAGTTTTACTAACGTAGTAATCAGTAGGCGCGACAAACGTGCCGACCATATTGATTTTGATTTGCTCAGGGGACCGATATGACCACCGAAACACGCGAGGACCGGCTCCAACGCCGCATCGCACACCTCTATGACACCGACCCACAGTTCGCCGACGCCCGCCCCAGCGACGCCGTCAACGCTGCCGTGGCCCAGCCCGAACTGCGGCTGCCCGCCGTCGTCAAAGGGATCTTCGTCGGGTACGCCGACCGCCCCGCCCTCGGGCAGCGGGCTGTCGAACTCGTCACCGACGCCGCCGGCCACACCTCGGCCCGGCTGCTCCCCCGTTTCGACACCATCACCTACCGGCAGCTCGGAGACCGCGTCCAGGCGGTGACCAACGCCTGGCACAACCACCCGGTGAAGCCCGGCGACCGCGTCGCCATCCTCGGGTTCACCAGCGTGGACTACACCACCATCGACACCGCCCTCATCGAACTGGGCGCCGTGTCGGTACCGCTGCAGACCAGCGCCCCGGTCACCACTCTGCGGCCCATCGTCGCCGAGACCGAACCGACCGTGATCGCGGCGAGCATCGACTTCCTCGACGACGCAGTCGAATTGGTGAAGTCCGGACCGGCACCCCACCGCCTCGTGGTCTTCGACTACCGGCCTCAGGTCGACGCCCAGCGGGAGGCCTTCGAAGCCGCCAAGACCGCACTGGCAGGCACCGGCGTCGTCGTCGAACCGCTGGCCGACGTGCTCGACCGCGGACGCTCACTGGCCGACGCCCCGCTCTACACCCCGGGTCAGCCCGACCCGCTGACCATGCTGATCTACACCTCCGGCAGCACCGGCACCCCCAAGGGCGCGATGTACCCGGAGAGCAAGGTCGCCAACATGTGGCAGCTGGCCTCGAAGGCCACCTGGGACGAGAACCAGGCCGTCCTGCCCGCGATCACCCTCAACTTCATGCCGATGAGCCACGTCATGGGCCGCGGCATCCTGATCGGCACGCTCAGCTCGGGCGGTACCGCGTATTTCGCTGCGCGCAGCGATCTTTCGACCTTCCTGGACGATCTCGCGCTGGTGCGGCCCACGCAACTCAGCTTCGTGCCGCGCATCTGGGACATGCTGTTCCAGGAGTACCAGAGCCGGCTCGACCGCAGTGGCGCACCTGAAGACGAGGTGCTCGCCGAGGTTCGCGAGGACCTGTTGGGCGGGCGGTTCGTCTCCGCGATGACCGGTTCCGCACCGATCTCCGCCGAGATGAAGACCTGGGTGGAGCGCCTGCTCGACATGCACCTGCTGGAGGGATACGGCTCGACCGAGGCCGGTTCGGTCTTCGTCGACGGCCACATCCAGCGTCCGCCGGTGATCGACTACAAGCTCGTCGACGTCCCGGATCTGGGCTACTTCCGCACCGATCAGCCCCACCCCCGCGGTGAGCTGCTGGTGAAGTCCGAGCAGATGTTCCCCGGGTACTACAAGCGTCCCGAGATCACCGCCGAGATGTTCGACGAGGACGGGTACTACCGCACCGGTGACATCGTCGCCGAACTCGGACCGGACCAGGTGGAGTACCTCGACCGGCGCAACAACGTGCTGAAGCTGTCACAGGGCGAGTTCGTGACGGTCTCGAAGCTGGAGGCGGTCTTCGGAGACAGCCCACTGGTGCGGCAGATCTTCATCTACGGCAACAGCGCCCGCTCCTATCTGCTGGCCGTCGTGGTGCCGACCGACCCGGCCGTCTCGAAGCAGGCGATCAGCGATTCGCTGCAGGACGCGGCGCGGGCCGCCGGCCTTCAGTCCTACGAGGTGCCACGCGATTTCATCGTGGAGACATCACCTTTCACGCTGGAGAACGGCCTGCTGACCGGTATCCGCAAGCTGGCCCGCCCCAACCTCAAGAACCATTACGGCGAGCGGTTGGAGCAGCTCTATACCGAGCTGGCCGAGGGCCAGGCCAATGAACTCAGTGAACTGCGCCGCAGCGGTGCCGACGCCCCCGTGCTCGACACTGTCAGCCGGGCCGCCGGGGCGCTACTGGGTGCCGCGGCATCCGATCTCGCTCCCGATGCCCACTTCACCGATCTGGGTGGAGATTCGTTGTCCGCGTTGACCTTCTCGAATCTGCTGCACGAGATCTTCGATGTGGACGTGCCGGTGGGCGTGATCGTCAGCCCGGCCACCGATCTAGCCGGCATCGCCGGCTACATCGAAGGCCAGCGCCACGGGTCCAAGCGCCCGACCTACGCGTCGGTGCACGGCCGTGACGCGACCGAGGTGCACGCCAGTGATCTGACCCTGGACAAGTTCCTCGACGCGGACACCCTGGCCGCAGCGCCGAACCTGCCCAAGGCTCCGGCCGAGGTCCGCACGGTGCTGCTGACCGGCGCCACGGGCTTCCTGGGCCGCTACCTGGCCCTGGAATGGCTCGAGCGCATGGACTTGGTCGACGGCAAGGTCATCGCCCTGGTGCGCGCTAAGAGCGACGCCGAGGCTCGCGCGCGCCTCGATGCCACCTTCGATGTGGGTGACGCGAAACTGCTTGCGCACTACCAGGATCTGGCTGCCGATCACCTGGAGGTGATCGCCGGCGACAAGGGCGAGGCCGATCTGGGTCTCGACCGCGACACCTGGCAGCGACTGGCCGACGACGTCGATCTGATCGTCGACCCGGCCGCGCTGGTCAACCACGTGCTGCCCTACAGCCAGATGTTCGACGCGAATGCCCTCGGCACCGCCGAGCTCATCCGCATCGCGCTCACCACCAAGATCAAGCCGTTCATCTACGTCTCGACGATCGGTGTGGGCTGGGGCATCAAGCCCGGCGAGTTCGTCGAGGATGCCGATATCCGGGTGATCAGCCCGACCCGGCAGGTCGACGATTCCTACGCCAACGGCTACGGCAACAGCAAGTGGGCCGGTGAGGTCCTGCTGCGTGAGGCCAATGACCTCTGCGGGCTGCCGGTCTCGGTGTTCCGCTGCGACATGATCCTGGCCGACACCACCTACTCGGGCCAGCTCAACCTGCCCGACATGTTCACCCGCATGATGCTGAGCCTGGTGGCCACCGGCATCGCGCCCGGTTCGTTCTACGAACTCGACGCGCACGGCAACCGCCAGCGGGCCCACTACGACGGGCTCCCGGTGGAGTTCATCGCCGAAGCCATCTCGACGCTGGGCGTGCACGTCACCGAGGGGTTCGAGACGTACCACGTGATGAACCCGTACGACGACGGCCTAGGCCTCGATGAGTTCACCGACTGGCTGATCGAAGCCGGTTACCCGGTGCACCGCATCGACGACTACTCAGAGTGGTTGCAGCGCTTCGAGACCGCGTTGCGGGCCCTGCCCGACAAGCAGCGTCAGGCCTCGCTGCTGCCGCTGCTGCACAACTACCAGCAACCGTCGCACCCGCTGCTGGGCGCGGCCGCACCGACCGACCGGTTCCGGGCGGCGGTGCAGGAAGCCAAGATCGGGCCCGACAAGGACATCCCCCATGTCAGCCCGGCAGTGATCATCAAATACATCACCAACCTGCAGATGCTCGGGTTGCTGTAACAGACTTCCCCACAAGGGAAGAATCCCCTGAGCGGCCGCGGTCCTTACCCAGGACCGCGGCCAATCAGTATGTAGCGTGGCGGCATGGGCAGCACTCGGGTCGCCGGCCACGTCAACGCACCTCGCGCCGCGGTCTATCGGGCGCTCGTCGACGCCGAGGCCATCGCGGCGTGGCGGGTTCCGACCGGGATGCGCAGCGAGGTCCACGAATTCGACGCCCGCGAGGGCGGGACGTTCCGTGTCTCACTGCACTACGACTCACCGTACGCCGTCGGAAAGACCAGCGCCCACACCGACACCTATCGCGGGCGCTTCGCCGAACTGGTGCCCGACGAGCGGGTCGTCGAAGTGCTGGAGTTCGAGAGCGACGATCCCGCCATGGGCGGCGAGATGACGATGACGACGACGTTGCGCGATGCGGACGCCGGCACCGAGGTCATGATCCAGCACGACGGGATCCCTGACGCCGTCGATCCGGCGGACAACGAGACGGGCACCCGGATGGCCCTGGCTGCGCTGGCCGAGTGGGTGGAAGACCACAGCTAGTCGAACCCGCGGCCAATCAGTTTCCGCGAGCAGTAATCAAATGGCGAGCCCGATCACGAGCAACACCACCGCGATCAGCGGGAAGATGCCCTGGGTGACCGCTGCCCGCGCCTTGTCCGGCGAGCTGGTCAGCAGCACCACAGCGGCGGCCAGCATCGAACCGACCCCGGCGAACACGAGAGCGGCCCCAACGGTGTTGTGCCCCAAGCCAACCGCGGCGATGCCGATCACCGTGACCATCGCCAGGAACAGGTTGTAGAAGCCCTGGTTGAAGGCGAGCTCCTTGGTGGCCTGCGCCTCCTCCGCACTGGTGCCGAAGGTGGCGCGGGTACGCGGTGAAGTCCAGGTCAGCGACTCCATCACAAAGATGTAGACATGCAGGGCCGCGGCGAGCGCGGCAAACACCAGACCGGCGATGACCATACGGTCTATTCAAACAGCCCCGGCTGCCCCAGTCCGGTAACCGGCGGTTGCATACCCAGGTGCGTCCATGCCAATGGCGTGGCCACCCGGCCCCGCGGCGTGCGGGCCACCATGCCGGCGCGCACCAGGAAGGGCTCGCAGACCTCCTCGACCGTGGTTGCCTCTTCGCCGACCGCCACGGCCAGCGTCGACACCCCGACCGGGCCGCCCCCGAAGCTGCGGGTGAGCGCGGACAGCACGGCGCGGTCCAGGCGGTCGAGGCCCAGCTCGTCGACGTCGTAGACCTCCAACGCGGCCTTGGCGATATCTCGCGTGATCACGCCGTCGGCGCGGACCTCGGCGTAGTCCCGAACCCGGCGCAGCAGCCGGTTGGCGATGCGTGGCGTGCCGCGGGACCGCCGGGCGATCTCGGTACCGGCCTCGGCGCCCAATTCGATGCCGAGGATGCCGGCCGACCGGGCCAGGACCCGCTCCAGTTCGACCGGTTCGTAGAAGTCCATGTGCGCGGTGAACCCGAACCGGTCGCGCAGCGGACCGGTCAGCGCCCCGGACCTGGTGGTCGCCCCCACGAGGGTGAAGGGCGCGACTTCGAGCGGGATCGACGTGGCGCCAGGGCCTTTGCCGACCACCACGTCGACGCGGAAGTCCTCCATGGCCAGATAGAGCATTTCCTCGGCGGGCCGGGCGATGCGGTGGATCTCGTCGATGAACAGCACGTCGTGCTCGACGAGGTTGGACAGCATGGCGGCCAGATCGCCGGCCCGCTCCAGTGCGGGGCCGGAGGTGAGCCGCAACGAGGAGCCCAGCTCCGCCGCGATGATCATCGCCAGCGAGGTCTTCCCCAGCCCGGGCGGACCGGACAGCAGGATGTGATCGGGTGTGCCACCGCGGTTCTTGGCGCCCTCGATGACGAGTTGCAGCTGCTCGCGCACCCGGGGCTGACCGATGAACTCCCCCAGCGAGCGCGGGCGCAGGCTGGCGTCGATATCGCCTTCGCCGACGGTCAGTGCCGGTGAGACCTCCCGGTCGTCGGGCTCCTCGGCATCGTCGAAGCGACCCATCACTTCTTACCCAACATGGACAGCGCCGACCGCAGCGCGGACGCCGTGGTGGCCTCGGGATCGTTGGCCAGCACCTTGTCGGTGGCCTCCTCGGCCTGTTTGGCCGCAAAGCCAAGTCCGACAAGGGCTTCCACCACCGGCGCCCGCACCGCGTGACCGCTGAACCCGGAGCCTCCCGGGGTGACCGGACCGATCTTGTCGCGCAGCTCCAGCACCATCCGCTCGGCACCGCGCTTCCCGATCCCGGGGACTCGGGTCAACGCCGTGACATCGCCGTCGGCCAGCGCCTGCCGCAAGGCCTGCGGGTCGTAGACGGCCAGCGTCGCCAGCGCGATCTTCGGTCCTACGCCGGAGACCCCCAGCAGGGTGAGGAACAGGTCGCGGGCCTCGCCGTCGGCGAACCCGTAGAGCGTCATCGAATCCTCGCGGACGATCATCGCGGTGATCAGCCGGGACTCGGCGCCACGGCGCAGGTTGGCCAGGGTCGACGGGGTCGCCATCACCTTGTAACCGACACCGGCGGCCTCGATCACCGCATGGTCGAGAGCGATGTCGATGACCTCACCGCGTACCGAGGCGATCATGCCCGGGCCGCCTTGAGTTTGGCGGCATACTTGCGGCGCTGTTCGGCGGCCATCGCCTCGGCGGCGGCCATCCGCGCGATCATCGGCGCCCGCCAGCAGTGGCAGATGGCCAGGGCCAGCGCGTCGGCGGCGTCCGCCGGGGTCGGCTTGGCTTGCAGGGCAAGAATTCTGGTGATCATCTCGGTGACCTGAGCCTTGTCGGCGCGACCGTTACCGGTGACCGCCGCCTTCACCTCGGACGGGGTGTGAAAATGCACCTCGATGTCGCGGCGGGCCGCGGCCAGCGCGATCACCCCGCCGGCCTGGGCGGTGCCCATCACCGTCGACACATTCTGCTGGGCGAAGACCCGCTCGACCGCGATCACGTCCGGCCGGTGGGTGTCCATCCAGTACTCGGCGACATCGCTGATCTCGAGCAGACGCTTCTGCAGCGGCGCATCGGCCGGGGTGCGGACCACGTCCACGTCCAGCGCGGTCACCTGCCGACCGCGACCGCTCTCGACCACCGACAGGCCGCAGCGCGTCAACCCGGGATCCACTCCCATCACCCGCACACGAACCCCTTCGTCAGAACATCTGTTCGAGAGCCTAGCGTGAGCCGGCGACAGTCAGCCGCAGGGACACGCTCAGATCCGTAGGGTCGGAGCCATGCGCGTAGTGATAGCCGGCGGGCACGGCAAGATCGCCCTGATCCTTGAACAGTTGTTGTCCGCCCGCGGCGACGAGGTGGTGGGGCTCATCCGTAACCCGGCCCAGTCCGCCGACCTGCGGGCGGCCGGGGCGGAGGCCGTCGTGCTGGACTTGGAACAGGCGTCGGTGGACGAGGTTGCCGCCGCCCTGCGCGGCGCTGACGCCGTGGTGTTCGCCGCCGGTGCCGGACCCGGCAGCGGGGCCGCACGCAAACAGACCGTCGACCGGGAGGCCGCGATCCTGCTGGCCGACGCGGCCGAGGCCGCGGGCGTGACCCGCTACGTGATGGTCTCGGCCCTAGCCGCCGACGACCGATCGCTGGACGCGAACTACGACGAGGTGTTCCTGGCCTACATGCGGGCCAAATCCGAGGCCGACGCCGATGTGCGGGCCCGGACCGGGCTGCGCACCACGATCGTGCGGCCAGGCGGGCTCACCGACGAGCCGGGCACCGGGAACGTGACGGTCGCCGAGTCGACCGGCCGCGGCACGATTCCGCGCGCCGATGTGGCCCGGGTGCTGCTCGGCGTTCTGCACGAGCCGGAGACCGCCGGGCGGACCTTCGAGGTGATCTCGGGCGAGACGCCTATCGACGCAGCGCTGCACCCGACGCGATGAACAACTTGATCTGATCGATGCGGGCGCCGGTCGCGGCCCAGCCGCGCACGGCTTCCTCACCGACGACTTTGTGGTCACGGCGAATCACGATGATCCACGGCGTACCGAAGAGTGAGCGGGCGAGCACCCACAGCGGGAGCAGGAGCAGCAACAGCAGGAACTCCGCGGCCACCAGCAGCGCCAACACCAGGGCCGGGATCAACAGCACGACCAGCGCGATGTTCAGCACGATGCTGATGATGTCGTCCCCGTCGGTGAACGACGTGTCGCCGAAACCCCAGTCGTCGGGCATCTTTCGGCGCGGGCGCCACGGCAACCAACGCCGGCGCACCGTCCACTTGACGCCCTCAGGGTCGAGGACGCTCGCCACTACTCCTCGTCGAGCTGCGCGGCGACGTCGTCAGGGATGTCGATGTTGGTGTAGACCTCTTGCACGTCGTCGCTGTCTTCCAGCGCGTCGACGAGCTTGAGCACCTTGCGGGCGCCTTCGAGGTCCACGGGCACGGTGACCGACGGCTGGAAGCTCGCCTCGGCGGAGTCGTAGTCGATACCCGCCTCCTGCAGCGCGGTCCGCACCGCAACGAGGTCGGTCGGCTCGCAGATGATCTCGAAGGAGTCGTCGAGGTCGTTGACCTCTTCGGCGCCGGCCTCCAGGACGGCCATCAGCACGTCGTCCTCGGTCAGGCCGTTCTTCTCCAGTGTCACCATGCCCTTGCGGGAGAACAGGTAGGCCACCGACCCCGGGTCGGCCATGTTGCCGCCGTTGCGGGTCATCGCGACGCGGACCTCACCGGCGGCCCGGTTGCGGTTGTCCGTCAGACATTCGATGAGCACGGCGACCCCGTTGGGGCCGTAGCCCTCGTAGGTGATGTTCTGCCAGTCGGCGCCACCGGCCTCTTCACCGCCGCCACGCTTGCGGGCACGCTCGATGTTGTCATTGGGTACCGAGCTCTTCTTGGCCTTCTGGATGGCGTCGTAGAGCGTGGGGTTACCGGCCGGGTCTCCCCCGCCGACACGTGCCGCGACCTCGATATTCTTGATCAACTTGGCGAACATCTTGCCGCGCTTGGCGTCGATGACGGCCTTCTTGTGCTTGGTGGTGGCCCACTTGGAATGGCCGCTCATGCAGGTACGCCCCTTTTCCGGTTAAAACTCCGGCTCTCCAGTCTACGTGGCCGGTCTCACCGCACTCGATACGACGCCTACAGCGTCTGCAGCAGGACCATCGTGGTGGCCGCCGCGGCCCCACACAACACCGGCCAGTACCAGATGTGCCAATGCCGCCAATGCCCGATCGCCATGCCGATCGGCGCCAGCACCACGGTCGCCAGGGTGAGCACCGCCCAACCGGCCACGGTCGCGGCCTCATCGGCCTGCCCGGGAGCCGCCCCGCTGAAGCCAACCGGAAAGATCGCGGCGAACGCCAGCAACAGGGCGATCAGGCCGACCAAGGCCCATACGGCCCAACTCATCACCGACTCGACGACACCCGGCCGCCGGACCGAGGTTGGCGACGAGGCAGACATGGAGGCAGCGTACGCCGACACGAGGGTGTCTCCCGGCACCAATTGGCAGCGCCGCGTTGGCCTCGGCGATCAGAATGTCGTCGTGGTGGCGCGGTAATCCACGAACTACGGAAAGAGACGCATGGATCAAGATACGTACGACAAGGGGTTGGCGATCCGCACGGCGGTCCTCGGCGAGGAGTATGTCCGCAAGGCGGCAGGCAACGTCGACGCCTTCTCCAAACCGCTGCAGGACCTGGTCACCGAATACTGCTGGGGTGCGGTCTGGGGCCGAGAGGGCCTGGAACTGAAAACCCGCAGCATGCTCAACCTCGCGATGATCGCGGTGCTCAACCGGCCGAACGAGCTGAGCACACACATCCGCGGCGCCCTCACCAACGGCGTCACCCGGGACGAGATCTGCGAGATCTTCCTGCAGGTGGGCATCTACGCGGGCATCCCGGCCGCGGTCGACAGCTTCCGGCTGGCCCGCGCCGTGTTTGCCGACCTCGACGAGAGCCCGGCAGATGAGTGAGCCGATCGGCTTCATCGGGCTGGGCAACATGGGGTGGCCCATGATGGACCGACTGCTGACGGCAGGAATTCCCCTGCTGGTCTTCGATGTTCGCGAAGACGTTCTGGCCGAGGCGACCACGCTGGGCGCCCAGCCGGCCGACTCCGTCCGATCGGTCGCCGAGGGTGCCGAGACCGTACTGGCCAGCCTTCCCACCCCACAGGTCTCCGAAGCCGTGGTGGCCGAGCTTGCCGCCGGCTCGAAAGTACGACGCTTCGTCGACCTGTCGACGGTGGGCGGCCAAGCCGCGCAGCGCAATCACGCCACGCTCCGCGCACAGGGCATCGCGGCGCTGGACAGCCCGGTCAGCGGCGGGGTACACGGTGCCCAGGCCGGCACCCTGGCGATCATGGTGTCGGGCCCGCGCAGCGAGTTCGATTCGCTGGCACCGATTTTCGAGGTACTCGGGCGGGCCATCTTCGTCTCCGAACAGCCTGGCGCGGCACAGACCATGAAGCTGATCAACAACCTGATGGCCGCCACCACCCTGGCCGCGACCGCCGAGGTGATGGTGATGGGCGTCAAGGCCGGTCTAAGTGCCGACGTGATGATCGACGTGCTCAACGCCGGATCCGGTGGCACGCACGCCAGCCGCGACAAGTTCCCGCGGGCAGTACTCCCCCGCACGTTCGACTACGGGTTCGCCACCGGCCTGATGGCCAAAGATGTCCGGCTCTACCTCGACGAGGCCACCACCCTCGGCCTCCCGGTGGAGATGGCCGAGACCGTGCAACGGATCTGGGAACACACGCTGCACGCCGAGGGGCCCGAGTCCGACTTCACCTCTGTCATCAAACCGATGGAAGAGGCCGCGGGCGTCACTGTCGAGGGAGGGCCCCGGTGAGCGGTGCCCGCAGGTCGTACACGGTGTCCGAACCGACTTTGGTGGGAGTGAAGTTCGATTTCACCCAGTCGGAGATGTCGGCATGGGAGTTGTTGCCGAAGAAGCCGCCGTGGTCGTTCTTGGACTCCGGGAGGATGTAGTAAGTGATCTGCCGGTTGGCGACGTAGTTCTGGAACTGCTCCAGCGTCGGCGCCGGATCGGTTCCGGTGAAGCCGCCGATCGCCATTACCGCTGTGTCGGTGGACAGTTCGAGTCCAGCTGCGGCCCCGGACCGGTTGATGGCCGCCGACCACGTGGTGTTCGTATCCCGCAGCATGGCATCGACCTCGGGATTGTCGGAGTTCCATCCGTGGCCGTGGCCGTGGTCGTCGCCGGCATCGGCCGGCCCGACGCTCGGACCACCTCCGGTGTGCGACTGGCCCAGAGTGGCCGCGGTGTAGGCGGTCGATCCGGCCAGACCTGCGATCAGCGCGACCGCGAACGCAACGGTGGCGGTCGCCCGATTTCCCGCCCGCAGCGCCCACAGCAAGGCGATCGTGGCCGCCACCGCGACCACCAAGATCGTCCACCGCAGTGGTGGCAGCCACGACCCATTGCGGCCCAGGATCCAGAAGCCCCACCCCGCGGTCCCGAGAAGTATTGCGGCCAAACCGATCTTCCCGAACCAATCCTCGCGCCGGCGCCACATCTCGGCGACCCCGATCGCGTACATCGCCGCCAACGCCGGCGCCAGCGACAGGCAGTAGTACGGGTGGACCATGCTCTTCATGAAACTGAGCACCACGCCGTCGATCAGCAGCCAGCTGCCGAACAGGACGGTTCCGGCACGCACGAGGTCGGTCCGGGGCCGGCCGCGCCGCGAGATCAGCACCAGCACCACGGCGAGCAGGGCGCCCGGCAGCAACCACCCGATCTCGAAGCCGAACTCGCCGGTGAACAGGCGTGGCAGGCCGTGGGTTTGGTCGCCCCAGCCACCGTGATGCTGGCCAGCGGGGACCACGGGATCGACGTCGATGTGCGTGCCGTAGTGGTTGTGACCGAGCACCCGGCCGAATCCGTTGTAGCCCAACACCAGGTTCATGAAGTTGTTGTCGGTGGACCCGGCCAGGTAGGGCCGCGAGAAGGCCGGCCACAGCAGGGTGAGCACCACGAACCATCCGGCGGAGACGAGAAACGCCGCCAGCGAACCCGCCAGGTGCAGCACGCGGATGCGCATCGGCACCGTCGCGGCGACCAGGTACACCAGGGCGATGGCCGGCATGACCATCAGACCTTCGAGCATCTTCGCCAGGAACGCGAACCCCAGCGCCACGCCGGCCAGTGCCAGCCACCGAGCGCCGTGTTGCTTTTGCTCCTCGCGTGCGCAGTCGCCCTGCAGCGCGCGGACCGTGCAGTACGCGGCGGCCGTCATCAGCAGCACCATCGCGGCATCGGGGTTGTTGAACCGAAACATCAACGCCGCCACCGGCGTCAACGCCAGCACGGCACCGGCCAGCAGAGCCGCCCGCGGGCCGCTGATCCGGCGGACCGCACCGTAGAGAAGGCCCACTGAACCGACACCCATCAGTGCCTCGGGGATCAGCATGCCGGCGCTGCTGAATCCGAACAGCTGACCGGACAGGCCCATCACCCACTGGGACACCGGCGGCTTGTCCACGGTGATGAAGTTCGCCGGATCCAGCGATCCGAACAACAACGCCTTCCAGTTGAGCGACCCGGCCCAGGCCGACGCCGCGTAGAACTGGTTGCCCATGCCGTTGACGGTGATGTTCCACAGGTAAGCCAGGGCGGTGGCGGCCAGCAGAGCAGGCAGGGCCAAGCGCTCACGAGCGATCCGCGGAGTGCTGCGCGGGGCTTCGAGGGCAGGCTCGGCGGAGGCATCCTCCTCCAACGTCGTCGTCACACGACCATTAAGTCGGCGTCGCCTTTGTCTGAGCTATGTATGCGCCGTGGATTTGCTGGACTCAGAGCGAATCGACGAAGAGCTTGTGAATGCGGCGGTCCCCGGTCATCTCCGGGTGAAACGACGTCGCCAGCATCGAGCCCTGCCGCACCGCGACGATGTGGTCGGCGGCCCGGGCCAGCACCTTGACATCGGCGCCGACCCGTTCGACCCACGGCGCCCGGATGAACACCGCATGCACCGGGGTGTCGAGCCCCTCGAAGTCGATATCCCCCTCGAAGGAGTCGACCTGGCGACCAAAAGCATTGCGCCGCACCGTCATATCGATGCCCTTCAGCGGCACCGCGGCCCGGCCCGCCACGCCCGCGTCAGCGATTTCGGTGGCCAGCAGGATCATGCCGGCGCAGGAGCCGTAGCACGGCAGCCCGGCGGCGATGCGTGCCCGCAGCGGTTCGAGCAGGTCGAATTCGCGCAGCAGGTGGCTCATCGCCGTGGATTCCCCGCCGGGGATCACCAGGGCGTCGACCGCGTCGAGTTCAGAGAGCCGCCGCACCGTGCCGGCTTCGGCGCCTGCCTCACGCAGCGCAGCCAGATGCTCACGGGTGTCGCCTTGGAGGGCGAGCACCCCGACCCGGGGGCTCACGAACCCTCGGGGGGCGTGAAGTTGCGCTGGTAGCGCGTCAGCCCCTCCTGCATCACCGCGGCCACCATCTCGCCGTAGCGGTTGAATATCTTGCCCTGGGTCAGCGAGCGCCCGCCGCAGGCCGACGGTGAGGACTGGTCGTAGAGCAGCCACTCGTCGGCGCGGAACGGCCGCATGAACCACATGGCGTGGTCGAGCGATGCCACCATCAGGTGCTTGCGCACGTCGAGGTGGTTGACCTGGGCCGACCCCAGCAGGGTCAGATCGCTCATGTAGGCCAGCGCGCAGATGTGCAGCACGTGATCGTCGGGCAGCGGGTCGCGGTGCCGGAACCACACCTGCTGCTGCGACGCCTTGCCGGGCAGCCGCGCCACCCGGTCGCGTGGCACGATCCGCACGTCCCATTCGGCGAACTGCGCGAAACCGGCGTCGTCGAACGCTCCCCCGGACCGGAATCCGGGCAGGTCGTCCGGTCCCGGCGCCTCCGGCATGGCGTCCTGGTGCTCGATGCCGGTCTGGTCGGTCTGGAACGACGCCGACATGGTGAAGATCGTCTCGCCGTGCTGGATCGCGCTGACCCGGCGGGTGCAGAACGAACCGCCGTCGCGGATGCGCTCCACGATGTACACCGACGGCGCCCGGGCGTCACCCGGCCGCAGGAAGTAGCCGTGCAACGAATGCACCTGGAAGGCCGGCTCCACGGTACGCACCGCCGAGACCAGCGACTGGCCCGCGACGTGACCGCCGAAGGTGCGCTGCAGGAAACCCGACTCCGGGCTGAACACCCCACCGCGATAGATGTTGACCTCGAGCTGTTCCAGATCGAGGATCTCTTCAATCGCCATAGAAGGTGTTTACCAGCCGCGCTCAGCGAGCCGGTGCGGCTGGGCGATCTCCTCGACGTTGATACCGACCATGGCCTCACCCAGGCCGCGCGACACCTTGGCCAGCACGTCGGGATCGTCGTAGAACGTGGTGGCCTTCACGATCGCCGCGGCGCGCTGCGCCGGGTTGCCCGACTTGAAGATGCCCGAGCCCACGAACACGCCCTCGGCGCCGAGCTGCATCATCATCGCCGCATCCGCCGGGGTGGCGATGCCGCCCGCGGTGAACAGCGTGACCGGCAGCTTGCCGGCCCGGGCCACCTCGGCCACCAGCTCATAGGGCGCCTGCAGTTCCTTGGCCGCGACGTACAGCTCGTCTTCGGACATCGAGGTCAGCCGGCGGATCTCACCGCCGATCTTGCGCATGTGGGTGGTGGCGTTGGAGACGTCGCCGGTGCCGGCTTCACCCTTGGAGCGGATCATCGCCGCGCCTTCGGTGATGCGGCGCAGGGCCTCACCCAGGTTGGTGGCACCGCACACGAACGGCACGGTGAACCGCCACTTGTCGATGTGGTTGGTGTAATCAGCCGGGGTCAGCACCTCGGACTCGTCGATGTAGTCCACACCCAGGCTCTGCAGGATCTGCGCCTCGACGAAATGCCCGATGCGCGCCTTGGCCATCACCGGGATGGTGACCGCTTCGATGATGCCCTCGATCATGTCGGGGTCACTCATCCGCGATACCCCGCCCTGCGCGCGGATGTCGGCCGGAACCCGCTCCAGGGCCATCACGGCGACGGCACCCGCGCCTTCGGCAATCTTCGCCTGCTCAGGCGTGACCACATCCATGATCACGCCACCCTTGAGCATCTCAGCCATCCCGCGCTTCACGCGCGCGGTACCGGTCTGGTTGCTAGAGCCGTTCAGCGCTGCGGTATCCACTGCAATCTCCTCCAAAGTCCTACTGATTCAGTCTAGTGGAGCCGCCAAATCCATTAAATCCGCAGTCAACGGATGGCTTGCAGCTCGCGATACGCAGATCCACGCGTATTCGCCAGTGTTGCAGCCGGCTGTTCGGCCAGTTCATTGGCCTGAGCCAGCAACTCGCCCAGTTGAAGCGGATACACGGCCTCCCCGCCGGCAACCAACTCGGCGATCATTGTCTCATCGCACCAGCGGTGCCCGTGAATGTAGTGCCGTTCCAGGGTCGTGCGCCCCGTCGCCGACGGCTCGAACCGGGCGGTCCGGTAGATGAAGAAGAACTCCTCGCTACGGATCACCGAGGCGTTGAAGTCGATGACGGCGTCGCGCCGCCACACCGGCCCGACAAGTTCCTCCGGGTCCGCCCGCAACCCGGTCTCCTCGGCGAGTTCGCGGGCCGCGGCGGCCGCCAGGTCCTCGCCGGGCTGAACCGCGCCACCGACGGTGAACCACCACCGTGGCGCGGGTTTGTCCGGATCGTCGATCGCGGGGTCACTGCCACGCAGCAGCAACACCGCACCGGTTTCGTCGAGCAGTACCACCCGCGCCGAGGTACGGCGGCTGACGGGGTTGGCCCCCAAATTAGGCACAGCCTGGGCGTCAGGACTCTCTACGATCTCGAAATAGGTTGGCAGTGCCGCGGTTCCGCCCAGCCGCAGCACCCGCACCGCGCGCCGTTCCCGCAGCGCCAGGGTGTCGCGGACGGCGTCGTTGTGGAAGCGCCGGGCCAGCAGCACCCGGGCCTCGGCGTCGGCCAGTTCGGCGACCAGCGCCACGGGCAACCCGGCCGGATCGACCGCGGCCAGCGCGGCCGAGAGTTCGTTCTCGGCCGCCTCCCGGGCCGGGCGCGGAGCCCGCTCGGCGGCGTCGGCCAGCTTCGCGAGCCGCTTGCCCTCCGGTGCCCCGGCGTAGGCATCGACCGCGACGGCACGAGCCACGACGGCCCGGCGGGCCAGCGCACCGTCGAGCGCCTGCCACGACAGGTCGTAGCGCACGTGGAGCCGGTCGAGCCGGTTGGCGGTCTGGTATGCCCACCCTCCGACGAGCAGCAGGACCACGAGCAGGGCCAGCGCGGTGATCACCATCCAGGTAGGCACGCCTAGTCACCCACCTGAACTTTGACTCCGGGGCTGGCCACGGTCTCGTAGACCCGCATGATCTGGCCGGCCACCACCGACCAGTCGTAGCGGGCAACCCGGTCGGTGGCCCGGTCGATGTACCGCGCACGCATCGCGTCATCCTCGAGCACCTCGATCAGCGCGTCGGCCAGCGCGTCGGCATCGCCGACCGGAACCAGCCGGCCGGCCTGCCCCTGATCGAGAACGCGGTTGAACGCGTCGAGTTCACTGGCCACCACAGCCGTGCCCGCCGCCATCGCCTCGACCAGGACGATGCCGAAGCTCTCGCCGCCGAGGTTGGGCGCACAGTAGACGTCGGCGCTGCGCATGGCCGCGGCCTTGCCGTTGTCGTCGACCTGCCCCAGAAAGCGCAGGTGCCCGGCCAGCTCGCCGGCCTCCTCCCGCAGCGCGTCCTCGTCGCCGCGGCCCACGATCAGGATCTCGATGTCGGGGAACCGCCGGGCCAGCTTCGGAAGCGCCCCCAGCAACACCGGCATGCCCTTGCGCGGTTCGTCGAATCGCCCCAGGAACAGCACGCTGCGGCCGGGCCGCGGATACCCTTCGAGGCGAGGCGCATTCGCGAAGGACGGGACGTCGACCCCGTTGGGGATCTCCACCGCATCCGAGCCGAGCGCCTCCATCTGCCAGCGCCGGGCCAGGTCCGACACCGCGATGCGGCCCACGATCTTCTCGTGGTACGGGCGCAGGATCCCCTGAAAGACACTGAGTGTCAACGATTTTGTGGTCGAGGTGTGGAACGTCGCCACGATCGGCCCCTCGGCGGCCTGCAGGGCCAGCATGGACAGGCTCGGCGCGTTGGGCTCGTGCAGGTGCAGTACATCAAACTCACCCTCGGCGATCCACTTCTTCACCTTCCGGTGGGTGGCCGGCCCGAACCGCAGCCGGGCCACCGAGCCGTTGTACGGAATCGGGACGGCCTTGCCACCGGACACCACGTAGTCGGGCAGCTTCACATGCGGCGACGACGGCGCCAGCACGCTGACGTAGTGCCCGCCCGCGCGCATCACCTCGGCCAGTTGCAGCACATGGGATTGCACACCGCCCGGCACATCGAACGAATACGGGCAGACCATCCCGATACGCATGGCTAGCTCCGTCGCCTCTTCGCGCAAGCGCTCATCAGGTGGTACCCAGTCGGGCACGACGTTCGTCGGACAAGTCGGCCAGCCACTGCGGCTGCAGCATGTGCCAGTCGGCCGGGTGCGCGGCGATGTTCGCGGCGAACCGGTCGGCGAGCTGCTGGATCACCACGGACACGTCGCCCGACGAGGTGTCGAGCGCATCGAATATCTCGACGACGCAGTCCTCCCCGTCGTAGTGAACGTGGGCCGGGTGCAGCGGGGCGCCGGTTTCGATCGCCAACTTGGCGGGGCCGGCGGGCATCCGGGTGGGTTCCCCGAAGAAGTCGACCTCCACCCCGTTGCGGGTGAGGTCCCGGTCGGCCATCAGGCAGACGAACTTGTTGTCCCGCAACCGCTCCGAGAGGACCTCGAACGGCGGACGTTCCCCTCCGGACAGCGGGAACACCTCGAATCCGAGGCTTTCCCGGTAGTCGATGAAGCGCCGGTACAGCGATTCGGGCTTGAGCCGCTCGGCGACAGTGGCGAAGGTGCCGTACTGCTGGGCCAGCCACACCCCGGCCATGTCCCAGTTGCCACTGTGCGGCAGCGCCAGCACCCCACCGCGGCCCGCCTCGTGGGCAGCGCGCAGCTTGTCCGCGCCGACGAACACCTCGTCGAGACGCTTGGCCACTGCGGTCAGATCCATCGACGGCAACCGGAACGCCTCCCGCCAATACCGGGCGTATGAGGCCAGTGAAGCACGCATCAGATCGTCGGGCACCTCGGCCGGGGACACCCCGATCACCCGGGCCAGATTCTTGCGCAGCTGCTGCGGGCCGCCGCCGCGGGATGCGTAGCGCGCCCCCGCGTCGAACAGGTTGCGCGCGACCATCTCCGGCATCGCACGCACCAGCTGCCAGCCCGCCGCGTAACCCAGATCGGTCACCTGCCCGGACAGCGGAATGTTCACGAGGCTCCCGGCTCCTGTGTGTCGCCGCCATCGGGCTGCGAGGGCTGCAGCGGTTGAAGTAAGTCCATGGCGCCCGGCGAGGTGCGCACCGCGTGGATCCGCTGCGCCACCGTGACCACGCTGGCCAGCGCCAGCAGCCAGACCGCGACCTGCAGCAGCCAGGGGGCATGCAGGAACGGCACCCCGGACAGCCCCGCGCCGACCAGCACGATCACCAGACGCTCCGGGCGCTCGATGATGCCGCCGTCGCCACGCAACCCGCTGGCCTCGGCGCGGGCCTTGATATACGAGATCACCTGCGAGGTGATCAGGCAGATGAGGATCCCGACCACGAGTGTCGGGTCGTGCAGTCCGAACGCTGCCCACCACAGCAGTCCGGCGAAGATCGCGCCGTCGGCGATCCGGTCACACGCCGCGTCCAGCACGGCCCCGAACCGGGTGCCTCCGCCGCGTTCGCGCGCCATCGCTCCGTCGAGCATGTCGGCGAGCACGAAGACGAACACCGCGAACGCGCCCCACCACAGCTGGCCGATCGGGAACAACGTCAGCGCGGCGGTGACCGAGCCGGCGGTGCCGACGATCGTGACGATGTCGGGGGTCAGGCCAGCGTGCAGTGCCGCCTTGGCCACCGGCCGCGACAGTTTCGCGTAGGCCGCCCGGCTCATCAGGAACAGGTTGCTCACGGCTGGCGGGCCCATTCCGTGGCGAGCAGCTCCCGGGTCTCGCTCAGCAACTGCGGAATGACCTTGGCGCCACCGATGATCGTGATGAAGTTGGCGTCGCCGCCCCACCGCGGCACCACGTGCATGTGCAGGTGCTCGGCCAGCGACCCGCCGGCCGAGACACCCAGGTTCAGGCCGACGTTGAACCCGTGCGGGCGGGAAACGGCCTTGATGACGCGAATCGCCTTCTGCGTGAATGCCATCAGTTCGGCACTCTCGGCCTCGGTCAGGTCCTCGAGCTCGGACACCCGCCGATACGGCACCACCATGAGATGGCCCGGGTTGTACGGGTAGAGGTTGAGCACGGCGTACACGAGCTCACCGCGAGCCACCATGAGCCCGTCCTCGTCGGACATCTCGGGGATGTCGGTGAACGGCTGCGACGAACCGGCCGAGCCGATCTTGTTGTCGCCCTTGACCGCATCGACGATGTAGCTCATCCGGTGCGGTGTCCACAACCGCTGCAGGTGGTCGGGTTCACCCACGCCGTGATCGATGATCGACCGCTCGTCCCCCGTCACCGTGCAGTGCCTGCCTTTACCAGGTCGGCCGTCGGCACCGCGTTGTTGCGATCGGCGATCCACTTCACGATCGCCTCCACCGCCTCGTCGACCGGCACGCCGTTGATCTGGGTGCGGTCTCCGAAGCGGAACGACACGGCGCCCGCCTCTATGTCCTTGTCCCCCGCCAGGAGCATGAACGGCACCTTCAGGTTGGTGTGGTTGACGATCTTCTTCGCCATCCGGTCGTCGCTGCCGTCGACCTCGACCCGGACCCCGCGCGACTTCAGTTGGGCGGCAACGTCGTACAGGTAATCGAGATGGGCGTCGGCGACCGGGATGCCGACCACCTGCACCGGCGCCAGCCAGGCCGGGAACGCGCCCGCGTAGTGCTCGGTGAGTACCCCGAAGAACCGTTCGATCGAGCCGAACAGGGCGCGGTGGATCAGCACCGGGCGCTGCCGGGTGCCGTCCGCAGCGGTGTACTCCAACTCGAACCGGTCGGGCATGTTGAAGTCCAGCTGGATCGTCGACATCTGCCAGTTGCGACCCAGCGCATCCTTGACCTGCACCGAGATCTTGGGTCCGTAGAACGCCGCGCCACCCGGATCCGGGACCAGGTCCAGGCCCGAGGCCTCGGCGACCTCGCGCAGGGTCTCGGTGGCCTCATCCCACATCTCATCGGAACCCACGTACTTGTCGGGATCCTTGGTGGACAACTCCAGGTAGTAGTCGTCCAGGCCGTAGTCCGAGAGCAGGTCGAGCACGAACTGCAGCAGCGAGGTCAACTCGTCGCGCATCTGCTCACGCGTGGTGTAGATGTGCGCGTCGTCCTGGGTCATGCCGCGCACCCGGGTCAGTCCGTGCACCACGCCGGACTTCTCGTAGCGGTACACCGAGCCGAATTCGAAGAGCCGCAACGGAAGTTCGCGGTAGGAGCGGCCCCTGGCCCGGTAGATCAGGTGGTGCATGGGGCAGTTCATCGGCTTGAGGTAGTAGTCCTGGCCGGGCTTGCGCACCGTGCCGTCCTCGTTGTACTCGGCGTCGATGTGCATCGGCGGGTACATGCCGTCGGCGTACCACTCCAGGTGGCCCGAGGTGATGTAGAGGTGTTCCTTGGTGATGTGCGGGGTGTTGACGAACTCGTAGCCCGCCTCGGAGTGCTTGCGCCGCGAGTAGTCCTCCAGCTCCTTACGGATCACGCCACCCCTGGGGTGGAACACCGGCAGGCCCGAGCCGAGCTCGTCGGGGAAGCTGAACAGGTCCAGCTCGACGCCGAGCTTGCGGTGGTCGCGGCGCTGCGCCTCCTCGATGAGTTCGAGGTGCTTGTCGAGGGCCTCCTGCGACTCCCAGGCCGTGCCGTAGACGCGCTGCAGGCTGGCGTTGTTCTGGTCGCCGCGCCAGTACGCGGCGCTGCTGCGGGTCAGCTTGAACGCCGGGATGTACTTGGTGGTCGGGATGTGCGGACCACGGCACAGATCCCCCCACACCCGTTCCTTGGTGCGGGCGTTGAGGTTGTCGTACGCGGTGAGCTCGTCGCCGCCCACCTCCATCACATCGGGGTCGCCGGACTTGTCGTCCACCAGCTCGAGCTTGTAGGGCTCGTTGGCCAGCTCCTCGCGGGCCTGATCCTTGGAGTCGTAGACGCGCCGGGAGAACAGCTGACCGTCCTTGACGATCTTCTGCATCCGCTTTTCGAGCTTGTCCAGGTCTTCCGGCGTGAACGGCTCGGCGACGTCGAAGTCGTAGTAGAAGCCGTCGGTGATCGGCGGGCCGATTCCCAGCTTGGCCTGCGGGAACAGATCCTGCACGGCTTGCGCCAGCACGTGGGCACACGAGTGCCGGATCACGCTGCGGCCGTCCTCGGTATCAGCGGCCACCGGGGTCACCTCGACATCGGTGTCCGGGGTCCACGACAGATCGCGAAGTCGCCCCTCTTGGTCTCGCACCACCACGATCGCGTCCGGGGTTCCGCGGCTGGGCAGACCCGCCTCGCGCACCGCCGCGCCGGCGGTAGTCCCGGCCGCGA
>MSTD01000016.1:0-128475 GCA_001942045.1 Mycolicibacterium porcinum
GCAAGCGGGAGGGGCCCCCAACAAAACTGCCCACTTTCCGAAGAAAGTGGGCAGTTTTGCGTCTGCTCGCGCAGAGAAGTTACAGCTCGGTGGCCGAACCGCCGGCAGCGGTGATCGCCTCGCGGGCGCTACCGCTGAACTTGTTGGCGGTCACGTCGACCTTGACGGCCAGCTTGCCGTCGCCGAGAACCTTCACCAGGGAGTTCTTGCGAACCAGGCCCTTGGCAACCAGCTCGTCGACACCGATGGTGCCGCCCTGCGGGAACGCCTTGGCGATGTCGCCGACGTTGACGACCTGGTACTCGGTCCGGAAGCGGTTCTTGAAGCCCTTGAGCTTCGGCAGCCGCATGTGGATCGGCATCTGGCCACCCTCGAACGTCGCGGGGACGTTCTTGCGGGCCTTGGTGCCCTTGGTACCACGACCGGCGGTCTTACCCTTGGAGCCCTCACCACGACCGACGCGGGTCTTGGCCTTCTTCTCTCCGGGGGCGGGCCTCAGGTCGTGAAGCTTGATAACGGACATCAGGACTTCACCTCCTCCACCTCGACGAGGTGATGAACGGCCTTGATCAGACCGCGGGTCTGAGCGTTGTCCTCACGCACCACGGACTGACGAATCTTCTTCAGCCCCAGGGTCCGCAGGCTTTCGCGCTGCTTCCAGCGTGCGCCGATGGTTCCGCGCACCTGGGTGATCTTGAGTTCTGCCATGGTTATGCCGATCCCTCACGCGCTGCTGCGGCAGCCAGCGCTTCGCTCTCGCGCCGGGCCTTCAGCATGCCGGCCGGCGCCACGTCCTCGAGTGGCAGACCGCGACGGGCCGCCACCTCTTCGGGCCGCTGGATCTGCTTCAGCGCGGCAACGGTGGCGTGCACCACGTTGATCGCGTTGTCGCTGCCCAGCGACTTGGCCAGGATGTCGTGCACGCCGGCGCATTCCAGCACCGCGCGAGCCGCACCACCGGCGATGACACCGGTACCGGGGCTGGCCGGACGCAGCATCACGACACCGGCGGCGGCCTCGCCCTGAACCGGGTGCACGATGGTGCCACCGATCAGCGGAACGCGGAAGAAGCCCTTGCGAGCCTCCTCGACGCCCTTGGCGATCGCGGCCGGAACTTCCTTGGCCTTGCCGTAGCCGACGCCGACCATGCCCTTGCCGTCACCGACGATGACCAGTGCGGTGAAGCTGAAGCGCCGACCACCCTTGACCACCTTGGAGACGCGGTTGATCGACACCACGCGCTCGATGTAATTGCTCTTCTCGCCGCTGTCGCGGCCGCCACGGCCACCGCGGTCGTCGCGACGGCCGCGGCCGCCACGGTTCTCGGAAGCGCCTGGGCCGCCGGCGCTATTTGCCTGCTCGGCCATCATGCAGTCCTCTCGTTGACAGTCATCAGAATTTCAGCCCGCCCTCGCGCGCGGCATCGGCCAGCGCGGCGATCCGGCCGCCATAGGTGTAGCCACCACGGTCGAACACAACGGTCTCGACGCCGGCAGCCTTGGCGCGCTCGGCGATCAGCTGACCGACCCGAACGCTGTGCGCCTTCTTGTCACCTTCGACGGCGCGCACGTCGGCTTCGATCGAGCTGGCAGCCGCCAGCGTGACGCCCTGCAGGTCGTCGACGAGCTGCACGTGGATGTGGCGAGCCGAACGGTTGACCACCAGACGCGGGGTCTCGGCGGTGCCGGAGACCTTCTTGCGCAACCGGGCGTGCCGACGCAGCCGGGAGTTGCGGCGGGTCTCAGAGATGTTTTGCCCCACCGGCTTACGGGCGGCAGCAGATTCAGTCTTTGCAGCCATGATTACTTACCTGTCTTTCCGACCTTGCGGCGGATCTGCTCACCCTCGTAACGCACGCCCTTGCCCTTGTACGGGTCGGGGCGGCGCAGGCGGCGGATGACCGCGGAGATCTGACCGACCTTCTGCTTGTCGATACCTGAGACCGAGAACTTGGTGGGCGTCTCGACGGCGAAGGTGATGCCCTCCGGCGCCTCGATCACCACGGGGTGGCTGTAACCGAGTGCGAACTCCAGGTTGGAACCCTTGAGCTGGACGCGGTAGCCGACGCCGAAGATCTCCATCTTGCGGGTGTAGCCCTCGGTGACACCGGTGACCAGGTTGGCCACCAGGGTCCGGGACAGACCGTGCAGGGAGCGGCTGCGCCGCTCGTCATCGGGACGGCTGACCACGATGGCGCCGTCGTCGTTGCGCTCGACGGTGATCGGCTCAGCGACATCCAGGGTCAGGGTGCCCTTGGGGCCCTTGACCGAGACGTTGCGGCCGTCGATCGTCACATCGACCCCGGCGGGAACCGGGACCGGCTGCTTTCCAATACGCGACATTGTTCTGCTGCCCCCTACCAGACGTAAGCGAGGACTTCGCCGCCCACGCCCTGTCGAGCTGCCTGGCGGTCGGTGAGCAGGCCCGAGGACGTGGAGATGATCGCCACGCCCAGGCCGCCGAGCACCCGAGGCAGATTGGTGGATTTTGCGTAGACCCGCAGGCCGGGCTTGGACACCCGGCGCAGGCCGGCGATGCTGCGCTCACGGCTGGGGCCGTACTTGAGCGACACCACCAGGGACTTGCCGACGCGAGCATCCTCGGTGCGGTAGTCGTTGATGTAGCCCTCTTTCTTGAGGATCTCGGCGATGTTCGCCTTGATCTTCGAGTGGGGCAGAGTCACCTCATCGTGGTACGCCGAATTGGCGTTGCGCAGACGTGTCAAAAAGTCTGCGATCGGGTCAGTCATCGTCATGACAACCGGCTCACCTTCCTCGCGGCGGTTCCCCGTGCCCAGTTTTTGGGGGAGGCCTTCCGCAACCTGTTGTTGGGGGTCTGTGTTACCAGCTGGACTTCTGCACGCCGGGCAGCTCGCCCGCGTGCGCCATCTCGCGCAGGCAGATACGGCACAGCCCGAACTTGCGGTAGACCGAGTGCGGGCGACCGCACTTGTTGCACCGCGTGTACGCGCGCACCGCGAACTTGGGCTTCTTGTTGGCCTTGTGGATCAACGCCTTCTTTGCCATGTGCTCAGTTCTCCTTGAAGGGGAAGCCCAGCGCCTTCAGCAGCGCACGGCCTTCGTCGTCGTTGGTCGCCGAGGTGACGACGGTGATGTCCATGCCGCGGGGACGGTCGATGGAATCCACGTCGATCTCGTGGAACATCGACTGCTCGTTGAGGCCGAAGGTGTAGTTGCCGGTGCCGTCAAACTGCTTGGCGTTCAGGCCGCGGAAGTCGCGGATACGGGGCAGCGCGATGGAGATCAGCCGGTCCAGGAACTCCCACATCCGGTCGCCACGCAGGGTGACGCGGGCGCCGATGGGCATGCCCTCGCGCAGCTTGAACTGGGCGATGGACTTGCGGGCCTTGCGGATCTCCGGCTTCTGGCCGGTGATCAGGGCCAGGTCGTTGACCGCGCCGTTGATCAGCTTGGCGTCACGGGCAGCGTCGCCGACACCCATGTTGACGACAACCTTGACGACGCCCGGGATCTGCATGACGTTGTCGAACTCGAACTGCTTGTTGAGCGCCTCGCGGATCTCTTCGCGGTAGCGCTGCTTCAGCCGGGGCTGAACCTTCTCTGGTGCAGTCATCAGATGTCCTTGCCATTGGTCTTGGCGATGCGGACCTTCTTGCCGGTCTCCTCATCGACGCGGTAACCCACGCGGGTCGGCTTGCCGTCGGAATCGACGACCATCACGTTGGACACGTGGATGGCGGCTTCCTGAGTGACGATGCCGCCCGACGACGCGCCACGCTCGTTCTGCGACTGCGCGGTGTGCTTCTTGATCCGGTTGACGCCCTCGACCAGGACCTTGTCGCGGGTCGGGTAGGCCTCGATGACCTTGCCCTTCGCGCCCTTGTCCTTACCCGAGACCACCAGCACGGTGTCGCCCTTGTGAACCTTCATCACAAAACCTCCGGTGCCAGCGAGACGATCTTCATGAAGCGCTTCTCGCGCAATTCCCGGCCGACGGGCCCGAAGATGCGGGTACCGCGGGGGTCGTTGTCGGCCTTGATGATGACGGCCGCGTTCTCGTCGAACTTGATGTAGCTGCCATCGGCACGGCGACGCTCCTTGACGGTGCGCACCACGACGGCCTTGACGACATCGCCGCGCTTGACGTTGCCGCCGGGGATGGCGTCCTTGACGGTCGCGACGATGACATCACCGATGCCTGCGTAGCGTCGCGATGAGCCACCGAGCACACGGATGCACAAGATCTCCTTGGCGCCCGTGTTGTCGGCGACCTTCAACCGCGATTCCTGCTGAATCACTCGATCTCCTGACCTGGTTTTGTATGCACGCCAGATACCGACCTGGACGTGCGCGGTCTTTGTTTCCGAAGGGCACGCGGGGCTGACTCGTTACAGCAGTCAGCCGAGGTCTGCCCAAGGCAACCCCTACATAGTAGGTGAGCACGGCGAATGCGCCAAATCGCCGTAGATCGGGATCGGCGGGCTTCAGCCGGCCACGCAGCGAAACCCGATGTGGGTGGTCGCGCTGTCCTGCGCTTGCGGCGATCGCGCGGCCGGACGGTACCGGTGACAGTACTCCGGGGCGCACAGGTGGGAACCGCCCTTGAGCGCGTGGTTCACCGTGGGATCCGCGGTGGCCGGCGGCGGGCAGCACGCAGGCGCATCGGCCTGCAACCGGTGCTGGCCGGTGAACCGCGTGGTGGTCCACTCCCACACGTTGCCGATCATGTCCGAGAGGCCGAACCCGTTCGCCGGGAAGCTGCCGACGGGCGAGGTGCCGCGCCAGCCGAGTGCCCCGTCGTTGCGGTACGGGAACCGGCCCTGCCAGGTATTGGCCATCAACTGGCCGCCAGGGGTCACCTCGTCGCCCCAGGCGTAGGTGCCCTCGACTCCCCCGCGTGCGGCGTACTCCCACTCGGCTTCGGTGGGCAACCGGCGTCCGGCCCAGGCCGCATACGCCGCGGCGTCCGGATAGGCCACCTGCACGACGGGATGGTCGGGCCCGGCCGGCTCGCGGTCGGGGCCGAACGGTCGACGCCAGTTCGCGCCCGGCACCCAGTCCCACCACTGGCGCCAGTCCCGCAGGTCGACGGGGCCGTCGGTGGGCCGGAACACCAGGGCGCCGGGGACCAGATCGGCCTCGTCCACCCCGGGGTACAGCGCCGGGTCCATCGGCCGTTCGGCGATGGTGACGTACCCGGTGGCCTCGACGAAGGCGCCGAACTGGGCCGTGGTGACCGGATGCTTCTCGATGGCGAATGCGGCGACGGTGACGCTGTGCACCGGGGCCTCTTCGGGGTAGAACGCCGTCGAACCCATCTGGAAGGTCCCGCCGGGAAGCTCGATGAGTTCTGTGGCCACGGCACCGAGGCTAGTCGTACGACGCCGGCCGTTCAGCCCGGCATCGTGACCCCGAAGTCGGCGAGCATCGCCGAGCGGGCTTCGTCGAATCCCGGTGTTTCGCCCGGCGCCTCGAGGCGTACGACGGCCAGGAAGTCGCCGCTGTTGGTCCACAGGTGCACGATCCGGTCGGCGTAATCCGTGGCCTTACCCGGTTGCTCGGCCAACATGCCCATCAGCTTCTGGCCGCTGTAGCCGCACAGATCGCCGGGCAGCACGCTGACGCTGTTGATCGGGTACTTCTTCACGCGGTCGTCGCTGTAGCGCTCGAAGTCGTCTCGTGCGTCGCGGGTCGTCGGCGTCAAGGTGATCTCGGCGGTCATCCCGGCGGGCCCGGTGAGCCGTACCCCGTCACCGTGAGATGTGGCCTCGGAGAACCCTTCCGGGACACCGACGGTGAGTGTCGGCGAGCCCGGCGCCGAGCTGCGGACGGCGACGGTGCGCCCGGCCGGGGGCGGGCAGGTGACCTCCCTGGGGGTGAGGACCCTCGTGGTGGTCGGCTCGACGCCGTAGACCGGCATCTCGAACGACGGCGCGTCCGATTTCGTCGTCGTGGTCTGTGGCTGCGTCGCGTCGGCCGTCGTCGTGCCGGGGATGGTCGTCGCGGCGTGGGACCCCTCGACAGTGCTGGTCGCGCACGCTGACAGCGCGGCGACGGCGAGCGTGCCGATTCCCCACCGGATCAGTGCCGGGGTCATCGCTCAGTCCTTCGAGAACGCTACGGCGAGTTGACGTTCCAGGTCCTGGTACGGCTCGCCGGACAGATCGACGGTGATCTGTCCGATGGTGCCGCCGGTGAACGCGAACGGGGGGCGGTACTGCCGAGACACCGCCGATCCGGCGTTGCGGCCGATACAGATGCCGCCCCCGGCCAGCGCGAACATGCCGGGGTGCGTCTGCATCCCGGCCAGCGTGGCCACCGCGGTGTCGTCGATGTACAGGGAGGTGTCACCGATCGGAGTGTGGCTGCCCTCGACGGTGCCGGTCCGCAGGTATTGCACGCCGAAGATGTGCCGTCCCAACGGGATCGGGTCCGGCGAGACCAGCGACTGCTCGTGTTCGCCGAGAAAGTTGTACACGTAGTGCAGGTGCCCGCCGGCCAGGAACAGCACGTGGCCGCCGTGTGCGCCACCCTGTTTGAACAACACGCCCTGCGCCTCGACGTCCTCGATGGTGACGTCGGCGAGCACGGTGAACGATTGCCCGCGCAATTCGGCGGCCGCGCCGAGCCCGACTTCCGCGGTGTGCGGGTAGTAGGTGTAGCGGGACCTCTCCCCGACCAGGTACGGGCGCCACCGGGTCATCGTCTCCAGGATGTTGAGGTCGGCCAGTGGCAGGCCGTTGTACTTGCCGGCCTCGCTGAACCACAACTCTTTCAGCTCGGCGAGCCGGTCCGGTTCTTCGTCGGCCAGGTCATGGCATTGGCTGCGGTCGGTTTCGATGTGGAAGAGCTCCCAGCGGTCGGCATCGAAGTGCGACCATCCCGACGGGGTGGCGGCATGGACGGTGTTGGCGAACCAGCCCTTGTGCCAGATTCCCCGGGTGCCCAGCATGGTGTAGAACTGGGTCTCCTTGCCTGTCGGTGCCTCCGGGTTGTCCAGTGCCACTTTGAAGCTCACGCCGTCAAGCGGTTTCTGCGGGACCCCGCGCACCGTGGCCGGCGGCGTGATGTCGAGCAGGTCGTAGACCGTCGGGGTGATGTCGCAGACGTTGACGTAGTTGTCTCGGATGGCACCGTGGGCACGAATACCGTTGGGCCAGGAGATGATTGCGGTGTCAGCGATACCGCCCTCGTGGGAGGCGTAGCGCTTGAACAGCTTGTAGGGCGTGTTGAACGCCATGGCCCACCCGATGGGGTAATGGTTGTAGGTCTCCGGTGAGCCCAGCCGGTCGATGAACTTGAGCCCCTCCTCGGCGGTGTCGATGTAGCCGTTGAAGAACTTGGTCTCGTTGACCGAGCCGTTCGGCCCGCCCTCGCCGCTGGCCCCGTTGTCGGAGATCACCACGATGATCGTGTTGTCGAGTTGTCCCGTCTCCTCCAGGAAATCCAGCACCCGGCCGATCTGGGCGTCGGTGTAGGACAGGAACCCGGCGAACACCTCGGCCATCCGGGCGAACAGCTTTTTCTCGTCGGCCGACAACGACTCCCACGGCCGGACGGTGTCCTGCGCGGGCCACGGTTCGCCGTTGGGCCCCAAGATATCCGCATACGGGTTGACCGGTGACAGCTCGGTGTCGGGCGGCACGATGCCGAGCCGCCTCTGGTTCTCCAGCACGATGTCGCGGTAGGCCTCGTAACCGATGTCGAACCGGCCGGCATACCGGTCGGCCCACTCTTTGAACACGTGATGCGGAGCGTGGCCGGCCCCCGGGCACAGGTAGGTGAACCAGGGCTTGTCCGGGGCGATCACCTTGGCGTCCCGGATGAATTCGATTGTCTTGTCGGCCAGGTCCCGTGACAGGTGATAGCCCTCCTCAGGGGTGGCCGGCGGGTCGACCGGATGGTTGTCGTAGACCAGGTCCGGATACCACTGGTCGGTCTCGCCGCCCATGAATCCGTAGAACCGTTCGAACCCCCGCGAGCACGGCCAATGCCGTTTGGTCGCAGCGAGGTTGGATTCCTCCAACGGCGTCAGGTGCCACTTGCCCACGCAGTAGGTGTTGTAGCCGTTCTCGGCGAGCACCTCCGGCAGCAGCGCGGTCTCGTACGGAATCCGGCCGTTGCAGTTCGGGAACCCGTCGGTGAACTCCTCGATGGTGGCCATGCCGACCGTGGTGGCGTTGCGACCGGTGAGCAGTGAGGCGCGGGTGGGCGAGCACAGCGCCGTGGTATGGAACTGCGACAACCGAACTCCGCGTTCGGCGATCCGGCTCATCGCGGGCATGTCCACCAGACCACCGAAACAGTCCCAGGTGGCGATGCCGGTGTCGTCCCACACCAGATACAGCACGTTGGGCGCGTTCTCGTCGGCGGTGGGTGCGGCGTATGGTCCCCAGTCCGGCTCGGAATCCCTGATGTCCAGTTCGATCTTGCCGTTGAACGCTGAGTTGGATCCGGTAGCCATGGCGACCTCACTCCGGTTGGCGATTCGACACCGGTAAGACTGATCGCGGAGGAGATTACCCCTGCTCACCGGCATTTGCCGGGGAAACTGACGTTGCCTTCAATCCCAGCTCTGACGTGGTCGGCCATTGCTCCGCCGGGCCCGTATCGGTTCGCGCGGGCGCGTGATCGGTAAGTCCCGCCAACGGACCCGCCAGGCGAGCGGCAACGGGGGCGGCCGCCGCGAGAACCGCGAGCGCCGTCGACACCACGATCGGGCCGGTGGGACCGTGCGCATCGGCCGCCACGCCGGCGACGGCGGTACCCAGCGCCCCACCGACGAGTGAGGCGCTGTTGAGCCAGCCGAACGCCTCCGTAGCGGAGTGGTCCGGGATTTCCCTCGACACCATCAGATACAGCGCCGACATTGCCGGGGCGAAGCCCAGACCGGAGACGAACAACGCGGCGAATTCCCATGCGCGATTGTCGACAGCCCCGAACACCCCGGTGCCGGTTGCCACTGTCGCCAGCGCGGCGACCAGACCGAGAAGTCCAAATCGGCGGTGCCCGAACACCAGTCCACCGATCAGGGATCCCACGCTCGCCACCGCGATCGCCAGGCCGGCGGTCAGACCCGTGCGGCCGAACACGGCGACGATGCCGACTTCCAGCGCCATGAAGGAGGCGACCAGCGCGAAGCTGGCGACCATGGCGAGGATGACCGCCCGGTTCGCCATCACCCGGCCGAATGCCGAAGCGCGCTTCGGGGAGGCGGGGCGAAGATGCCTGGCGCTGAGCAGGAACCAGCCGGTCCCGACGACGGTGATCATCGCGGAGGCGATCAACGGGATCGCCGTCGACAGCGTCGACGCAAGGAAGGTCGTAGCCAACGGACCGACAACCCAGATCAGTTCCTGTGCGGTGGTGTCGAACGCGAACAAGGCGCGCACCCCATCGCGGGATACCAGCTGCGGATAGAGCGCGCGGACCACCGGCATCAGCGGTGGCACGGAAGCGCCGGTCACCACACCCAGGGTCAGCAGCAGCGTCGGCGCGGGGCCGACGAAGGCGAGCGCCAGCATGGCGGCACCGTTCGCCAGGGCCGCGACGACCAGCGTCGCCGCCATGCCCCGCCCGGCCAGTCGGGCGGTTACCGGCATCGCGACGGCTTCCCCGACGCTGACGCAGGCCACCGCGGCGCCGGCCAACGCGTAGGAGCCGGTCTTGGATTGGACGTGTAGCAGGATCGCGAGGTTCAGCATGCCCAGCGGCAACCGGGCGAACAGCTGGGAAGCGGTCATGTTGAGCACGCCCGGCGCCCCGAGCACGTCTCGGTACACCCGCATCACCAGCTCCCTCCGCGTCACGCCGACCGAACCCAGAAACTATACCGTCCAGACGGTACAGTTCTGCCCCTTTGTCGTAGGCTCTGGGAATGGCTTCGTCGCGGGACCGCATCCTCGATGCCTATGAGGACGTCCTCGCCGTCGAAGGCGAGCGGTACGCCACTCTCGATGCAGTGGCCGCGAAGGCAGGCGTGTCGAAAGGCGGTCTGCTCTACCACTTCCCATCGAAGGACCGCCTCGCGGGCGCCCTGTGCGACCGACTGCTGGCGCTGGCAGCTGACGACGTGGAAGAGATGCGGACCGCACCCGACGGCCCGGCGCGTTACTACATCCGGTCATCGCGCTACGCGGGCACGCCGCTCGATCGGACCCTCGTGGCGGTGTCCCGGTTGCAGCAGGCCGGTGACAACCACGCCCGGACGGTCATCGAAACGGTTTCGGCCAACTGGCTGAACCTGCTTCACGACGCGCTCGGCGACCTCGACATGGCCCGCGCAGTGAAGTTGATCGGTGACGGCCTGTACTACAGCGCGCTGCACCGCGCGCTCGGCGGGCACCCGGTGCAGGCGCAGCCGGATGACGGATTGCTGGCGATCATCGATCGGATCACGGCCAGCTCAGACGCCACTCAATGATCGGCCGGTGGCCCGAACCGGCCGTCGTCGCATCCACAGCTCCACGAGCAGCAGCGGAATCGTCCAGCCCAACCAACCGCCCACACCCGCCACCAGCCAGACAAACTTCTCTTCGCTCCCACCAAAGAGGCTGTCCCGCAACGGCTCCAAACCCAGGTAGAGCACCGGCGACCAGATCCTGTTGGTGATGATCGACAACGCCAGGGTCGCGCTGCGCAGCATCTGGCGGCGATGGGCGCCGAACCGGTGTTGCCGGGCCGCCACGAAGCCGTCGACGGTGAACCAGAACCACAACGCCCCGAGCGCGACGTCGCTGACCCTCAGGATCGGCCCGAAGGGCGTCGCCGCCCCGATCACCATGGCGGACACGGCGGCCGGGATCGCCATCGCGACGTAGACGCGCCCGGTGCGCCGGTGCAGCACCGGGTGACGACGCCGCAGGCCCGGCCAGATCTGCGCAACCGCGCACACCATCGCCACGCTCGCGAACAGGACGTGTGCGACCAGGAGTGGGTAGTGCAGGCCGAACGTGGACTGCACCCGGGTGCCGCCGGTCAGGTACGGCGGCAACGAGTACCCGAGAAATGCCACCACGATCAGCGCGAGCGCCAGTGCCGACCGGGTCGGGCGAGTCGGTGCGTATGTCATACGCATTAGGGTATGGCATACGCAATCGGATGTCACTGATTACTCTGAGCCGTGATGACCGGCCCGGATACCCCACTCCCCCGCGTGCTGCGCCTGCTCTGGCAACCGGACGCGGCGCCGCGGAGATCCCGCGGCCTCACCCGGGAGGCCATCGTCGCCGCCGCCGTCGAACTCGCCGACACCGACGGCCTCGCGGCCCTGTCGATGGCACGGTTGGCCGAACGGCTCGGGTGCGGCACCATGTCGCTGTACCGGCACGTGGCCAACAAGGACGAGCTGGTGACGTTCATGCTCGCCAGCGGGCCCGGCCCACCGCCCACGGCGCCCGACGGCGCGGATTGGCGTGCGGCGCTGACGAATTGGGCCCACGAACTGTGGGGCGTCTACCACCGCCATGCGTGGATCCTGCAGACCGCGGCCGCCGGCCTGCCCGCCGACCCCGGCCAGCTCGCCTGGCTGGACGCCGCGCTGGCCGCCCTGTCCGGCACCGCGCTGACCGAACGGGAGAAGCTCAGCGCGGTCATCACCGTGCTGATCTTCACGCGAGGCTCGGCGGCACTCGCCATCGAGGGCCGCGGCGTCGACGACAGCGAGTACTCCGCGCTGCTGCGCCGGCTGGTCCGGCCGGAGCAGTTCCCCGCATTGGCAGCCGCCGTCGACGCCGGAGCGTTCGATCAGCCCGACGATGACCAGATGACCGAATTCCGTTCCGGGCTGGACCAATTGCTCGACGGCATCGCCGTCAAGGCAGAGCGGGCCGACTAAGACCGGTAGGCCGCAAGCCGCAACGAGATGCCGTCGAGCAGCAATTCCAGGGCCGATTCACAGCCACTGCGCCTCATCGACTCATCGAGAAATCGACTTGTGGCGGCGATGTTCGGATGGGTCTCGGCGGGCAACTGCGCATAGGTGTGGCGCCACGTCTCGTCGTCGCGCTCACGATGCTCGGCCGGCAACGCCTCGAACGCGGCATCCAGCGCGGCGAATCCCAGCATCTGGTCGATGAAGGCGTGATACACCTCGACGGCTTCCCGCTCGGGGAACCCGGCCGACCGCAGTGATCCCAGCACCGTCTCGATGATTTGGATCTCGTGGGCACCGCCCGTCACCCGGCTGGCGGCCAGCACCCCGGCCTGCGGGTGCTCCAGATAGACGCGGTGCACGCGCAGCCCGAGTTCCCGCATGTCGTCCCGCCAGTGCCCGGTCGGTGCCCACCCGTCGACCACCCGCCGCAGGAGTTCGTCGGTGATCGCCAGCACCACGTCCTCGATGCCGCGGAAGTAGCGGTACAGCGCGGTCGGGTCAGCGCCCAGCGCGAGGCCGAGACGCCGGACGCTCAACCCGGCGGCACCGTGGTGCTGCAGGACACGCAGCGCGGCCTCGACGATGAGCGCCTCGGACAACACCACGCCCTGCTTCGTCTGCCGCCGCCGTCGCTTTGGCGATTCGGATTTCAGCGTTCTGCCCATCGACACGCCTTCTCGCTTACGTCAACACCCTCGTGCCATTGTGCGGCGTCATCGCACCATGGCGCGGGTGGAACGTTATGCGATGAAGACTTTTCTCAGCGTCTCGCGGACCGTCCAGGTGGTGCGTTGCCCTTCGTGCAGCCGGACCAGGCTGCCCGCACGGAGATCGAGCGCAGGCCCACCGTCGTCGAACGAGATGGTCGCGTCGCCGCTGAGGACGACGAACACCTCGTCGGCCTCCACATCGCGGGACACCCCGGGCGTGTGTTCCCAGATCCCGATCGTCACGTCCGACAATCCGGTGAGGTCGCGATGGCCTGTCGTCGGCGCTCCCGCCACCACCAGTTCGTCGGGCAGCGGGGTGTGGTCGAGCACCAGCGCCGAGGCGTCGACAGCGCCGCTGGGCAGAGCGGGCTCACTCACGAGTCGAACCCCAACCCCACGGAATCGAGCGCCTTCAGCAAGACGTTGCGCCGCCCCTCACGATGGTCGGCGCGGTCGAGTGACCACCGGGTGGCCTGAATTCCGGCTGAGGCCAATGGTTCTGGAGGGAACGGTGCCGGAATGGACTTGACCATCTCGAGTTCGGTGCGGGGCGTCGGCGCGCCAGCGAATCGGTCGAGCATGACCTCGGCGGCGAATCGCGTGGCTGCCACGCCGAGCCCGGTGAACCCGGCGGCGTATCCGACCCGGTCCCCGTACGCCGAACCGAAGAAGGCACAGAACCGCGTCGAGGTGTCGATCACACCGGCCCAGCGGTGGGTGAACCTGATGTCCTCGAGTTGCGGGAACGTCGTGAAGAAGTGGCCCGCCAGCCGGCGGTAGGTGGCGTCGCGGTCCTCGTACTGGGGCCGGATCCGGCCGCCGAAGTGATAGATCGCGTCGTACCCACCCCACAGGATCCGGTTGTCTATCGACAGCCGGTAATAGTGGAACTGGTTCGACATGTCACTGATGCCCTGCCGGTTGCCCCAGCCGATCTCGGCCAGCTGCGAATCGGTCAGCGGTTCGGTCATCAACGCGTAGTCGTAGACCGGCACCGTGTGGTAGCGGAAGCGCTTCAGCAGCGACGGAAAACCGTTGGTCGCCAGGATCACTCGGTCGGCTTGCACCGACACGCGCTCAGTCCGCACCGACAGCGGCCCGCCCCGGCGTGCCTGCCGGAGCCCGAGAACCTTGCTGTTCTCATAGATTTCCACGCCGAGTTCACCTGCGGCACGAGCAAGTTCGCTCGCGAGCTTGGCGGGGTGAACCAGCGCGGCGGCGTCCTTGGACCACACCCCGGCCAGGTATGTGGGGGAATGGATCTCAGCACGGATCGCCTGCTGGTCGAAGTACACCTGGTCCGGCCGCAGTGCGGCACCGGCCAGTTCGGCGGCCTGGTATGGCTCGACGGCTACCGCGATCGAGCCGGTCCGCTCGAAGTCACAATCGAGGCCCAGCGAATCGACGGTCTTCTCGATGCCGTCGAGGTTCTCCAGTCCCAGCCGGTCGAGGGTCTCGATCTCGTCGGGCCAGCGGCTGCGGCCGTTCTCGGCACCGTGGGTCAGCGAGGCCTCGACGAACCCGCCGTTGCGCCCCGAGGCGGCCCATCCGATGGTCTGCCCCTCGATGAGGGCGACCCGGATTCCCGGATCCCGCTGCTTTGCCAGCAAGGCCGACCACAGCCCGGTGTAGCCGCCGCCGACCACGACCAGGTCGTAGCGAGAGAACGGTTTGATCAGCCCCGGGTAGCGCGTTTGACCAGGCAGGTCATCGAGCCAGAACGGCTGAAGCGCCGATGTGTCCAGCGACCGGTCGATCAGGCTGCCTGCGGGGGTGTTTCGTTCGAAGACGGTTTGCACGGTTATCTTCCTGGATGGTGAGGTACCACCCAGTAAGAACCATCGCCGGTACTACCTCAAGGGTGTTGACGTAAGCGCAGCAGCTGCGGGACCAGGACCCGGGTATCAGGGACGAACGGCCAGTCCGGGTCGGCCAGGTGCGTAGCCAGCTCTTCATCGGTCCACCACCAGCCGTCGACGATCTCCTCGGGTTGGTGGTGGACCGGACCATCCCAGCGCACCTCGTAGGCGAACAGGTGACACCGCATGGGTTTACCCGCCCACTGCCCATCCCAGGCCACCGAAGCCAGCGCCGTCAAGGGTGGGCCGCTGATGCCGAGTTCCTCGGCCAGTTCCCGGGTTGCGGCCTGCAGCGGTGTCTCCCCCGGGTCGACGACCCCGCCGGCCAGGCAGTCGTGCATACCCGCGAACACCGCCTTGGTCATCGTGCGGCGGTGGACATAGACGCGCGCCCCGTCGGCCGAACGCACCAGCACACCGGCGCTGGCGTGCCACAGCCCCTCGGCGTAGACACGTGAACGCGGCTGGGCGCCAATCACATTGCCGTCGGCGTCATACACCGAGACGAGCTCTTCGGTCACGGCATCACGCTACCGGCCGGCCTTCCTGATGGCCTCACGACGGTTGGTCGCGCCGAGTTTGCGGTAGATGGCGCGCTGGTGGGTTTTGAGTGTGTTCACCGAGATGGACATCTTGTCGGCGATCTCCTGCATCGTCATCGCGGTCCGCAGGTAGGCCAGGATCTCGCGCTCACGCGGGGTCAGGTCCGCCGCATGCGGATCAGGTCGCTCGGGTTCACCGGCGAGCAGCGCCTCCTCGATGAAGTCCGGATGCGAGGTGTAGGACAGATGCGCGGCCAACAACTCCCGGCAGGCGGGATCGGGGTTGTCGATGAACTGGTAGCGCACCCTCTCCGGGCGGGCATTTGTCACCATCAGTTCCATGCGCTTGTGCGCCTGCTCTGCGCGACCCTGCTGCCACGCCAGCGCCGCCAACGTGTGCCACGCGTAGGCCGCGATGTATCCGGGCACCTGCGGCTCCAGGGCTTGATGAGCCAGGCGATCGGACAACTCGGGCGCGCCGAGCCGTCTACACATCCCTGCCATCAACGCCGAAACCATCGGAACGTGTTGAGATCCGGCCATACTCGCCGCCAGTTCCAACGCGAGCTGACGATCTCCGCGAGCCTCGGCGAGCCGGGCCCGGCTCGCCGTCTTGTAGCTCACCCACGGCACACCGTGGGTATCGGCGTCGGGCATACGCGGCACGGCGGTTTCGGCGGTCGAGAGCACCTCGTCGTCGCGCAAGGTCGCCGCACTGAACGACAGGAACATTCGCGCCGTATCGGGGTAGCCGACACCCGCGCTGGTACTCGCCGCGATGAAATCCGCTACGGCGGTGGTGATGTCACCACGCCAGAAGTGGATCCAGCCGGCCGTGAATCGTTCGATGCCGTCACCGTCGTGGGACAGCCACAGCTCGGGAGCGGATTCGCCGGACAGCACCGCGAGTTGCAGCGCCTGCTCCGCGCGATCTATCTGACCCGAGTGGGCGAACGCGAAAGCCAGGCTCTGCCGGGCTCGGTGCGCCACCTCCGGCAGCCCCAGCGCGGCGCACTCGTTCACCGCGGCCTCCAGTAGCGCCGATCCCCGAGTCGAACTGCGCCGTATCCGGGAATCCGCCCAGCCGAGGACGAACAGCGCGCACGCGTAAACGCGGGGCGCCACCACGTCACGTCGGATCAGAGTGGCCTCGACGCGGGCCGCGGCGCGATCCATCAGGTCGCGATCGTCAGAGATCAACAGCTGGGTGAGATCGGCGATGAAGTCCAGCCGTGCCGGCGCGGCCACGGGCTGCGACATCGTCGCAGCCCGGTTGAACAGCAGTGCCGCCGTGACGTCGTCGCCGGCCATGGCTCGGCAACTGGAGCGGATCATCAACGTTTCGGGGTTCTCGCCGAACGCCTCGGTCAGTCGCAGGCAGGCCAGATCGAGTGCGGCCGAGCGTGATTGCAACAGCAGCTCGAGCCAGTGGTCGGCGACGATGTCGTATCCGAAGCGGTCCTCGCCGCGGATCGCGTACTCGACCGCCTCCAGTGGGTACTGCTCGGCGAGCTCGACCGCGGCCAATCTGTTGAGCCGCTTCCACTCCGCGGGTGATCGTCGCCGCAAGAGGTCCTGGCAATTCTTGACGAATATCGAATGCCATTGAAAGACCGCGCTTTCCCCTGACCCGATACGTTCGAGGAACAAACCCGCGGCCACGCAGTCGTTGAGCAGTTCACCGCTGTCCGGGTGCTCGGTGAGCAACCGGGCCAGTCGTTCGTCCAGGCGCGGACACACAGTGGCCTTGAGCGCGAACTCGGCCAGGTCGGGCCGCATCCGGGCCAGCACCGCCGTGTCGAGGTAATCAGTGAGATCGACGTCGCCGGAGAACGCCGGGGCCCCTTCGCCGCTGACGAGAATGAGCCGAACCGCGCCGGGCCATCCGCCGGTGGTGGTCATGATGCGATCGATGTCCTCGGGCTGCGGTGCGGTACCTTTCGCGGCGACCAACGCCTCGACATCGTCGTGGGTGAACGCCAATTCGGGCGAACCGACGACGGCGACCTTATCGTGCACCCGTAACCGGGCCCACGACGAACTCACCGGATCGGTCGTGACGAGGACGAACCGCAACCACTGCGGTCCGTTTTCGACCAGCTCAACGACATCGTCGTCGGCCCATACCGACCGGGCGAACTGGAAATCGTCGATCACGATCGTCACGCTCCGGCGCGGATCGATCGCCATCAGTGCGGCGACGGCGGCGTCGTACGTCGCCGAATCGAATGCCCCCGACAACGAATGGTCAAGCGCATCGTCGCCGCTGTCGCGAGCACTGTTCAGCAACGCGGTCAGCACGCCCCGCATCACGTCGCTGCGGTCGTTGACCCGCTCCGTCAGCGTCAGCCAGGCCACCGAGCCGGGTTGGTCGCGCTGCCGCTCGGCAGCCCATTGCGCGGCGGCGACGGTCTTGCCGAACCCCGACGGGGCCGCGATGAGCACGGCACGCCTGCCACCGATGTGTTCTTCCAGACTGCGGCCGATGGCCTGACGCGGCAACATTCCGGGGTTCGATGACGGGATGGTGGCGAGAAACCACGGCACCGGCTGCATCGACGATGTTCCGGAGGGTTGCACGTTGGTTCCTATCGATCACTGTCCCGCGGATGGTGTGCTGCCGTGCGGGTCACCGGGCAGCACACCATTCTCGCAGTAGCTACGGAGTGACGATGTTGAACCAGAACGGGAACGTGTCGAGCAGGCCCATGAACTCGTCGAACGACGCCCGGTTGCCGTCGATCGTCACCTTGTTCTGCGAGATCGCGTCCTCCAGCTTGAGGCTCCCGAGCTGGATGTCGTCGAGCGTCGCCTTGTCGAGGGTGACCGTGACATTGGCGTTCGGTACCGGTGCCGGCGCGTAGTTGAGCACGGCGTTCTCGACCGTGAGGCCGTATTGCTTGTTGATGTCCTTGAAATTCACGTTCATCGTCAAGTTCTTGCCGGTGGCTTTCTGCCCGTTCAGGCGCACCGCCAGGTAATCGAACAACATCTCCGGAGGCATCGCCTTGACCGTATCCGGGCTCGCACTTTCCAGACCCCCGGTGTCGGGCACGCCGTTACGCAGCTCATAGGCCCCCTGCAGGTATATCGAGCGCCACGGGCCCGATTCGGCCTGGTACCCCAGTTGCTCGTAGGAGTCGGCGAGCAGGTTCTTGGCGTCGGTGTTGTCCGGATTGGCGAACACCACCTGCTTGAGCACCATCGCGGTCCAGCGATAGTTGCCGGCGTCGAAATCCTTCTTAGCCTTGTCCAGGACCGCCCCCTCGCCGCCCATGTACTCGACGTACTTCTTGGCCGCATCCGCCGGCGGCAGGTCGTCGAGATCGGACGGGTTGCCGTCATACCAGCCCATGTACCGCTGATAGACCGCCCGTGAATTGTGCTTCAGGGTCCCGTAATAGCCACGGTCCGGCCAGAAGTTGTTGAGTTCCGGCGGCAACGTGATCTCCTCGGCGATCTCGGAGCCCACCAGACCGTTATTCATCATTCGCACTGACTGGTCGTGAATGTACTTGTACAGATCGCGTTGACGCTTCCAGTAATCGATGATGTTGGCGTTGCCCCACTTGGGCCAGTGGTGACTCTGGAACTTGACCTCCGTGTTCGCGCCATAGCGACGGATCGTCTCGTCGATGAACTTGGCCCACACCAGCCCGTCGCGCACCTGCGCGCCACGCAAAGTCAGCAGGTTGTGCATGGTGTTGGTGGTGTTCTCGGCCATCCACATGGCCTTGAACTGCGGGAAAAAGGTATTCATCTCGGTGGGCGCCTCGGTGCCGGGCGTGTACTGAAATTCCATCTCGACACCGTCGATCGTCAGCTTCTGACCCGTGTGGTCGATGATGTCGGTCGGGATGATCATCCCGGCGGTTCCGGTCGAATTGGTCTGGCCCAGACCGGCTCCCACACCGCCCTGGGCGTTGCGCGGGAGCAGCGCACCGAACATGTACACAGCACGACGGCTCATCGCGTTGCCGGCAATCACGTTCTCGCTGATCACGTCCTCGACGAAATTGACCGGGGCGATGATCTTCACTTTGCCGGAGTCGACATCGGCCTGGTTGACGACCCCGCGTACCCCGCCGTAATGGTCGATGTGTGAATGGCTGTGTACCACTCCGACAACGGGACGGGGACCCAGCTTCTCGTTCGCCAGATCCAAACCGGCCTTGGCAGTTTCCGCCGAGACCACGGGGTCGATCACGATCCAGCCCGTATCACCTTTGATGAAGGTGATGTTCGACAGGTCGTAACCCCGCACTTGGTATATGCGGTCCTTTACCACCTCGAACAGTCCGTACTGCATGTTGAGCTGAGTCATGCGCCACAAGCTGGGGTTGACGGTGTCGGGGGCCGGTTTGTCGTCGGCGATGTATTTCTTGTATTCCTCGAGGTCCCAGACGACATTGCCGTTGGCGTCCTTGATCGTGAGGGTGTCGGGCTTGGCGATCAGTCCTCGCTTCGCATCCTCGAAATCGCTCTTGTCGTTGAACGGCAGTGTGTCGAGAAGCTTCTGGTTGGCGGCCTTGGTCGCCTCGGTAGCGCCCTTGACGCTGTTGTCGGTGGTGACACCTCCCCCACCACCGGATGTGGAGCCGCCGCTGTTGTCGTTACACGCGGCGACGAGGGTCGTGGCGACGCCGGCGACCGCCAGGCCGCCGAGCATCCTCCGTCGCGGCAACTGTGCGCGCAATTCGTGAGGCTTATCGGATTGATATGACTTCGAATTGGGATCCATGGGGGTGAATTATGCCTACGCGTCAACGACTTGTTGATGATTTACCCGACTGACACCGAACGCATATTCACGACAGGCCGAGTTGCCTCACCCATTTTGGGTGAGGCAAGACGCAACATGCTGGGGAGTGACGATGTTGAACCAGAACGGGAAGGTGTCGAGCATTCCGACGAAGTCGTCGACCGATCGACGACTGCCGTCGATCTACTCAAAGCTTTCTGCCAAAAGGTTGTTGACATCGACGTTGTCTGGGTTGGCGAACACCCACGTGCACAGTTCAGCGACGTAATTCGACCCACAAAGGAACGCCGCTACCGCATCGTTGCCCGGAAAACGAAATGCACAGCAAGCAACAGGATGTCGCATCGTGCCGGCGATTCGTACCCGCCTGGCAACCTGGTTCAGCCGGAAATGCTTATCGTTCCGTCGGTTTCGGTGACCTCATACGTGGTCAGCGGCCGGGTTGCGGGGCCGTGGAGCACCGATCCGGTGGTGATGTCGTAGCGACACCCATGGCACTGGCACAGAATGATGGTTCCGGTCAGCATGCCGGCGGACAGAGGGCAGGCTTCATGCGTGCACAGATCGTCGAATGCGTAGAGCTTGCCACCGACCCGCGCTACCGACACCCGCCATTTGCGGTCCTCGAGGTAGTACGGGTTGACGGCCCCTTCCGGTAAATCGTCGCTGCGCCCGAGGCGCCGCTGCGTCGGGACATTCGGTGTCGTCATCGTGACCTCGCTGGTTTCTGGGCCCTCAGTACGGATAGTCGGGAATGACGTCCTGATGCCGGGCGTCCAGTCGAAGTTCGCCCGGTGCGCCGGCGGGAACGACCGGCCGGTGCGGCATCGTCGGTTTGAGACGTTCGTAACCCGAGCTCAGCGGCGGCCGGGTATCTTCATCACCCTTGTTGGGCCAGAACGACATTGCCCGCTCGGCCATTGCGGTGATCGTCAGCGATGGGTTCACGCCCGGGTTGGACGGCATCACGCTGCCGTCCAGGATGTGCAAGCCGGGTTGACCGAAAACGCGGTGATAGGGATCGACTGCACCTTGCTCGGCGGTGTCGCCGATCGGCATGCCACCGATGAAATGTGCCGACGCAGTGCGGTTGATCGACTCGAACAACATCGCGTACTGCTGTGACCCCATCGTCTCGGCGAGCCGGTCGGCGAACTGCTCGACCACCGGGATGTGGACCGGTGGTGACTTCACGCTGCTCTTTCGGCTGCGCAACATGCCGTTCTTCCAATACAACTCGAGCGACGTATCGTCTGCCTGCATACACAGCAGCACGGCCATGCGCTCCGACCAATGCCGAGGATCGCTGCCACGCAACACATTGCCCGGACGGGTGACGAGCTCCTTCAGCAGGTTCAGCGTCGGATGCTTCTGGTCGCCGCGCTGGTGGTAGCTCAACATGAACGCCATGAGATTGCTGCCGACGCCGTAATAGACCGGTTCGATGCTGGTCATCTCATCGGGCCAAACACCGGACGTGATCGACACCGCTCCCGGAGTGATGTGGATCTTCTCGGGATCCTTCTTCCACTCAGGATACGAGCGATTCACGCTCAGCAATTGCTCGGAATTGGTGCGGGCCCGCTCGCCGAGCTGGTTCGACATCCCACGCAGTTTTCCGGCGTGCTGCATGTGCAGCAGCAGTTTCGCGGTCCCGTACGCATGGGCAGCCACGATCACCTGGTCGGCGGTGTAGCGCCGGCGTTGCGCCCGCGCCGCTCGATGCGCCCAGCCCGGGTGGCGCGTCAGCACTTCGAACCCGCCGCCCTCCAGCCTCTCGACCCCGTACACCTCGTGCAGTTCGTGAACCTCGGCGCCGAGCTTTTCGGCCAGATACAGGTAATTGACCGTCAGCTTGTTCTTCGCGTTGCGCCCGCAGCCGATCATGCAGTCGCCACAGTTGACGCAGCCACGGCGACGAGGCCCGGCCCCGCCGAAGTAGGGGTCCTCGACTTCCTCGTCGGGGGTGCCGAAGTAAACGCCGACGGGAGCGCGATTGAAGGTGTGCCCGATACCCATCTCCTCGGCCACCTGCCGCATATAGCGATCGACATCGGTCGGCAGGTACGGCACTCGGACCACGCCCAACATGCGCCGAGCCTGGTCGATATAGGGCGCCAGTTCGTCGGCCCAGTCAGTGATCCCGGCCCATTCCCGCGCATCGAAGAACCGCCGCGGCGGCACATAGAGGGTGTTCGCGTACACGTGCGAACCACCACCGACACCGGCGCCGGACAGGATCAACACGTCGTCGAGGACCTCGATGCGCTGGACGCCAAACATCTCGAACTCTGGCTGCCACAAGAACTTCCGGACGTTCCAGCTGGTCTTGGCGATCTTGTCGTCGGGCCAGCGTTTGCCGGATTCCATCACGGCAACGCGGTAACCCTTCTCGGCGGCCCGCATGGCGGCGACACTTCCGCCGAATCCCGAGCCGATGACGATCACGTCGTAATGGGTAGCCGATTCGGTCATGTTCACCTTTACCTAGCGGGCTGTGCTGGGAAAAATTCGCGAACGTTCCGACCGTAATACGAAATTGACGTCACAAGTGCGGGATTGACTCAGTTTCAACATGGTTTTCGACTGTTGAGACAACCACGATTCCTCACCCAAAAAGGGCGATGCCGGGGCTGACGTAAAAACCGACTACACGATCCACCAATTCGCGCCGTCGGAGATCACGTCGACCGCCGCCCCGTCGGCGAGCACGAATTCGTCGCTACCGTCGATGCCCTGACCTTGGGCAGCGCTCAACGTCGCGTCGGCGCCGGAGATGTTCTTGACGGTGTAGCGGCAGGTGTTTCGTGCGGCTGTGGGCAGTGCGACGGCCGTAACCCCCAGGGAAAGCAGGTAGACGTACTCGGCACCGGGCATCGCCTCGAGCGCCTCGCCCGCGGACAACGTGACAATCCTGCGGCGCGTCGGCGACACCCGATTCCCCGATGTGTTGCCCGCGATCCCGACGTTACGACCGTCCGCCCGCACCGGGGCGATGCTGTATCCGTTGTTGTCCCACTGGTTTCCGGAGATCGCGAGGTCGTCGACATACCGCGCGTCTACCGCGAAACTCCACCCCGCCCCCTGATCGGTATTCGCGATGAAGTTGCCGGTGATGTTGAACCCTTTGGTCCGGTGGTCGGCGTCAACCGAATAGATCCCGATCGCGGGATACTGGTTCGGCGCACCTTTGCCGCCATTCGTGATGTTGTTCCCGACGATCGCCACCTGCTCGTCATCGGAGTCCAGCCACGACGGCATCGTGAAAACGATGGCCTCCCGGCGTGCGCCCTCACATATGTTGCCGATAATCGTCAGTTGCTTGTTGCCGCGGAGCTCGATGTTGTGCTGTGGCGCCCCGTCGAGGTGGTTGGCCAGAATACGCAGCGGGCCGGACTCGATCGACAGGTTGGGCCCCGTCGATCCGATGTTGTTGTTCACGATCCACGAGTCAAAGAACCGATAGGTGGTGTAGATGCCGTAGCCCGTGCTCTGCTCGATGAAGTTATCGTCGATCCAATTCAGCAGGCCCTCGGCATCGGCGTTGAGCCGCATGCCGTAGTCGGTCCACCCGGCGATCCAACAGTGTTTGACGTAGCTCTTGTCCAGGTCGACGTCCAGCCCCGGCGAGCCCTGAAAGTCGGCATCTATCTTGAGGTTCTCGAGCCGGCTTTCGATCCAGCGCCCGCTGATCGGCGTGACGTTCGTGGTGACCCGTAGCCGCGCGGCACGCTCACCGTCGCCGACCAGCCAGATGTGGGAGAACCCGTCAGCACCGTTGCCGATCGAACCCGACAACGCATATTCACCGGCAGGGAAGAACACGGTGCCGCCACCGGACTCGGCGGCGTGGCCGATGGCGGCCATCACCGCGGCGTGGTCGTCGGTCGTCCCGTCGCCGGTGGCACCGTGCGACGTCACATCGATGACAGCCATACTGCCCAATCTATTACCGAAGACGGTGGTTCAATCGGCCATCCGGCGTAGCCACAGAGCCCGCGGTGAAATGATGGAGGCCGCCCACCGCATACGGATCACCAGCTAGGGGACGTCAGATGGTTCGAGTCGTCGTCGTGCTCTCATTCGCTCTCGCCGTCCTCACCGCGTGCGGTGGATCATCGGACCCGGCCACGACCGAACGTCCCGACGACGCCGGCCACGTGCTCTCCGAAAAGCCGCTCGAGAATCTGGTCCCGGCGCTGCGCGAGGCCAGCTCCTCGGCCAAAACCATCACGTACGCCTCCCGGAACGGTGTCAACGACGCGGTCTCGCACGTGACCGGGACTGTGTTCGTGCCCAAGGGCAATCCGCCCAAAGGCGGATTTCCGGTTGTGGCGCTGGGCCACCGAACGGCCGGGACAGCTGCCGACTGTGCACCGTCCCAGTCACCCGACCTGCGCGGCGAGGCGAGCACTGTGGTGGCGCTGCTGAAAGCCGGGTACGTCGTGACCGTGCCCGACTATCAGGGGATGGGAAAGCCCAGTGAACCCGACGAGTACGACTTCCACCCTTACCTGGACTCGACCACGGCCGGCTACAACATGATCGACGCCGTGCGGGCCGCCCGGACCATGGTGCCCGATACGTCGATGTCCTGGGCAGCAATCGGCGCCCGTGAGGGTGGCCAAGCTGCTTGGGCCGCTAACGAACTCATCGACAACTACGGTTACGACCTCAACCTTGTCGCCACCGCGTCGCTGGCGCCGATGGCGAACATCGACGCCCTCGCGGACGCCGCGACGGCCGGGACGCTGAACACCGACCAGAAACTGGCCTACATCGCCTATCTCGCCGCGTTGAAAGATCAGTACTACTACGACTTCGAACTCGACGACTATCGGCGTGGGGCCGCCCAGGAGAATTGGGATGCGCTGCTCGGCTGTGGCGACGGCACACAACGAATCGCACTGGCAGACAAGCTCGGCGCCGAGGATCTACGCCCGGCCGGTCCCGAGGCGTTGACGACCTTGCGGGGCTACATCCAGAAGACGAACCTGCCGCAGGGACCCACCGCGGCGCCGATGTACATCATTTATGCCGAGAGGGACTCGGTCATCCCCGCTGCGTCGACAGAGCGCGCGCTCACCGACGCCTGCAAGATGGGCGACGGCATCCAGATCGCCTTCTGGCCTGACGCCACACGCGAAGCGGTGGAACCCGTCGCCGCGTTGGGCTGGCTCAACGACCGCATGAAATCCATTCCGGCGGCCAATGACTGCCAGGCATTCCTGGCCGCTCATCAACGCTGATCGGTCATCTCCGTGCGACCGGTTCGTTCACCCGGTAGAGCCGCCAATCTGGCTGACCGTCACCGTCATTGGGGATCTCCAACTCCAGCGTCGCGACCTCGGCCCCGGTGTCGTACAGCGTCGGGTAGCGAACGTTGAGCGCATCGGCAGTGCCCCGGCCGGTGCGGGGCACTGCGAGCAGATACCGGATCCCGTTGGCGGGCGGATCGTTGAGCAGCTCGGTGAAATCCGGGTCTGACGGGATCACGAAAACCCGCGGCCGGCTCGACGCGGCCAGGATGCCGAACCCGTAGACGGTGTCGGTGATCACCGAACTGTCCGGCAGATTCAGGTTCTCCAGGTACTGGGCGATCTTGCGCTCGGTTGCGAACGTCCTGGCGATGCGGTGCTCGATGGCCTTGCGATCGGTGACGTTGTACGGGTCGGGGTTCAGTATCGCTCCGAGCCCGTATTCCTGTGGCGCATATGTGGGTTGCGCCATGCCGAACAACGTCAGAGGGATGCCCACGGCAACCGTTGCAGCGACGGCGACGTAGCGCGCCGCGGAACCGCGCTGCGGCGTTTCGGTCGGCACGGGTGGCGCATACCTACCGCGTCGGGTCGGTTCCCTGAGCACGCCGTCTGGCACCGCGAGCATCGCCAGGCAGGCGGTCAGCGGAATGGCGATGATGAAGAACCTCAGGAACGGGAACGTCGAACCGGTTGCATAGCTGTAGGTCTGGAAGGCCAGCACGGCACCGAACATCGTCAGCGGGACGACGAGGACCTGCCAGTTCGGGCGGCCCCAGCGTTGCATCGCCACCCACAACGCCAGGGGCAGCATGGTCGGCGCCAGCAGCATGATGCAGACCATCGCGAACTCGAGCCCGTTGCCGAAGTTGGGCGCCGTCTGCCCGGATTGCTCGAGGATGGCGGTGTTGCCGTACTGCGAAGTGAATTGCGCAAACGCCTCACCGGTGATCAACCAGCCCGCGGCCGCCCACCCGAAGAATGCCAGGACACCCGGACCGCTCACGACCAGCATGTCCAAGACGGCCCGCCGCATCCTGGGCGCCGGCTTGGCCCGCAGGTACGTGGTGATCCCCACGAGCAACCCCGCGGATCCGACCGAGGCCAGCGCGTCGTAGCGGGTCAGATAGGCCAGGCCCATCGCGATGCCGCCGGCGGTGATGAGATGGTGCACATCGTCATCGACCATCCACATGATGAGCCGCCGCACCGCCCACGTCATGAAGAAGATGAACGGCGCCTCACTCATCCCGTTCGAACCGTAGAAGACGATCATCGGGTTCAGCGCGAACAACAGCGTGATGGTCACCGAATATGCCCGCGGCAGACCACGATCGGTGCCCATGCTCAAGACCTGCACGGCGGCGCCGGCCATGAACAACGAGGACATCACCGTGCCCGCAAAGGCTCGAACCGCGATATCCGGCCACCACGGGCTCAGCAGAACCCCGGGAATCTGCACCATGGCCGACACCGGCGTGAAGATGAAACCCAACGCCGCCAGGTGCGGATCGCGGCTGAACAACACCGACTGCGTGGCGACCACGCGGGACAGGGTGTCGCCCATGATGAAGTCGTGCCTGACCTGTAGCCAGTAGCCGACGGCCAGATAGAGGACCAGGAACGCGAAGTAGATCGTGAACTTCAGTCGACGATCCGAACCGCCGAGCACAGCGCTGGTCACGCTGCGGCCTTGGCATCAGCGGCCGCCTCGTCAGGACGCCCGGCCAGCCCGTGAAATGTCTTCTCCCAGTACGACGGCTGGCGAATCAACTGATATAGGCCCTTGGCCGCGGCGATGCTCATCATCAGCCAGAACAACGGCACACTCAGCGCCGCCAGCAGCAGATCGGACCGGTCGTCCTCACGCAGCGCGATCATGTTCATGTACATCACCGTCACATTGCCGATGATCATCGCGATCAGCGCCGGGAAGTAGATCAGTGGTGGAAACACCTGCGCGACAACCCCGGGCTGGCCCAGGAACCACAACACGGTGATGAACCAGAACAGCAGGTTGAGTACCGCGATGATCGGGGTTCCGGCGAGCACCAGGTTGAACCGGACGAAACTGCGTAACCCCAAGGTGCGGTACAGCTTCAGCGGTTCGCGGATATGGACCAGCCAGGTCTGCAGGTAACCCTTGTACCACCGTGACCGCTGACGGACCCAGTTGATCGCGTCGCTGTTGGCCTCCTCCAGCGTGTAGGAGTCGATCACAGCGGTGCGATATCCGTACGACGCGATGCGCAGGCCGAGATCAGCGTCCTCGGTGACGTTGAACGGGTCCCAGGCACCGATCTCGCGCAGAATGTCGCGACGCAGGTGGTTGGACGTGCCGCCCAACGGAATCGGTGACGAGCTCACCATCATGCCGGGCAGCAGGTAGCCGAACCACAACGCATACTCTGCCGTGAACCAGGCGGTCAGCAGGTTCTGGTGCCCGTTGTGATAGACCAGTTTCGCCTGCACACATGCCACGTCATCAGGGAGGTCGCGGAAGGCCGCGACCACCCGCCGCAACTGCAACGGCTCAGGCAGGTCCTCGGCGTCGAAGATCGTGACGATCTCCCCCGTCGCGAAATGCAGACCGTAGTTGCACGCCTTGGGCTTGGTCCGCGGATCCGCCGGCGGCACCAGCAGGATGGTGATGACGTCGGACTCTCCGCACGCTTTCGCTGCTTCGATCGTCACGTGGTCGTCGGCCTCCAACAGCAGAAGCACCTGCAAGCGGTCCCGCGGATACTCCAGAGCGTCCATCGCCGCGATGAGGTCGGCCACCACCTCCGGCTCGTTGTAGGCAGGCACCAGGATGGTGTACGGCGGCAACTCGTCGTCCGGAATGGCGCGCGCCACGTCGTCGGGAACGACGATGGGCCGTGACGCCAGGCCGCGCTTGAAGATCAACACCCGGTCGGCCAGTGTCAAAAGATAAGCGAGCGTGCACAACCCGATCAGCACCACGACGGTTTCGAGCGGCTTCCAGATACCGAGGGCGACCACGATGACCAGAACGGTCACGATCACCGGTCGCTGCCAACCCATCAGAGGCTTCGACGCCGAATGCATGGGCTCGTCGTCACGGAGGCCGTTGATCGCCCGGTCGAGCGCGTACGCCCGCTGTTCCTCCGTGACGGTTTCCGGGGTGAAGGTTTCACGGAACGTCATTGCGTCGCCTTCTCATTCACGAACTGAGCGGCGACGAACGCTCGTCCGAACTCCATCAACAGCTCTTCGTCCTTGAACGACGGCCGGCTCTGCACCAGCACCGCATTGCCGCGGAAGAGCACGGTCAGCAGATTGCGGAGAGTGGAGGGCAAACCCCGCTGTGGATTGGGAAACGGCGCATTGTCGAGATGGTTGTCCACGGCAAAGATATCCACCACTTGTTCCCGCGTGTTGTCACCCCAGGCGAACCGCAACACGTCCCACGTGACCAACAGCCGATCATCAACTGCCGAAACCAGTTTCGCGGTGACTCCGTGACCCAGGTCGACCATGCGCGGAGCACTGAGCCGCGCCGCGGTGGTGTCATAGAGCACCTGCGCCGGATACGCATCGAACGAGAACGGCAATTCGCTGACGATGCTGTCCACCATGATCGTGCGCCGCGCCGAGAGCTTGTCGAATCGCGGATCGCCGACGTCAGCTCTCATCCGCTGCCGTACTAGTTGCGCGTCTTGACCGTAGTAGCGGGACACCCCGACGACGGTGTGCTCGTCGACGAGTGACCACCCCGGCGGAATCGCCAATGGCCGGCCCGGCTCCAGCGTGAACGGTGCGGTACGGCTGACCTTGGTTGCGGTGGTCACGGCTGGAAGCGGCATGAACGCCAACGCCACCCCGACTGCGACCACGAGCGGTATGGCCGACCAGATCTGTTTTGCAGCAAGGGGTTCAACCTTGCGATGGAACAGTTCCTTGGTCAAATTCCGGCGTCGGTAAACGAACGCGACCGCTCCGACGACCACGATCGAGGTCAGCGACGGGACCATCTGAAAAGCGATGACCGGTGCGGCCGGCGCCAGAAATTCCATGCCGATGAGGATCGCGAGGCCGACGGCGAACGACAGCAACGCGCCGAGGGACGCGCTCCGGCGGCTGCGACCCACTGCGATCGCGGCAGCACCCGCGGCGATCAACAGCGTCCCGAACCCCGCAGCGGACTTTCCACCGCCGAGCAGGATGACGACCACCTGATACGGCAGCGCCGAGGACAACCCCATCAACAGCCATACCCAGGCGAACCTCGCTACCGGCCGAATCCCGAACAACACCAGTCCGCTGCTCAGTACGAACACCCACATCGCAAAGATGTCGAGGCGCAGCAGGTAGAAGAAATCCGAGTACCTCTTGAGCAGCACCCCTTGCACCATGAGCGCCAAGCCGAGTCCGATAATCCCGACGATCACGTCCGTCTGCCGGTCATGTATGGGCAATTCGGTACGACGACGGAAATCGATCCCGACCGCCGCCAGGATCGCCGCGATCGGAATCATCCACATGTACCCGATCAGGCCGCCGGCCATCGTCGTCTGCCACAGGTTGGCCAAACTGTGCCGGAATGCCACCGCGGTGAGCGCCAGGATGAGGGCCCACCGGGCGGTCAGCCGGACCGCTGGATTCAGCGAGAACCACCACGCTGCCAGCCGGTCCCACTCGCCGCGGGTGTCTGCGACCGTCGTCACGACGTCCCCCGGGACCGCCCACGCCACGCGACCAGACCGGCGCCCAGCGCCGCGAGCGCCACAGCGCCGGCTCCGACCCACAGCCGCAACGACTTCCGATCCGAGACGGCCGCACCTTCGGGCTCGGCGACCGGTGTGGTCAGCGTGAAGGGCTCGCGTCCCGGCATCGCCAGGGCGGCGTTGCCGGACAGTCCCGACCAGCGCTCGACGTCACCGCCCAACCAGCCCAAGAGCCGGTCCAGCTCGGCAGGAGCATTGCTGGAAGTAGCGATCAGCACCGACCGACCACCCGTGTACACGGACTGCAGTGATCCGAAGCCAACCTTCGGATCCAGGGTCAGCGTGGACGAGTTGCCCGACCCGTCAACGTCTTCGACGGTGATGACGCCTTCGGAATCGACCGCGACGGGCAGCGCGATCCGCTTGTCGTTCCAGCCCTCGGCACTGATCAGCAAGGCAGGGTTGGACGAGGCAACCGCGTCGGCCACCGAACGGACCTCCGCCTCGAACGGACGCGAGCTCAGGCGCTGCAGCCCGGTCAGGATCTGGACCGCACGCCGGAGATCGGCGAACCCGTCATCCATGCCGACCTCGACCCGCGGCATCAGGGCCTGCGGCAGCGACTGGAACCCGACGGGCACAGGGGGTTTCGCCAGTTTGCTCTCCACCGGGGTCTCGCCGTCGATCGTCAGCCTCAGCGGCTGGAACTCACCGCACCGGCCGGTGTTGCCTGCGGCCTCGATCGCGACGTCCAGGTTGGTGTAGCGCTGCAGGAGCCGGTCCGGTACGTCGACCCACCTGTCGATCCGCCCGTTCGCCTCGGTCGACCACCGATCGATCGTCTGCCCACCGATGCCGACCACCACCTGACCCGCGATGCCGGCCGGTAGTGGGGTGTAGGAACCCTGCAGATGGATCCGCACATCGTGCACCGTCCGGCCGAACCGGGTCTGATCCAGTGGGATGGTGACCCGGGGATTGACCAGTGCCGTCGCATTGACTCCGGGCTGGCCGAGCTGACGGATCGTGGTGTGCTCAGCGGGCAGCTGGGGGGTGTTGGACAGCGGCCCCACAACGGCCTTCGACTGCACGGCAAGTTTCGAGATATCGCTGGACAGCAACCGGGCCTGGTTCGTCACCTCGCCGGCGGGTCCCGAAATCAGCAGGGCTGGAACCGTATTCGGGCCCTGCAGGCTCAGGCCGGGTGCGTCGCCCTCGCGCACTATGACCTGGCGCTCCAGCGGCTGCGGCGCCGCGACCGGTCCCCCGTCCGTCGTGACGATGTCGACCGCCGGTCGCTGGAAGCTGTAGCGGGCCACCACCGCCGTCGCGACCCGGATCGCCGCATCGGACTCGGACCGTGACGGATTCGGCGGGACGAACAGTGTCAGCTTGTCCAGTACCGGCGGGAGGAAGTCGGCGATCACGGTCGGTGGTTGCTCCAGACCGGTGAACCGCACGTCACTGTTGATCAGCCGCAGCGGGTTGTGCAGCTCGTATGCGCAGTACCCGTCGGGCATGGTCAGGTAGCTGTTCAACTGCACCGTCACCGCGTTCCCCACCACCCGCGCACCCGCGAGGGGAACGGTGATCGCCGCCTGATCCGGTGGCAGTGGCACCCGGGACAACACCCGCTGATCCTGAGTCACCTCGAGAGCTCCGCCACGGGTGTTGACGGGAAGTTGCACCGTGCCGGTCAACTCGGCGGGCGTCAGTCCGCGCGGCACGGGAATGGTGAGGGTCTGCGAACCCTGAAGGCCGTACAGCGCGATGTCCGGATCGACACCGAGCGTCCGGAGGTTCAGCGTCGGGGAACTGACCAGCGATGGGTCGTCGCCCGGGGCGGCTGTGGCCGTCCCTGGCATGACGACCGCGGATGCGACGAGGGCGGTGGCAAACAGCCGAGAGATACGGGCAGTCACTCGAAGTAGCCTAAACGGGCACTCAGCGCGACGCCTGGGCTAACTCAAGATTCGTCGCTCGAAAACACAAAAGCGCCCCAAACCCGTAGAAGGGTTTGGGGCGCTTTTCAGTCTGCTCGCGAAGGAGAAGAAGCCTTACTTGGCCTTCTCCAACACCTCGACCAGGCGCCAGCGCTTGGAGGCCGACAGCGGCCGGGTCTCCATCAGCGAGACGCGGTCGCCGATGCCGGCGTCACCGTTCTCGTCGTGCGCCTTGACCTTCTTGGTGGTCCGGATGATCTTGCCGTAGAGCGGGTGGCTCTTACGATCTTCCAGCTCGACCACGATGGTCTTCTGCATCTTGTCGCTCACCACGTAGCCGATGGCGGTCTTGCGACGGCCACGGGTCTCTTCGGTGCGCGGAGTGTGCTTGGGGCCCTTAGTCTCCGCCATTAGCTTTCCTCACCTCCGGGCCCGGAAGCCAGACCCAACTCACGTTCACGCAGCACGGTGTAGACCCGTGCAATCTCCTGGCGCACAGTGCGCAGCCGACGGTTGTTGGCCAGCTGACCGGTTGCCATCTGGAAGCGCAGGTTGAACAGCTCTTCCTTAGACTCGCGCAGCTTGTCCTTCAACTCGGTGTCGGACAGTTCGCGCAGTTCACCAGGCGTAGTTCCCACTGCCATCAGAACTGCTCCTCTCGAGTCACGATGCGTGCCTTGATCGGCAACTTGTGGATCGCGCGGGTCAGCGCGTCCCGGGCGATCTTCTCGTCCGGGTAGCTGAGCTCGAAGAGCACGCGACCGGGCTTGACGTTGGCGACCCACCACTCCGGCGAACCCTTACCGGAACCCATGCGGGTCTCGGCAGGCTTCTTGGTCAGCGGACGGTCCGGGAAGATGTTGATCCACACCTTGCCGCCACGCTTGATGTGCCGGTTGATGGCGATACGAGCGGACTCGATCTGCCGGTTGGTGATGTAGGCGTGCTCCAGTGCCTGGATGCCGTAGTCACCAAAGCTCACCGACGTGCCGCCGCTGGCGATGCCGCGCTGCCGCGGGTGGTGCTGCTTACGGTGCTTGACCTTGCGGGGAATCAGCATGATTAGTTCTCCGTGCTCTCAGCTGCGGGTGCCGAAGCAGCCGCGGCCTCGGTGGCGGCCGGTGCATCGTCACCGGTCGCGGCGCGGCCGGCCTCGGTGCTCGTCGCCGTGGTGCCCGAGGCACCGCTACGACGCGGCCGGGTGCCCGACGGACGCTCACGACGCGGCCGGTCACTGGCCGGCGCGGCGGCGGTGAGCTCACGCTTGCCACCGACGATGTCGCCCTTGTAAATCCACACCTTCACGCCGATCCGGCCGAAGGTGGTCTTGGCCTCGTAGAGGCCGTAGTCGATGTCCGCGCGCAGCGTGTGCAGCGGAACCCGACCCTCGCGGTAGAACTCCGAGCGGCTCATCTCAGCACCGCCGAGGCGGCCCGAGCACTGCACCCGGATGCCCTTGACGTTGGGCTGACGCATAGCCGACTGGATCGCCTTGCGCATCGCGCGACGGAACGCCACACGGTTGCTCAGCTGCTCGGCAACACCCTGGGCGACGAGCTGAGCCTGCGACTCAGGGTTCTTCACCTCGAGGATGTTGAGCTGAACCTGCTTGCCGGTCAGCTTCTCCAGGTCGGCGCGGATGCGGTCGGCCTCGGTGCCGCGGCGGCCGATGACGATGCCGGGACGCGCGGTGTGGATGTCAACGCGGACCCGGTCACGGGTGCGCTCGATCTCCACGTCGGCGATACCGGCGCGCTCCAGACCAGTGGCCAGCAGACGCCGGATGGCGACGTCTTCCTTCACGTAGTCCGAGTACTGCTTGTCGGCGTACCAGCGGGACTTCCACTCGGTGGTGATACCGAGCCGGAAACCGTGGGGATTGATCTTCTGGCCCACTACTCCGAGCCTCCCTTCGTCTCGGCCGTGCCCTTCGTGGCAGCAGCCTTGCTGCCCTGCGCACGACGGCTACGCGCCGAAGACGCCGAGGAACCCTTCTCGCCGCCCTTTCGCGGCGGACGGCTCTCCACGATCACGGTGATGTGGCTGGTGCGCTTGCGGATCCGGAACGCACGCCCCTGGGCACGCGGACGGATGCGCTTGGCCGTCGGACCTTCGTCGGCGGTGATGGTCGCGACCACCAGCGTCGTCGGGTCCAGGCCCTCGTTGTTCTGCGCGTTGGCGGCAGCGCTGGCGATCACCTTGGCGACCGGCTCGCTGGCACCCTGCGGCGCCCACCGCAAGATGTCGAGGGCTTCCTCGACGCTCTTGCCGCGGACCAGATCGATGACGCGGCGGGCCTTGCTGGCCGAGACGCGCACGAAGCGCGCCTTCGCCGTCGCCGACGGGTATTCAGTGACTGTGGTACTCATCGCCGCTTGCTCTTCCGGTCGTCCTTGATGTGACCCTTGAAGGTGCGCGTCGGGGCGAATTCGCCGAGCTTGTGCCCGACCATCGCCTCGGTGACGAACACCGGGACATGCTTGCGGCCGTCATGCACCGCAAAGGTGTGCCCGATGAAGTCGGGGAGGATGGTCGACCGACGCGACCAGGTCTTGATGACCTGCTTGGTGTTCTTCTCGTTCTGAACGTCGACCTTCTTGAGCAGATGGTCGTCGACGAACGGACCCTTTTTAAGACTACGAGGCATCGCTGCTACTCCTTCCGCGGCCTAGCGCTTCTTGCCGGTGCGCCGGCGACGGACGATGAGCTTGTCGCTCGGCTTGTTGGGCTTGCGGGTGCGGCCCTCGGGCTTGCCCCACGGGCTGACCGGGTGACGGCCACCGGAGGTCTTGCCTTCACCACCACCGTGCGGGTGGTCAACCGGGTTCATCACGACACCACGGACGGTCGGGCGCTTGCCCTTCCACCGCATACGGCCGGCCTTGCCCCAGTTGATGTTCGCCTGCTCGGCGTTGCCCACCTCGCCGACGGTGGCGCGGCAGCGCACGTCGACGCGACGGATCTCACCGGACGGCATACGCAGCGAGGCGTAGCTGCCTTCCTTACCCAGCAGCTGGATGCTCACACCGGCCGAGCGGGCCAGCTTGGCACCGCCACCGGGCCGCAGCTCCACAGCGTGGATCACGGTGCCGGCGGGGATGTTGCGCAGCGGCAGGTTGTTGCCGGGCTTGATGTCGGCGTTCGGACCCTGCTCGATCACGTCGCCCTGCTTCAGGCCCTGGGGCGCGATGATGTAGCGCTTCTCGCCGTCCAGGAAGTGCAGCAGTGCGATGTTCGCGGTGCGGTTGGGGTCGTACTCGATGTGCGCGACCTTGGCGTTGACGCCGTCCTTGTCATGGCGACGGAAGTCGATGACGCGGTAGGCACGCTTGTGGCCGCCACCCTTGTGCCGGGTGGTGATGCGGCCGTGGGCGTTACGTCCACCCTTGCCGTGCAGCGGGCGAATCAGCGATTTCTCCGGAGTCGAACGAGTGATCTCGGCGAAATCGGAGACGCTGGCACCGCGACGACCGGGGGTCGTCGGCTTGTACTTGCGAATTCCCATATCAGTTAAATCCTCTTAGTTCCCGGCGATTAGGCCGGGGCTCCGAACAGTTCGATCGGCTTGCTGCCGACGGCCAGGGTCACGATGGCGCGCTTGGTGTCCTTGCGCTTACCGAAGCCCGAGCGGGTGCGCTTGCGCTTGCCCTGCCGGTTGGCGGTGTTCACCGAGCTCACCTTGACGTCGAAGATCTTCTCGATCGCGATCTTGATCTGCGTCTTGTTCGAGTCCGGGTGCACGATGAACGTGTACACGTTGTCCTCGATCAGCCCGTACGACTTCTCCGAGATGACCGGGGCCAGGATGATGTCGCGGGGGTCGGTCACGGTAGCCATCAGGCCGACACCTCCTCTTTGGTATTCGCCGAGATGTAAGCGTTCAGGGCCTCGACCGAGAACACCACGTCGTCAGCGTTGAGCACGTCGTAGGTGTTCAGCTGATCCGGCGAGATCACGTGCACACCAGGCAGGTTGCGGACGCTCTTGGCGCCGACCTCGTCGGTGCGGCCGATGACGACGAGAACCTTCTTGTTCTCGGTCAGGCTGCCCAGGAACGCCTTGGCGCTCTTGGTCGACGGGGTCTGGCCCTCGATCAGTTCGGTGATCGCGTGGATCCGCTCGTTGCGGGCCCGGTCCGAGAGCGCACCGCGGAGGGCGGCGGCGATCATCTTCTTCGGGGTCCGCTGGCTGTAGTCGCGCGGCTGCGGGCCGTGGACGATGCCACCACCGGTGAACTGCGGTGCGCGGGTCGAACCCTGACGCGCCCGGCCGGTGCCCTTCTGCCGGTACGGCTTCTTGCCGCCACCGGAGACCTCACCGCGGGTCTTCGTCGAGTGGGTGCCCTGGCGCTTGGCGGCCAACTGAGCGTTGACGACCTGGTGCATCAGAGCGATGTTGGGCTCGACGTCGAACAGCGCGGCGGGCAGCTCGATGGAGCCGTCCTTCTTGCCAGCCGGGGTCTTGACGTCAATCTTCAAAGTCATTACTTCTCGCCTCGCTTGATTGCGCTGCGGACAACCACCAGACCACCGTTGCGTCCGGGGATGGCGCCCTTGATCAACAGCACGCCGTTCTCGGCATCGACCTTGTGAACCTTGAGGTTCTGCGTGGTCACCCGGTCGTTGCCCATACGGCCCGACATCCGGGTGCCCTTGAACACGCGGCCCGGGGTGGCGCAGCCACCGATGGAGCCGGGACGACGGTGCACCGCCTGGGCACCGTGCGCGGCGCCCTGGCCGGCGAAGCCGTGGCGCTTCATGGTGCCGGCGAAGCCCTTGCCCTTGCTGGTGCCGGTCACGTCGACGTAAGCACCGTCGGCGAAGATCTCGGCGGTCAGCTCCTGGCCCACCTCGTACTCGGCGGCAGCGGCCTCGTCGACCCGCAGCTCGGCCAGGTGGCGGCGCGGGTTGACACCCGCGGCGGCGTACTGACCGGTGACGGGCTTGTTGACCTTGCGCGGGCTGATCTCGCCATAGGCGAGCTGCACGGCGCTGTAGCCGTCGCGCTCGGGGGTACGGATAAGGGTCACCACGTTGGGGCCGGCCTTGACGACCGTCACCGGGACGACTTTGTTGTTCTCATCGAACACCTGCGTCATGCCCAGCTTGGTGCCCAAAATGCCTTTTCTAGCCATTTTTCTCGGGTCTCCTACTGGATGTTGACGTCGACACTGGCCGGCAGATCGATGCGCATGAGCGCGTCAACCGTCTTCGGCGTCGGGTCGAGGATGTCGATCAGCCGCTTGTGGGTGCGCATTTCGAAATGCTCCCGCGAGTCCTTGTACTTGTGCGGCGACCGAATGACGCAGTACACGTTCTTCTCGGTCGGCAGCGGCACGGGGCCCACCACACTGGCACCGGTACGGGTGACCGTCTCGACGATCTTGCGCGCCGAGGCATCAATGGCCTCATGGTCGTAGGCCTTGAGCCTGATGCGGATCTTCTGTCCCGCCACGCTTCTCCTACCTCTACTTCGTACATCGGCCGGCCGTATCGGAGCCCCGATGAGATAACCCATCGAAGCCCGTCGGGCCTGGTACCCCCGCGCGGATGCGCCGAGTATTGCCGCCGCTGTTTACCTGTCTGTGGTCCACCGACCCCCGCGGTCGGGCGTGTCGCCCTCGCGCACACTTTCTCGCCCTGGAAATCAGTCGCGATCTAGTGTTGGGACCGGATGCGCCCGTTGGGGGCGCCGGTCGTATGCCCGGCCAGGAATACCCGGCGCAAGGCAACCCGAACAGTATGCCCTAGATCGGGGCGTCCTCCAAATCCGCGATCGAGCAGGTGGGGGCCTGTCGGCGCGGCCGGGCAAAACAGCGTCCGGCTCGCCGATTTCCAGCACATGTTTCCGGGCCAGGCCTCCGCAGCCCGCACCGAACTTACTCTTGAGTAAGGTATGGCGCATGACGCAACCCAGTGCCACCTATAGAGCATGGAAGAAGCTGTCACCGCTGCCCGGAGGAAGCTGGGCGTTCTCCGCGGCCGCCATGGCCCGGGTGCCGTATTTCGCGTCGATCCTGCCGCACGTGGTGCGCATGGAACCGGGGCTGGCCGAGGTGACGGTGCCCAAGTGGTTCTACGTCTACAACCACCTGCACACCGTGCACGCCATCGCGTCGTGCAACGCCGCCGAGATGGCGATGGGCATGTTGATGGAGGCCACCGTGCCGACGACGCACCGCTGGATTCCCAAGGCGATGAACGTGCAGTATCTCGCCAAGGCCACTACTTCACTGCGCGCCACCGCAGAGCTGGCACCGCCGGATTTCGCCGCGATCACCGAGGGCACCGACGTCGTGGTTCCCGTCAGCATCACCGACCGCAACGGCGTGGAAGTGGTGCACGCCGACATCACCACGTGGGTCACGCCGGCCTAGGACTCGAGCGTGCGCTGAGATCGCGATTCCCGCGTCAGACGCGATCTGAGTGCACCGTCGGTGTCAGTTCAGATAGGTGCCGTGACCTTCGCGCACCAGGGCGCCGTCGAACAACAGCACCTCGTTGACCAACCCGCCGCGCTGGTTGCGGTAGTGGATCACCAGGGTCGACTCGCCGCGGTAGGTGCCGAGCACCTCGAAATGCAGGTCCGGCATGCCGGCCAGCGCCGTCGTCCAGTAGTGGCGCAACGCCTCCTTGCCGCGCACCACACCCCCGGTCTCGGGCAGCACGCGCGCGGCGACCGGTGAACTGAACACCACATCGTCGTGGAAATGCGCCAGCACCGCATCCACGTCATGCGCGTTCCATGCAGACACCCACTCTTGCGCGAAGGCCTGCGGGTCCGGTGTCGCCATCGAGGTCATTTCTCCTTAAGCCCGGCCCAGAACGGGCATTGGTGAACGTGCGCGTAGCCATTGTCGACGCGACTGCCGTCGGCCTGCAACGACATTCGGCCGGCCGTACCCGCGCCGTCGAACTCGGGCCAGCCCGGTTGACCCTCGGCCGCGGGGTCACCGGTACGCACGAAAGCACTCCAGTAGTCGATCATCTGGTCCGAGAGCTGTTGTTGCGCCGGGCTCAACGGCGGCGCCCCACCGACGTCGAAGAGGTAGCGAAGCTCCAGTGAGTGACTGGCCCCGACCGGGAAGGGCAGCGTCCGCATGACCTCCGGCGCCGGCGCGGCGCGGTCATTGAACTCGTAGGCGTACACCGGACCGGTGCGGGACAGCTCACCGGCGATCCGGTCCGACACGCAGGCAAAGGCACCGTCGGTGACGGCGGCCGAATAAGCCTGCGCCACACCGCCGTACCGATCGATCGGATAGTGCGCTCCGACCGCGGCGGCGTCGGCACCGAACGTCTCGGCCAGCAACCGGGGGTAGTCGGCCGCGGCGTACCGCTGCCCCAACCGCAGATAGCGCAACGCCACGAACAACGTGAACTCGTCGCGGGTGGTGCCGATCAGGATCGGCACCGGTTCGGCCCGGCCGGCGCCGAACGCCGCCAGCGGCGCCTGCGGAATCGCGGCCGATCCGGTGACCGGGCCCGTCAGCTCATCACTGCCGATGTTGAAGTACCACACCGGTTTCCGCAGCCCATCCACCGGCATCGCCCGAAGGCAGATGGCCGCGGTCGCGGGGTCGGGACAACCGGCGGATGCCGCGTACTCGAGCGAGCGGCCGGCCGCGGCAGCAAGGTCCGCCTGGGCCTGGCAAGGCGCGCTCATCAGGATCGCGGCGTGGAACAACCCCGCCGATCCGGGCGACACCAGATGGTCGCATACCGACATACCGCCCGCGGATTCCCCGGCGACAGTGACCTTTTCCGGATCGCCGCCGAAATCGGCGATGTTGTCCCGCACCCATCGCAGGGCCGCCTGCTGATCGGCCAGGCCGTAATTGCCGACGTTGCCGTCGACCCCCAGGGCCGGGTGGGCGAGGAATCCCAGCGTGCCGAGCCGGTAGTTGATCGTGACTACGACGATGTCGCCGCGAGCTGCCAGCCGCCCCGCGTCGTAGATGCCGCTGCTGCCGCCCGCGAACGCACCGCCGTGGATCCACACCATCACTGGTCGCTTCTCCCCGGAGACCGGCGGCGTCCAGACGTTCAGGTTCAGGCAGTCCTCCGCTGTGTTGGCTCCGCGTTCGGGGTCCGAATCGGGGTCCTGGATGCAGCGCAGGCCGGGCCGGGTGGCGTCCCGCTCCCCCGGCCAGCCCGGAGCCGGAACCGGTGCGGCGAACCGCAACGGCCCCACCGGCGGGGCGGCATACGGTATACCGGCGAACAGCCGGTGGTCGGATGCCACTGTGCCGCGCAGAGTTCCGGCAGCGGTGCGGACGAGCGCCGGGTCCGAGCTCTGGATGTGCCCCTGAGCGGGCCCAGGGGGATACGGCGGCGCCAGCGCCTGCCCGCCACCACGCACACAGCCTGTAACCAGCATCGCCAGCGCTGCCAGCAATGCGATGGCGCCCCGCCCCGACCGCATGGCTGTGAGCGTACGGGCCGGATCCCTCAAAATCCCCTCCCTTACGTGTCGCCGATCACATATGGTGGGAATTGACACCCGTCAAGAACCCGTCCGGGAGGAGTCTGTATGAGCGCGCCGACGATGGATGATGCCGCGAAGGTGCTCGCCGACCCGACGGCCTATGCCGACGACGCACGCCTGCACACCGCACTGACCCATTTGCGCGCCAACAACCCGGTGGCCTGGGTGGACAACGCTCCCTACCGCCCGTTCTGGGCGATCACCAAACACGCCGACATCATGGCCGTCGAGCGGGACAACGAACTCTTCATCAGCGAGCCGCGGCCGTTGCTGGCCACCGCGGCGGCCGACGACCTCGCCAAGCAGCAGCTCGAGGCCGGCATGGGGCTGCGAACGCTGATCCACATGGATGATCCGCACCACCGCAAGGTCCGGGCCATCGGTGCAGATTGGTTCCGTCCCAAGGCAATGCGTGACCTCAAGGTCCGCGTCGACGAGCTCGCCAAGCGCTACGTCGACAAGATGCGCGACATCGGACCCGAGTGCGATTTCGTCACCGCGATCGCCGTCAACTTCCCGCTGTACGTGATCATGTCGCTGCTCGGGCTGCCCGAAGAGGACTTCGCCCGCATGCACATGCTGACCCAGGAGATGTTCGGCGGCGACGACGACGAGTACAAACGCGACGGCGGCTCATTGGAGGACCAACTCGCGGTGCTGATGGACTTCTTCGCCTACTTCTCGACGTTGACCGCGTCGCGTCGCGCCACCCCGACCGAGGACCTGGCGTCAGCCATCGCCAACGGCACCATCGACGGGGAACCGCTGTCCGATGTCGACACCGCCTCGTACTACGTCATCGTCGCGAGCGCGGGACACGACACCACCAAGGACGCGATCTCGGGTGGGCTGCACGCCCTGATCGAGAATCCGGACCAGCTGGCGAAATTGAAGGCGCAGCCCGAACTGATGGGCACCGCGGTCGAAGAGATGATCCGCTGGTCCACCCCGGTCAAGGAGTTCATGCGGACCGCCACGGCCGACACCGTCGTGCGCGGCACACAGATCGCCAAGGGCGACTCCGTCTACCTGGCCTACGTCTCCGGCAACCGTGACGAGGATGTTTTCGACTCGCCACACCGCTTCGACGTCGCGCGGGATCCGAACAAGCACTTGGCATTCGGCTACGGCGTGCACTTCTGCCTGGGTGCGGCGCTGGCCCGGATGGAGATGAACAGCTTGTTCACCGAGCTGATGAGCCGCCTGGACTCCATCGAATTGGCCGGAACGCCAGAGCTTTCCGCGACCACATTCGTCGGCGGGCTCAAGCACCTGCCGATCCGTTACTCGCTGCGCTGAGCCGGCTCCGCCCGTCGGTGGGTGGCCAGAAAGCCGTCCACCGCGGCGCGCACGCAGCTGCTGTAGTCGAACTCCGACAGCGTGCTGAGCTTGCCGAGCACGATCGGGCCGAGCAGCAGCGCGGCCGCCTGCGTGCGATCCACCTCGCCAAGTTCGGCCACCGCCTCGGGGCTGTCGAAGATCGCCTCGAACGGCGCGGCGTAATGCTCGGCCACCCGCTCGCGCAGAGTCCGCACCTCGGCGCTGTCGCCCGTCCGCCAGGGCAGTTGCTCCATGTCGCCGCCCAGTGCCAGCCATGACATCGCGGTGATACTGATCGGCGCCTCCGCGATCGAGTCGGCCTGCGCCTGCACCAGCGCGATCAGCCGGTCTCGTAACGACCCCTCAGCCGGTGGCATCGGCGCAGCCGGGATCAGTGCCCGAAATGCCGCCGCCAGCAGATCATTTCCGCTCGGGAAGTGCCGGTACAACGTCGCCCTGGCCACATTGGCGGCCCGGGTGACCGCATCGACGGTGACCGCACTGGGCCCGCCCGACCGCAACAGCGCAGTCGCCGCCTCCAGCAGCCGGGCCCGGGATCGGGCCGGACGCGGGTCACCGCTCTCGGCAGTCATTCGCCGTACACCTCCATAAAAACAGACTTACCGTCTCGCTCCGAGACTGTTAGTCTCGAAACTTCATCGACGAAGGAGCACACCATGTCGCACACCCTCGTCGAGTCCAGCCAGGATATCGACCCGGGCATGGCCAATCTGTCGATCAAGCAGCGGTACTGGCTGCTCGCGGTGGCCTGCATGGACGTCTCGATCGTCATCGCATCGATGGTGGCGCTGAATGCGGCATTGCCGGACATCGCCCGCCAGACCACGGCCACGCAAGCCCAACTGACCTGGGTGATCGACGGATACACCCTGGTGCTGGCGTGTCTGCTACTGCCGGCCGGGGCGATCGGTGACCGCTACGGCAGGCGGGGCGCCCTGTTGGCCGGCCTCGCGGTGTTCGTCTTGGCCTCGGCGGCACCGATGGTGTTCGACGATCCGGTGCAGCTCATCGCGTCACGCGCGGTCGCCGGAGCCGGCGCGGCGTTCATCATGCCGGCCACGCTGTCCCTGCTGACCGCCGCTTTCCCAAAGTCGGAGCGCAACAAGGCCATCGGGATCTGGGCCGGTGTCGTCGGGTCAGGGGCCGTGTTCGGCTTCCTGATCACCGGTGGCCTGCTGCACTTCTGGGGTTGGCAATCGATCTTCGCGACCTTCGCGGTCGCCGGAGCGGGGTTGTTCATCCTGACCTGCACCGTGCCGTCGTCGCGGGACGAAGACGCGGCGCCGCTGGACTGGATCGGTGCCGTCCTGATCGGCGCCGCGGTGGCGGTCTTCGTGCTCGGGGTGGTCGAGGCGCCGGTGCGCGGCTGGACGCACCCGCTGGTGTGGGGTTGCATGAGCGGCGGCATCGCCCTCGCCGCCGCGTTCACCGTGGTCCAACTCAAACTGCCGCACCCCCTGCTGGACGTCCGGTTGTTCCGACAGCCCGACTTCGCCACCGGGGCAGTCGGCATCACGTTCCTGTTCTTCGCGAACTTCGGCTACTTCTTCGTCAGCATGCAGTACATCCAGCTCGTCATGGGATACAGCCCGATCCAGACCGCAATCGCCCTGTGCCCATTGATGGTTCCGGTGCTCGCCCTCAGCGCCACCACCCACTGGTACCTGCCCCGAATCGGCCTTCGGGTGTGCGTATCCACCGGACTGCTGCTGATCGCCGCCGGCCTGATGTGCATGCGGCTGCTCGAACTCGATTCCAGCTACCTGGATTACACCTGGCCGCTGATCATCATCAGCACCGGTATCGGCCTGTGCACCGCACCGACGACATCGGCCATCATGGGCGCGGCCCCCGACGAAAAGCAGGGAGTGGCGTCCGCGGTCAACGACACCACCCGGGAAGTCGGCGCCGCGCTCGGTATCGCCGTCGCCGGGTCGATCCTGGCCGCCAACTACCAGAATCACCTGGGGCCCAAGCTGACCGGGCTACCTACCGAAGCGCGCGAGCCCATCCTGGGCTCGCTGGCCGAAGCCCTTGCCGTGGCACCTCGGCTCGGCCCGCAGGGTACGGCCGTCGCGGACCTGGCCAAGCAGGCATTCCTCGATGCGACGAACTCGGCCCTGCTCGTCATGGCAACGGTGCTTGCCGTGGCCGCGGCGTTCGTGGCGATCTGGGCGCCCGGCCGGGACGGGGAACAACTGCGCCTCGTCCGCCGAATCAGGCGGCGAGGAACTCCGCAGCCCGGTGACCGATCATGGCAATGGTCGCGTGCGGGCCGCGGCTGGTGATGGCGGGCATGATCGAGCCGTCCACGACCCACAGGCCCTCGACCCCCAGCACCCGACAGCTCGGATCGAGTACCGCCTCGGGGCCGGTGCCCATCGGCGCGGTGCCGGCCAGATGCTGCGACGTCGACCAGGACGGCTCACCGACTTTCGCTGTGCGACTGACCAATTCGCGGGCCAGCTCGGCACCCCGGCGCAGCGCGTCGACATCCGCGGCGACCGTGTCGTAACGATGCTCGATGATCGGTGCCACCGTCGGGTCCGCCGATGCCAACCGGACCCGCCCGCGCGAGTGCGGCCGCATCAGCGCCACACCCAGGTGTGGCAGTTCGGCGGGGTCATGCCCGGGTCCGTGCACCATCGCGGCGAAGCCGGCCGTGTACGGGCGGATCTCGATGCCGTCAGCCGTGGTGAGCACGGCCTCCAGCGGTGGCAGGTCATGGGTGGGCACCCAGGAGACCGGAATCACCCATTCCGGGTGGTCCACGGTGTGCCTGCCGACCGGTAACCCCGCCACCACCTCGACGCCGTGCGCCTCAAGATCCGAAGGCGGCCCAACACCGGACAGCAGCAACAGATGGGCAGATCCAATTGCACCGGAACACAACACAATTCGATCAGCGCTCAGAACCGAACCGTCGTCGCATCGCACCCCGACAGCCCGGTTTCCCCGGAACAGCACCCGATGGACCCTGGTGTCGGTACGGACCTCGAGGTTGGTCCGCTCCAGAGCCGGCTTCAGATAGGCACCGCCGGGCCCAACTCTGGTCCCGCCGTTGATGTTCAGCGGAACCGCCCCCACGCCCTCCGGTAGCGCCACACCGGCGTCCGATCCGTTCAGGTCCTCGATCCAGCCGAATCCCGATTCGGTGGCGGCATCGACGAATGATGCTGTGCAGCCGTCGAATTCGCGCACCCGCCGAACCGTGATCGGACCACGACCGCCGTGCAGCGTGGTATCGAAATCGAGGTCGGTCTCGATGGCCCGGAAATGCGGCAGCACATCGCTCCAGCCCCAGCCAGGCACCGCCCAGGCGTCGAAGTCTGTAGGTAGCCCCCGACAGAAGTAGCCGCCGTTGACCGCCCCCGAACCACCCACCACCGACCCGCGGATGATCTCGGTGTGCCGCGGTGGATTCTCCGTCAGCACCGACGCGAAATGGCGGACCACCGAACTGGCCGCTCCGATCGGCAGCCGCAGGGCATCGGTGATCTGTGCCGCCACCCGCGGATCGCTCGGCGCTGGACCGGCCTCAACGACGGTGACATTGCAGCGCGGATCACTGGAAAGCCGTTCAGCCAGAATTGAACCCGCGCTGCCGGCGCCGACGATAAGTACATCTGTCAATTGGGTTTTAGCTCCGCAGCTGCGGCTTGAGGGCGCCGAGCTGACGTTCCCGCACCACTCCGGTCCACAAGCCGATGCCGTAGGCCAGATCGTCCAGGCGCTTGAGCAGGATGTGGGCCAGTAGGCCGACCGGTTTGGTGTCGTCGTCGACGTTGCCGCGCCGGCTCGCCCAGTCGACCACGCCGTCGAGCACCGCGGCCACCAGAACCGCGTGTCTGGCGCGCCGGAACAGCAGGGCGGCGATCAGTGCCACGGGCCAGTAGTGCCGACAGATCGCCGAACACAGCTGCAGGGCCGCCGACCACAGTCCGCGCGCGGTGACCGCGGCCACCTCGGTGGGTTCGGTGTCGACGGCGCTGAGCGAACGGGCGATGCGGCGGCCGGTGAAGATCGCGATCACCACCGAGCCCAGATACCCGACGTAGGACCCCATGGCGAGGAACAGCCACACCATCAACGTCCAGCCGGAGATCACCACCGGGGCGGTCTTGCCCGGGTGCCGGACACTCAACGGTGCGGCCGATGTGCCGTAGAAAGCCTTGCGGTTGAACCACTCTCGCAGATCCGTCCGGTGGTCATGAGCCACCAGCGCGATCGGCTCGTACCGTAGCCGGGCCCCGGACTCGACCAGACGCCAGCACAGGTCGACGTCCTCACCGGACTGCATGGTCTCGTCGAAACCACCCACCGCGGCCAGCGCGGACCGCCGGCAGATGATGGCCGCGCTGGGCACGTAGGACACCGGGCCGTAGGGCACCACCGGCGCCTCACGCACCCCGAGGTCCAACGACGACCGCACCGCCTCGTAGCGGGCCACCACATTGTCGGCGGTGTGCAGTCCGACGATGCGCGGCGCCACCAGGGCCACCGCGGGGTCGCAGAAGTGTCCGAGCAACGCCTCGAGCCACCCCCGCCGGGGCACCACATCGGAGTCGAGGAACGCCACGAAATCGGTCTCGGACGCGGCCAGGCCGGTGTTGCGAGCTGCCGCCGGACCGTTGCTGCGGAGGTGCCGGAGCACCTGGACATCGCAGTGCATCCCAGCGAACTCCGATTGCGCGACGGGAACTGCCGAGCCGTCGTCGACCACGATCACCCGCAGGCCCCGCAGCGCGGCGATCAGTCGATGCAGACCGGAAACGTTGTCCCGCACCGGGATAACCACCGTCACGTCGCGGTGAGACGGCCCGCTGGGCGGACGGGGATGGGCCACCGTGGCGTCGAGCAAAGTCCGGGCGAGTTGCGCGCTCTGAGCGTCGTGCACCTCCAGGCGGCCGCCGTTGAGCATGGTCTGCGCCGTCGGCGCCAGCCGCAGCAACCGGGTCGGTGACCCGCCGAGCAGAGCCGCGCCGGCCCCCAGCACCTTGACACGGCGATCCACCTGTACGGCAAAACCGTCGGGCAGCCTCGGTCCGGTCATGTCAGCAATCCGTTCCGGTCGGGCTGCCACCGCCTGATCCGAGCGCCGCAGCCGTTGACCATCTCAGCAAAGATACGCTCCCCCTCGGCAGCCGTCGCGGTTGTCGGGTCACCGAGCACCCCGACTTCGCTGACTGCCGCGACCCCGCCCCTGCGCATCGCAGGCATCAACTCGGCCAGCGGGGCCGTGTTCCCGGCGGCCAGGTCGTCGGTCCAGACGTCGCCGGGCGAAATATGTAGCAATACAGATGTTTCGGCATGCCCCGCGTGCGCATCGGCACCCGCGGCGATGCAGGGGACCCAGCCAACGTCGCGGCTCTCCTGGCGCAACAGGGCCACTGCGGCGGCCAGCGCCTCCACATTTCCACCGTGACCATTGACGTAGACGAGGCGCGAGGCCCAGCTCGACGCGGAGCGCCCGTACTCCACCAGCAACGACTGCAATGCGGCGGTGCCGATCGACACCGTGCCGGGGAAACCCTCGTGCTCGCCGCTGGCACCGTAGGAGACGGGCGGCGCGACCATCCAGGCACCGGCCGAGGCGTCGTCCAGCTGCTCGAGGACCTCATGGGCGACAGCCGTCGCGATACGCGTGTCGGTGTCCAGAGGCAGGTGCGGACCATGTTGCTCGGTAGAGCCCACCGGAATGATCAACATTGGCGACATGCTGCGTAGCTGTCTCGACGTTGAGTTCCCGAGCCCGCTGGGGAAAGCCACGTGCCGATCGTAGGCCGTATTCACCTACTGTGCGCCAATTGTTGGAGCACGAGCAGCAATTGATTTGCCTTAGCTTTCCGTACACCCGCCGTGAGCATCACGTACGTCTCTTCTGCCACCCCAGTCACGCCACGCCGCGACGCGCCCGGGCCGGCCGTCAGGAGTCGGTGCGCGGCACGCCGAGCGTCCGGGTGAAGCCCTCGGGAACGAGAATGTCGTCCGGCGTCAGGTCGTGGATCGAGGACTTGCCCAACCCGCGCAGCGCCGAGTCGATGCCGCCGCTGAGGATGTCCAGCACGTTCTCGACACCCGCCTGGCCGTTGGCGGCCAGGCCCCACAGGTAGGCACGTCCGATCATCACGGCCCGGGCGCCGAGCGCCACCGCCTTGACGACGTCGCTGCCGCGGCGGATGCCGCCGTCCAGCAAAACCTCGACCTGGTCCCCCACCGCGTCGGCGATGGCGGGCAGGCAACGGATCGCCGCTGGGGTGCCGTCCAGGTTGTTACCGCCGTGGTTGGACACCGTGATCGCCGAAACACCCGCATCCACGGCACGTTTGGCGTCATCCACCCGCACCATGCCCTTGAGCAGGAACGGCCCGCCCCACTGCTCACGCAGCCAGGCGATGTCCTCCCAGGTCGGCGGCGGGGTGCCCATCCACTGCCCGTAGGCCTCGAAGAACGTCGGCCCCGGCTCACCGCGCCTGCCCTGGTTGGGCACGCGCAGGTCCGGCGGACGCAAGTGCTTGCCGAAGCTCCACAGCCACCGGGGCTTGGTGATCACCTCCGGAGACATCCGCAGCATCGTGCGCAGGTCCATTCGCTCCGGGATCTTCGGGCTACCCCAGTCACGGCCGTGGCTGAAGCTCCAGTCGGTCGTGGCGATGAGCCCGACCGCGCCCGCATCCTTGGCGCGCTGCACCCGCTCGGCGATCTCGTCACGAGACCCGAGCCAGTAGATCTGGAAGAAGATCTTGTCGTTGACGGCGGTGACTTCTTCCATCGGCTTGCTGGCGAAGGAAGACAACCCCATGGCCGTGCCGCGGGCCGCGGCCGCGCGGGCCACCGCCACCTCGCCGTCCGGGTCGACGGCCTGCACGCCGGTCGGCGAGATGATGACCGGCATCGAGATGTCCTGGCCCATCACGGTTGTCGCCATCTCACGCTTCTCGGTGGCACCGATGACGTGTGGCGCGAACCCGAGTTCGGCGAACGACTCGACGTTGTCGGAGACCGTCACACCCTTCTCGCTGGCAGAGATCAGCGACGAATAGGCGGACTTGGGCAGCCGCTTCTTCGCCCGCTGCTGGGCGATGGCGACGGTCTCGAACCAGGTATCACGGGCCATGGATTACACCGGACTTTCGTTACAGGCGCGGGCGGGAGGCTTGGTCAGCAACTTGAGTGCGACCGGCCCCTGCTTGGTACCGCGGGAGTGGTCACCGCTGGGCTTGGGTTTGACGCGCTCGGCCGCCAGGGCGGGCTCGCCCCAGCCTTCGACGCACTCGGGGTCCGGTCCGTCCATCGGCAGACCGGTGAAGAACTTGGCCGCCATGCAGCCGCCACGGCAGGCGTCATAGTGTCCGCAACCACTGCAGGCGCCGGCCGACTGGGGCTCGCGCAGCTCGCGGAACAATGTGGAGTTCTGCCAGACGTTCTGGAAACCAGCCCCAAAACCGGTGTCTTCCAGGATGTTTCCGGCCAGGAACTTGTCGTGGATGGCGAACGGGCAGGCGTAGACGTCACCCACCGGATCGATCAGGCACACCACGCGGCCGGCTCCACACAGGTTCAGCCCGGCCAGCGCGCCGGGCTCGCCGAGCCCCGACAGGTGGAAGAAGGAGTCGCCGGTCAGCACCCGCTCACCATGGGCGACCAGCCAGTTGTACAGCTGGCGCTGCTGGTCCGCGGTCGGGTGCAGCTCGTCCCAGACGTCGGCGCCGCGGCCCGACGGACGCAACCGGGTGATCCGCAGCGTGGCCCCGTAGCGGTCGGCCAGCGCCTTGAACTCGTCGAGCTGGTCGACGTTGTGGCGGGTCACCACGACCGAGATCTTGGCATCGGAAAAGCCAGCTGCGGCAAGGTTTTCCAGCGCGCGCACGGCCATGTCGAACGAGCCCTTGCCGCGCACCGCGTCGTTGACCTCGGCGTTGGCACCGTCCAGCGAGATCTGCACGTCGACGTAGTCGCTGGCGGCGAGTTTCGCGGCTACCTCCGGGGTGATGCGCACCCCGTTGGTGGAGAACTTGACCCCGACGTGATGCTCGGTCGCGTAGTCGACGAGTTCCCAGAAGTCCGGGCGCACAGTGGGTTCGCCGCCGCCGATGTTCACGTAGAACACCTGCATGCGTTCCAGCTCGTCGATGATGTCCTTGCACTGCTCGGTGGACAGCTCGCGCGGATCCCGCTTACCCGAGGAGGACAAGCAGTGCACGCACGCCAGATTGCAGGCGTAGGTGAGCTCCCAGGTCAGGCAGATGGGGGCGTCGAGTCCGTGTTCGAACTGTTCGACGAGCCTTGGCACAGGGGCAACAGAAGTCATTGTGAGTTCCCGGGGATGAGCATCTTCGAGGACACCAGCACGCTCAGCGCGTGCAGGTAGGGGCCTTGGTCGGAATCTGCGATACCGGCCGCGCGGCACGCGGACCGGGCGTCGGGGTGATCGGCCAGAGAGTTGACCACCTCGACGACCGTCCGGTTCTTCAGAAACGACAGCTTGCGGGTTCCGAAGTGATACAGCAGGGCGCCGAACGGCTCTGGCCGCACCGCCACCTGGTGGTGCAACCGCCAGCTGACATCAGGGTCGAATACGACGCCGGTGCGCCCAGCCATATCGGTCACCTCCGCGGACACTGTCAGTAGACCCCGCACATGCCGTCGATCGAGACCTCTTCGACGAGCGTCTCGGTGACGAGCTGGGTTTCGGTTTCAACCTGCGGGTTCTGATCCATGAATCGCACCTTTCCTGCAACTGTGGGTCTCGACAATTGTGACCTGAGTCGCAAGAATATGGCATCGAGTGCAGAAATGGAAGGGCGGGTTTCATGCGGCAGGATTCCGGGCCCCGTGTCGGTCGGCGCCCGTCCACCACGCAGGACCACATCACCGACGTCGCCCTGGCCCTGTTCGCCAGCCGGGGCTTCGACGAGGTGAGCGTCGACGACGTGGCCAAGGCCGCCGGGATCGCGCGGCGCACGCTGTTCCGCTACTACGCCTCCAAGAACGCCATCCCCTGGGGCGACTTCGACGCCCACCTGCAACACCTGCGTGAACTGCTCGGTTCCCTGAGTACCGAAATCCCGCTCGCCGAGGCGCTGCGCACAGCCCTGCTGTCGTTCAACACCTACGACGACCAGGAGATGGCCCAGCACCGCCGCCGCATGCGAGTGATCTTGGAAACCGCTGGACTGCAGGCATATTCGATGACGATGTACGCCGGCTGGCGGGAGGTCATCGCCACCTACGTGGCACGGCGGATCGGCGCGGAACCCAGCGATCTGATGCCCCAGACCGCAGGCTGGCTGATGTTGGGCGTCGCACTGTCGGCGTATGAGCACTGGCTGGCCGACGAGTCGGTTGCCCTGGCCGACGCCATCGCCGCGGCGTTCGAGATGGCGCGGCCCGGACTGGAGGCCCTGGAGGGAGTCGACACCAGGGCTTCCGGGTAACCAGGGGTCGAACGCGGGGAGGTGAACACCGTGCGGAAACCGGACCGGAAGCCGACTACGGTCGAACTGATCGCATTGGCCGTGGCACTGATCGTCGGATTCGGCGTCGCCACCTATTTCGGAAACCTGATCGCCGGCATCGCAGTGCTGCTCGGCATCGCGATCATCGGGACAGGCTTCTTCTACGCCAAGACCTGATCCGGCGGCAGCTCGTCCCACGCGCAGGCCAGGGCCTCGGGACCTTGCGGAGTGAGCGCCTCGGCGAGCACCAGCGGCGCCTGCGACATGAAACGTGGTGTGCTGCCGCGATGTACGTCGGCGGCATGTGCCGTGAACGGATGCACCACGAACATGTCACCCGGCCGCCCGGTGGCCTGAGCCACCGGACGGTCTTCGCTGATCTCATCCACGAGCGCGCCGGCTTCGATGAAGTCGATCGGCTCGGACCCCAGCACGCCGGCGACGTCGCGGTGTGAACCCACACGGATGCGCGTCGGCGCGTCGTCGGGGCCCACCTCGGACAGCAGGGTCAGCACCAGAACGGTATGCGGGCGGCCACTGACCGCCCATTGGCCGCCGGGCAGCGGAGTGTTGGCATCGATGTGCCAGCCCCGGTCCTCGGCGGGCGGATCGACGGGAAACCGGACCGGGATGTTGCCCAGGGAACCCCGCGGTAGCCAACCTCCGGTGCCGCAGATCTGGTCCAGGGCATCGGTGAGCGAGGCGCTGTTGACCAGCTGGCCGAACGGCCCGGCCCCGGTCAGATCCGCTGCCCACACGACCGCGCTGGCCCACGACGCCGGATCGTCCGGGGCCAACCCGATCTGCGTCCAGAGCAGATCCCTGGCCGCATCTGCGATTTCGGCCGGAGCGGCCTGCTCGATCTTGACGAACCCGTCCCGCTTGAATGCATCGACGTTCACCACGACGACCACCATGACGCACCCGGCCTGACCCGGGCCAATGATTTCGGCCGAGAATTCTTCCCACAACCCCGTCGGAGTTCGGCCTCCGGCGGCGACGATAAGGGTGTGAGCGCCGAAACTGACGCTCCGCGGGTACTGCTGAGGTGCTACGACGAGGCCCTGCCAGTGGTGTACGGCTACTTCGTACGCCGCTGCGGTGACCGCGGAACCGCCGAGGACCTGACGTCGGAGACGTTCCTGGCCGCGATGGACGCGGCCCGCAGACCGTCCCCGCCGCCGATCTCGGTGCCCTGGTTGATCGGGGTGGCCAGGCACAAGCTCGCCGACCACTACCGCCGGCGGCACGACCGGTTCACCGTGCCGGTCGCCGAACTGCCCGAACCGGCGGATCCGGCCGACCACTGGGACGCCGAGCTGGATCGCATTGTCGCCGAATCGGTTTTGGCCCGGCTACCCGATCAACACCGCACAGTCCTGGCCCTGCGCTACCTCGACGACTGCACCGTCGGTGAATGCGCCGAGCTGATCGGCCGGACCGTGCACGCCACGGAAGCTCTGCTGGTGCGGGCCCGCCGCGCCTTCAGAGCCCAGTATCCGACACCGGAGGGAGGGACGTCGTGATCAACAGCCACGATCCGCTGGCCGTGCTGACCGGCGCGGACCACCCGGTCTCCCCCGATCCGGCGTTCGCGGCCCGGCTGCGCGCGCGGCTGGAATCGGCCCTCACCCTGCCCACCCACGCCGAAGGAGTTGACATGAGCGGAACCGACACTGCCATCGCCGAACTGAACCAGCCCGAGACTGTGCCCGCTGCCCCGGCTGCTCCGCGGCCCGCGGCGATCCCCTATCTGGCCGCGCCCGACGCCCGCGCCGCCATCGCCTGGTACACCGACGCGCTCGGGGCCGAACTGGTCGGAGAACCGATCGTGATGGCCGACGGCCGCATCGGCCACGCCGAACTGACCCTCGCCGGCGGGGTGCTGTACCTGGCCGACGAGTTCCCCGAGTTTGGACTGAAATCCCCTGCTCCACAATCGAATTCGGTGAGCCTGATGCTGGAGGTCCCCGACACCGACGCCGCACTGGAACGAGCGAGAAACCTCGGCGCCCAGGTGCAGCGCGAGCCGTACGAGAACTACGGCACCCGCAATGCGGTGATCATCGACCCGTCCGGTCACCGGTGGATGCTCACCGGCCCGGTGTCCCGCCCTGTCGTGCCGATCCAGCACGGAGACGTCGGTTACGTCTCGGTCTGGGCACCCGACATCGCGCGGGCCGCCCACTTCTACGGCCAGGTGCTGGGCTGGACATTCGACCCGGCCACCCGCCAGGTCACCAACACCCGCCAGCCCATCGGCATCTATCCGATGCCCGGCACGCCCACCCTGTTCTGCTGCTACGCGGTGACCGATCTCGACCAGGCCCGGCAGGCCATCATCGAGGCCGGCGGTGAGCCCGGCGACACCCAGGACTTCGAGTTCGGCACCGTGCTGGACGCCACCGACCCCGGCGGTACCGCGTTCGCGGTCTTCCAACCCGCCGGTGTCGTCGCACGCCCCGAGCTCAACGGGGCTGGGCCGGGCGAACTTTCGTACATCACGTACGAAGTGCCCGACTCGGCCGCATTCAAGGAGTTCTACGGCCGCGTGCTGTCGTGGACCTTCGACCCTGGCCGGATCAACGACGGTTGGGGCGTGCAGGGCAGCCAGCCGATGTCAGGGATCGCCGGTAGCGCCCCGGCTGCGGTGACCGTGCCGATGTGGACGGTGGCCGATATCGACGCCGCGGTCACCCGCGTCGTCGAGGCCGGCGGCACCGTGCTGCAACAGCCGTCACGGCAGGACTACGGATTGATGGCCGAGTGCACCGACGACCAAGGTGGCCGGTTCTACCTCGGCCAGTTCTAGAGCGATTTGGGTGCATTCAGCGGCGGTGAGCGCCGGTCGATGCTCCCAAATCGCAGGGCGGTCAGCCCAGGACGTCGGCGATGGGAGCGCCTGCGGCGATCTTGCCGCGGGCCTTCATCACCTTGCCGGGCATGCCGCCGCCGACCACACCCACCACGACGCCGTCGCGCTCGTAGAAGGCCAGGAACTTGCGCCCGTCGTCCTCGACCACGTGCACGACGTCGTCCGCCTCGGGCTCACCGAGGCACTGGATCTTGACGTCGTACTGATCGCTCCAGAAATACGGCACCGAAACCACCGGCGAGGCCTCCTGACCCAGGATCGCCGGCACCATGGCGCGGGCCTGATCGGCGACGTTGCTCCAATGTTCAACGCGCGCTTGGTCACCCACGTGATCGCGCCACGACGCGACATCGCCGATGGCCCACACGCCCGCGGCGCTGGAGCGGCCGACCTCGTCGCACACCACACCGTTGTCGAGCTCGATGCCGCTGCCCTCGAGCCACTCGACCGCCGGGTGCGAACCGATACCGACCACCACGAGATCAGCGTCGAGCTCGGTGCCGTCACCCAGCACGACCTGCTCGACCTTGTCGGCGCCACGCACCTCGCTCACCCCGACACCGCACCGCACGTCGACCCCCTCGGCCTGGTGCAACCGGGTCACGAGCGCCCCGATCTGCTCACCGAGAACCGAGGCCAGCGGCGTGGGCTGCGGCTCCACCAGCACCACCTCGACCCCCAGCTTGCGCAAGCTCGCGGCCACCTCGCAGCCGATGAAGCCGGCCCCGACCACCACGGCACGCTGAGCCTTCCCCGCGTGCTCGCGCAGGGCCATGCTCTCGTCGTAGGACCGCAGCACGTGGATGCCGGCCAGATCGCCGAAGGACCGAATCCGCTTGGGTACCAGTCCGGTAGCGATGATGAGCTCGTCGTAGGCCACGTCGCTGTCGTCGGCCAGCTTCAACGTCTTGGCGGCGATGTCCACCGACTTCGCGGCGGAGCCGAGCCGCAGCGTGATGTCGTTCTCGCGGTAGAACTCGGCCGGCTTGAGCGTGACGTCGTCAGTCTCGGCGCGCAGCACTTCCTTGGACAGCGGCGGCCGGTCGTAGGGCAGATGGTCCTCGTCGCTGACGATCGTGATGGGCCCGGCGTACTCCGACCGGCGCAATTGTTCGGCCGTCCGGGCCGCAGCCAAGCCACCGCCGACGATGACGATGCCCGCCGCTGATCCCGTTGAAGTAGTCACGTGGGGTTTTTACACGATCGGAGTTAAACGTTGTAGCGCACCCTACGTTTGCGCAGGCCGATGAGGTACGTCACGGCTGGCCCCGCTCGATGACGTTGGTGAGCACCACGATGCTCTCGCTGCGCTCGATGCGCGCCGTCGAGCGGATGCGTTCCAGGGCTTCTTCGAGGTGGCGCATGTCGCGCGCCAGCACGTGCAGGATGGCATCGGCAGTGCCGGTCACCGTTGCCGCGCTGACCACCTCGGGAATGTCGATCCACGCTGCGCGCAACTGATCCGGCGCGATGGTGCCCTGGCAGAACACCTGCACGTATGCCTCGGTCCGCCAGCCGAGGACATTGCGGTCGATCACGGTGGTGAAGCCCCGGATCACTCCCTCGGCGACCATGCGGTCCACGCGCCGCTTCACCGCGGGCGCCGACAGGTTCACCCGCTGCCCGATCTCGGCGAACGTCGCCCTTGCGTTCTCGGTGAGCTCGGCCAGAATCTGGCCGTCGGTGTCGTCCAGACGCTCCACATCGACCTCCACGCAACAAACTGCCGCGAACACGTGATTCCTGCAATATATCTCTGCATATCACGCAACAAGATGCGATTGATTGCGCCACGGGCACTTCATATCGTCGATTCATGACGATTTTCGACGAAGTCGTGCACGGCACCGTGCCTCAAACCGGCGGGACAGTAGCGCCGGCACGGACCGCGACAACTCGCCACTACGCCATGACCGCCCCCGAATACTTCACCGTCGAATACGCCATCAACCCATGGATGGACACCGCCACACCCGTGAACACCACACTCGCCGTGGCGCAGTGGGAGGCACTGCGGCGGGTGTACGCCGACCTCGGTCACACCGTCGACCTGGTGGCACCGCGCACCGGTCTGCCCGACATGGTGTACGCCGCCAACGGCGGCTTCCTGGTCGGGGACACCGCCGTGGTGGCCCGCTTCGCCTACCCGCAGCGCGCGGGAGAGGCCGACGCCTACGCCGAGTGGATGGCCGCGGCCGGCTATCGCCCGGTGCGCACCGAGCACGTCAACGAAGGCCAGGGCGACCTGCTGCTGGTCGGGTCGAATCTGTTGGCCGGATACGGTTTTCGCACCGACAGGCGCGCACATGACGAGATCGCGGCGATCACCGGCCTGAACGTCACCAGCCTGGAACTCGTCGACCCGCGCTTCTACCACCTCGACACCGCGCTGGCCGTACTCGACGAATCCACGATCGCCTACTATCCCCCGGCGTTCAGCGACGACGCCCGAAAGCGCTTGACCGAACTGTTCGGCGACGCCATCGAAGTCGGCTCGGCCGACGCGTACGTCCTCGGCCTCAACGTGGTGTCCGACGGCCGGCACGTCGTGATGCCCGCGACCGCCACCGGATTCGCCGCACAGCTGCGCCGAGCCGGATTCGAACCTATCGGCGTCGATCTGTCCGAACTCCTCAAAGGCGGCGGATCCGTCAAATGCTGCACCCTGGAGCTGCACCCATGACCATGCTGGACAGTGTGGACAATCAGGCCACCCCGGACTCTGCGACCGCCTCGGCGATCGCGCGCGACGATCGCTATGTCGCCCACAACTACTCACCGCTGCCGGTGGTCGCCCACAGCGCCGAGGGCGCCTGGATCACCGATGTGAGCGGCCGGCGCTACCTCGACTGCCTGGCCGCCTACTCGGCGGTCAACTTCGGCCACCGCAATCCCGAGATCATCGCCGCCGCACACGAACAACTGGACCGGCTGACCCTGGTGAGCCGCGCGTTCCATTCCGACCGGCTCGGGCCGTTCGCGCAGGCGTTGGCCGAATTGTGCGGCAAGGACATGGTGCTGCCGATGAACAGCGGCGCCGAAGCCGTCGAGAGCGGCATCAAGGTGGCCCGAAAATGGGCGACCGACGTCAAGGGCGTGCCCGCCGGAGAGTCCAACATCGTGGTGGCGCACAACAACTTCCACGGGCGCACCACCACAATAATCAGCTTCTCCGACGACGAGACCGCCCGCCGGGGCTTCGGGCCATACACGCCGGGGTTCCGGTCGGTGCCCTTCGGCGACCATCGGGCGCTCGGCGCGGCGATCGACGCGAACACCGCCGCCGTGCTGATCGAGCCGATCCAGGGTGAGGCGGGCATCATCGTCCCGCCCGCCGACTATCTGCCCCGGGTCCGCGACATCTGCAGCCGCAACAACGTGCTGATGATCGCCGACGAGATCCAGTCCGGCCTGGCCCGCACCGGGCGCACCTTCGCCTGCGAACACTGGGGTGTGGTTCCCGACGTGTACCTGCTCGGCAAGGCCCTGGGCGGCGGTGTGGTACCGCTATCCGCGGTGGTGGCCGACCGCGACATCCTCGGCGTACTGCACCCCGGTGAGCACGGTTCCACCTTCGGCGGCAACCCACTGGCCGCAGCCATCGGCACCACCGTTGTCGGCATGCTGCGCCGGGGCGAATTCCAGCTCCGGTCAACCCAACTCGGAGAGCACCTGCACACGCGGCTCACCGGGCTGATCGGGCATGGGGTGACCGCGGTGCGCGGCCTGGGCCTGTGGGCCGGAGTGGACATCGACCCGGATCTGGGCACCGGCAAGCAGTTCGGCCTGGCCCTGGCCGAGCGCGGTGTGCTGGTGAAGGACACCCACGGCTCCACCCTGCGGTTCGCCCCGCCCCTGGTGGTCACCGCCGACGAGCTCGACTGGGCTGTTGACCAATTCGCTGACACCCTGACCGAGGCGCGCCGATAATCGGTTGATCCGGCACCAAGGAGGCACCATGTCCGCCCCAGCCAACAGCTTGACCGGCCAGATGTTGCGGCGAAGGCCGGTCATCGGCGCTCCGGTCGCCCACGGCGCATCCGACCACCTCCGGCGAAGTATCGGCACGTTCCAACTCACCCTGTTCGGTGTCGGCGCCACCGTCGGCACCGGCATCTTCATCGTGCTGCAGCAGGCCGTCCCCAAGGCCGGTCCGGCAGTGCTGGTGTCGTTCGTGGTGGCCGGTATCGCCGCCGGGTTGTCGGCGATCTGCTACGCGGAAATGGCTGCAGCCGTGCCGGTTTCGGGGTCCACCTATTCCTACGCCTACACCACGATGGGCGAATTCATCGCCATGGGCGTGGCGGCGTGCCTGCTGCTGGAATACGGCGTCTCCATGTCGGCCACCGCGATCGGCTGGAGCGGCTATCTCAATCAACTGCTGGACAATTGGTTCGGTTGGCGCTTGCCACACGCACTGTCGGCCGCCCCGTGGGGTGACGATCCGGGCCTGATCAACCTGCCGGCCACCGTCCTGATCATCATGTGCGCACTGCTGCTGATCCGCGGCGCCAGTGAGTCCGCCGCCGTCAACACCGTCATGGTGATCCTCAAACTCGCGGTGCTCGGCATGTTCGTGGCCATCGCGTTCACCGCATTCACGACAGATCATTTCGCCGGCTTCTGGGACAAGGGCTTCGCCGGCATCACCGCCGCCGCCAGCACGATCTTCTTCACGTTCATCGGCCTGGACGCCGTGTCCACGGCGGGCGACGAGGTGAAGAACCCGCAGAAGACCATGCCGCGGGCGATCCTCGGGGCACTCATCGTCGTCACCAGCATCTACATCCTGGTCGCATTCGCCGGCTTGGGAACCCAGTCCGCCGACGCGTTCGGCTCCGACGAGCAGTCCGAGGCCGGGTTGTCGGTGATGCTCACCAACATCCTGCACGGGCAAACCTGGGCCAGCAGCATCCTCGCTTTCGGTGCGGTGATCTCGATCTTCTCGGTCACGCTGGTGGTGATGTACGGCCAGACCCGCATCCTGTTCGCCATGGGCCGCGACGGACTGCTGCCGCCGATGTTCGCAAAGGTCAACCCGCGCACCATGACTCCGGTGAACAACACGATCGTCGTCGCGGTGGTCACCGGCACCCTGGCCGGATTCGTGCCGCTGGACTACCTGTGGGATCTGGTCTCGATCGGCACCCTGGTGGCGTTCATCGTGGTGTCGATCGGCGTGATCATCCTGCGGGTGCGCGAGCCCGACCTGCCGCGGTCCTTCAAGGTTCCCGGCTACCCGGTGACACCGATCCTGTCCGTGCTGGCCTGTGGGTTCGTGCTGTGGGGCCTGCCGCGCATCACCTGGCTGTGGTTCAGCATCTGGGTAGCCCTCGTCCTGGCGTTCTACCTGTTGTGGAGCCGGCATCACAGCGCCCTCAACGACGGCGGCGACGGCTACATCCCTGGCGCGGCCGCCGGTGAGGACGACGTGATGACCACCCCGGGAGCCGAGGAGAACCGATGACCGTCGTGGTCGGGTACCTCGCAGGCAAGGGCGGGGCGTCGGCCCTGCACCTCGCGGTCGGTGCGGCCCGCACCCTGAACACCTCGCTAGCGGTGGCTACCGTCGTCCCGCGACCGTGGCTGACCCCGTCACCGGCCCGCGTCGACGCCGAATATGCCGAGTACGCAGCCCAGTTGGCGGCGTCGTCGGCCGAGCAGGCACGCCAGCACGTGGCCGCGCTCGACGACCGGCTCGACGTCAGCTTCCACAAATTCGCGCACCGGTCCGTGTCGGGCGGCCTGTTGGAGGCGGTCGCCGAACTCGACGCCGAGCTACTGGTTCTCGGCTCGGCATCTGAGGGTCAGCTGGGCCAGGTGGTGGTGGGCTCGACCGCGGATCGACTGCTGCACTCCTGCCCCGTCCCGTTGGCGATCAGCCCCCGTGGTTACCGGCGGCCGAAATCCGGTGCACTGGCCCGCATCACGTGCGCCTACCCCGGAACGCCCGAATCGGTTTCCGTCGTCCAGCGGGTGACCGAGTTGAGCCGACGGCTCGATACCCCCATGCGCATGGTCACTTTCGCGGTCCGGGGCCGCAACATGTATCCACCGACCGTCGGACTGCATGCCGAGGACGCGATCCTGCAGGAGTGGGCGAAACAGGCCCAGCAGGCGATGACCCGGTTGAAGGACGACAGGATCATCGGCGACGCGGTGGAACTGCAGGTCGTCACCGGCAACGACTGGAGCGAGGCCCTCGATGCCGTCGACTGGCTCGACGGTGAGATCCTCGCGATCGGAACCTCGCCGGGTGGCGCGGTAGCCCGCGTCTTTCTGGGTTCACACGGGTCAAAGATCCTGCGGCACAGTCCGGTTCCGGTTCTCGTCCTCCCGGGCTGAACGCGCCGACCAGTCCCCCGCAAGCGGGAGGGGCCCCCAACAAAACTGCCCATTTCCGCGCGGAAATGGGCAGTTTTCTGTCTGGTCGCGGGAGATCAGTACTTGAGCACACCCCGGTCGACGGCGATCTGGCTGCCCGACAGGGTGGCCGAACCGTCGCCGGCCAACCAAGCCACCACATCGGCAACCTCTTCGGGCGCCATGAACGCGGCGAGTCCCTCGTTCTTGCCGTCGGTCACCTTGTGATACGGCATCGGGGCGAAGCTGTGCAGGAAACTCGGGAACTTGGAGAAGATCTCAGCCATGGCCTCCGGCTCGATCATCGGAGTGTCGATCGAGTAGGGATGGATCGAGTTGACCCGGATGCCGTACTCGCCCACTTCGAGTGCCAGCGTGTTGGTCAGGGCCACCAGGCCGTGTTTGGAGGCCGCGTAGTGACCGTTGCCCGGGGTGGCCTTCACACCGGCCGACGAGCTGACGATGATGATCGAACCGCCGTTGCCGGCCTCGATCATGGCGGGTACCGCGGCCCGGATAGTCCGCCAGGTGCCGTTGAGGTTGACGTCGACGACGGTGTCGAACTGCTCGGGGCTGAGCTCCCACAACCGTCCCCAGCTCAGCACGCCGGCGTTGGCCACCACGATGTCGAGCCGGCCGAACTGCTCGACGCCGTCGGCCACCACCTGCTGTTGCGCCGCCAGATCCCGGATGTCGACCTCACGTGCGAGCACCTTGCGGCCCGCGGCCTCGACCGCGGCGACGGTCTCGGCCAGGTCCTCCGACGTCGCGGCCGGATAGGTGATGGTGTCGTCGACGGGCCGGCACACATCGATCGCGATGATGTCGGCGCCCTCGTTGGCCAATCGCACCGCATGCGCGCGCCCCTGGCCGCGTGCAGCGCCGGTGACGAATGCCACCCGGCCTTCCAGTGTTGCGTTACCTGCCGCCATGCCAGGGTCCTTTCAGTGAGTCTGGCCACAGGCTAACAGCAGAAGTAGAACGTGTTCCTGGACTCCTACCACTGAATGGGATCGCGGATGATCGGGCAGGTCATACAGTGCCCGCCACCTCGGCCGCGGCCCAGCTCGGCACCGACGATCGTGATCACCTCTACGCCGGCCTTGCGCAGCAGGGAGTTGGTATGGGTGTTGCGGTCGTAGGCGAACACCACCCCGGGTTCGACGGCGACGAGGTTGTTGCCGCTGTCCCACTGCTGACGCTCCGAGTCGTAGGCGGTGCCGCCGGTCTCCACGACACGAAGCTTCGGCAGGTCCAACGCGGCGGCCACCACCTCGATAAATGGCTTGGATTCCGGCACCACCTCGACGCCGGGCTCGGTATCGCTGGGCAGCAGGGTGAACGCGACGATGTTGTCGACGATCTCCGGATAGATGGTCACCACATCGCGATCGGCGAAGGTGAACACCGTATCCAGGTGCATGGCGGAACGCAGCTTGGGCATGCCCGCGACGATCACCTTCTCCGCAGCGCCGCTGGCGAACAGTTCGGCGGCCACCTGGGTGATGGCCTGCCGTGAGGAACGTTCGCTCATCCCGATCAACACCACACCATTGCCGGGGATCAGCACGTCACCACCCTCGAGAGTGGCTTGGCCCCAGGACTTTTCCGGGTCCCCCCACCACACCGTCGACCCCACGTAGTCGGGGTGGAACTCATAGATCGCCTTCATCAGCAAGGTTTCGTCATGCCGGGCCGGCCAGAACAGCGGGTTGAGGGTGAGCCCGCCGTAGATCCAGCAGGTGGTGTCGCGGGTGTAGAGAGTGTTGGGCAGCGGCGGCATCAGATATTCGTTGACCCCGGTGTCTTCGCGGGCCAGGGCCAGGTATCCGGAGCGGACCTCGGCGGGCAGATCCCTGGTGGACAGGCCGCCGATGAGGAACTCGGTGAGCCGGCGCTCCGGAAGGGAATCCAGGAATCCGCGGGTGTCGTCGACCAGCCCGACACCCACCTCGTTGGCCACGATCTTGCGGTCCAGCAGCCACGCCTTGGCCTCGGGGATCTCGATCGTCTCGGTGAGCAGGTTGTGCAGCTCGACGACCTCCACCCCACGGTCGCGCATCTTGGACATGAAGTCGAAGTGGTCGCGCCGCGCGTTCTGCACCCACAACACGTCATCGAACAACAGGTCGTCACAGTTGGTCGGGGTGAGCCGTTCATGGGCCAGCCCCGGTGAGCAGACCAGGACCTTGCGCAGCTTCCCGACCTCGGAGTGCACGCCGTACGTGGCGGACGGATTCGCCATCATCTTCCTTTCACGTTGTGTGGCACTAGATCTGGATGTGCCCGGTGACCAAACCGACGATCCCGGCCACCGCCCCGAGCAGGATGACCACGAACAACACCGCCTCCGGCGGAGTGAACAACCGCAGGCCGCGCTCCCGGCGGGCCATCACATAAAGGACCGCACCGGCCGCGTAGAGGATGCACGACAGGAGCAGATGGTCGAATCCGGCGGCGTAGACGAGGAACAACGTGTACACCGTCGCCAGCCCGGCCACCACGCCGTCCGCGAGCGGCGGTCTCCGGTCCTCGTAGGTCTCCCTCGTCAGCACCAGCTTGAGGGCGTACCCGGCGGCCAGGAAATAGGGAATCAGTGCCAGCGCCGCGGTGAGGTCCAGCATGAAATCCAGTGCCTCGGAGGTGAACAGCAGCAGGATGAGCAACAGCTGCACCAGGCCACCGGCCATCACCAAGGCCGTCACCGGCGCGTCGTGGCTGTTCGTGCGGGCCAGGAAGCGCGGCATGTCCTCGGATTTCGCCGGGATGTAGAGGATCTCGGCGGCCATCAGGGTCCAGGCCAGATACGCCCCCAGCACCGAGAGCACGACGCCGACCCGGATGAACACCGAACCCCATGGGCCCACGATCGATTCGAGCACCGAGGCCATGGACGGCTGGCTGACGTTGGCGAGTTCGGACTGCGGCAAGACGCCGTAGGACACCAGCGTGACCAGAGCGAAAACACCGAGTACGGAAAGGAATCCGATGACGGTCGCCCGGCCGACGTCCTCACGCTTCTTCGCGTAACGCGAATACACACTGGCGCCCTCGATGCCCATGAACACGAACACCGTGATAAGCATCGTGCCCTTGGCCTGTTCGAACACCGAGGCCGACGGACCACCCTCGGCCTTCCATCCGCCCCAGAAATTGTCGGCGAACACCCCGGCCTTGAACGCGATCAGGGCGATCACGATGAACACCACGATGGGGACGATCTTGGCGATTGTGGCGATCCGGTTGATCACCGCCGCTTCCTTGACCCCACGCAGGATCAGGAAGCAGAACAACCACACCCCGATCGACGACACCAACACCGCGAGCACGGTGCTGCCGTCACCCAATTGCGGGAACATCGCGCTGGCGGTCGCCATGATCAGCACCCAGTACGACGCGTTGCCCGCACATGCCGAGGCCCAGAACCCGAAGGCCGAATTGAATCCGACGTAATCGCCGAACCCGGCCTTGGCGTAGGCGAAGATCCCGGCATCCAGATCGGGTTTGCGGGTGGCCAGCCGCTGGAATACGAATGCCAGCATCAACATTCCCGTGCCGGCGATGGCCCAGGCGATGAGCGCCCCCAGCACACCGGACTCCGCGCCGAACCGCCGCGGCAGCAGGAATACCCCCGAGCCGACCATTGATCCGACCACCATCGCGGTCAACGTCGGCAGGCTGACCTTGTCGCCCGTAGCTTCTGTCTTCGGTTCAGCCGTGGTCATATGTCGTCTTTCGCAGTGCGTTGGACGGTTCCGGAACGAACATGAATGCGGTTAACCATAGATCACGTTCACCGAACGGCCGGTGAACTTGCCGGGCGCAAACGGTAAACGCACCAATCGGGTTGATCCAGAACCAGATCAGAGATCAGCGATGATCTGCTGCCGTTTCGAGGTGTACTCGTCCTCGCTGATGGCGCCCGTCGCACGCAACGTTTCCAATTCCTGAAGCCGTTGGGCGGTCGACGGGGCCGGCGGCGCGAGGAACGGCGCCGACGCGGCACCCGCCTCCGAGGCCGCCGGTGGGGTCGCCGCTGCTGGGGGTGAAGTCGACTGCTGTGCCGCCGCGCGTCGCACCACGGCCTGCACCTCTTCGCGGGCCGCCGGATTGGCCCGCAGGTCGACCATGCTGTTGATGCCGATGCCGTGCGCCTTGAGGATCTGCAGGATCTCCATCAGCGGGCCGGACTGACCGGTCAGGTCGTAGGTCCTGTTCTCCTCCGCGATCGTGAACGTCGCGGGCATCAGACCACTGACCAGACTGCTTCTCTCCCAGTCGATTCGATACTCGTTGGTGGTCGGGTCGACCAACGCGACCAACTTGCGGTTGGTGATCATGGGCAGCCGAGACACCGAGGCCAGCACGCGATCCTGACTGGCGAACGGTGCAATGCCGGGTCCGGAGATCTGCAGATCCAGCTTCACCAGCGGCTGTTCGTTGATGCGGGTACCGGTCTCGTGAATACCGGTGACCTGCGCCAGGGCCAACACGCCCACCTGTTCGAGCTTCTCGTTCTGCGCGGCCGACTTCGCCCCGGCGGCGGTGAGTCCCAGCGCGATCAGAATATCGATCGCGGTGACCAACAGACCGGTCCAGAACATCCATTTCATCATCGGCTCGCCGCCGCTGGCGAAGTAGATGATCAGGAAGATCGGGCCGACGATGCCGCACAGCAGTACGAAGGCCTGAATGCGTAAGTACCGCAGGAAGGTGGACATCGCGGACTCCTGTCGTCGTCTCGGGCGCCATCAGATTAACGCCCGAGACCCGGCTGATCAGGAGTGAACGACTCCATCCGTCGCACCGCCCGCGGGCACCGTCTGCTGCTGCATCGGCGACGGGCCCAGCATCCGGTACAGCGGCCAGGTCCATCGGTATCCGCCGCTGCTCGACCGGGCGTAACTGGTGTGCACGGCGATCGCGGTGGCGGTCACCTCTTCGGCGTCCTCGTCGTAGTCGCACACCGCGTCCCCACGATCACACACGCTGATCGTGCGGCTGCCGATGGTGGCGGGCAGCGGGGCCGGAGCGTGGGCCAGGATCGGCCAGTCCTGTGCGACGCCCTTGCCGGCTCCGGGCACGGCGGTCGCCGTGCCCAGGTTCACGGTGGGATCGGTCGGCAACCGGTCACCGTCGGCGACCAACAGCGCGGCGGCCAGATTGGGGCTGCCCGCCAACCCGGCAAGATTGCGGTGCACCACCATCGCGCCCTGCGAATATCCGGCCAGCACGACCTTGCTGGCCGGGCATTGCTGGGTGAACGCCGCGTACTGGTTCCCCAGCGCCGCGACTCCGGCGTCGACACTGCTCATGAAACCGCCCCAGCCCAGCAGGTCCCCGTCGGCAGGCACCGGTGCCGCGGGGTACACCACGGCCTCCGCCGTTATCGTGCGGCCGTCCTGCTGCACCCACTGGGACAAGTCACGCAAGGAGTTGTAAACCACCCGGCCCATGCCGGCGTCGGTCGTCGGATCGTCCCGCTCACCCGAACCGGCCACACCGATCCAGTGCAAGTCCGGGCACCCGGGACTGGCCTGCGCCGTTCCCGCCGCGAATCCGACCGCCGTGCCGGCAAGAACCGCCGCTGCTGCCAGCGTCCATATCCGTCGCACCATGTTCGTCCCCAACCCGTGTAGCTCGACTATGCAATAAAGATCGTCTCAGTTACCACAGGCGTTACAGCGGACCCAGCACCAACACGCCGGAAAACAAAAGCGGCGCTCACCCGGAGGTGAGCGCCGCTTTCGCGTTGCTAGGTCAGATCATCACTTAATGATCTTGGTAACCCGGCCGGCGCCGACGGTACGGCCGCCCTCGCGGATCGCGAAGCGCAGGCCCTCGTCCATGGCGACGGGCTGGATCAGCTTGACGGAGATGTCGGTGTTGTCACCGGGCATAACCATCTCGGTGCCCTCGGGCAGGGTAACCACGCCGGTCACGTCCGTGGTACGGAAGTAGAACTGCGGACGGTAGTTGTTGAAGAACGGCGTGTGGCGGCCACCCTCGTCCTTGGACAGGATGTAGACGCTGCCCTCGAACTCGGTGTGCGGGGTGGTGGTGCCGGGCTTGACCACAACCTGGCCACGCTCGACGTCCTCGCGCTTGATGCCACGAACCAGCAGACCGACGTTGTCGCCGGCCTGGCCCTGGTCGAGCAGCTTGCGGAACATTTCCACACCGGTGACGGTGGTCTTGGTCGTGGTCGGGCGGATGCCGACGATCTCGACCTCTTCGTTGACGTTGATCACGCCACGCTCGACGCGACCGGTCACCACGGTGCCACGACCGGTGATGGTGAAGACGTCCTCGACGGGCATCAGGAACGGCTTGTCGGTCTCACGAACCGGATCCGGGATCGACTCGTCGACGGCCTCCATGAGGTCCTCAACCGACTTGACCCACTTCGGGTCACCCTCCAGCGCCTTCAGCGCGGAGACGCGGATGACCGGGGCGTCCTCGTCGAACTCCTGGGCGGCCAGCAGTTCGCGGACCTCCATCTCGACGAGCTCGAGGAGCTCCTCGTCGTCGACCATGTCCGACTTGTTCAGCGCCACGAGGATGTAAGGCACACCCACCTGGCGACCCAGCAGCACGTGCTCGCGGGTCTGCGGCATCGGGCCGTCGGTCGCGGCGACCACCAGGATCGCGCCGTCCATCTGGGCGGCACCGGTGATCATGTTCTTGATGTAGTCGGCGTGACCGGGGGCGTCCACGTGTGCGTAGTGGCGCTTCTCGGTCTGGTACTCAACATGCGAGATGTTGATCGTGATACCGCGCTGACGCTCTTCAGGCGCGTTGTCGATCTGGTCGAATGCGCGCGACTCGTTCAAATCGGGGTACTTGTCGTGCAGAACCTTGGTGATTGCTGCAGTGAGCGTGGTCTTGCCGTGGTCAACGTGACCGATGGTCCCGATGTTGACGTGCGGCTTCGTCCGCTCGAACTTCGCCTTCGCCACTGTGGTGTCCTCCTGGACTTGTTGGTGCTTTTACTTAAAGCAGTGTTGATGTGTTCAGTTGTGTGCCCGCGACAGTTGCCGCGACGAGCCTACTGACCCGTCGCCTTCGCGTGATCGATGGCTCGACTCCGGCTCAGTTCGCGCCTCGGTCGCAAGCGACCGTCGATGCTCACTGACCCGTCGCCTTCGCGATGATCTCCTTCGCCACGTTCGCCGGAACTTCGGCGTACGAGTCGAACACCATGGAGTAGTTCGCCCGGCCCTGGGTCTTCGACCGAAGGTCGCCCACGTAGCCGAACATCTCCGACAGCGGCACCTGCGCCTTGACGACACGCGCACCGCTGCGCTCCTCCATGGCCTGGATCTGACCACGGCGGGAGTTCAAGTCGCCGATCACGTCGCCCATGTAATCCTCGGGCGTCGTGACCTCGACAGCCATGATGGGCTCGAGGATGACCGGCTGAGCCGCCTGGGCGGCCTTCTTCAGCACCTGCGAACCCGCCACCTTGAACGCCATTTCCGAGGAGTCGACCTCGTGGTAGGCGCCGTCGAGCAGCGTCACCTTCAGGTTCACCAGCGGGTAGCCGGCCAGCACGCCGTACTGCATGGCGTCCTGCGCACCGGCATCCACCGACGGGATGTACTCGCGCGGGATGCGGCCACCGGTGACCTTGTTCTCGAACTCGTAGGTGGCACCGTCCTCGCCGACGAACGGCTCGAGGTCGATCAGCACCTTCGCGAACTGGCCGGAGCCACCCGTTTGCTTCTTGTGGGTGAACTCGACCTTTTCCACCTTGCGGCGGATGGTCTCGCGGTAGGCCACCTGCGGCTTACCGACGTTGGCCTCAACCTTGAACTCGCGACGCATGCGGTCCACCAGGATGTCCAGGTGCAGCTCGCCCATACCGCCGATGACGGTCTGGCCGGTCTCCTGGTCCAGGTGCACCTTGAAGGTCGGGTCCTCTTCGGCGAGCTTCTGGATCGCGGTGCCCAGCTTCTCCTGGTCACTCTTGGTCTTGGGCTCGATGGCCACCTCGATGACCGGATCCGGGAAGGTCATCGACTCCAGCACGACCTGCTGGTTGGGATCGCACAGGGTGTCACCGGTGGTGGTGTCCTTCAGGCCGATCACCGCGTAGATGTGACCAGCAGACGCCGACTCGACCGGGTTCTCCTTGTTGGCGTGCATCTGGAACAGCTTGCCCAGACGCTCCTTCTTGCCCTTGGTCGCGTTGATGACCTGGGCACCGGACTCGACCTTGCCCGAGTACACGCGGACGTAGGTGAGCTTGCCGAAGAAGGGGTGCACGGCGATCTTGAACGCGAGCGCGGCGAACGGCTCGTCGACCGACGGCTTGCGCAGAACCTCTTCGTCCTCCTTGCCGGGGACGTGGCCCTTGACGGACTCGACATCCAGCGGCGACGGGAGGTAGTCGATCACGGCGTCCAGCATCGGCTGCACACCCTTGTTCTTGAACGCGCTGCCGCACAGCACCGGGTACAGCTCGCTGCTCACGGTCAGCTTGCGGATGGCGCCCTTGATCTCATCGATGGTGAGCTCTTCGCCACCGAGGTACTTCTCCAGAAGCGCCTCGTCGGTCTCGGCGACCGTGTCCAGCAGCTCGCTGCGGTACTCGGCGGCCTTGTCGGCCAGTTCCGCGGGGATCTCGATGGTCTCGTAGCTCTCACCGAGCTTGGTCTCGCCACGCCACACCTTGGCGTTCATCTCGACCAGGTCGATGATGCCCTCGAAGTCGTTCTCGGCACCGATCGGCAGCTGGATCACCAGCGGCTTGGCGCCGAGGCGGTCCTTGATGGTCTGCACGGTGAAGTAGAAGTCGGCACCGAGCTTGTCCATCTTGTTGACGAAGCAGATCCGGGGCACGTCGTACTTGTCGGCCTGGCGCCACACCTGCTCGGACTGCGGCTCAACACCCTCCTTGCCGTCGAAGACGGCAACGGCACCGTCGAGCACGCGCAGGCTGCGCTCCACCTCAACGGTGAAGTCGACGTGCCCGGGGGTGTCGATGATGTTGATCTGGTTGTTGTTCCAGAAGCAGGTCACGGCTGCGGAGGTGATGGTGATACCACGCTCCTGCTCCTGCTCCATCCAGTCGGTGGTGGAGGCACCGTCGTGCGTCTCACCGATCTTGTAGTTGACGCCGGTGTAATAGAGGATGCGCTCGGTCGTCGTCGTCTTGCCGGCGTCGATGTGCGCCATGATGCCGATGTTGCGGACCTTGTTCAGGTCTGTCAGCACGTCCTGTGCCACGGAAGTCTTCCCAACTCTTTCGCTTGCTTGATTAGGTGTTCGATTGCGCGCGTACCGGCACCCGACGCTGGATGCCGGGCGCGGGTATCACCAGCGGTAGTGCGCGAAAGCCCGGTTCGCTTCGGCCATCTTGTGAGTGTCCTCACGACGCTTCACAGCGGCGCCCAGGCCGTTGCTGGCATCGAGGATCTCGTTGGCGAGGCGCTCGATCATGGTCTTCTCACGACGGGCCTTGGAGAAGCTGACCAGCCAACGCAGGGCCAGGGTGGTGGAGCGATCGGGACGAACCTCGACCGGCACCTGGTAGGTGGCACCACCGACGCGGCGGCTGCGCACCTCGAGGGCGGGCTTGACGTTGTCGAGCGCGCGCTTGAGGGTGACGACCGGATCGGTGCCGGTCTTGTCGCGAGCCTGCTCCAGCGCACCGTAGACAATGCGCTCGGCCAGTGACTTCTTGCCGTCCAGCAGCACCTTGTTGACCAGCTGGGTGACCAGCTGCGACCCGTAAACCGGATCGTTGACCAACGGACGCTTCGGCGCGGGTCCCTTGCGCGGCATCAGCTCTTCTCCTTCTTCGCGCCGTAACGGCTACGGGCCTGCTTGCGGTTCTTGACACCCTGGGTGTCGAGCGACCCGCGGATGATCTTGTAACGGACACCGGGGAGGTCCTTCACACGACCGCCGCGCACCAGCACCATCGAGTGCTCCTGCAGGTTGTGACCCTCACCGGGGATGTAGGCGGTGACCTCAACGCCACTGGTCAGCTTCACACGCGCGACCTTGCGAAGCGCCGAGTTCGGCTTCTTCGGGGTGGTGGTGTACACGCGCGTGCACACACCACGGCGCTGCGGGCTGCCCTTGAGAGCCGCCGTCTTCACCTTGGCGACCTTGTCGCGGCGACCCTTGCGGACCAGCTGGTTGATGGTTGGCATGTACCGGCTTTCTCTGTGTTGCTCTTGCTGTTCTAAGTCTCTGTACTGCAGTTATCCCCCGGCCGCGTACCCCGCGTCCGGGCGTGTCGCACGTGCTTACACCGGTGGAATTCCGATGCGTGTTAGACATGCAAATTCGCCCGGCGTGCGGGCACGCTAGCGAAACACTCAGCGGCGTGCGCCTTCCGGCCAGGCACGATCTACCACAATACCAGGGCTGGGCGCGACGAACCAAACCCGCTCACGACGACCTAATCCCAGGTCAGACGCTACGACTCTGACTGCCCCATACCTGCGGCCAGTCGTCGCAGCATATCGGTGAATACCGCATCGGTGTCGATATCGTCCATAACGCCCGTCATTTCCAGCAGGACGAAGCCGTGCAGGGCCGACCAGAACTGCAGTGCGGCATAGAAGGCGTCCTCCCCCTCCAGGCCGTACGAGGTCAGCACCTCGATCACCGGCCCGGCCGCGGCCTTGGTGGCAGCCGAGTACTCCGGGTCGTCCCCGCCGAAGGGCATCCGGGTGAACGCCGAGTAGCGCCCGGGATGGTGGTGGGCGTAGCTGCGATAGGCGCTGGCCATGACCGCCACGGCATCGTCCCGGGTGCGGCCGGCGCCCACGGTGTTGAGCATCTCGATGATGTCGTCGATAACCCGCATCCGAACCGTGCGGCGCAGGTCGTCCAGGCTGTCCACATGGTTGTAGAGCGACGGGCCCTTGGTGCCGAGCTGGCCGGCCAGCGCATTGATCGTCAAGGCGTCCCAGCCCTCACGATCCAGGAATGTCAGCGCAGCGTTGACGATCGCCTCCCGGCTGAGCTTCGTGGTCCGCGCCGGCCGCGACGGGGAACGTCGAGTTCCAGCCGCCTGTGCCTCTGGCCGAGCTGACATGTACGCACTGCCTTCGAGTCGATGTGATTGACGCCGCCGTTTGGGTCGCCGTGAAACTGTAGCCCCTCAGGCAGCGCAGATCAGTTCACCCGGCCCTGACTGAGCCGGGCGAGTTTCTCGGTGACCTGGCAAAGGTCAGGCAGGGTGGCCGGGTTCATCGTCTGAATCGACCACGTGATGACATCCTGCCCCTTGGCCACGTAAATGCTGCAGACATTCGCGTCCGACGCGCGGAAGCCTTGGTTGCCGTCGATGGACAGCTCGGTGAGGGTGCGTCCGGCCCGGGTCTCCAGCGTCCGCTCGGTGTCCATGTCGCTCCCCCGGTACCACCAGGTGGAGATGCCCATCCCCGCACCGAATGTGCCCAGCACCGAGTTCTCCTGCCAGAAACACCCGGCATCACTCACCACAGCTTTGGTGAACATCGACGAGCCGACCGCATCGGCAATGTCGGCGTCGGTGATGCCGTTGCAGTCCGCGCCGTGAAAACCGTCACCGGATGCCGCTGGTTCCGAGGGCGACGGCGACTCTGTCGGCCCGCACGCCGTCATGGCGACTGCGGCCGCGATGCCGACCAGACACCTCACTGCGAGGTAGCGGTGTGCCACGGTCAGAGTTCCGATTGAAGAGTGGCCGACAACAACTTCTTGGCGTCCTGGCACGGATCGCCCTTGCCGGTCTGCATGGCGCTGCCCGCACTGCGGAACTGCACCCACCAACTGATCACGCCCGACCCGGCCGCCGCGGTCGCCGAGCAGGCCGCGCCCGTCACGTCGCGGCGGGCCACGAACGCCTGGTGCCGCTCGACCACCACGTCGGTGATCTGCGCGTCCCGACTACGGGCCACCGCACGTTCGCGGTCCAGCGAGCCCTGCTCGAACCAGGAGAAGATCACGTCGAGCATCGCGGGTGAGCCCGCATTCGGCTCGGGACCGGGCTGAGCCTTGCGCGACAACACGTATTGGCAGACCGCACCGCTGTACGGACGCACCACGTTGTCGGCGGCCAAGATCTCCTGGATCGTGCTGTCCACGAGCAGCCCGCACCGATCGTCGACGTATCCGAAACTGCGATCGGGGTCGGCGGTGTCGGCCGACGCGCGCTCGGCAGCCCCGTCGATGGTGTGCGAACACCCCGCGACGGTCACTACGGCTGTGACTGCCACGGCAGCAGCCTGAACAACACACCGACGCATTGCTGAACACGGTACCCAGCACCGAGACAGCACGCGACCTGTCGGCGAACGCCGGTCAAACTGGTCAACACTTGCCGCCGCGAGAAGTGCGCCACGTACTCTGCTCACAGCGGATCGGAAGGGGAACTCACCGTGAATTGGACAGCTGTGGGCCGGAGAATGCTTGTCGGGCTGACCGCCGGCACCCTCGCGTTGCCGCTGGCGCTCACCGTCGGCGCTCCCGGCGCGGCAGCCAAGAACGGTGACACCACCATCACCGGCCAGGGCATCGAACAAACCATTGACTGCAACAACGCCACGCTGTTCGTCAACGGAACCGATATCCGGATCACCGCATTGGGCACCTGCTGGGGCATCGCCGTCCAAGGCTCGTCCAACGTGATCGTCGCGGACAACGTCATCAACGACGTCACCGTGTATGGCTACAACCAGACCGTGTTCTTCAAGAACGGTGATCCGATCCTCGTCGACCGTGGCCGTGAACTGGGGATGACCAATCAGATCAGCCGCGTCCCCGCCTGATCCGTCTGATCAAACCCGAGGCAGAAAGCAGAGATACACCGTGCTCACCCGTTTCCCCCATGCCACGTTGATCCTCGGGATCGGTGTCGCCGCGGCGGCGCTCACCCTGGCGGCCTGTGGTTCCGAGAGCTCGGACACCAGTACGCCCAGCGCCACCGCGGGCGAGTCCGGGGTCAACGTCGAGGTCGGCAACACCATCAACTACATGTCGGTCGGCACCACGACCGAAATCGATTGTGCCGACGGCAAGTCGCTCACCGTCGGTGGCACCAACAACACGCTCACGGTCAAGGGCACCTGCGCGAACGTGAACATCGGCGGATCCGACAACAAGATCACCTTCGAGCGGATCGACAAGGGGCTCACGATCATCGGGCTCAACAACACCGTCACCTACGCCGCGGGCGACCCCAAGGTCACCAACACGGGCAGCAACAACAAGGTGAACAAGGGCTAATCGGCGCTGGCACCGTGGCGGCCCGCGCCGCCGGCGAACCGGCCGGCACCGTGGGCGGCCTCCTCCGCCACGCGAGCAATACTGGCGAACTCGAATTCCATTGCCGCCTCCTCGGTTTCACCCCACTGATGTAGTACCGAAAGGCGGTCGGCCCGTAGGCACTGCTGGGGCAGCCGGGACAGTTCAGTGGCCAGTTCCTCGGCATGTCGGAGGGCTTGACCTTTCGGCACCACCCGGTTGGCCAGTCCGATGGCATGTGCCTCGGCGGCGTCGACGGCACGGCCGGTCAGGATCAGGTCCATGGCGCGGCTCTGCCCGATCAGCCGGGGCAGCCGCACCGTGCCGCCGTCGATCAACGGCACGCCCCACCGGCGGCAGAACACCCCCATCACGGCATCCTCGTCGACCACACGCAGGTCACACCACAACGCGAGTTCCAACCCACCGGCCACCGCATGGCCGCTGATCGCGGCAATCACCGGCTTGGACAACACCATCCGGCTCGGCCCCATGGGCCCGGCGCCCGCCGGATCGAGCCGGTTCATCTCCGGCGTGCCGAAGGCCTTGAGATCGGCTCCGGCACAGAATGTTCCACCGGCCCCGGTCAGCACCGCGACAGCGGCGTCGTCGTCGGCATCGAACTGCTCGAAAGCCGCGAACAGTGCCGCGGCGGTGGGACCGTCGACGGCGTTGCGTGCGTGCGGTCGGTCGATGATGACCGTGGTCACCGGTCCGTTGCGCTCGACCCGCACGGCTTCGGTCATGTCGCCTCCATCAGCTCATCGCGATCTCGCCGTTCGACGAGTTCGGCGGCAAAGTCGTTGTACGCCTTGCGTAGTTCCGGGCCCGGCCACGTGTCGGGCAGCAGCTCGTCGGGTAGCACCGGGTCCGCCAGCAGGTGACGCACGATGCCGGCGGCCGCGACGAACCGGCCCGGAATGTCGGTCGCGGCGGTCATCTCCGCCAGCAGTTGTTCCCCCGTCTCCCGCCAGCCGGGCAGGTCCCACAGCGTGCGGGCCAGGCCGGCCGGATCCCGATCGCGGGAGTGCAAGAGCCGCACCCGGTCGGTGATCTCCTGGGGTAACACCTGGTCGAGGTTGTCCGGACGCATCCAGACGCCTTCGCGCAGTTCACCGAAGCGATACTGCTGCAGCGTGTTCCGCAGGGATGCCCGAGTACGGGCATCGATGCCCACGCTGGTGATGACGAGCGTCAGCCACTGCCCGTCATACTCCCGGAGCTGCGGATCGATCGCGTCGTCCTGGCGCCGCTGGCGGCTCAGCAGCCGGTCCGACAACCGGTAGCCGTCCTCGGAGCGGATCAGGTCACCGGCGCTGACCATGCGGGTCAACGCCACCCGCAGGGTCGGCTCTTTGATGTCGAAATCCGCTGTCAGTCGGACCAGTTCGGCCGCACTCGCCCAGGCCGGATGCGCACCGAGCAGCACGCTCAGCACGACTGAACGCGCCGTCATCCTGGTGAGCGCAGGCATGTCAGACCCCCGAGGACCTACGTCCGTAGTCGCCCATCGGCTCATCGCGGTGGCGCACTGCTTCGCGGAAGCCGTGTTCGACCGCGTCGGCGACGAACGCGTGTCCTTCGGGAGTGTGCCGGGCGATGCCGTCGAACACCGTACTGACCATCCGACTGGTGGCCACCCCCTGCTGCAGCAACGCGGAGTTGCAGGCCAGCTTGGCCATGATGAGCTGATTGACGGGCATGGCGGCAATGCGTGCGACGAGACGCTCGGTGCGCTCGTCGAGATCCTCCGGTTCCGGCGCCTCGACGGCCAAGCCCCATTCGGCGGCCTGCGCACCGGTGATGCAATCCCCGGTGAACAGAAGACGTTTGGCGCGTTGGTCGCCCAACCTGTGCGCCCACAGGCCGGCCGCCGGAACGCCCCACACCCGCATCGGCGGATAACCGATCTTGGCGTCGGAGGCGGCGATCACCTGGTCGGCGTGCAGCGCGATGTCGGTACCGCCGGCCACGCAGTAACCGTGGATCTTGACCACGGTCGGCTTGTCGGCATGCATCAGGCTGGAAAAGCCGCGCACGAACCGGCTCATCATCTGATAGTCGACCATCGGATCCCACGGCTGGTCCGGAAGATGGTTGATCGCTTGGGTTTTCCCGGACAGCACGGTCCCGTCGTAGCGGCCTCCCCCGGCCTCGCCGGTACCGTCGGCGTAGGCGGACAGGTCGAATCCGGCGCAGAACCCCTCGCCGCGTCCGGACACCAGGATCACGTGCACGTTGGGGTCCAGGTCCGCGCGCTCGACCAGAGCCTGCAGCTCCAGCGGGGTGTCTGCGACGATCGAGTTGCCTTTTTCGGGGCGGTTGAACGTGATTCGTGCGATCCGATCGGTGACCTCGTAGGTCATCGTCTTGAGCGTTTCGATACTCATCCCTTGACCAGGGCACGCTCGAGGATCGGTGCCAGGTCCAGTCCGGTCGGCAAGGTGCCGAACGCCTGTCCCCACTGCCCGCCGAGCCGGCTGGCCAGGAACGCCTCGGCCACCGCCGGGTGACCGTGGCGCACCAGCAGCGCACCCTGCAGCGCCAGCGAGATATCCTCGGCGACCTTGCGGCCCCGGTACTGGATCGTCTCCAAGTCAGCCAGATCGTTCTGCAGAGTGCTGACATGGCGGTCCAGCCGGGGGTCCTGCCCGGCGGTCTTGGACAGTTCGTCGAACAGCACCTCGACACTTTCCGGCCGGGTTGCCATGGCACGCAACGTATCCAGCGCGCTGACGTTGCCGGAGCCTTCCCAGATGCCCATCAGCGGGGCCTCGCGGTACAGCCGGGGCATACCCGAGTCCTCGACGTAGCCGTTGCCGCCCAGGCATTCCATCGCCTCGGCGGCGTGCGGGGTGGCCCGTTTGCAGACCCAGTACTTGCCGGCCGCCAGTCCGATCCGGCGCAGCAGCGCCTCGCGGTTGTCACCGCGGACGGCCTTGTCGGTGGCCCCGGCCATCCGCATCGCCAGCATGGTCGCCGCTTCCGCCTCCACCGCCAGGTCGGCCAGGACGTTGCGCATCAGCGGCTGATCGATCAGGTAGGCGCCGAACGCCTTTCGGTGCTGGGCGTGGTGCACGGCGCGGGTCAGGCCGCTGCGCATGCTGGTGGCGCTGCCCAGCGTGCAGTCCAGGCGGGTGAGGTTGACCATCTCGATGATGGTCGGCACGCCGCGGCCCTCCTCGCCGACCAGCCAGGCGGTGGCGCCGTCGTACTCGACCTCGCTCGAGGCGTTGGCATGGTTGCCCAGCTTGTCCTTGAGCCGCTGCAAGAACATCCGGTTGCGGCTGCCGTCGGGCAGGATCCGGGGCAGGAAGAAACAGCTCAAACCACCCGGAGCCTGGGCGAGCACCAGGAAGATGTCGCCCATCGGCGCCGAGGTGAACCACTTGTGCCCGCGCAGCGAGTAGGTGCCGTCACCGTTGGGCGTGGCTTCGGTGGTGCCGGCACGGACATCGGATCCGCCCTGCTTCTCGGTCATCGACATGCCTGCCGTGATGCCGGCTTTCGTTGTCGGCAGCTTCAGTTCGGGGTCGTACACCCGGCTGGTCAGCAGCGGCTCGTAGATCGCGGCCAACTCCGGGTTGAACCGCAGTGCGGGCACGACGGCATACGTCATCGAGATCGGGCAGACATGCCCGGGTTCGACGGTCCACACCGACATCTTGGCGGCGCGCACCACGTGGGAGCCCTCACGGTCATCGGCCCACGGGGCGCCGTGCAGGCCGTGAGTGACGGCCACATTCATCAGCTCGTGATAGGCCGGGTCGTATTCGACCTCGTCGATCCGGTAGCCATACCGGTCGTGGGTGTGCAGCACCGGTTGGTTCCGGTCGGCGAGCTCACCCCAGCGCTGAGCCTGGGCGCTGCCGTTGATTGCACCGAGCTCGTGCACCTCGTCGACGCCCCACTGTCCGCCTTCGCGGATGAGGGCCTCGGCGAGCACCGGTGAGGTGGCGGGGTTGTAGTCCTCGAGTGTGGGGACCTGATTGGTGACGACGTGGGTATCGACCATACGCCCAGTGTTACAAATTTCCGACAACTGCACAATAGTTGTAATGAACGGGCGTCAGGCCGGGTCGAGCTCCGCGGTAGCGACCGGTGCCTCGTCTACTTCGTCGCCCTCGCGCGGCCCCGTCGACCGCCGCGCTTCGTATCGATTGAGCGCGAACAACACCACGCCCGCCAAGGTCCAGCCGAGCAGGATGTCGACGACGTAGTGCTCAGCGGTGTAGACCAGCGTGAAGGCCATGATGAGCGGGTAGGCCACCAGCAGCGGCCGCCATCCGCGGTTCACCCGGTTCCACAAGAACGCCGCGACCGCGGCGGTGAGCCCCGCATGCAGGGACGGGATCGCCGCGACCAGGTTCACGCTGGCCTGGCCCTGATCGATCAGCGCAGTGGCGGTATGCAGATTGAGCTTGCCCCAGCCGCGGGTGACGATCCGTTCGATCCAGTCGTGGGCGCCGTCTCGGCTGCCCTGCATGGCCCCGAGGAGCCCTCCGTCGACGGCCTCGCGCGCCGACCGGAACATGCACCCGGGGCCCGACGGGCCGCCGTCGACATCATCGGCGCTGCATCGTGCCGCAGCCCACGGCGGGGCGGCGGGCAACAGCGCATAGATCGCCAACGCCGCGAACGACAGCCCGACGAACAGGCGCACGAACCGTTTCCACTCCTCCCGGTCACGCAGCCACAGCACACCCGCGACGACGTAGGGAAGGATGAAAAACGACATGTACACGGTGCTGATCACCACTTCCCACCACGGTGGGTGCAGCTGTTTCAGCCGTTCCTGCAGCCACACGGTGGGCACCGTGCCGAAGAACAGCCACCGATCCGCGTCGACCTGCCAGTGCCACAGCGTGGGCCGGCCGACCAGGGTGGCCGCGCCACGGCTCAGGTCGTAGGCAGCCAGCACCACGGCGAACGGCAGCCAGTCGCGGATCACGTAGAGCATCCGTCGGCCCTGCCCGATGCTCGCGGCCAGCAGGCCGGTCGCGATGTAGAGCAGCAACAGCTCCCGGTTAAACGCGAAGCCGTCGGTGACGGTGCGATAGACGACCACCGCGGCCCACACGAGGATCGCGCCGTACCGCAGAATGCGCAGTCGACGAGCACGAGTATCGAGGCCCCATTGCGCTGGGGCTTCTTCGGTTACCGAGTCATCAACCGCGGTCACAGAGGTGACGTTAGTTCACCTTCACGTCACGATGCCGTTGAAAGCGGTTCAGCCGCCGAACGTGTTCAGCCGGCGTGCTCCCGCAGGAACGCGATGTCGTCCTTGCGTCCCGCTTCCGCGGTCTCGCAGATCACCGGCGCATCGGCTGCCTTCACCACCGCCGCCAGCAACTGCGGATCGATCTGCCCGGCACCGAAATTCGCGTGGCGGTCAGCGCCGGAGCCGGCGGCGTCGCGGGAATCATTGCAGTGCACCAGGTCGATGCGTCCGGTGATCGCCTTGATCCGGTCGACCGCGTCGATCAGCGCCTCCCCCGCCGCCCAGGCATGGCACGTGTCGAGGCAGAAGCCAATTCCCTTGTCCCCGATGTGATCCCACAACCGGGCGATCGTGTCGAAATGCCGGGCCATGGCGTGATCCCCGCCCGCGGTGTTCTCCAGATACACGGGCACATCGGTATTCAGAGCGTCCAGGGCCTTGACCCAACGCTCGAACCCGGCGTCCATGTCGTTGTCATCGGCGTGGCCGCCGTGCACGATCACCGCGGTCGCGCCGATCTCAGCGGCGGCGTCGCACGTGTCCTGCAGGATCTTGCGGGACGGAATCCGCACCCGGTTGTTAGCCGACGCCACGTTGATCAAGTACGGCGCGTGCACGTACAGCGGCACCGTCGACGCCTTGAGCACCTCGGCGTCCTCGCGGGGCTTGGGTTTCTTCCAGCTCTGCGGGTTGCCGAGGAAGAACTGCACCACGTCGGCGCCGTCTGCGGCGGCCGCAGCCAATGGGTCGGTGTTGTCTACATGCGAGCCGATGAGCACGCCGCCAAGTCTAGGCGGACGTCCCGACACCATTTGTCCGCCGAGTGGCCAGTTATGGCACGCGAAACATCAGTTGCCGTGTCACAACTGGCCACTCACCGAGTGCGCACACGAAAAAGGCCCCCACTCGAAAGCGGGGGCCCTTCTCGTACTGAAAACTAGCGGTCGGTCTTACCGATAGTCGCTGTATCCGTAATCGTCCAGCGGCACCGCGGCACCGGTGGCCTGGCCGAAGTCCGGGCTGTAGTACTGATCCTCGTAGGACGGGATCGTGTACGCCGCAGCGCGGGCCTCTTCGGTCGGCTGCACCTGGATGTCGCGGTAACGGGCGATGCCGGTACCGGCCGGGATCAGCTTGCCGATGATCACGTTCTCCTTCAGACCCTGCAGCTTGTCGCTGCGGCAGTTGATCGCCGCATCGGTGAGCACGCGAGTGGTCTCCTGGAACGACGCCGCCGACAGCCACGAATCCGTGGCCAGCGATGCCTTGGTGATACCCATCAGCACCGGACGTCCGGCCGCGGGCTCGCCACCCTCGGCCACGACGCGACGGTTCTCGGTCTCGAACTCGGCACGCTCGGTCAGCGAGCCGGGCAGGAACTCCGTCGCACCCGAATCGATGATCGTGACGCGACGCAGCATCTGCCGGACGATGACCTCGATGTGCTTGTCGTGGATCGACACACCCTGGGCCCGGTAGACCTCCTGGACCTCCTTGACGAGGTGGATCTGCACCTCGCGGGGGCCCTGGACACGCAGCACCTCGTGCGGATCCGCGGAGCCTTCCATCAGCTGGTCGCCGACCTCGACGTGGTCACCGTCGGACAGCACGCCTTCGGAGCCGTCCTCGTGGGTGATCACGCGCAGGCGCTGACGCTTGGAGAGCTTGTCGTAGACAACTTCCTCGCCACCGTCGTCGGGAACGATGGTGATCTTGAAGAACTTGTCGCTCTCCTCCAGCCGGACCCGGCCCGCGACGTCGGCGATGGGCGCCTTGTTCCGCGGGATACGAGCCTCGAAGAGCTCCTGCACGCGGGGCAGACCACCGACGATGTCGGCGCCACCGGTAACACCACCCTGGTGGAAGGTACGCATCGTCAGCTGCGTACCGGGCTCACCGATGGACTGGGCGGCGACGATACCGACGGCCTCGCCGATGTCGACGAGCTTGCCGGTCGCCATCGAACGGCCGTAGCACTTGGCACACACACCGGCGGCCGAGGCGCAGGTCAGCACGGAGCGGACCTTCACCTGCGAGATGCCGGCAGCCAGCAGCGCGTCGATGGCCGGGTCACCCAGGTCATGGCCGCGCTCGATGACGACGTTGCCGTCGGCGTCGACCGCGTCGGTGGCCAGGGTCCGGGCGAACGCCGAGGTTTCGACGTGGGCGTCGCGGATCAGCGAACCGTCCGCAGCGCGCTCGGCCAGCGTGACGATGATGCCGCGCTCGGTCTCGCAGTCGTTCTCGCGAACGATGACGTCCTGCGACACGTCCACCAGACGACGGGTCAGGTAACCCGAGTCGGCGGTACGCAGAGCGGTGTCGGCCAGACCCTTACGAGCACCGTGGGTGTTGATGAAGTACTCCAACACCGTCAGGCCCTCACGGAACGAGGACTTGATCGGGCGCGGGATGAACTCACCCTTCGGGTTGGTCACCAGACCCTTCATGCCTGCCAGGGTGCGGGTCTGGGTGAGGTTACCCGTGGCGCCGGACTTCACGATCGTGATGATCGGGTTGTCGGCCGGGTAGTACTCCTCCAGCGCCTTACCCACCTCTTCGGTGGCGTCCTGCCAGATCTTGACCAGGGATTCGTTGCGCTCGTTGTGGTTCAGCGCGCCGCGCTGGTACTTGCGCTCGATCGCCTCGGCCTCGGCCTCGTGCCGCTCCAGGATCTCCTGCTTCTGCGGCGGCACCAGAACGTCGGCCATCGAGACCGTGACACCCGAACGCGTGGCCCAGTGGAAACCGGCGTCCTTGAGCTTGTCGACGGTCTGCGCCACCACGATCATCGGGAAGCGCTCGGCCAGATCGTTGATGATCCGGGCCTGGACCTTCTTGTGCATCTGCTCGTTGACGAACGGGTAGCCCTTGGGCAGCAGCTCGTTGAAGAGCACCCGGCCCAGCGTGGTGTCCGCGGTCCAGGCATCGCCCGGCTTCCAGCCGTTCTCGAACAGCTCGGCCTCGATGTTGGCCGGCGGACGCGCATCGGTCAGCCGCACCTTGATCTTGGCGCGCACCGACAGCGCACCGCGGTCGAGCGCCATGATGGCCTCGGCCGGGCTGCTGTACACACCCTGCTCCGGCTGGTCCTTAGAGGCCGGGACGTACTCGCCGACATCGCCGGCGACCTCGGTGGTCAGGTAGTACAGACCGGTCACCATGTCCAGACGCGGCATGGCCAGCGGCTTACCCGACGCGGGCGACAGGATGTTGTTCGAGGACAGCATCAGGATGCGGGCCTCGGCCTGAGCCTCTGCCGACAGCGGCAGGTGCACGGCCATCTGGTCACCGTCGAAGTCGGCGTTGAACGCCTCACACACCAGCGGGTGCAGCTGGATGGCCTTGCCTTCCACCAGCTGCGGCTCGAAGGCCTGGATACCCAGACGGTGCAGCGTAGGTGCACGGTTCAGCAGCACCGGGTGCTCGGCGATGACCTCTTCGAGGACATCCCACACCTGGGGACGCTGACGCTCCACCATGCGCTTGGCGCTCTTGATGTTCTGCGCGTGGTTCAGATCGACCAGACGCTTCATCACGAACGGCTTGAACAGCTCCAGAGCCATCAGCTTCGGCAGGCCGCACTGGTGCAGCTTGAGCTGCGGGCCGACCACGATGACCGAACGGCCCGAGTAGTCGACGCGCTTACCCAGCAGGTTCTGACGGAAGCGGCCCTGCTTGCCCTTGAGCAGATCGGACAGCGACTTGAGCGGACGGTTGCCCGGCCCGGTGACCGGACGGCCGCGACGGCCGTTGTCGAACAGCGCGTCCACCGACTCCTGAAGCATGCGCTTCTCGTTGTTGACGATGATCTCGGGCGCGCCGAGGTCGATCAGTCGCTTGAGCCGGTTGTTGCGGTTGATCACGCGGCGGTACAGGTCGTTCAGGTCCGAGGTGGCGAACCGGCCACCGTCGAGCTGAACCATCGGACGCAGCTCCGGCGGGATCACCGGGACGGCGTCGAGCACCATACCCAGCGGGGAGTTACCCGACTGCTGGAAGGCCGCGACGACCTTCAGGCGCTTGAGGGCGCGCAGCTTCTTCTGCCCCTTGCCGCTGCGGATGGTCTCGCGCAGGCTCTCGGCCTCGGCCTCGATGTCGAAGTTCTCGATGAGCTTCTTGATCGACTCCGCGCCCATGGCGCCGGTGAAGTACTCGCCGTAGCGGTCCTGCAGCTCGCGGTACAGCACCTCGTCGACGATGAGCTGCTTGGGAGCCAGCTTGGTGAAGGTGGCCCAGATCTCGTCGAGCCGGTCCAGCTCACGCTGGGCCCGGTCGCGCAGCTGACGCATCTCACGCTCGCCGCCGTCGCGCACCTTGCGGCGCACGTCGGACTTGGCGCCCTCGGCTTCGAGCTCGGCCAGGTCGGCCTCGAGCTTCTGGGCCCGGGCCTCCAGGTCGGAGTCGCGCTGATCCTCGACGGCCTTGCGCTCGACGGCCATCTCGGCCTCGAGCGTCGACAGCTCGTTGTGGCGCATCTCGTCGTCGACCGAGGTGATCACGTAGGCCGCGAAGTAGATGATCTTTTCCAGATCCTTCGGGGCCAGGTCGAGCAGGTAGCCCAACCGGGACGGAACACCCTTGAAGTACCAGATGTGCGTGACGGGTGCGGCCAGCTCGATGTGGCCCATCCGCTCACGGCGCACCTTGGCACGGGTCACCTCGACGCCGCAGCGCTCACAGATGATGCCCTTGAACCGGACGCGCTTGTACTTGCCGCAGTAGCACTCCCAGTCGCGAGTCGGTCCGAAGATCTTCTCGCAGAACAGGCCGTCCTTCTCCGGCTTCAAGGTGCGGTAGTTGATGGTCTCCGGCTTCTTGACCTCGCCGAACGACCAGTTGCGGATGTCGTCCGCAGTGGCCAGGCCGATGCGGAGTTCATCGAAGAAGTTGACGTCTAGCACGTAACTCCCTTTCCCCTTGCGGGTGTTGAAACTTGACTACTGGGCGAGATCAGGCGAGGTCTTCGACTGAAGCGGACTCGTTGCGCGACAGGTTGATTCCCAGGTTCGCGGCAGCGCGCTCCAGGTCCTCGTCGTCACCGTCACGCATCTCGATCGCCGCGCCGTCGCTGGAGAGCACCTCGACATTGAGGCACAGCGACTGCAGCTCCTTGAGCAACACCTTGAACGACTCCGGGATACCGGGTTCGGGGATGTTCTCGCCCTTGACGATCGCCTCGTACACCTTGACCCGGCCGACGGTGTCGTCGGACTTGATGGTCAGCAGCTCCTGCAGGGTGTAGGCGGCGCCGTAGGCCTGCATGGCCCAACATTCCATCTCACCGAATCGCTGGCCACCGAACTGCGCCTTACCGCCCAGCGGCTGCTGGGTGATCATCGAGTACGGGCCGGTGGAGCGGGCGTGGATCTTGTCGTCCACCAGGTGGTGCAGCTTCAGCATGTACATGTAGCCGACCGTCACCGGGTACGGGAACGGTTCGCCACTGCGGCCGTCGAACAGCGTCGCCTTGCCGTCGCTGTCGACCATGACGTCGCCGTCACGGTTGGGCAGCGTCGAGCCCAGCAGACCGGCCAGCTCCTCTTCGCGGGCACCGTCGAACACCGGGGTGCTGACGATGCTGTCGACCGGAGCCGAGTACAGCTGCTCGGGCAGCTTGGACGCCCATTCCGGGGTCCCCGCGGCGACGTCGATGTTCCAGCCGGCCTTGGCCACCCACCCGAGGTGGGTTTCCAGGATCTGGCCGATGTTCATACGACGGGGCACACCGTGGGTGTTCAGGATGATGTCCACCGGGGTGCCATCGGGCAGGAACGGCATGTCCTCGACGGGCAGGATCTTGCCGATGACGCCCTTGTTGCCGTGGCGTCCGGCGAGCTTGTCGCCGTCGGAGATCTTGCGCTTCTGGGCCACGTACACGCGGACCAGCTCGTTGACGCCGGCCGGCAGCTCGTCGTCGTCCTCGCGGGAGAACACGCGGATGCCGATGACCTTGCCGGACTCACCGTGCGGCACCTTCAGCGACGTGTCGCGAACCTCGCGGGCCTTCTCACCGAAGATGGCACGCAGCAGGCGCTCCTCCGGGGTCAGCTCGGTCTCACCCTTCGGGGTGACCTTGCCGACCAGGATGTCGCCGTCGCGGACCTCGGCGCCGATGCGGACGATGCCGCGCTCGTCGAGATCGGCCAGCACCTCGTCGGAGACGTTCGGGATGTCCCGGGTGATCTCCTCGGCGCCCAGCTTGGTGTCGCGGGCATCGATCTCGTGCTCTTCGATGTGAATCGAGGTGAGCACGTCCTCTTCGACCAGACGGTTCGAGAGGATGATCGCGTCCTCGTAGTTGTGGCCTTCCCACGGCATGATCGCCACGAGCAGGTTCTTGCCAAGGGCCATCTCACCGTTCTCGGTGCACGGACCGTCGGCGACGACCTGGCCGGCCTCCACGCGCTGGCCGGCGTCCACGATCGGACGCTGGTTGGCGCAGGTGCCGTGGTTGGACCGGGCGAACTTGCGCATGCGGTAGGTGTGCCGGGAGCCGTCGTCGGCCATCACGGTGATGTAGTCGGCCGAGACCTCCTCGACGACGCCCGCCTTCTCCGAGACGACAACGTCGCCCGCGTCGATCGCGGCACGCAACTCCATACCGGTACCGACCAGCGGGGCCTCGCTACGCACCAGCGGAACCGCCTGGCGCTGCATGTTGGCACCCATCAGGGCACGGTTGGCGTCGTCGTGCTCGAGGAACGGGATCATGGCGGTCGCGACCGACACCATCTGGCGTGGCGAGACGTCCATGTAGTCGACGTCGGACGGGGCCACGTTCTCGACCTCGCCGCCCTTACGGCGCACCATCACGCGGTCCTCGGTGAAGCGACCGTCGGCGTCGATCGGCGAGTTGGCCTGCGCCACGACGTGGCGGTCCTCCTCGTCGGCGGTCAGGTAGTCGATCTGGTCGCTGACCACACCGTCGATGACCTTGCGGTACGGCGTCTCGATGAAGCCGAACGGGTTGACCCGGGCGTACACCGACAGCGAGCCGATCAGACCGATGTTCGGACCCTCAGGGGTCTCGATCGGGCACATGCGGCCGTAGTGGCTGGCGTGCACGTCGCGGACCTCAAGGCCGGCACGCTCACGGGACAGACCGCCGGGGCCCAGCGCCGACAGGCGACGCTTGTGGGTCAGACCCGACAGCGGGTTGTTCTGGTCCATGAACTGCGACAGCTGGCTGGTGCCGAAGAACTCCTTGATCGCCGCCACGACGGGACGGATGTTGATCAGGGTCTGCGGCGTGATCGCCTCGACGTCCTGGGTGGTCATGCGCTCACGCACGACGCGCTCCATGCGGGACAGGCCGACCCGGATCTGGTTCTGGATCAGCTCACCCACGGTGCGCAGACGACGGTTGCCGAAGTGGTCGATGTCGTCGACCTCGACCGGGACCTCGACGCCGCCGGGGACGGTCATCGTGGTCTGGCCCTCGTGCAGGCGCACCAGGTACTCGATGGTGGCGACGACGTCTTCCTCGGTGAGGGTCGACGACGTGATCGGCTGGCCGGCGTTCAGGCCCAGCTTCTTGTTGACCTTGTAGCGGCCGACGCGGGCCAGGTCGTAGCGCTTCTCCTTGAAGAACAGGTTCTCCAGCAGGGTCTGCGCGGACTCCTTGGTCGGCGGCTCGCCCGGACGCAGCTTGCGGTAGATGTCCAGCAGCGCCTCATCGGGACCGGCGGTGCTGTCCTTCTCCAGGGTGCCCATCATGATCTCGGAGAAGCCGAAGCGCTCGGTGATCTGCTCGTTGGTCCAGCCCAGCGCCTTGAGCAGCACGGTGACCGGCTGGCGGCGCTTGCGGTCGATACGGACGCCGACGGTGTCGCGCTTGTCGACGTCGAACTCCAGCCACGCACCGCGGCCGGGGATCACCTTGACGCTGTGCAGCGTCTTCTCGGTGGACTTGTCGATGCTCTCGTCGAAGTACACACCGGGCGAACGCACGAGCTGGCTCACCACGACACGCTCGGTGCCGTTGATGATGAAGGTGCCCTTCTCGGTCATCATCGGGAAGTCACCCATGAAGACCGTCTGGCTCTTGATCTCACCGGTGTTGTTGTTGATGAACTCGGCCGTGACGAACAGCGGGGCCGCGTACGTCATGTCCTTGTCTTTGCACTCGTCGACCGGCGCCTTGACTTCGTCGAAGCGCGGGTCGGAGAAGCTCAGCGACATCGAGCCCGAGAAATCCTCGATCGGGGAGAGCTCTTCGAGCACCTCTTCGAGGCCGCCCTTGGGGTCGGTCTCACCGCGATCGACGGCCTTCTGCCGCCATTCATCCGAACCCACGAGCCAATCGAAGGAATCCGTCTGAACGTCGAGCAGCCCCGGAACCTCAAGCGGTTCGCGGAGCTTGGCAAAGGAAACTCGGTTTGGTGCTCCTGGGACGGAGTTATTGGTGTTAGCGTTCGCTGTGCTCTGGCTAGAGACTGCCAAGATGCATCCTTCCAGCACCTCATGCGACTTTTGAAAAGACCAGCGAGGGCCGTCCTTCTGAGCCGCGATTCTGCGTCGGTTCGGCTGACTGTTCCCTACTTCAGCTCGTCCAGAACCCCATACGCACGGCACTAAGGACTAGGTGCTGAGCAACGCTCAGGCTAGAACTACTTTGTGCAGGTCAGGTGAGGGTGGGCAGGATGCAGCCAGCGCAACGTCCAACAATAGCGCAGAACGGCGCATTCATCAACTACCACGCACCCACCGTATGAGTCGGGTCCCCCGGCGCTGGCTGGCGTCTCTAAACCCGTCACACATGCTGCCCAACAGATTGGCCTGTCCACGGCCGTCCGTCAAGAGGTGACGCGCGGTTTGACTGCGCCGAATCGACGCGGTATCGATGCGATATCGACGCGTACGGCTACGCGGCGCCATAGCGCGCGAGCAGCCCGGATGCCACCTGTGGCGGAACCAGCTGCTCTGGGATGATCAGGCCCTGGGTAAAGCCCCGCGCCGTCACATGAAACGCGCCGTCAGCGTGCCGGATGCGCTTGATCGAGTCGAGATCCAGCGTTTGCAGGTGACCGCCGAGACGGACGCCGATCTGGTGCGGACCGAACTCGGCCGAGATGGGCGCGCCAGGCGGAACCAGCTGCCGGAATTTCATCGGAATTCCGAAGAGCATGAAATACCCGATCACACCGACGCCTGCCAGCATCATCCCGCCGGCGGGCAGCACCGACTCCGCCGTCAGCCCACCATCCTCGAGCGCGAAGAGGCCGATGGCGAGCAGCGGCATGACGACCGCCAGTACGAGGGCCGTTCGCAGGGCGGTGCTACGCCGAACCGCTGTCGACAGCCGATCGGCCAGGCCGGCGTCGGCGATGGCCGCGGTGCGGATCACTCCGTCGGGACCGGGCCCCGGTGGGACGCCGGGCTGTGGCTGGAACTGCGGTTGCTGCGCCGGATACCCGGCCGGGGTCGTCGGCTGGCGAGGTTGCGCGAAGTTGGTCAGCAAACCGGACGCGACGTGCGGCGGCACCAGTTCATCGGGGATCAGCAACTCGGTACCGCCGGCGCCCCGCACCACGAGCACCGAGGAGATGTGCCGGACCTGGACGATCTGGTTGAGATAGACCGCGTTGAAGCGATCCAGCCAGCCGATGCCGACGGAGTCCGGTGCGAAGTCGGCGTACATCGGAGTACCGATGGGCAGCTTCAACGACCAACTCCGCGGCCCGGTGAGGTAGAGCAGACCGAGGGCGAAGACGGCGAATATGCCGAGGCTGAAGACGAATCGGAACGCCAGCGACGCCAGAAATGCCCCGACGCTGGCCGTGTCCCCGTCGAACAGGCCCATGACGACGGGAACGACCACGAAGGCCGGCGCCAGCACCGCCCACATCCAGCGCTTTGACAGGTACTCGGCGCGGGCCAACTGGCCGATCATCCGCGAATGGGCGACACCGTGCGCCCGGATCACGCCACCGGGCAGTTGCTCGAATCTGGCGGTCTGCTCGGGCTGCGGGTACATGGCGACTCCTACCTGGTCCGCGACACAAATCAGGCCGGACCCGCGGGCCCGGCCTGATTCATCCAAACTCAGCTCTGGTGAGGTACCTCGATGGCGCCGGTCGGAGCGTCGTCCTCGACCGCACGGTGGTGGCGCGTGGTCGGCTCGTCGCCGAACTGGTGCACCGGCAACTTGTGGGTGCCCTCGAGGTCGTCGAGGATCGCGGCCTGCGCGGCGGGCGGCAGGGTGTGCAGGATCTCGCGCACCCGGGCCTGACGGCGGGCCACACCCTTGCGCTCGGGCATACCCGGGGTCGCGGTGAGCTGCGGCGGCACACCCTCGATCTCCTCGACGCCACCGTCGTGCTGGCCGGCATCCAACATGGCCTGCTCAGCGGCCGCGGTCGCCTCGTCCTTCTCCTCCGACATACCGATCGGACCGATACGGCGACCGTTGAGGAACTGCTTGACGACGGGCTCTTCGCTGGTCAACAGCACCTCGCGAGGGCCGAACATGACCAGCTGCTTGCGGAACAGCATGCCGATGTTGTCGGGCACGGTACGGGCGATATTGATGTTGTGCGTCACGATCAGCACCGTCGCGTCGATCTGCGCGTTGATGTCGATGAGCAGCTGGGACAGGTACGCGGTACGGACCGGGTCCAGACCGGAGTCCGGCTCGTCACACAGGATGATCTGCGGATCGAGCACCAGGGCGCGGGCCAGGCCGGCACGCTTGCGCATACCGCCGGAGATCTCACCGGGGAACTTGTGGCCGTCATTGGGCATACCGACGAGCTCGAGCTTCTCCATCACGATGTTGCGGATTTCGCTCTCGCTCTTCTTCGTGTGCTCGCGCAACGGGAAGGCGGTGTTGTCGTAGATGTTCATCGAGCCGAACAGCGCGCCGTCCTGGAACAGCACACCGAACAGGGTGCGGATCTCGTAGAGCTCCTTCGCCGAGCACTCCAAGATGTTGGTGCCGTCGATGACGATCGAGCCGCGCTCGGGACGCAGCAGGCCGATCAGGGACTTCAGGAACACTGACTTACCGGTACCCGACGGGCCCAGCAGCACGCTCACCTCGCCGGCGGGAATCGACATCGTGACGTCTTCCCAAATCTTTGACGATCCGAAAGATTTGCTCAGCCCCGTCACATCGATCTGGACGCCCATAAAGATCCTTCCGCCTACGGCTCACCCCGCCACCTGCTGCGGCCTGTGGCTTGAGTCACCATAGCGCACGCAGCACGGACCACACATGCATGTCTCCCAATATTCGGGAGTACCCAGGCCCTGGCCGAACCAATCCCGCCCATACAAGCAAAGAACCCCCGAATCCGTGGGGATTCGGGGGTTCTCGCGGTCCGGTTTCGGACTACTTGACGGTGACGGTGGCGCCGGCAGCCTCGAGCTTGCCCTTGGCGTCCTCGGCGGCCTCCTTGGAGACCTTCTCCAGCAGCGGCTTGGGAGCGCCGTCGACCAGATCCTTGGCTTCCTTCAGGCCCAGGCCGGAGACGATCTCGCGCACGACCTTGATCACGCCGATCTTCTTGTCGCCGGCGCCCTCGAGGATGACGTCGAACTCCGACTGCTCCTCGCCGGCCTCGGCGGCAGCGCCACCGGCGGCGGGGGCGGCCGCAACGGCGACCGGAGCAGCAGCGGTGACCTCGAAGACCTCTTCGAACTGCTTCACGAACTCAGAGAGCTCCAGCAGGGTCATTTCCTTGAACGCGTCGAGCAGTTCGTCGGTGGACAGCTTGGCCATGTTTATGGTCCTTCCTGATTTTTCTTACAGATGTTGGGTGGTTTGTGCGGTTGCGGTTAAGCAGCAGCGGTTGCGGTTAAGCAGCTTCCTCGGCAGCCTTCTTCTCCTGCAGCGCCGCGGCGAGGCGGGCAACCTGAGAAGCGGGCGCGTTGAACAGGCCGGCAGCCTTGGACAGGTTGCCCTTCATGGCACCTGCCAGCTTGGCGAGCAGAACCTCGCGCGACTCGAGGTCGGCGATCTTCTCGACCTCGGCGACGGACAGCGCCTTGCCGTCCATGTAGCCGCCCTTGATGATGAGCGCCTTGTTGTCCTTGGCGAACTTCTTGATCGCCTTGGCGGCGTCAACCGGCTCACCCTTGACGAACGCGATCGCCGTGGGACCGGCGAACAGCTCATCGAGACCTTCAATGCCGGCTTCGGACGCGGCGCGCTTCACCAGAGTGTTCTTGGCGACGGTGTACGAGGCGGAGTCGCCGAGTGAACGACGCAGCTCAGCCAGGTTCGCCACAGTCAGCCCGCGGTACTCGGTGACGACGGTGGCCGTCGACGCCTTGAACTGCTCAGCAATGTCGGCAACCGCCGTGGCTTTGTCAGCCTTGGCCATGCATGCCTCCTTGTGGTGGGTATCGGGCGCTCCACCAACTTGGGGCCGTGAAATGACGAACGCCCCGACGCAGACAGGTCGGGGCGCAGAGATATCCAGCACGAAACTGGTCTAGCCTCGTCCTCCTGCGTGGGCCGCCGGGACATCTCCCGGACCTTCAACCTATTGCTAGGTGACCGACGGTCTTCGGTGGAACCCGACCAGAGTAGCCGAACACCTACCAATCAGCCAAAACGGGCATGTTCACAGCGCCTCAGCCGGCGCCGGCCAGGACCACCAGCACGAACGCGCCGGCCAGCAGTGCGACCCGCACCCAGTGCAGGCGATCCCAGCGGCTGACCAGTTCCTCGAACTGCCCGGCATCCGCGTCACCGGCCCCGTCCCCGCCGAATCCCGCCGCGACGCGGTTGTTGATCGGCACCAGCGTGGTGAGGGTGAGCAGGATGATCAGCGCCATCAGCACGACCGGGGCGATGAGCAACGGCCCCGGACTGAACACCGCGGCAGCGATCATCAGCGCCGCCGCGGTCAGGTACCAGAACGGCATCGCCGCCCCGAGAATCCGCGCGCCGGTGCCCCGCGCCTGCCGGTAGGCGGCATCGGGCAGCCGCTGCAGGATCGGGTTGGTGAATGCGGCGACGCCGAACTCGACGCCGAGCAGCGGGCCGGTGACGATGATGGCGAGCATCTGCACGATTTCCTTCACACCATCGAGCCTGGTCAGTACGCTGACAAAAAACAAGGTACTGACAAATTAGTCAGTAGGCGAAGGGCCGGAGATGGCGGTTTCCAAGAAAGAGGTCGGCGAGTGCCCCATCGACGCGACGCTGTCGGTCATCGACGGCCGCTGGAAGGGCACCATCCTGTGGCGGTTGTCCGACGGGCCGATGCGCACCGCCGAACTGCGCCGCAGCATTCCCGACATCACCGAGCGCATGCTCATCCGGCATCTGCACGATCTGGTCGACGCCGGCATCATCGACCGCCACGATGCGGGAACGGCGCCACCGTGCGTGCACTATTCGATCTCCGAATACGGCATGACGCTGGCGCCGGTGTTGGCGGCGCTGTGTGATTGGGGCCGCACCCACATGGAGATTCAGCGAGCCCAACGGGAAACCAAGAAGCGCCGTCAGCCGCGGGCCAGGGCCGCCGCGCCGACCAGACCGGCGTCGCCACCCAGTTCGGCAGGCACCACCCGCAGCCCGCGCAGGAACTCCAGCCCGGCGTAGTCGGCCAGCGCTGCCCGTAGCGGGTCAAACAGCAACGCCCCCGATTTGGCCACTCCCCCGCCGATCACCACCAGATCCAGATCGCACACCGCGCCCACCGAGGCGATCATCGCCGCCACCGCCCGGGCGCCCCGGCGGAAAGCCTTGAGCGCCAGGTCATCTCCCGATGTCGCCGCATCGCCGAGCGCCTTGGCGTCAGTGCCGTCCCATCCGTGACGCCTGGCCCACCGCACCATGCTCGGCCCGGATGCAATGGTCTCGACGCACCCGTTTCCGCCGCACGTACACAGGTCACCGTCGTCGGGGGCGACGACGACGTGGCCGACATGTCCGGCATTGCCGGTGCGGCCGTCGTACGGCGCACCGTCGAGTACCAGCCCGCCGCCGACCCCGGTCGACACCACCATGCCGAGCAGGAACTGTGCGCCCCTGCCGGCGCCGCACCACTGCTCCCCCAGCGCCATGCACAGCCCGTCGCCGCCCAGCCGAACCGGCAGCCCGGTTACGCCGGCCACCCGCGACACGATCGGGAAGTTTCGCCACTCAGTGATATTGATCGGGCTGACGGTACCGCCGGGCAGGTCGATCGGACCGGCGGAGGCCACACCGACGCCGACGGCGGCGCCGCCGGCAGCCTGCATGGTCTCGCCGAGCAGTTTCTCGACGACGGACCACACAGCCTCGGCGTCACCGTCCGGGGTGGGCAGCTGAGCCCGATGGACCAGGCGCCCGTCGGAGTCGACGAGGCCGGCGGCGATCTTGGTGCCGCCGATGTCGAGCGCCATCGTGAGTGCCATACGGAGTCGCCCCTAGTGCTTGTGCGTGTTGTCCGGCTGACGGGGATCACCGGGATGCTCGTACCCGGGCGCCAGCTCTACCAGGGCTGCGCACCGCGCGTCGAGCCATTGCCGGAAAGCCTGCCTGCTAGCGGCCGCCCGCAGATGGGCGGCGATCCGATCGCGGACCTCGTCGAGTGCGGGTGCGACAGGGCGGGTGCGCCATCCGTGCGGCCCGGTCTTCGTCTCGGCGAAGCGCAGCGGATTGCGCGCGTGATAAGCGGCCACCTCGTCATCCGAAACTGCAACCGCGGCAGTGATATCGGCGAACACTGCCCGGGCGGTGGCCGTGCCCAGCACGGCGGCGGCGACACTGCCGATCTCCAACCGGGCCGCGGTATCGGGCAACACCTCGTCGAGACCGGGGGCATCGAGCGCGGACAGTCCGCGCGCTGCGGCCTCGCCGTCGACCACCCGTTCGGCCACCACCAGCTGCGTCAGCCATCGACGCAACTGACGCCCCTCACTGGTTCCGGCCCGTGGCAGTGCCGAGGCCCGGTTGCCGGCCCGCAGCGTGGCTTCCCGCTCGTCGATCTCAGTGGTGGACACCGGTTTTCCGGCCACCTGCGCCGCGATACTCATCGGACCGTCACCTCGACCGCGGGCGAATAGATCAGGCGGCCGGCACATCCCACCCGGATCAGCGCCCACCACCGTCCCGGCTCGACCCACGGCGGGGGCGCGACATCGAACCCGATCTCGGTGGTGCCACCGGCGGGTACTTCGACACCCACCGCCGCCGGGCCGATCCATTCCCACGTTCCCCACGGGCTGATCAGGTGCGCCTCGGCCGCCAGGTCGGCACGTGCGTCGGTGCCGATCGTGATCGATAGCCGCGCGGTCTCACCGGCCTTGACGTCGACGGGCTGTGGCTCCGATACCAGTTTGAGCACCTGGGCGCTGGGCTCGCCGACGGTGACAACGCACACGTCCTCGACCACCTGTCGCCACGACGGAGGTAGCGCCGCACCGCCTCCGGTCACCGCGAGTTCGGCCCGCACCGGGTAGAGGCCGGGCTCGGTGGCGGGCGGGATGTTCAGCACCACATCGGTTTCCAGATGCTCACCGGGCGGCAGCACGTACGGCAGCTCCGCGGGTTGTACGCCCCACCCCGGCGGGCCGTACAGCCTCACCCGCCCGTGCAGCGCGTCGTCGGTGCAATCGCTGGCCGCGGTCAGACGTACGACGACGTCGGTACCGGGTTGCGCGACAATGCTTTCCGGATGCAGGTAGGCCACGGCCGGCAGTCCGCCCAGCGGTGCCGGGCCGCGATTGTGCAGCCAGTATCTGGCGTACAGCGGCTGCGCGGCCTCGGCCTCGGGCGCCAACCGCCGGTGCTCGGCCCGCACCACCTTGGGCAGGTTGAGCTGGGTGGACACCGTGGCGATCTGGTAGCCGTGCAGGTTGAGGTCCGACGGCTGTCCGGGCTGCGGCTCTTCCAGGAGATTCAGGTCCGCGGCGGTGGAGAGTGTACGCAGGCCGGACCGGAGCGTGACCTCTGTTGCACTGCCGGTGATCTCGACCAGACGCGCGGTGACGCCGTCGGCCGGCTCGGCGCTGCGCACGCTGCCCGACGCCAGCGGATTGCCCGTGGCCTTGAGCGCGCCGAGCTGCACGGCGCCGGCGGGTTCGATCTCCAGCAGGGATCCCCACGGGGGCAGACCGCCGCCTGCGGCGGAGTCGACGACCACCGGCTGCAGCGGCCGATTGAACTCCGCGGCGCTGGGTGCGACGCCGGCGGAGCGCCAGTCCCCCACACCGGCGACCAGTGCGTAGTCGAATGTGTGTGTCCAGTGCTGCAGCTGGAAGTTGGACCCGTCCGGTGCCGTGCGCCGCGGCGGGTCGATCCACGTGCCGGACGGCCACCCGGTACAGGACCGCATGAGCGAGGTGTGCAGGGTGCCGTCGGGGTCGACGGCGAAACTCGGCACCCCGCGGTTCAGCAGCGCGACAGTGCGGGCCTCGAACAGCTCCGTCGGCCCGGGAGCCCGCTGGGTGACGACGATCTCCGCATCGCCCAGGTCGTCGACCACCGCGTCGAGATCGCCGGCCAGGATCAGGACCGGAAGGGTGCGTACGCCGCGCAGGTCGGCACCGGGCACCCAATGCTCGGTCAGCGGGGCGGCCGCGGGCACCCATACCCGAGCCGATCCGGTGGCATCGATCTGACGTTTGAGTTCGTCGGCGTACGTGATGTCGGCCTCGGCGAGAACTGCTGCGGTGAACGGGTTTTCCTCAGGGCCGCCGAGCGCGAACCGGGTGTCGGGCAGGTTGGAGTCCACGCTGAGATCGCCGTATCGCGGCTTGTCGGCGGAGCTGCAGGTGGCGGTGACGCCGGCCCGCACCAGTGCGACCATCAGATCGCGTGGATTCACCCCGTCGGGGGCGACCACCTCGGCCACCGACACCGCCTGGGTCGCGGCGCCGACGCGGACCCGCACGGCCGAGGACAGCCCGAACCAACCGTAGGCGGGGTTGTCCAGGGTCCACGGGTGCTGCGCGGCATCCACGGCGTGATGAACCGAACCGTCGTGCATCAGGCCGAATCCGCGGCCGATCACCGCATCGCCCACCTCGCTCACCGGCAACGCGCCGGGCACCGGGCAGGGCCACCGCAGCCGGACCAGGCGGTCCGCGCCAACGAATTCATCGATGACGGTGCGGCAGTCGACGCGGTCCACCCCGGACCACAGCGTGATGATCTGGGTGTAGCGCAACAGGTCTGGAATGCGGCCGCGCACGATCAGCCGTTGCCCGAGGGCGCTCCGATAGCACTGCACGTCCTCGGCCGGGCCGGCCGAGGAGCACACCACCGGCCCCGTGGGCAACAGATGCCAGGGCCCTTCACCGGCCTCCGGATGGGCCGAATACTCGTCGTAGACGGCGAGTTCGTTGCCGACGCCGCCGTCGGCGATGAGCTCGCGTCCGTCGTCCACGAGCGAGCACACCCCGCCGCCGCGGGCCGCATCGACGCGCAACCGGTACCGGTGGTTGGCGATCTCGTCGCCGGCGATGGGCTCCCACCCGCTCGCCGCCCCGGTGACGAATCGGTAGGACCGCCAGCCCAATGACGGCACGTCACGGGCCAGCCAGCTCACCGTGGCGCCGTCGTGTTCGACGAGAACCGGCACCTCGTTGCCGTCGCTGTCGAGCACCGCACCGGCGAACGGTTCCGCCAGGTGCACGGTGACGATGTCGGTCCGGTTGTGCGCCAAAGCGTTCCACACGACGACCGATCCGTCGACCGCCTCGGACAGTAGCCCGAGCGCGTTGTCGCGAGCGGTGACGCCCAGCTCCCAGGCGTCGCGCCAGCCGGTCAGCAGGTCCAGATAGACCTGATCGGATTCCGAACCGGTGATCGCGTCGTGGTGTGCCCCGTAGGCCAGTTGCACCCAGGCCTTCGACAAGGCGGCGTGTGGGTAGTCCGCGCCGCCGATCAGGCCGGCGAACACGGCGAACCGCTCGGCGTCGAGCACCGCGTCCTCGGCAGCCCGGTTGGCCTGCTTGGTGTCGATGTAGGAGACGTCCTTGCCGGTGTAGATCGGGTTCATGTCGCGGGTCTGCGGGGACGGCGTGATCCCCCGTTCGTCGACTTCGGCCCGCACCGCGGCGAAGAACTCGGACGGCAGTGCGCACACGAACTTCGGCCAGACGTAGCGCGTGTTCCAGTCGCGGTGGATCTGGGTGACCCACTTGTTGGGCGGGGTGTAGTCGGTACCGACCGGGAGGAGCACGTTGCGGGTCAACGCAACTCGCTTGAGTTTGGTGAACAGCGTGTAGGTGGATTCTTCGGCCTCGGCCAGCGACGCCGACGAGTCCATCCACCACCCGGCCGAGTAGTGGGCGGGCATGTAGTGCGTGAGCAGGCCTCGGCCCGAGGGTGCGATCCACTCGAACTCGCTGGCGAACTGCATGCGTTCGGGGTCGCCGTCGTTCTGCATGGGGCCCCATTGGTGATGCGGTCCCCGTGCCCATGAACTGGAGGTCAAGCCGACATCGGCCGCCATCCCGGGAAACTGCGGATCGTGCCCGAACACGTCGAGCTGCCAGGCGGTGGCCGGGTTGGCGCCCAGCACGTCACGCTGAAAACCCATGCCCGACACGAAGTTCCGGATCGCCGTCTCGGGGCTGGTGAGGTTGGTGTTGGGCTCGTTGTAGGTGCCGCCCATGATCTCGACGCGCCCCTCGGCGATGAACCGGCGCAGGTCGGCCCGGTCTTCGGGCCGGGCGTCCCAATAGGGCTTGAGGTAGTCCACCTCGGCCAGCACGAACTTGTATTCCGGCTCGCGCCGGGCCATCTCCAGGTGAGCAGCCACCAGATCGAAGCCGTTGGTCTGCCGGCACTGGCCGGGCGGGTCCTCGGTCCACACGCTGGTGTAGGCGGCCTGGGTGTTCCACCACACCGGGTCGTAGTGGAAGTGGCTGATCATGTACATCGTCCAGCCGGGTTCGGCGACGGTGAAATCGAAGTCGACGGAGTCCACGCGGGCGCGCCGGATCTCGCCGGGTACGCCCCGCTCGACATCCACCGGTATCTCGACGGTGCCGTCACCGGCTGCGGCGATCGCCTCGCCGGCGAGCCCGTCCCCGCTGACCCGCACCGGGGTCGGGGCGGCGCAGGCCTGATATCGCACCCGAACCAGCTGCCGAGGGGCATCCTCCGGCCCGGCAAACAGCTCCGTCGTCTCCACTGACGTGACGTGCATCTGCCAAACCCTACGACCTCAAGGCGCCGAAATGTCGACGACTAGCGCCCGATGATCCGAAATCGGCAGGCGCGGTGCGGCGCACGCGACGGCGGACAGCGCGGGGTCGTCGGTGAGGATGTGGTCGAGCTGGGTCGTCGGGGTGTCGGCGGGGAACGTGGGCGCGGCTCCGAGTGGGCGCCAATGCTCCGGGGCTCCGGAATTCAGGTCCCCCATGAGAATTCTCGGGCCCGGGAAGCCGCTCAGGTCCCGGACCAGATGGCGTAGTTGCAGCCGATTCCACCCGGGCACGAACGACAGGTGGGTGTTGGCCACGGTGAGCGGGCCCAGCGGCGTGTCGATGCGGGCCACCATCGCAGCCCGGGGTTCTTCGTGGACGATCGTGAACCGGCGGATCCCCGCGACGTACATCGGGAACCGGAACGGTATCCGCGGCAGCCGCAACACCTGCCAGTTCTCGACCGGGTACCGGGTGAGCAGGGCGATGCCGTAGGCGGCGGTTCCTGGTTGTTCGCGCCCGGTCGCGGCCATCCAGGTGGCGCCGGGCGTTCCGGAGATCGCCGCGACGAACCGGTGGTGCACGGCGTTCATCGCGCGGGCGGCGACGGCGGTCAGGTCGGCCTTGCCCGAGCGCGGCTGGTCCAGGTCGACTTCTTGCAGCGCGAGGATGTCGGCGTCGAGTTCGGCCACGGCGGCGGCCAGTCTGCCCAGGTCGACATCGCCGTCGTGGACACTGCGTCCGTGCAGGATGTTGAAAGTGGCCAGCCGCATGGGTACTCAGTACCCACAACCGCGCCGCCTTCACCATCGGCGCCTGACCGGCCCGGGATCGCACATGTTCGACCGCAACGACGACCTTCGTGACGCGTTGAAGCGCGCCGCGTCGGCGTTCAAGGCGCACGGCCCGCGGTTCGCGCTGGCCGGCAGCTACGCGTTGTGGGTCTTCGGTGCGCCCGAACCCGTGCACGACGTCGATTTCGTGGTCGCCGAGAGCGACGCCGAGGCGGCCGAGGTGACGTTGCGCAAGGCCGGCTTCGAGATCGTGCACGTCCCCGAGGACTGGTTGTTCAAGGCGTATGCCGATTCTGACGTTCTCGTGGACGTGCTCTACCAACTCAACGGGGTATCGGTGGACACGGCCGTGCTGGAATCGGCCGAGGTACTCGACGTGCTGGCGATCCGGGTGCCGGTCCTGCCGCCGACGCTGGTGGTGGCGGAGAAACTGCGATCGCTCAACGAACACCATTGCGACTTCGCCGCGTTGCTTCCTGCCGCCCGTGCGGTGCGCGAGCAGGTTGACTGGGATGCGGTGCGGGTCGCGACGGCCGACAACGAGTTCGCCGCTGCGTTCCTGATGCTCATCGACCGGCTAAGCATCACCTAGTCTCCGGCGGCGGCGCGCAGACGGGCGGCGACGGCGCCGACGGCGGCCGCCACCTCGGGTGGTTCGAGTACCTCGAAGTCGTAGCCGACGGTGGCGAAGTACAGCACCATGCGCTCGGGGTCGTCGGCACCGGCGGTGACGATGCAGGCGTCGGGTCCGTCGGCCTCGACAGTCGCCGATGACGGCGGAAACCTCTGCGCCACAATGTGTTGCGGGGCCTGATAGCGAACCCGGGCGCGGTAGCGGTACGGCGAGGAGCTGATCGAGCGCCGCACATAGTCGGCCGCGTCCGGGGCCTCGCGCGGCGCGAACGTGCTGCCCCGCGCCGCCACCACCGACATCCGGTCCAGCCGCAGGCTGCGCCAGTCTTCGCGGTCACGGTCGTAGGCCATGAGGTACCAGCGCCGCCCGGTGGTCACCAGGTGATAGGGCTCCAACCGCCGCTGGGTGTGATTGCCCCGGATGTCGGTGTAGTCGGCGCTGACGTGTTCGTGGTCCCGGCAGGCCCGGGCCAGGGTCATCAGCACCTCAGGCTCCACCGGCGCGTCCGACGAGTTCGGCGCCAGGGTGACGGTCGCGTCGTGCACCGCCGAGACCTGGGAACGCAACCGCGCCGGCATCACCTGGTCGAGTTTGGACAGCGCCCGCAGCGCGGATTCCCCGACACCGGCGACGCTTCCGCCAGCGGCCAACCGCAGGCAGACGGCCATCGCGACGGCCTCGTCGGGGTCGAGCAGCAGGGGCGGCAGGGCCGCACCGGCGCCCAGCTGGTAGCCGCCGCCCTGGCCCTTGCTGGCATGGACGGGGTAGCCGAGTTCACGCAACCGCTCGATGTCACGACGGACGCTGCGCGTGGTGACATCGAGCCGTTCGGCCAACTCCTCGCCGGTCCACACCCGACGCGACTGCAGCAGTCCGAGGAGCTGCAGCACCCGGCCGGTGGTTTCGCTGCTCACCGTCATGCAAGAAGTGTGCCGCACTTTTAGGACTGAATCTGTCCTATATGGATGAGACGGTATTCCTATGTGGACAAACCTCCTAGCCGACCAACTGGACTTCCACTGGACCAATCAACTGAGGCCGCGTCTGGACGGCCTGACCGACGACGAATATTTCTGGCAGCCGGTGCCCGGCTGCTGGACCGTTCACCCCGACGGCGCCATCGACTTCAGTTACCCACCGCCACAGCCGGAACCGTTCACCACGATCGCCTGGCGGCTCGCCCACGTGATCGTCGGCGTGTTCGCGATGCGCAACCACTCACACTTCGGCGGTCCGCCGGCCGACTACCAGTCCTGGCCTTACGCCACCGATGCGGCCACCGCCCTGAAACAACTCGACGACACATACCGACATTGGATCGACGGGGTCCGCGGGCTCGACGATGATGACCTGGCCAAGCCCGTCGGTCCGGCCGAAGGCCCCTGGGCCGAGCACTCGATGGCTGTGCTGATCCTGCACATCAACCGGGAGGCGATCCACCACGGCGCCGAAATCGCTTGTATCCGTGATCTTTACGTACACACAACTCAACACAAGGAGAACTGAACAATGCCCGGAATGCCCCCGCCGTCCACCGACGAACGCCAGACCCTGATCGAATTCCTCGCGTTTCAGCAGAACGCCTTCTTCGCGGTGGCCCACGGCCTGACCGACGAACAGGCCCGGTCCACCCCTTCGGTGAGCGCGCTGTCGGTCGGCGGCCTGATCAAGCACGTCACCGCGGTGCAGAAGAGCTGGGCCGCCCGCGCCGAGCACGGGCCGGACTTCCCGCCGCCGGATCCGCGTCCGTTTGAGGAACAGGCCGCCGAATACGCCGATCTGTACGTGATGCGTGAGGACGAGACCCTGGCCGGGCTCCTCGAGGCCTTCAAGGCCCAGAATGCCGAGACACTGCGGATTTTCGCCGAACGCGATCTGGACACGGCCGTTCCGGTGCCGCACGACGTGCCGTGGTTCCCGCAGGACGTCGACAACTGGTCGGTCCGCTGGGTGGCCATGCACCTGATCGAGGAGCTCAGCCGCCACGCCGGGCATGCCGACATCATCCGCGAATCCATCGACCGCGCAACGATGTACGAGTTGCTCGCGGCCGAGGAGCAGTGGCCCGAGACCCAGTGGATCAAGCGCTGGCGGCCTGCCGAGGTCTAACCGGCGCCGAGCACCAACCGGAGCGCATGATCCACCACAGCCTCCAGGTCGTCGCCCAGGTTCCCGCCCAGCCACTGCTGGGCGAGTTCGGCCATCGCGCCGGTGTACATGGCCGCACCGACCTGGGCGGCGACCGGGTCCGACCCCGGGTTGAGTCGCCCACCCTCCGACAGGACGGCCTCGCGCAACAGGTCCTGAGTGGCCGTGCGCCGCGCGGCCAGCACGGGGTTGGCCCGGGCGTCGGTGAACAGGACCCGTCCCCGACGCGGGTCGGCCGAACTGAAGCCGAGCACCGCGGCGATTCCGGCCCGGGTGCGGGCACGCAGTGAGTCACCGGCTTCGGCCATCGCGACGTCGACCTCGGCCGCCAGGGCCGCACTCACCTGGTCGTAGACCGCGCCGAGCAGTTCGTCGGTGTCGGCGAAGCTCTCGTAGAAGTAGCGGGTGTTGAGGCCGCACTCGCGGCAGACCGAACGCACCGACATCGCGGCTTCTCCACCGTCCCCGAACAGCCGGAACGCCGCGTCGACGAGCAGTGCGCGGCGTTCGGCCCGGCGGTCCGTCAGCGGCACGCCGGCCCATCGCGTCGGACTGGACATTCCTACAGCTTAGGTCTGGTCACACCCGTACCCAAAATGTATTCTGGCTACAGACGTAACCAGAAGGGGGTTCACGGTGGACATGCCACATCAGGTGATCGAGCAGATGCTGCAGCGGAAGTTCGACAAGGACATTCGTCAGCACTACTTCCGTGGCATGGAGTTCGCCGGTCCGGCGGGCGATCCGGGCTGGTTCGGCCCGGGCAGCGCCGTCTGGCATGTGCACTCCCACACCGAGGCGCTCATCTTCGGCCTGCAGTGCGCGGCGTACATGGAGCGCCTCGACCCGTCTATCTACTGGATGGGCATGCACCATTCGCGACTGGTCAAGCGCGATCCCGAAACCGGGGTCGCCGTCCCGCAGATCGATCCACAGGGCGCGGCGGTGCGCCTGGGACACTCCATCGCGTTCTTCATCGGCACCGCCTACGGCAACACCGAGACCGCCGAGCGGGTGTCCAAGACCGTCCGCTCGATGCACCACACCATCAAAGGCACCCGCCCCGACGGCGCGGTCTACGACGCCGACGATCCGGACTGGCTGCGCTGGAACTACGCGACCGTGGTGTGGGGCCTGGCCACCGCGCACGAGATCTACCATCCGAACCCGTTGCGCGGCAAGAAACTTGACCGCTACTACGGCGAGTTCGTCCGCGTCGGACACGCGCTGGGCGGCACCGACCTACCGACCACCAAGGCCGAGACGCTGGACTGCCTCGAGTCGTACCTACCCAAACTGGCCCTCACCCACGGGGCCGCCATGGCCACCGGATCCAACCTGCCGATGCCGCAGAGCGCGGTGGACTGGGCGATCCGCGACACCATGCCGAAGTGGGCCAAACAGCTCATCGGCCATACCGATCCGAACCCGATCGAGCGGGCCGGCCGACGCGCCCTGGTGTGGTCGATCATCAACGGCCTGCACACCGCGGCGGGCACCACGCTCGAATTCCGGGCGGCCCAGAAGCGCGTCGCGCACGGCACCACCGTGCCGCACACCGAGCCCACGTACGTGCCCGGAACCGACCCGGTTCTCAGCCGCGAAGAGGTCGAAGAGAGCTTTGCGTCGGTGTGACTCACGGCACAGATGTTTTTGGCCGCACCGTGGCCTTTGAGACACTGCAGCTATGAGCACTACGCCGCCGAAAACCAAGCACCGTGAGGTCGCCAGGTTGAGCCGGGTGCCGTTGCCTGTGGAGGCCGCCCGTATCGGGGCCACCGGATGGCAGATCACCCGCACCGGGGTCCGTGTCGCCGCGAACATGTTCGGCAGCGGGTCCCTGCAGCAGAAGATCATCAAGCAGGTGCCGCAGACCTTCTCGGATCTGGGTCCCACGTACGTCAAATTCGGCCAGATCATCGCGTCGAGCCCGGGCGCGTTCGGTGAACCGCTGAGCCGCGAGTTCCGCGGCTTGCTCGACCGGGTGCCTCCGGCCGACACCGATGAGGTGCACAAGCTTTTCGTCGAGGAACTCGGCGACGAACCGACGAACCTGTTCAAGAGTTTCGACGAGAAGCCCTTCGCCTCTGCCTCGATCGCGCAGGTCCACTACGCCACCCTGCACAGCGGCGAGGAGGTGGTGGTCAAGATTCAGCGCCCGGGAATCCGTCGCCGCGTCGCGGCCGACCTGCAGATCCTCAAGCGTGGGGCGCAGCTGGTGGAGCTGGCCAAGCTCGGCCGGCGGCTGTCGGCCCAGGACGTGGTCGCCGACTTCGCCGACAATCTCGCCGAGGAGCTCGACTTCCGGCTGGAAGCCCAGTCGATGGACGCCTGGGTGTCACACATGCACGCCTCCCCGCTCGGCGAGAACATCCGGGTCCCGCAGGTGTATTGGGATCTGACCAGCCAACGGGTGCTGACGATGGAGCGGGTCACCGGAGTCCGGATCGACGACGTCGCCGCGATCCGCAAGAAGGGCTTCGACGGCACCGAACTGGTCAAGGCCCTGTTGTTCAGCGTGTTCGAGGGCGGCCTCAGACACGGCCTGTTCCACGGTGACCTGCACGCGGGCAACCTGTACGTCGATGACGACGGCAAGATCGTGTTCTTCGACTTCGGCATCATGGGCCGCATCGACCCGCGCACCCGGTGGTTGTTGCGCGAGTTGGTGTACGCGCTGCTGGTCAAGAAGGATCACGCGGCAGCGGGCAAGATCGTGGTGCTGATGGGGGCCGTGGGGACGGTGAAGCCCGAGGCGCAGGCCGCCAAGGACCTGGAGAAGTTCGCTACCCCCCTCACGATGAAGTCGCTCGGCGATATGTCCTACGCGGAAATCGGCAGGCAGCTCTCCGCGCTGGCCGATGCCTACGACGTCAAACTTCCCCGGGAACTGGTGCTGATCGGCAAGCAGTTCCTCTACGTCGAGCGCTACATGAAGCTGCTGGCGCCGACGTGGCAGATGATGAACGACCCGCAGCTCACCGGGTACTTCGCGAACTTCATGGTGGATATCAGCCGTGAACATAAAGAGTCCGGACTCGAGACCGACCCCGATGTTCCGGCCGACGGGATCGAGGCCTGAGTGGCCGGCATGAAGGTGCGGTCCGGCTTCGCCAGGTCATCGGCGGAGCCCGGCGGTATCGATCTCTATTACGAGGACATGGGCGATCCGAACGATCCGGCGGTGCTGTTGATCATGGGGTTGGGCGCGCAGATGCTGTTGTGGCGCACCGGTTTCTGCGAAAAGCTGGTGAGCCAGGGTTTGCGCGTCATCCGGTACGACAACCGCGACGTGGGCCTGTCCACCAAGTTGTCCGGCAAGCGGGTCGATTCGCCGCTTCCGCTGCGGATGGCCCGGTCGTTTCTGGGCCTACGCAGCCCGTCGGTCTACACGCTCGAAGATGTCGCCGATGATGCTGCGGCCCTGCTCGATCACCTCAACATCGACACCGCTCACATCGTCGGCGGCTCGATGGGCGGCATGATCGCCCAGATCTTCGCGTCCCGGTATGCCCAGCGCACCAAGTCGTTGGCGGTGATCTTCTCCAGCAACAACCAGCCCCTGCTGCCGCCGCCGGGCATCAAGCAGCTGCTGTCGGTGATCACCGGCCCGCCGGCCAATTCGTCGCGAGAAGCCATCATCGACAACGCCGTTCGGATCAGCAAGATCAACGGCAGCCCCGGCTACCCCACTGCCGAAGCGGAGATCAGAGCCCAGGCCGCCGAGTTGTACGACCGCGCCTACTACCCGGCCGGCATCGCCAGGCATTTCGATGCCATCCTCGGCAGTGGCAGTCTGCGCCACCACGACAAGCGGATCAGCGCACCCACCGTGGTGATCCATGGCCGCTCCGACCGGCTGATGCGTCCGTTCGGGGGACGCGCGGTCGCCCGGGCAATCAGCGGTGCGCGCCTGGTGCTGATCGACGGCATGGGTCACGAGTTACCGGAGCCGGTCTGGGACGAGATCGTCGGCGAGCTCAAGACGAACTTTGCCATGTCAAGCTGATTATCTGAATTTGCAACGTTAAATTCGCCGATCACTGTTTGCCAGCTACTGAAAGCTCGGTAGCTGAGCAGTTTGCCTCTACAGTCTGTGGCAGCAGTCTGGGGGGGCGGCTAGGTCAAGACGTGGCATAGCGCAGCTCTACCCGGTCAGTTCCTGCCGAAGAGGTGCCTTTGTGGGCGAACACCCGGGAAAACTCAAACCTCATTTCGACGACGTACAAGCCCATTACGACTTGTCCGACGATTTCTTCGCGATCTTTCTGGATCCGAGTCGAACGTATAGCTGCGCGTATTTCGAGCGCGACGACATGTCACTGGAAGAAGCGCAGCGGGCGAAGATCGACCTGGCGCTCGGCAAGCTCGGACTACAGCCGGGAATGACCTTGCTCGATGTCGGATGTGGTTGGGGCGCAACGGCTATGCGTGCAATAGAGCTGTACGACGTCAATGTCGTCGGCCTGACGCTCAGCCGTAACCAGGCGACGTACGTGCAGCAGCTGTTCGATGAATCCGACAATCCCCGCACGAAACGGGTATTGCTGGCCGGCTGGGAAGAGTTCGACGAGCCGGTGGATCGCATCGTCTCGATCGGCGCTTTCGAGCACTTCGGGCATGAGCGCTATGACGATTTCTTCCGCTTCGCCCACGACGCGCTGCCCGCCGATGGCGTGATGCTCCTTCACACCATCACCGGGCTGCACCCGCGTGAGGCCCACAGCAAGGGCGTCCCGCTGACCTTGGACCTGGCGAAATTCATCAAGTTCATCCTCACCGAGATCTTCCCGGGCGGGCGGCTGCCGTCGATCGAGATGGTGGAAGGGTGTGCCGCACGCGCCTCGTTCACCCTGACCCGTCGCCAGTCCCTGCAGGCCCACTATGCGCGCACGCTCGACGCGTGGGCAGCGAACCTGGAGGCCAACCATGATGAGGCCGTCCGGATCCAGTCCCAGGAGGTGTACGACCGGTACATGCGCTACCTGACCGGATGCGCGGACCTCTTTCGGAAAGGCCAGATCGACGTCAACCAGTTCACCCTGCATGTCGCCGGTTGATTTCCTTCGCCGAGGAAGCACGTCGCGCGCATTTGTGCAGGCACCGCCCCACGACGGATCTCGGAACAGGAAAAATCTGTTTGCCGAACAAATTCAGTGACGGCTACCGCAGCACGACCCCGGTAGTGACCTGCGGTACCCTGAGACCCGCGGGGAGAACACTACAGCCTGGAGCAATTCGAATATGTCCAAATTGACACCCAAATATGAAGAACTGCAGTCGATCTACGACATTTCCAACGAATTTTATGAACTGTTTCTAGGCCCCACAATGGGATATACGTGTGGCTATTTCGAGCGCGAGGACATGACCGGCGACGAGGCGCAGATCGCCAAGTTCGACCTGGCGCTCGGCAAGCTGGGCCTTGAGCCCGGTATGACACTGCTCGACGTCGGTTGCGGCTGGGGCGCATGCATGGCGCGGGCGATCGAGAAGTACGACGTCAATGTCATCGGATTGACGTTGAGTGGCGAACAGCGCGAATACGCGATCAAGAAGTTGTCCAAGGTCGAGACCGACCGCAATGTCGAGGTCCGGCTGCAGGGCTGGGAAGAATTCAACGACAAGGTCGACCGCATCGTGTCGATCGGCGCCTTCGAGCATTTCGGATTCGAGCGTTATCCGGCGTTTTTCGAGACGGCCTACAACGCGCTGCCCGACGACGGCATCATGCTGCTGCACAACATCACGGGATTCGACCTTCGCCAGGGCCAGAAGCTCGGCCTGCACATGACGTTCGAGGATGCCCGGTTCGCCCGGTTCATCATGACCGAGATCTTCCCCGGAGGCCGGCTGCCCTCGGTGGAGATGGAGAAGGAAAAGGCACTCGAAGCCGGGTTCAAGCTCACCCAGCTGCAGGAGATCGGCCCGCACTACGTGCGCACCCTCAAGATCTGGGCCGACGCGCTCGAGGCCCACAAGGACGAGGCCATCGCGATCCAGGGCCAAGAGGTCTACGACCGCTACGACAAGTACCTCAACGGCTGCCAGAAGTACTTCGCCTCGGGCCACATCAGCGTGCATCAGTTCACGCTGCAGAAGTAGGCCCGGAGAATTCTGCACGCGGACTGTCGGATCTCGGCGGCGTCGTTCGTCGGATAGGTAGAGAGTGGAACAAACGGTTCTCACTCGCTGACACCGGGAGACGACGATGCACTACTTCGCATTACTGATCAGCCAGGACGTGGAACTCGCGCCGGAGCAGCAGGCCGAGGGTATGGCGGCCTTTCAGGCGTTTCACGCCAAGGCCAAGTCGGCGATCCGGGCCGGCGACGCGCTGGACAGAAGCGCCGCCGCCACCCGTATCGACGGCGGTCCGGACAACCCGACGATCACCGATGGCCCGTTCGCCGAGGGCGCCGAGGTGGCGTGTGGGTACTACGTATTCGAGGCTGACGATCTCGATGAAGCGCTGGCGCTGGCCCGCGACATCCCGGTCGCCCAGTTCGGCGCGGTCGAGGTGTGGCCGATGGTCCATTGGCAGGCACCCGAGGAATCGCTCGGCAACGATTGGCTGGCCCTGCTGCTGGAGCCGACGGAGGACGTCAACACGCCGGGAACCGACGAATGGAACCAGCAGGCCGGCCAGCACGTCGAACTCGCCAAGACCATCGGCGACAGGACACTGGCGGGTGCGCCGCTGCATCCACCGTCAACCGCGACCACTGTGCGCGTGCGGGACGGCAAGGTGCTCCTGACCGACGGGCCATACATCGAAGGCGCCGAGGTGGCCAACGGCTTCTACGTGCTGCGGGCGGCCGACCGCGAGGAAGCCGTGAAGCTGGCGTCGATGATCCCGGCGTCGGCCATCGAGGTCCGTCAGTTGGCCGGAGTCTCAGGTCTGTAATCACGGATGACCCAGCTGGACAGCGTCTTTCGGCGCGAGTGGGGACCAGCGGTAGCCACCATCGCCCGCTGGTCAGGCGATCTCACCGTGGCCGAGGACGCTGTCCAGGAGGCTTGCGCGCAGGCGCTGCGGGTGTGGCCGGACGAGGGTACGCCGGCCAATCCCGGTGCGTGGTTGACCACCGTGGCGCGCAATCGGGCCCTGGACCGGCTCAGGCGTGAATCCGCCCGTCCCGGAAAGGAACTCGCAGCGGTGTACGAACAGGTGAACGCGTCGGGCGACGCCGAGCTACACCCGGTCCGCGATGACGAACTGCGGATGATGTTCACCTGCGCACACCCCGCACTGGACCGCAGCTCACAGTTGGCCCTGACGCTGCGGCTGATCTCGGGGCTCACCGTCACCGAGATCGCCCGGGCCCTGCTGCAGTCCGACGCCGCGATCGGGCAACGAATCACCCGGGCCAAGAACAAGATCCGCAAAGCGAACATTCCGCTGCGGGTGCCGCCACCGGAGCTTCTGGAGGAGCGCACGCCACACGTGCTCGGCTGCATCTACTCGGTGTTCACCGAGGGCTACTGGTCGACCGGCGGACCCTCGGCGATCCGCGACGAGCTGTGTGACGAGGGGGTCCGGCTCGCGGGGGAACTGTGTTCGCTGATGCCCGGCAATCGGGACGCGCATGCACTCGCGGCGCTTGTGCTGCTGCATGATTCGCGACGCCGCACCCGGGTCGACGAGGGCGGCGCGTTGATACCGCTGGACGAACAGGACCGCAGCCACTGGGACCGGGGGCGGATCGCGCGAGGCCTGGAGCACCTGCGGCTCGCCGAAGGGGCACCGGGCGCGTACCTGCAGCAAGCGGTGATCGCGGCACTGCATGCGACGGCGCCAACCTGGCAGCACACCGACTGGGCCACGATCTGTCTGGCCTACGACCAGCTGGTGGCAATGACGGACTCGCCCGTCGTACGCGCCAATCGCGCTCTCGCCGTTGGCTTTCGCGACGGCTTCTCAGCCGGATTGGCCGTCCTCGACGAGGTGGCCGACGATCCGCGACTGGCCCGGACCAATGCCGTCGCGCCGATCCGCGCGGATCTGCTGCGCCGGGCCGGGCGTTTCGACGAGGCACGGCATTGGTACCGCATCGCCCTCGACGGCGAGGGCACCGGGTCGGAGCCGGCGCGGGCGTTCCTGCGCCGCCGCCTCGCCGAATGTGTCACCTCTTGATGGCCGAGCAGTCCCCCGCAAGCGGGAGGGGCCCCAGCAAAACTGCCCCTTTTCTTGCGAAAAGGGGCAGTTTTGTGTCTGTTCGCGGCGAAAAGCTACGCCTCCGTGAAGTTCCGGGTCACCGACGGGTCAACCGGGATACCCGGACCCGTGGTGGTGGAGACGGTCACCTTCTTGAGGTAGCGACCCTTCGAGGACGACGGCTTGGCCCGCAGCACCTCGTCGAGGGCGGCGCCGTAGTTCTCGGCCAGCTTGGCCTCGTCGAAGGATGCCTTGCCGATCACGAAGTGCAGGTTGGCCTGCTTGTCGACACGGAAGTTGATCTTGCCGCCCTTGATGTCGGCCACAGCCTTGGTGACATCGGGAGTGACGGTGCCGGTCTTGGGGTTCGGCATCAGACCGCGCGGGCCCAGCACGCGGGCGATCCGACCGACCTTGGCCATCTGATCCGGGGTGGCGATCGCGGCGTCGAAGTCCAGGAAACCACCCTGGATCTTCTCGATCAGGTCGTCGCTGCCGACGACGTCAGCGCCGGCGGCCAGCGCCTGCTCGGCCTTCTCACCGACGGCGAACACGGCGACGCGGGCGGTCTTACCGGTGCCGTGAGGCAGGTTGACGGTGCCGCGGACCATCTGGTCAGCCTTGCGGGGGTCCACGCCGAGGCGGATGGCGACCTCGACGGTGGCGTCCTGCTTCTTGGAGGAGGTTTCCTTGGCCAGCTTCGCGGCCTCAAGCGGCGTGTAAAGCTTGGTCCGGTCGACCTTCTCCGCGGCTTCGCGGTATGCCTTGCTGTTCTTGCTCATTGAAAATCCAATCGTGTTCTTGGAGTCGTGGTGCGGGCCGATGCCAGCCCTCCCACTAGGGATCCGCTTCGATCCGATTACTCGACCGTGATACCCATCGAGCGGGCGGTACCGGCGATGATCTTCGACGCGGCGTCGATGTCGTTGGCGTTGAGATCGGCCTTCTTGGTCTCAGCGATCTCGCGCACCTGATCCCAGGTCACCTTGGCGACCTTGGTCTTGTGCGGCTCGCCCGAACCCTTCTGCACACCGGCTGCCTTGAGCAGCAGCTTGGCGGCGGGCGGGGTCTTCAGTGCGAACGTGAAGCTGCGATCCTCGTAGACGGTGATCTCCACGGGGATGACGTTCCCGCGCTGCGACTCGGTCGCGGCGTTGTACGCCTTGCAGAACTCCATGATGTTGACGCCGTGCTGGCCAAGCGCAGGACCGACCGGCGGGGCGGGGTTGGCCTGCCCGGCCTGGATCTGCAGCTTGATGAGCCCGGCGACCTTCTTCTTCGGGGCCATGCTTCTGGTGTTCCTTTACTTGCTCATCCAAGGGCGCGTAAACGCCCGTTGTTTCTAGCCGCTGTGGCGACTAAATCTTGGAGACCTGGTTGAAGGTCAATTCGACTGGTGTCTCGCGACCGAAGATCGAGACCAGCACCTTGAGCTTCTGCTGCTCGGCGTTGACCTCGCTGATGGAGGCGGGCAGCGTCGCGAACGGGCCGTCCATGACGGTGACGGACTCGCCGACCTCGAAATCGACCAGGATCTCGGGCCGTTCCAGGGTGGCCTCGGTGCTGGCACCGGTCGCCGCGGCTGCGGTGGCCTTGGCGGGCTTCTTGGCCGCGCCCTGCGGCAGCAGGAACTTCACCACGTCGTTCAGCGACAGCGGCGACGGACGCGAGGTGGCGCCGACGAAACCGGTGACACCCGGGGTGTTGCGCACCGCGCCCCACGACTCGTCGTTGAGCTCCATGCGCACCAGGATGTAACCCGGCAGCACCTTGCGGTTGACCTGCTTGCGCTGGCCGTTCTTGATCTCGGTGACCTCTTCGGTGGGCACCTCGACCTGGAAGATGTAGTCGCCGACGTCCAGGTTCTGCACGCGGGTTTCGAGGTTGGCTTTCACCTTGTTCTCGTAGCCGGCGTAGGAGTGGATGACGTACCAGTCACCGGGCTTGAGCCGCAGCTCCTTCTTGAGCGCGACTGCCGGGTCCTCGTCTTCGTCGGCGGCAGGTGCCTCGGCTGACTCTTCTGAGCCGTCGGCTACCGCCGACTCGGTCTCGTCGACCGTCTCGGTCGCCTCGACGGCCTCCTGGCCTTCAGCCGATTCATCGGTCTGCGACTCGACGCCGTCGACGTTAACGGTCTCGTCGGCAACGGTCTCGTCGCCGTCGAACGTGGTCACGTTGTCAGTCCTCTCTCAAATTCCAGATCAGGTGCCGAACACCAGCGACACCAGCCGCGCCAGTCCAAGGTCGGCGCCGGAGATCAGCGCAACCATGAACACCAGGAAGACCAGCACCACCGTGGTGTAGCTGACCATCTGCTTGCGGTTCGGCCAGATCACCTTGCGGAGCTCGGCGACGACCTGCCGCAGGTAGTTGACGACGAACATGATCGGGTTCCGCGAAGGACCGGTCTTCTTGGCCTTCGCGTTCTTCTTGGCCTTCTTCGACTTACCGGAGCCGGCCTCGGAATCCTCGCTCGACGCGTCCTCAGCGGCCTCGTCACTGTCGGCCTCAGCAGCCACGCCACGACGGGTCCGCTTGCCGGTCGGGCGCAGCGGCCGGGTCACCACCGCGGTCTGGCCGTGGGTGGTGTCCGTTGCCCCGGTGTCGGTGCCAGCGTCGGTTCCAGTGTCGTCTGCGGAGCCGGCACCTTCGCGCTCGTCGCTCACCGCATGCCTTTCATCCTGGGTTCTGTGTGTTCACTTTCCAGTGTCCACACGTTGTCGAGTATTCAGTTTGAGCAGGGGCGACAGGACTTGAACCTGCAACCTGCGGTTTTGGAGACCGCTGCTCTGCCAGTTGAGCTACGCCCCTCTGTTGGTGACTGCTGGCGCTCGTGTCACCGTACTGCGCCGAGGCTTACACAATTCGCGCGCTCTCCGATCGCTCGATTGTCAAGCCGACGGACAGCGCGCTGAAATGGGAAAAACCCCGGATTCCGAGTGTACCCGGCGTAGGCGCGAGAAACTAATCGCGCCTACGGATGACCGCTACTCCCCGGCGGCCTTGCGCATGACCTTGCCGGTTTCGGGATCCCACTTCACGGAAATGGAATCGTCGGCGTCGTGACCCATCATGGTGGTGAAGGCGTCCAGCACCACTTCACCGTTGTCATCGGTGCACACGTTGTGGGTGACGACGATGTCGGCGCCGAAGCGCTCCTCGACCGAGGTGATCGTCATGACGGCATGCAGTTGGTCGCCGGCCTTGAGCGGCTTGCGGTAGACGAATTTCTGGTCCACCTGGACGATCTGCTTGGTTTCCATTCCGACGTCGACGTTCTGGAAGAAGTGCTCCTGCACCAGCAGTGCCAGGGTGGAGGCGAAGGTGAGCGGAGCGATGAGGGCGTCATGGCCGAGCTCCGCGGCGGCAGCCTCGTCGTGGCTGGCCGGGTCCATGGCCTTGACGGCCTTGGCGTACTGACGGATCTGCTCGCGGCCGATCAGGAAGGGGTGCGGATACTTCCAGACCATTCCGAGGATGTCGACCTTGAGTGCCATGGCCCAGAACTCCTTACGCCAGTTGTGCGGTCGCGATCGCGCGCCCGAAGATCTTCTTTCCGCCTGCGGTCGCCGAGATGGCGATGGTGACCAGTTTCTCCTCGGGATCAACCGACTTGATGCGCCCGTTGAAGACGATCTCGGCTCCGACGCCGTCGTTGGGCACCGGCACGACCGCGGTGAACCGCACGTTGTATTCCTTGACCGCGGCCGGGTCGCCGACCCATTCGGTGACGTAGCCGCCACCGACACCCATGGTCAGCATGCCGTGGGCGATCGCGGTGTCGAGGCCGACCTGCTTGGCGATCTCGTCGTCCCAGTGGATCGGGTTGAGGTCACCGGACACGCCGGCGTAGTTGACCAGATCTCCACGGGTCAGCGGGATCACGCGCTCGGGAAGCGTGTCGCCGACCTTGACTGAACTGAACTCGCGCAGCGCCATCAGTTAAAACCCTCTTCTCCGTCACCCGCACGCCCGGCCAGGGTCGTGTAGGCCTCCTGGACCACCTCACCTTTGTCGTCGGTGATGATGTTCTTGGTCACGATGATGTCGGTGCCGTGCGCCTTGCGCACGGAATGCACGTACACGTCGCAGTAGAGCTTGTCACCGGCCTTGACCGGCTTGAGGAACTTCAGCTCCTGGTCGACCTGGACGATCTGGGCATCCTGGATGCCGATCTCGGCCCACTCGAAGAAAGCCCACTGTGCCTGGTACCCGAAAATGCAGATGAACGTCAGCGGCGCGAGCAGTGAGTCGTGCCCTAGCTCGGCTGCGGCAGCCTCGTCGAAGTAGTACGCGTCGCTGTTCTTGACCGCGGTCGCGTGCTCGCGGATCTTCTCACGCCCGACTTCGTAGTGCTCAGGATGCCGGTAGTGCATCCCGACGATGCTGGTCGAAAGAGCCACAGCTAATGGCTACCGCGACTCTTTGTGCGGCTGGTGGGTGCCGCAGTTGGGGCAGAACTTCTTGATCTCGAGCCGGTCGGGATCGTTGCGGCGGTTCTTCTTGGTGATGTAGTTGCGGTGCTTGCACACCTCGCACGCCAAAGTGATCTTCGGCCGTACGTCGGTACTCGACGCCACGTCAGTTCTCCCTGCTCAAAATCACGCTCTGCTTTTAATGTTTCTGTAGCGGTGGGGAGGCTCGATCTCCCGACCTCACGATTATGAGTCGTGCGCTCTAACCAGCTGAGCTACACCGCCCCGGAGGGTCCCAGGTGGGGCTCCACGTCCGGATCTCCCGCGTCGCTTCGCTCGCCTGGCGTCCACCGAGCCCCCTAACGGAATCGAACCGTTGACCTTTTCCTTACCATGGAAACGCTCTGCCGACTGAGCTAAGGGGGCTTGTTGCGCGTCCGTAGCCGCGCAGCCTTAAAGAGGGTACAGCCTCCCCGGCAGCCGCACCAAACCGCAGGTCAACGCGGCCGCCGAGGAGCTGTTTTCCCTGTTCGGCTAGTCCAGGAGCCAGTCGTTGGGCGCGAACAGCTCGCAGTGCACCCGCTCCGTGGCGACCCCACGGTCGCTCAACTGGGTGCGGACCGCCTCGACGAATCCGGCCCCGCCGCACAGGTAGTACGCGGCGTCGGCGGGCAGCTGGACGCCGTCGAGGTTGAGCAGTCCGGCGTGGACTCCGGGGGCGCCGCCGGTGACGCCGTCCTCGTACCAGAGGTGGAGGCTCGCGTTGGGCAGCGCGTCGATCAGCTCGCGCTGCCGCTCCCGCAGCGGGTGTCCGTTGTCGCTGCGGTCGGCATGCAGGACGTGCACGTGGGCGTCGGGCGCCTCGGCGGCCAGGAATTCCAGGATGCCGACCATCGGGGTGATGCCGATTCCGGCCGACACCAGCACCAGCGGGCCGTCGGGCCGGCCGCCGTTGTAGAGGTCGCCGAACGGCACCGTGACGTCGAGCAGGTCGCCGACGCACAGGTTGGCCCGGATCCAGGACGACACCTCTCCCGCGGGCTGGTCCGCGACGGCGTCGACCGGCTTGACGGCGAAGGTCAGATCGGCCGATCCGGGTGCGCCGACCAGGCTGTACTGGCGTAGCTGGCGGGCACCGTCGGGCAGCGTCACGCCGACCGAGACATATTGTCCGGGAGCGAAGTTGACGGGCGCATCGGCGCGAACGGTGACCAGCACGGCGCCGGACGGGTCGTCGACGCGGGAGATGACGCGCAGCCGCCGGAAGACGTCACCGGGTTCGACGCCGGCCCCGGCATACAGATCCCGCTCCAGCGCGATCAGCGTGTCGGCCATGATCCAGTAGACCCGGTCCCAGGCCTCGGCCACCTCGGCCGTCACCGTCTCGGCGCCCAGCACCTCGACGATCGCCGCGAACAGGTTGTCGTGCACGATCGGGTACTGGTCGGCGGTGATGCCGAGTGAGGCGTGCTTGTGACCGATGCGCGCCAGCAGGGCCGACGGGTGCGGCAGATCGGGATTCACCAGGTGGGTGGCGAAGGTGGCGATCGAGGCGGCCAGCGCCCGTTGCTGGGCGCCCTGCGCCTGGTTGCCGCGGTTGAACAGGTTGCGCAGCAACTCGGGGTGGTTGGCAAACAGTCGCCGGTAGAACTCCGAGGTGATCTCGTCGATGTGCGCGCCGATGAGAGGCAGTGTCGCCGAGACGATTTCGGCGTGGCGCGGCTCGAGTTCGTCGCGTACCGCAGACGGCTCGGGGCTGGTGACGGTCATCGGAGATTCCCTTCGGTTGTGAGTTGTAAAACAATCGGCAGGCGGCTGTCTGCCGTCAGGTCTGTCACGGTGTAGCGGTCGAGTTCGCGATAGAACGCCTCTTTGGCGTCGGCCAGCACCCGGCGTAGTCGGCATGCTGCGATGAGCGGGCACGGCGATTCCCCGCCGCATTCGATGACTTCGCGGTCACCTTCGAGTTCGCGCACCAGCCAGCCGATCGAGGCGTTGCGTCCGGCGTCGGTGAGCACCAGTCCCCCGACCCGGCCCCGCCGGGCGTGCACCATGCCGAGTTCGGAGAGCTTCGACACCGCCTTGGCCACGTGGTGCTCGGACGCGTTGGCCCCCGCGGCGATGGTGCGGGTGGTGATGCGCCGGTTCTCGGACTCACCCGAGGACAGCAGCATCAGCGTGCGCAGTCCTAGGTCGGTGAACCGGGTGAGGTGCATACCGATGACGCTAGTAATTCCGCATTTCTGATACCAGTTTTATGGCGTGTGGGGTCAAACACGCGATGACGTGCGGTTTTTAGACCTGCGGGGATACGCGGCGCAGGTGATCCGGAGCACCAATAGTCTTGACTCATGTCCGAGCCCAAGGCCCAAGACCGCTTGTACTTCCGACAGCTGCTGTCGGGCCGCGACTACGCGGCCGGCGACCCGATCGCGGCGCAGATGCGCAACTTCTCCTATCTGATCGGCGACCGCGAGACGGGCGACGCCGTGGTGGTCGACCCGGCGTACGCGGCCAACGACCTCGTCGACGTGATCGAGAACGACGGCATGCGGCTGTCCGGGGTGCTGGTCACCCATCACCACCCCGACCACGTCGGCGGCACGATGGCGGGCTTCTCCCTCAAGGGCCTTGCCGAGCTGCTGGAACGCCAGAGCGTGCCGGTTCACGTCAACACCCACGAGGCCGATTGGGTCTCGAAGGTCACCGGGATCGCGCCGAGCGAGCTGACCGGGCACGGGCACGGCGACAAGGTTTCGGTCGGCGAGCTGCAGATCGAGCTACTGCACACGCCCGGCCATACCCCGGGCAGTCAGTGCTTCCTGCTGGACGGCCGCCTGGTCGCCGGCGACACGTTGTTCCTCGACGGATGTGGGCGCACCGACTTTCCCGGCGGCAATGTCGATGACATGTTCCGCAGCCTTCAGGCGTTGGCCAAGCTGCCCGGAGATCCGACGGTCTTCCCCGGGCACTGGTACTCGGAGGAACCGAGCGCCCCGCTCGATGAAGTCAAACGCAGCAACTACGTGTATCGGGCGTCAAACCTCGACCAATGGCGCATGTTGATGGGCGGCTGATGAATCGTTTCAGTCGCACTGACTGCGGAATCCACTGAATTAACCGCGAAGCAACGGGGCAATTCCGCTGTACGATCTGCCATCTGCCACGGATTTCGTTGCTCAAACAGTTGCAATAGGAACAATGCGTCGTTTCGCGCGATTCGAGTAGTGCAATACTCAGGACATCCGGCCGCCGACCCGGCAAAGTACTTGTCAGCAGTTGTTGAGCAGTAGTTGACAGTCCCGCCGGGGGTCACCGTGAAGAACATCGTGCTGTGCTTCGACCACACAGATGAACAACCCGGACTCCGTGACGCATCGAATACCGAGATGCTGTTTCGGTTGCTGGACGGCACCGATCAGCTGACCTGGTATCACAGCGGCACGGCCATTCGGCACGGTAGACGAATCACCCCGGGCCGCCGCGGCGATGCCGCCAGCGAAGCCCGGGCGGCCATCGTCGAGGCGTACCGATTCCTCGGCGAAGCGTGGGATCCCGGGGACCGGATCTTCGTGTTCGGCGGCGGCGAGGGCGGGCACCGCGCCGGTGAGCTGGCGACCCTGCTCGGCACGGTCGGCCTGCTGCCGGCCCACTCGGCGGACGTCCTGGACTACGCACTGGCCACCTATGTCCTGCCCCGCACGCACCGCACGCCCCAGGATTGGCGGCAGATCCGGGTGTTGGCGGCGCAGCTCGTCGGCGACCACGATCCTGCCGTGCCGGTGCGGTTCGTCGGGTTGTGGAATGCGACGGCCACCCCGGGCACGAAGCAGCGGATGGGTCCGCTGCCGACCGTCGAAACGGGCCGGCATGCGGTGGCCGTCGACGGCGGACGCCGGACCATGCGGTACTGCGAGCACCTCGACGAAGTCTGGTTCCGGGGAACCCGCTGCGACGTCACCGGCGGCACGGGTGCGTGCTTGTCGCTGTCCGATATCACCCTCGACTGGATGCTGGATGGGGCCATCGCCGCGGGGCTTCAGGTGATCGACAACAGCGCCTGTCCCACCGATCTCGATGCGCTGGCCGGGACCGCGCCGACGATCGGTCGGTGCCGGGCGCCGCTGGACGCCAAGGTGCACGCGAGTGTGGAGGTGTATCTACGGTCGCACCCGCACTACTGGCGACGGCTGCCCGCGCGGATCGAATGGACCGATGCCGAGTGGCTGGCCCGCGGTGAACGCCTCGTGCGCACTCCCGTCAGCGAGACCGTGCAGCGCGACATCCTCACCGCTGTCGCGTCGTGACGTGGCCGTTTTGGCCGAAGTTTGCTGAGCCGGACCGCTGCCTGCTCCGAAAGTCCGTGATATACCCACTTGGTGGGGATCATTGATTCGGTCACGGAGCGGGGGCGTGAGTTGGCTAGTTTCGAACCGGGTGCATGGACTGCGCTCGCGGCATGGGTGGCGATCGTCGTCGTCGTCATCGCGTTGATCTATGCGTGGCGGCAATACCTGAAGGCCAGGGACCGGCAGGCCGAACTGACCCAGCCCAATGTGTCGATGTTCATGGAGCCCAGCAGCGCCGATTGGCATCTGATCGAACTCGTGGTCCGCAATTACGGGCAACGGCCGGCCTATGGGTTGCGGTTCGAGTTCGCGAACCCGCCCACGGTCGGCAAGTACGAAAGTTCTTATGACGACAACTTCGTCGACATCGTGCCGTTGAACCTGCCCGCCGAGATTCCGTATCTGGCGCCGTCGCAGGAGTGGCGCATCGTGTGGGATTCGGCGCTGGACCGCAAGCAGCTCGGCGAGGCCATCGCGTCCCGCTTCGACGGCGCGATCACCTACTACGACGAGCCGGGCTCCCCCGGCAAGCCCAGTGGCCGCAAGCTACGCAACACCGCTGTGCTGGACTGGGCGACGCTGCCCCCGGTGGACCGGATGGAGCTGCTCACCACTCATGACCAGGCCCGTCGGGAGAAGCAGAAGCTGGAGCTGTTGCGCGGTGTGCTGACCTATTTCCAGTACGCGGCCAAGGAGACCGACGAGCAGACCCTGCGGAACGAGATCAACCGCATCAACGCCCTGGGTGCCGAGGTCCGGTCCCGCTGGCGTGACCGCTACGAGGCCAGTCATGACGACGATGACGACGACGATTATGACGATGACGATCCCGAGACCGATCTGATCAAGCCCGCGGCAACCTCCGGCAGGCGTCACCGGGCCTGAGGTCACTCGCTAGCATCGGTGCGATGAGCAGCCTGGTGAGCTACGAGCTCAACGATGCCGTCGCCACGATCACGATGGATGACGGCAAAGTCAACGCACTGTCGCCTGCGATGCAGGCCGAGATCAACGCGGCGCTGGATCAGGCGGCCGCGGGCGCGGCGGCCGGCGAGGTGAAAGCCGTGGTCCTGGCCGGCAATTCGAAGGTGTTCAGCGGCGGATTCGACCTGAGCGTCTTCTCGGCGGGCGATGTGGCGGCGACGCTGGGCATGCTGCCGGCGGCTTCGAACTGGCGAAGCGGACGCTGAGCTTCCCGGTGCCGGTGATCATGGCCGCGACGGGGCATGCCATCGCGATGGGCTCGTTCCTACTGTTGTCCGGTGATCACCGGGTCGGCTCGTCGACGGCGCGGTGCCAGGCCAACGAGGTCAAGATCGGCATGACGCTGCCGATCGCGGCCATTGAGATCATGCGAATGCGCTTGACCCCGGCCACTTTCCAGCGCGCGGTCTCGATGGCCGCGGTGTTCACCGGCGACGCCTCGATCGCGGGCGGTTGGGTCGATGAGATCGTCGAACCCGACGAAGTGCTCGGCCGCGCGCAGCAGGTGGCCGCCGAGGCTGCCGCGACGTTGAACGCAGGCGCACATGTGGCCAGCAAGCTCAAGGCGCGTGCCGAGGCGCTGACCGCAATTCAGGCCGGAATCGACGGGCTGGCAAAGGAATTCGCGGGCTAGGTCCGCCTTTCGGACTGCCCGCACGCCACCTCCGTCACTGCAGCCCCAACTGCGAGGCCATCCGCTCACGTTCGTAACGCCACGGCGTTTTTTGATCGTTTTTCCGCCCTGGCGTTACGAACGCGGACCGCTCACCGACATTCGCCGCGAGATACATCTATGTGCTATGCACATTTGGTGCCTCGCTACAACCACCTCGACGAGCTCCTGGTGCGCATCCACACCGTTCGGCAACGCCCGGGGTGGCGGCGCCGGTTGATCGACGCGACCGGCAGCGTGCCGTCGTTGTCGACGCTGCGGGTGCTGCGGGCCGTCGAGCAGCGGGAGAAAGCCGGGCAGAGCGCGTCGGTCGGCGATGTCGCCGAGTACATGGCCGTCGAGCACTCCACCGCCAGCCGCACGGTCGCTAACGTCGTCGCGGCCGGCCTGCTGACCAAAACCCAGGACGCCGAGGATCAGCGCCGGTGCGTGCTCGCGCTCACCGAGACGGGGCGTCAGGCCCTGGCCGACGTCACCGAGCGGCGACGGGAGATGGTCGCCGAGACCGTCGCCGGCTGGGCCGAGTCCGATGTCGACAGGCTCGTGGATCTGTTGGAGCAGCTGGTCGCCGATTTCGAGCGCGGGATCAGCTCGTGACAGCCGAGACCACTGCCCGCCCGCATCCGCGCGGCGCCCTGCGGCTGATGTTCGACCCGGTCTTCGGCGCCTTGTTCTGGGGCAAGATGTTCTCCGTCGTCGCGGTGTGGACGCACGGCATCGTGGCGGCCATCGTCATCTTCGACGCCACCGGGTCGGCGGTGATGGTGGGCATGGTCGGCGTCGCCCAGTTCCTGCCCCAGCTGCTCCTGAGCCCGACGAGCGGCAAGTGGGCCGACGTCGGCAACCCGGGCCGCCAGATCCTGTGGGGCCGGGTGTTGTGCATCATCGGCTCCGGCTCGACCGCGCTGTGGCTGGCCCTGTCCCCCGACCTGCAGGGCACCGCGGCGGCGGTTCCGGTGCTCGTCGGCTCCACCCTGGTGGGCTTCGGGTTCGTCATCGGCGGGCCGGCCATGCAGTCGATCGTGCCGAGCCTGATCCGCGACGGCGAACTGCCGACAGCCATGGCGCTCAACAGCATTCCCATGACCATCGGCCGCATTCTGGGCCCGGCGATCGGCGCGTTCCTGGCCGCCCGCCTCGGCGCGGCGCCGGGCTTCGCGATCAGCGCGGGCCTGCATCTGGTGTTCGCGATCTTCCTGCTGCTGGTCACTTTCCCGGCCCGGCCCGAGCGCAGTCCCGACGGCGACTACCGGGTCCGCGCGGCGTTGGCCTACGTGTGGCGCGACCGGCCGCTGCTGCTGGCGCTGCTCGCGGTCACCACGGTCGGGTTCGCGTCCGATCCCTCGATCACGCTCACCCCGTCGATGGCCGAAGAGCTCGGCGGCGGCGCGCATCTGGTGGGGGCACTGTCGGCGGCGTTCGGCCTCGGCGCGGCGGTCGGCATGGTGGTGCTGGCCGGGATGCGCGGCCGCCTGCCCGCGGCCCGGGTCTCGACGGTCGGGCTGTGGCTGCTCGTGGCCGGGTCCGGACTGCTGGCGCTGGGCACCGTGACGGCGGTGGCCCTGGCCGGTTTCGCGATCGCGGGGCTCGGGTTCGGCTGGGCGATGACGGGTCTGAGCACCGTCGTGCAGGAGCGGGCGCCGGAAGCGTTGCGGGGCCGGATCATGGCGTTGTGGCTCGTCGGTTTCCTCGGGTCCCGTCCGTTCGCTGCGGCACTGCTGGGCGGTGCGGCCGACGTGTTCAACGTGCGAGTGGCGTTCGTGATCGCCGGTGCCATCACACTCCTGGTCACCCTGGCTGCCCGGCCGGCGGCGTTGTCCGCCCGGCAAGCCGACTGAGGCCGACCGACGCCGGCATCCCGGAAGGTGCTTCGCCACCTCCGATTTCGGGCGAGCTCTCCGGGCTCGGTGTCCGAGCTTCCGGCGAAGTCGTGTGGCGGTCGCGGGTGGGCCGTCAGTCGATTTGCTCGGGATCGTCATCCTGGGGTTCTCGGGGTCGGCCCGCGGTCTATCGTGTGTGTCGATGGGCTTTCACCTGCACCGGGCCGAGCGCACCGATCTGCTCGCCGACGGGCTGGCAGGCCTGCTGTCGCAACCCCCGGCCGATCCGTTCGCCCAGGAGCTGGTGCTGGTGCCCGCCAAGGGGGTGGAGCGCTGGCTGAGTCAGCGGCTCAGCAATCGGCTCGGAGTGTGCGCAGCGGTCGAGTTCCGCAATCCACGTTCACTGATCGCCGAGCTGACCGGAACCGCCGACGACGATCCGTGGTCGGCCGACGCCATGGCCTGGCCGCTGCTGGCGGTCATCGACGACAACCTGGATCAGCCCTGGTGTCAGCCGGTGGCCACTCACCTCGGGCACTTCGAGACCGGTGACGAGTATGAGCTGCGTCAGGGCCGGCGCTATGCGGTGGCCCGCCGGGTGGCCGGGCTGTTCGCGTCCTATGCCCGGCAGCGTCCGCACCTGCTGGTCGACTGGGCCGGTTTGCCCGACGACCTGGCCTGGCAGGCCCCGCTGTGGCAGGCGCTGACCGAGCGGATCGACGCCGACCCGCCGCACCTCCGGCACGCGAAAACCCTTGCCCGGCTCATCGACTCACCGAGCGACCTGCCGGAGCGGCTGTCGTTGTTCGGGCACACCCGGCTACCGGTCACCGAGATCGAACTGCTCACCGCGCTGGCCACCCATCACGATCTGCATCTGTGGCTGCCGCACCCCAGCGACGACCTGTGGCAGTCACTCGCCGCGCACACCGGCCCGCTCCCCCGGCGCGAGGACAACAGCCACCGCGATGTGCGTCACCCGCTGCTGGCCACGCTCGGCCGGGATCTGCGGGAGTTGCAGCGCAGCCTGCCGGTCCTGGATACCGACGAATATCTCAGCGGCCCGGGATATCCCGATACCGTGCTGGGCTGGCTGCAATCCGATATCGCCGCCAACGCGGTGCGTCCGGCCGGTCGAGCGAAACGTCCGGAGGACCGCTCCGTGCAGGTGCACAGCTGTCACGGCCCGGCCCGCCAGATCGAGGTGCTGCGTGAGGTGCTGCTGGGTCTGCTCGCCGACGATCCGACGCTGGAGCCACGCGACATCCTGGTGATGTGCCCCGACATCGAGACGTACGCACCGCTGATCGCGGCAGGTTTCGGGTTGGGCGATGTGGTGCGTGGTGCGCATCCCGCGCACAAATTGCGGGTTCGGTTGGCCGATCGTGCTCTGGTGCAGACGAATCCGCTGCTGTCGGTGGCGGCGTCGGTGCTGGCCCTGGCCGGCGGGCGGGCCACCGCGAGTGAGGTGCTCAACCTGGCCGAGTCGGCCCCGGTGCGGGCTCGGTTCGGATTCACCGACGATGACCTGGACGCCATCACCGCCTGGGTGCGTGAGGCCAACATCCGGTGGGGTTTCGATCAGGAACACCGCAGCCCCTACGGCGTCGAATTCCTGCACAACACCTGGCGGTTCGGCATCGACCGGGTGCTGGCCGGGGTGGCGATGTCCGACGATTCACATGCCTGGCTGGGCACGACGCTGCCACTGGACGACGTCAGCAGCAACCGCGTCGAGTTGGCCGGCCGGTTCGCCGATTTCGTCGACAAACTCAGCCACACCGTCCGACAGCTCAGCGGGGTCCGCCCGCTCGGCGACTGGTTGTCGGCGTTGAGCACCGGGATCGAGGCGCTCGCCGCCTCCGACGAGGAGTGGCCCGCCGCCCAGGTGCAGCGCGAGTTCACCGAGATCGCCGAGGCCGCGGGCGCGCCCGGAACACCTATGCGGCTCAGCGATATTCGCGCACTGCTGGATCGGCACCTGGCCGGTCGGCCGACGCGGGCCAACTTCCGCACCGGCACCCTGACGGTGTGCACCATGGTGCCGATGCGCTCGGTTCCGCACCGGGTGGTGTGCCTGGTCGGGCTGGACGACGGAGTGTTCCCACGCTTGGGCGCGGTCGACGGCGACGACGCGCTGGCCCGTGACCCGCGCACCGGCGAGCGCGACATCCGCTCCGAGGACCGCCAGTTGCTGCTCGACGCGATCGGCGCGGCCACCCAGACCCTCGTGGTCACCTATACCGGCGCCAACGAATACTCCGGGCAGGCCCGCCCGCCCGCGGTGCCGTTGGCCGAGCTGCTCGACACGCTCAAGGTCACCGCCGAGCAACCCCTGAATGTGGTGACCACACACCCGTTGCAGCCGTTCGACATTCGCAACGTCACCCCTGGCGCGCTGTTGCCTGAGGGCCCGTTCACGTTTGACCCGACGGCGCTCACCGCGGCGCAGGCCAGCGCCGGGCAGCGGGCCGAACGGCCACCGTTCTTCGCCCACCAGCTGCCGGCACCACCCATCGAGGACGTCGTGCTCGAAGATCTCGTCACGTTCTTCAAAGACCCGGTGAAGGGCTTCTTCCGCTCACTCGAATACACGCTGCCCTGGGACGTGGACGGGGTGTCGGATGACATGCCGGTCGACATCGACGCGCTGGAGGAATGGACCGTCGGCGATCGCATGCTGAACGACATCCTGCGCGGCATGACTCCGGCCGACGCCCAACAGGCCGAGTGGCGTCGCGGGACGCTGCCGCCGGGCCAGCTGGGTTGGCGCCGCGCGATCGCGCTACGTGATCAGTGCGCACTGCTGGCCGCCGAGGCACTGCGCCACCGCAGCGACGACCCGCAGGCCTATGACGTCGACATCGATCTGGGCACCGGACGCCGGCTCACCGGCACGGTCTCCCCGGTGTTCGGCGACCGGCTGGTGTCGGTGACGTATTCCAAACTCGACGGCAAACACCTGCTGCAGTCCTGGATTCCGTTGCTGGCGTTGGCCGCCGGACTTCCGGACCGGGACTGGTCGGCGGTGTGCATCGGGCGGCCGCGACGCGGCGACACCCCGCGCGTCGAAACACTGAGCCGTCCGGACGACCCGGTCGCACTGCTGGCCGACCTGGTGGCCATCTACGACGCGGGCCGCAGGGAACCGTTGCCGCTACCCATCAAGACCTCGTATGCGTGGGCCGCAGCCCGGCACGCCGGTGACGACCCGGAGCGGGAAGCCGGGTTCCGCTGGCGCAGTGGCCGATTCCCCGGCGAGGACGAGGCACCCGCACACGTACGCGCCTGGGGTCGCGGTGCGCCGTTGAGCCGGCTGGTGGGGCTGGGTGAGTATTCGGAGCGGTTGTGGCTGCCCCTCCTGGAGGCCGAAGGGTCGCCGCGGTGAAGGTGTTCGATCTGCTCGGGCCGTTGCCGCAGACCAACAGCACCACGGTGCTGGAGGCCAGTGCGGGTACCGGCAAGACCTTCGCGCTGGCCGGGCTGGTGACGCGGTTGGTGGCCGAAGGCGCGGCGACGCTGGATCAGATGCTGCTCATCACCTTCGGTCGGGCCGCCAGCCAAGAGTTGCGGGAGCGGGTGCGGGCCCAGATCGTCGGAGCCCTGGCGGCCCTGGAGGATCCGTCCCGCGCCGACAACGATCTGCTGCAGCATCTGATCGCCGAGGACCAGCAGGCCCGCGGGCAGCGGTTGCGCGATGCATTGGCCGGTTTCGATGCCGCGACCATCGCCACCACGCATCAGTTCTGCCAGATCGTGCTGAAATCCCTTGGCGTGGCCGGGGACAGTGATTCGGGGGTGACCCTGGTCGAGAGTCTTGACGAGTTGGTCTGCGAGATCGTGGACGATCTGTATCTCGCCCACTTCGGGGCTCAGCGGGATGTTCCGGAGCTGGGGTATGCCGAGGCGCTGCGGCTGGCCCGTGTGGTGGTCGCCAATCCGGCGACCGAGCTGCGTCCGCTGGATCCTGAGCCGGACTCCCCCGCCGGGATTCGCCTCGGATTCGCGCGGGCAGTGCTGGCGGAACTGGAGATTCGCAAGCGCCGCCGCGGCGTGCTGGGTTACGACGATCTGCTGACCCGGCTGGCCGGGGCGTTGGCTACTGATGATTCGGCGGCCCGGGTGCGGATGGCGCAGCGCTGGCCGATCGTGATGGTCGACGAGTTCCAGGACACCGACCCGGTGCAGTGGCAGGTGATCGAGCGGGCGTTCTCCGGGCGGTCGACGCTGATCCTGATCGGCGACCCCAAGCAGGCGATCTACGCGTTCCGCGGTGGGGACATCGACACCTATCTGCGGGCCGCGGCGACCGCCGGGGACAAGCAGACCCTGGGCACCAACTGGCGCAGCGACAGCGTGCTCGTGGACAGCTTGCAGGCGGTGCTGCGCGGTGCCGAGCTGGGTGGTCCGGACATCGTGGTGCACGACGTGCAGGCCAATCACCAGGGCCACCGGCTGGCCGGGGCGCCGCACAACGATCCGTTCCGGCTTCGTGTCGTGACTCGAAACCGCGCCGGCACCAAGGTGATTCCGATCGCGGACCTTCGTGACCACATCGGCAAGGATCTGGCCGCCGACATCGGGGCGTTGTTGACCAGCGGCGCCACCTTCGACGGCAATCCGCTGCAGGCCCGCGACGTCGCGGTGATCGTCGAGACCCACAAGGACGCCCGGGCCTGCCACACCGCGCTGCTCGAGGCCGGCATTCCCGCGGTGTACACCGGAGATTCGGATGTGTTCAATTCCGAGGCCGCCGAGGACTGGCTGTATCTGCTGGAAGCGTTCGACCAACCGCACCGGCCCGGGCTGGTGCGGGCCGCGGCGGCCACGGTGTTCTTCGGCGAGACCGCGGAAACCCTTGCCGCGGGCGGGGATGCACTGACCGACCGGGTCGCCGACACCCTGCGCACCTGGGCCGGCCATGCCCGTGAGCGCGGCGTCGCGGCGATCTTCGAGGCCGCGCAACTGGCCGGCATGGGTAAGCGGGTGCTGTCCTGGCAGGGCGGTGAGCGGCTGATGACCGATGTCGCCCACATGACCCAACTGCTCGGCGACACCGCGCACCGGGAGGGCTTCGGGCTGGCCGCGCTGCGGGACTGGCTGCGCACGCAGCGCTCCGAGGGCGGCGGCACGTCGGAGCGCAACCGTCGTCTGGACAGCGACGCCGCGGCGGTGCAGATCATGACGGTGTGGGTCAGCAAGGGCCTGCAGTTCCCGATCGTGTATCTGCCGTTCGCGTTCAATCGGTATGTGCCGGAACCGGATCTGGTGTTGTTCCACGACGAGGGGGTGCGTTGCCTGCAGGTCGGGGGCCCGGACCCGGCGGTGACCCGGGCCGGGCGGGCCGAGGCGGCTGCCGATGACAGCCGGCTGACCTACGTGGCGATGACGCGGGCCCAGTCCCAGGTGGTCGCGTGGTGGGCGCCGTCGAACGACGAGCCGAACGGCGGCCTGTCGCGGCTGCTGCGCGGGCGTGCTCCCGGTGAGGCCGCGGTGCCGGATCGGTGCGCGCCGGCCAAGATCGCCGACGACGACGCGCTGGCCCGGCTGCGGGCGTGGGAGGCCATAGGCGGCCCGGTGCTGGAGCAGTCGGTGATCGTCGGAGCCCCGCCGGTGCCCACCCGGACGATTCCAGATGGTCTGGCGGCGCGGCATTTTCACCGTTCCATCGACACCGCATGGCGGCGCACGTCGTACTCGGGGTTGCTCCGCGCGGCCGAGGACGGCGGCACTGCCGGGGTGTCCAGCGAGCCCGAGGTCGCCGAACTGGACGACGAATCGACCGACATCGCCGTCGTCGCTCCCGCCCAGGGCGCCGACGTGCCGTCCCCGATGGCGTCGCTGCCCACCGGGGCCGCGTTCGGCTCGCTGGTGCACGCGGTGCTGGAAACCGCCGACCCGCTGGCCCCGGATCTGTCCGCCGAGCTGCTGACCGAGGTGCGTAAGCACGCGGCCCGGTGGCCCGTGGAGGTCTCCGCCGACGAACTGGCCGCGGCTCTGCTCCCGATGCACGACACCCCGTTGGGGCCGTTGGCGCCCGGCATGACGCTACGTCAGATCGGGATGGCCGACCGGCTGTGCGAGCTGGACTTCGAATTCCCCATGGCCGGAGGCGATCTGCGCGGCGGCGAGTTCGCCCGGTTGACCGATGTCGGCGCACTCCTCGATGAGCATCTGCCGGCCGACGATCCGATGGCCGTCTACGCCGAGCGGTTGTCGGCCGGTCTGCTGGGCCGTCAGCCGCTACGGGGCTACCTGTCCGGTTCGGTGGATGTGGTGCTGCGGATCGGGCAGCGCTTCGTCGTGGTCGATTACAAGACCAACTGGCTGGGCACCGGCGACGAGCCACTCACTGCCGCCGATTACGGGCGGGACCGGATGGTCGAGGCGATGCTGCACTCGGACTATCCGCTGCAGGCGTTGCTGTACAGCGTTGTGCTGCACCGGTTCCTCAGTTGGCGGCTGCCCGGCTACGACCCGGCCACCCATCTGGGCGGGGTGATGTACCTGTTCGTGCGCGGGATGTGCGGGGCACAGACGCCCGTCGTCGACGGACACCCGGCCGGGGTGTTCAGCTGGGAACCGCCCGCGGCGCTGGTGACCGCGATATCGGAGCTACTCGATCAGGGAGCCGGGTGATGCTGGACGCGTTCGCCGAGATCCTCGAGCCCGCCGATGTGCATGTGGCCCAACGGTTGAGCACGCTGGCCGAGGAGACCACGCCGTCGGTCATCCTGGCGCTGGCGTTGGCGGTGCGGGCTCTGCGCGGCGGCTCGGTGTGTGGGGAT
>MSTD01000016.1:128485-143959 GCA_001942045.1 Mycolicibacterium porcinum
GTGTGGATCTGCGGTCGGTGGCCGAGCAGACCCAGTTGCCGGAGCTGCCCTGGCCGCAGGTCGACGCGTGGTTGGCGGCGGTGGCGGCCAGCCCGCTGCTGGGCACTCCCCCGGTGCTGCGGTTGTTCGGGGACCTGCTGTACCTCGACCGGTACTGGTTGGAGGAACAGCAGGTCTGCGACGACGTGTTGGCCTTGGTGGGCGCGCGGCCGGGTGGGTCGGCGCCTGATGTGGCGCGGTTGTTCCCACCGGGTTTCGAGGAGCAGCGGGCCGCGGCGAAAGTGGCGTTGTCGCAGGGGTTGACGGTGCTGACCGGTGGTCCCGGCACCGGTAAGACCACCACGGTGGCGCGGTTGTTGGCGCTGCTGGCCGAGCAGGCCGCGCTGGCCGGTCTCCCGTCGCTGCGGATCGCGCTGGCCGCACCGACGGGTAAGGCCGCGGCCCGGCTGCAGGAGGCCGTGCAGCTCGAGGTGAACCGGCTCGACGCCGTGGACCGGGAGCGGATCTCGGGTCTGCAGGCCACCACACTGCACCGGCTGCTGGGGCCCCGACCGGACACGTCGTCGCGGTTCCGTCATCATCGGGCGAATCGGTTGCCGCACGACGTGATCGTCGTCGACGAAACCTCGATGGTGTCGCTGACGATGATGGCGCGTCTGCTGGAGGCGGTGCGTCCGCAAACCCGGCTGCTGCTGGTCGGCGATCTCGATCAGCTGGCCTCGGTGGAAGCCGGCGCGGTGTTGGCCGATCTGGTGGACGGGCTGGGTTCGCGCGGGGTGGCGGCCCTGCAAACCTCGCACCGGTTCGGCGAGTCGATCGGCGCGCTGGCGTCAGCAATTCGGACCGGGGACGCATCCGGCGCGCTGGAGGTGTTGGCGGCCGGGGGCGAGCATGTCGAGTGGGTGTCCTCGGACCCGACCGAACGCTTGCGGGAAGTGCTTGTGCCGCATGCTCTTGCGTTGCGGCAGGCGGCGATCCTCGGGGATGCGCGCACGGCGCTGACCATCCTCGACGAGCATCGGCTGTTGTGCGCGCACCGGCACGGCCCGTTCGGCGTCGCGCAGTGGAACCGGCAGGTGCAGCGGTGGCTGGCTGAGGCGACCGGTGAGCCGATGTGGGCGTCGTGGTACGTGGGCCGGCCGATCCTGGTGACCGCCAACGACTATGGGCTCAAGCTCTACAACGGCGATACCGGCGTCACCGTCGCCACCCCGGACGGCCTGCGGGCCATCGTGGGCGGGACCGCCGGCGGGTCCGCGTCCTTCGCCACCGGTCGGCTCACCGAGGTCGAGACCATGCACGCCATGACGATCCACAAGTCGCAGGGCAGCCAGGCCGACGAGGTGACCGTGCTGCTACCGCCGGAGGACTCCCGCCTGCTGACGCGGGAGCTGTTCTACACCGCGGTCACCCGGGCCAAGACGCGGGTGCGCGTCGTGGGGTCCGAGGCGGAGATTCGCGCGGCGATCTCCCGGCAGGCAGTCCGAGCGACCGGCCTGCGAAAGCGGCTGAAGCTCTAAACGGCGCGTCCGGCGAAAAATGCGCCGGAGATGAGGCCGATCACGATCGCCAGGGTGGGCAAGCCCATCGCGACAGCCGTGACGACGCCGGCGACCGCACCGATGCCGAGCACCAGCAGAAGTACGCCTACAAATGCACCGACCATTGCACGCCCTTTCCTATGACAGCGATCACAATGTACCCCGTCGGTGGGCTGAATCACACACGGATCACGCACCAATTTGGTTAACGATTTCGCGGCAAAATGTATAGCTGAGCTTGGTATATGCCTTGTTCAGCGGATGTCAGCGAACGCGCGGGCGGCGCTAGCCGGCGCCCGAGACGCTCAGCGCCCAGAACACCAACGCGTTGAGTGCCAGAAAGCTCAGCAACGAGATCGCGAAGGCGCGGCCCCACCGACGTCTAGGTGCGGCGAACGGCAACACGAGGGCCCAGAACAGGCTCACCGGTACCGAGATGAGAACGCCGAAGACGATCCCGTAACCGTGCGGATCGGTGGCCGGATCCGTGTCGAATGCCGAACTCAGCATCGCCCAGACGACCAACGCCCAGAACGCCACCGCGCCGCCGCCGATCACCCCGACGACACATCGGGTGGCCAGCATGGCCTGGTAGTGCGCGTTCGCCGCCGAGGGCGGGCGGGGGTAGTAGGCCTGGGGTGCATACGTTTGGGGCCCATACCGGTCCACCCACTCGTGTGGGTATTCCTCTGGCGGCGTCTGCTCCACGGCACCCCCCGGTTCGGCGTCCTCACCAGGATATGGCCGCCACGATGGGGCGGCGGGCACCGATTTCGACCGTCAGACGGTCAGCGCCACTGACTGTCCGGCCAGCGGCTCGTACACCGCGTACTGGAACAGGGCATCGAGGATCGGCTCCACCAGTCCGTCCCACGGGGTGGCCTGTACCGGCTCGGTGGAGGTGAACGGCAGCACCACCGCGGTGGCGGTGCCCGACGGGGTGGGAATCTCGATGCGCTCCTGCGGCGTGCCGGTGATGTCGGTGCCGTCGTACATGTCGTTGATCCAGCCGGCCGAAATCGTCTTGACCGCATCGACATTCTGCGGCTGTGAGAAGCCGGCGATGAGGTACTCGGCGAACTGCAGGATCGGGTTGGCGCCCTGGAGTCCGTCGATGTGCCGTCCCCCGACCAGCATGACGCCGTTGAACTTCCCCGGCCGGGCGGCCTGCAGTTCCTGACCTACCGTGCCGTTGCGATTCCACACATACGGCTCGGACGAAATGAGCAGCACCGGACGGTCATTGGCGCCGCTGAGCGTGTCGAGGGCGTCGGGCATGTCGTTGTGAGTGTCGACCGCGTCGAGTAGCACCACCCCGGCCAGGTCGTCGACCGCGCCGTTGTCGACCATGCGTCCGGCGGCGCCGGTGACGAGCATCCCGCCCAGGGAATGCCCGACCAGGACGAACTTGGACGGCAGCGTGACGGGGTGGCCCGCCGCCGCGCTGGCGCTCGCGGTCAGTTCGGTCCGGTCGTCGGCGAACAGGTCAGCGACGGACTGCTGCATCGGCTCTCCGCCGAGCCATTCTCCGTTGACGTCGAACAGGTTTGACGACACCGTGGGTACGACGACGATGCTGTTGGTCTCCTCGGCCAGATACGCCGCGGTGTAGCTGTACATCGGCCCGGTGGCCATGAACCCGTGCTGCAGGTAGATGAAACCGTCAGCCGATTCCGGATCTTCGGGGAAGTACCAGTCCGCGCGCACGGTCTGGTTGGTGCCCGGCATGTCCAGTGTCGAGCTGCGGACAGTGACGTTGCTGCCTGGCGGGAGCACCGGCGGACCCGAGAACACTTGCAGCGCAGCGCCAACCACGTTGAACACCAGCGAGCCGACGATGTTCACCAGGGGCTCGGGCCGCGGCGCGGTGGCCGGGGCACTGACGGTGGCGGCGGCCAGTTGAGCGATCGGTCGCGTCACTGGTTGATCGGTAACGGTTTTCGATACCCGATCGGTGATGCCGGTGAACAAGGTGCGGCCCTCGGTCGCGATCCGGTCGACGACGGTGGTCACGTCAACCTGCGGCGCCTCCGGTTCGCCCGGGTGAGTGACAGCGTCGATCGCGTCGGCAATGTCCGGCACTGCCTTGTCGGCCACAGTGGTGTCGGTGGCCGCGGGCAGCGGTGCGTCACGTTTGGCGGCGACCTTGGGCCGCGGAAGTGATTGCGCGGTCCGGAGGTTCGGCACCCGGTCGGCAATATCGGTCAGTTCCGTGCGCGCCCGCTCGGCAATGCCGTCGAACACATCATGGACGTCAGAACGCTTCGGCAGGGACCCCGCCAAGGGCTTGGGCAGCGACAGTTTCAGGCGCTGACGCGAGGCCGAATCGTCGGCCTGCCGCGGCTTGTCCTTGCGCGGGCCCAGGCGGCTGGCTTTGTCCCGTTGTTTCGTCGGCTTGTCAGAATCGTTGGCGGACTGGGTGGTTGACTTCTCGTGGCCGGGATCAGCGTGGGCCGTTGACGCCGCGCCCGCAATCAGCCCCATCCAGAGGGCGACTACCAACACACCCCATCCCATCGCCGTGAACACATGAATCGCCCGCCCCGGTTTGATCACGCAGGCACGCTAACCGGCGCCACCGCCCGTCCGCAGGAAAATACACAAATTGGCGGAAATGTTTCTTTAATGGTTCACGGTCCCCGGTCCAGGGGCGCCGTTCCGGCATACTGAAACCCCACTACACAGCCGAGCAGGATGGTCGATTGTCAGCACCAGCACGCCGACCCCGGGGACGCCCGGTTGGCGGCGGCAACACCGCCGAGCAGTCCCGCGAGGTGTTGATGGATGCCGCCGAGCACCTGTTCGTCACCCGCGGATACCGGGCCTCGACCATGGAGGTCATCGCCCACGAGGCCGGTTATTCGCGCACCGCGATCTACCGCCAGTTCGCCAACCGCAACGAGCTGATCGCGGCCATGGTGCAGCGCACCACCCAGCGGCACATGGCGTCGATCCTCACCCGGATCCCCGAAAACGCCGGTCCCGTCGATCTGTTGGTCGAGAGTCTGGTCATCGTCGCGACAGAGCTGGTGTCCGACCCGCTGCTCAACACGATCGCCGACCAAACCTCCGAGGGCACGATCGCGTCATTGATCGCCGCCGATTCGGACCTGACCGAGTTGGTGCAGAACACCATCGAGGCCATGATCGCCGACGACGCCGGCCAGTTCCGGCCCGGCCTGCACGCACATGACTTGGCGCAGTTCGTCATCGCGACCGCGCTCGGGTTCCTGGTGAAAGCGGTGCCCGTGCGCAACGACCCTGCGGTAGCCAGGGGCTACATCGAAACATTCATCCTGCCTGCCATCGTGAAGAAGCCCCCGCCGCCGCGTCGGGTGTTCGAATAGCGGCACTCAGCCGAAGTAGTGCCCGCGGTCGAGATCGTCGAGCAGTCCCGCTTCGGACGGTTGCCAGCCGAACCGTTGGCGAGTCAATGCGCTCGATGTCGGGACGTCGAGAGCGAAGAGACCGCCGATCCACCCGAAGTGTTCGACGGCCTTGTCGGCCGGGATCGAGGTCACCGGCAGATCGAGGTGGCGACCGATGGCGGTGGCGATGTCACGGCCCGCGATCCCTTCTTCGGCGGCGGCGTGCAGCACCGTCCCGGAGGGTGCCTGCTCGACGGCCAGCCGGAACAGCGGCGCGGCGTCGAGGCGGTGTACCGCCGGCCAGCGGTTGGCGCCGTCCCCGAGGTAGGCCGAGACGCCCTTCTCCCGGGCGATCTGGATGAGTCGTGGCACGAATCCGTGATCCCCTTCGCCGTGGGTCGTCGGCGAGAGTCGGACGATCGAGGCTCGAACTCCTTTGTCGGCGAACGCCAGCACTGCGGGCTCGGAGTGCCGGGGCAGCCCGGGTTGAAACGGGTCGTTCTCGGTCAGCACCCGGCCGGCGCTGTGGCCGGCCACACCGGAGGTGACGACCAGCGGGCGGTCCGAGCCGGCGAGGGTCGCGCCGAGGACCTCGATGGCACGACGGTCCAGTGCCCCCGCGTCGGTGAAGTTGTCGAAGTCGTGATGGAAGGCCAGGTGAATGACACCATCACTGGCCTCGGCGGCGGCCCGCAGGCTGTCGTGATCGTTCAGGTCGCCGCGATGGACGTCCGCGCCATTCGCCCTGATCGCGTCGGCCGACGCGTCGGAGCGTGCCAGGCCGACGACGTCGTGTCCGTGCGCCACGAGGTCACGGACCACCGCCGTGCCCACAAACCCAGATGCGCCGGTGACGAAAACCTTCATGAAATCCTCCCGATGTCAGTGACTGTCATCAATAGGAACGCGATGACAGTCACTGACATTCCCTAGGATCATCTCCATGAGCCGCTGGGAGCCCAACTCGCGTGAGCGCCTGGAAGAGGCGGCCCTGCAGCTCTACCTCGAGCACGGGTTCGACCAGACCACCGTCGCCGAGATCGCCGAGCGGGCCGGGCTGACCGAGCGGACCTACTTCCGCTACTTCGCCGACAAGCGCGAGGCGCTGTTCGGCGGACAAACCGCGCTCACCGAACTCCTGGTCGACGCAATCGCCGCCGCCCCGGCCGGTGCCGCGCCCCTCGATGTCGTCGGTGCCGCGTTGACCGCGCTCGCGGCGATGTTCGACGGTCGGCGCGACCATGCGCGGCGCAGGCAGTCCGTCGTCGATGCCAACCCCGCGCTTCAGGAACGCGAACTGATCAAGCTCGCCACGCTGTCTGCCGAGATGGCCGAGGCGCTACGCCATCGCGGCGCCGATGATGCGGCCGCGCGCTTGGCCGCCGAAACCGGGATTGCGGTGTTCAAGGTCGCGTTCGGCCAATGGGTGCGCGACCGCGCCGACGCCGGGCTGGGCGAGATCGTCGCGTCGACGCTGGACGAATTGAAGGCCTTGTCCGCCTAGATCCACTCAGCGCAGCGCGCTGCCCTTGATCCATTCGGCCCAGGGCACCGACCAGTCGCCGTTGTTGGTCGGCTTGAGCGGGTCGCCGCCGGTGTTGCGGATCTCGACGATGTCGCCGGGCACCGAGAAGTTGTAGAACCACTCGGCGTTCTCACCGCTGAGGTTCAGGCAGCCGTGGCTGACGTTCTCCTTGCCCTGCGCCCAGATCGTCGAGTTCAGCTGATGCAGGTAGATGCCGTCGATGCTGATACGCGTGGCCCACGGGATGGTGGTCTTGTAGCCGAGCCGCGAATTGACGGGCAGGCCGTAGGTCGACGAGTCCATGATCACCGGGTTGGCCTTGTCCATCACGGTGTAGATGCCGCGCGGGGTCCAGAAGCTCATCGTGGTGCCGCCGACGGTCTCGGTACCGCCCATCCCCATCGAGGTCGGCATGGTCCGCACGAGTTTGCCGTTGTCGTAGACCCGGACCTGCTTGTCGGTGTCGTCGGCGACGGTGACGTGTGAGGCGCCGATGTTGAACGACACCTTCTCGTCCTGCGCGCCGTAGAGGTCGTCGCCGAGTTTGGCGCCGTAGATGCCGGCGTCGACGGTGACCTTGGTGCCCGGGGCGTAGTACTTCTCCGGACGCCAGTGCGCGGTCTGATCGTCGATCCAGTTCCACGAGCCGAGGGCCTTGGGCTCGGTGATCACCTTCATCCGGCTCTCGGCGCTGGCCTTGTCGGTGACGGGTTCGTCGAAGCGCGCGACGATCACCATGCCGATGCCGTAGGTGGCACCGTCCTGCAGCGGGGCGTAGTTCGTGCCGTTGAGGTAGACGCGGGCCTGGTAGCCGGGGGTCACGGTGGAGAACGAGACGGTCTTGCGGGTCGGCATGCCGCCGGGGCCGCGCGCGTCGACCTTGAGCGTGTAAGTGCGGCCGTAGCCGAGGGTGGTGGTCGGCTTCCAGGTCCTGGCGTCGGGGGTGAGGATGCCGGGGATCTCTTTGCCGGCGTCGTTGAGCATCGTCACGCGCGCCACGGTGCCGGTGTCGGCCGTGACCATCACCCGGGCCAGCGGGTCGACCTCAGCATCGGGCCTTGGGGTGATGGTCAACCGGGCCGGTTCGGTGGGCGACGGCTGCGGGGCGCCCTGTGGTGCCGCGGCCAACGTCTGGCAGTGCTCGGCGCAGTCCGGCAGGGCCGAAACAACGACACCACCTGACACGGCCAACACAGCAAGTGCGACCGCGAGGTAGGCACGACGAACAGACGTCAACATCACTCCAATGTGGTTCGGCGAGGGCCTGATTGATCGAGGTTCCGATCGGTGCGTCAATCGTAGCCGGACCGCCTGGTGTTAGGCGCAACGGCCACCCGATGTGGGCGAGTCGTGATCGGGTCGTTGTTTCAGGTAACCGCGTTCTCCAGGTACGCGATCGCGGCATCGGGTTCCTCGGTGACGTAGAACAGATCGTCCAGCGGCAGGGGCAGGAAGCCGTCCTGCTCCATCCGTCGCAGTTGGATCACCAGGCCGTCGTAGAAACCCGCGGTGTTCAGCAGCACCACGGGTTTGTCGTGCCGCCGGTGTTTGCGCAGCTCCAAGATCTCGGTGGCTTCGTCGAGGGTGCCAAGGCCGCCGGCCATCACCACCAGCGCGTCGGAACGCGCAAGCAGCGTCGCCTTGCGCTCGGAGAGGTCCGCGGTGATCACCATCTCGTCGGCGCCGTCCCGGGCCTGCTGCCGCAGAAATTCGACCGAGATCCCGACCAGCCGGCCGCCGCTGTTCTGCACGCCGTCGGCAACGACCTTCATCAGGCCCTTGTCGGAGCCACCCCAGACGAGGGTGTGGCCGCCCTTGCCGAGGAGTTCGGCGAAGGCGCGCGCCGGTTCGGTGTAGCGGTCATCGAGGTCGGCGGCGGAGAGGAAGACGCAGATGTTCATCAGGATCGATCATCCCTCGATTACGGGTTTGCCTCTCAACCCCCATACCATCGCTTATCGACATGACCGACAACGCCCTCGCCTCGCCTGCCACCACCTCCGCCCAAGCTGCCAAGATCGCGGCTGAGGCGGCCCGTCGTCGCACCTTCGCCGTCATCAGCCACCCCGACGCCGGTAAGTCGACGCTGACCGAGGCGCTGGCGCTGCACGCCCGGGTGATCAACGAGGCGGGCGCGATCCACGGCAAGGCGGGCCGCAAGTCGACGGTGTCGGACTGGATGGAGATGGAGAAGGCCCGCGGCATCTCGATCACCTCGACCGCGCTGCAGTTCCCGTACCGCGACTGCGTCATCAACCTGCTCGACACCCCCGGCCACGCCGACTTCTCCGAGGACACCTACCGGGTGCTGACGGCGGTGGACTGCGCAGTGATGCTGATCGACGCCGCGAAGGGCCTTGAGCCGCAGACCCTGAAACTGTTCCAGGTGTGTAAGCACCGCGGGATCCCGATCATCACAGTGATCAACAAGTGGGACCGCCCGGGCCGGCATGCGCTGGAGCTGATGGACGAGATCCATGAGCGGATCGGGTTGCGCACCACTCCCCTGACCTGGCCGGTGGGTATCGCCGGCGACTTCAAGGGTGTGATGGATCGCCGGGCCGAGAAGTTCATCCGGTTCACCCGCACCGCGGGCGGGGCCACCGCGGCGCCCGAGGAGCACATCGCCGCGGCCGATGCCCACGCCGCCGCCGGTGACGACTGGGACACCGCGGTCGAGGAGTCGGAACTGCTGTCGGCCGACGGGTCGGGCTACGACCGGGAGACCTTCCTGTCCGGTGAGTCCTCCCCGGTGCTGTTCACCTCGGCCGCGTTGAACTTCGGGGTGAACCAGCTGCTCGACGTCCTGGTCGAGTTGGCACCGGCACCCAGCGGGTCGCTCGATGTCGACGGGGTACGACGGGCGGTCGACTCACCGTTCAGCGCGTTCGTGTTCAAGGTGCAGGCCGGCATGGACACCTCGCACCGCGACCGCATCGCCTACGCGCGGGTGGTCTCGGGCACCTTCGAGCGCGGCGACGTGCTCACCCACGCCGCCACCGGCAAGCCGTTCGTCACCAAGTACGCGCAGTCGGTGTTCGGTCAGCAGCGCTCGACGCTCGACGACGCCTGGCCCGGCGACGTGATCGGGTTGGCCAACGCCGCGGCGCTGCGCCCCGGTGACACGCTGTACCGGGACATCCCGGTGGTGTACCCGCCGATCCCGAGCTTCTCCCCCGAACATTTCGCGGTGGCCCGCGGCACCGACCCCAGCAAGCACAAGCAGTTCCGCAAGGGCATCGAGCAGCTGGAGCAGGAAGGCGTCGTGCAGGTGCTGCGCTCAGACAAGCGCGGCGACCAGGCCCCGGTGTTCGCCGCCGTCGGGCCGATGCAGTTCGAGGTGGCCGCCCACCGGATGGCCACCGAACTCAGCGCGCCGATCGCCCTGGAATCGCTGCCGTATCAGGTCGCGCGGGTGGTGCGTCCCGAGGACGCCGAGTTCGTGAACCGTCAGGTGTCCTGTGAAGTGCTGACCCGCACCGACGGCGTGATGCTGGTGCTGTTCTCGACACCGTGGCGGCTGGAGGGTTTCCAGCGGGACAACCCCGACATCAAGCTGGGGTCACTGGTGGCGGCCGAGGGTTAGCCCCACCAGAACGAGGCGGCGATGATGCAGTACAACGCGATCAGCGCCGCGCCTTCCAGCCAGGTGGATTCACCGTCGAACGCGATGATCGCGGCCAAGATGACGGCGACCAGCAGCGCGACGATCAGCATCGGCCCGAACACCAGGGTCAGCGAGGCGAGCCCGAAGATCTGACTCACCAGCACCAGCACCGGGGCCAGCACCAGCGCGATCTGGATCGGGCTGTTCAGGATGATCGAGAAGGCGTACTCCGACTGGTTTTTGGCGGCCAGTTGCACCCCGACGACGTTCTCCACGGCGTTGCCTGCGATCGCCACGATCACCAGACCGGCGAACGCCTGCGAAATGTGCAGCGAGTCCATCGCGGGTTCCAGCGCGGCGACGAACCAGTCCGAGACGAACGCCGCCGCCGCGCCGGCGATGGCCAGCATGCCGATCGCCACACCGACCGGCCACCGCGGCGGCTCCTTATCTGGTTGCGGCACAGGCTCACTGGTCTTGTCCTTGTCCCGGCTCAGCGAGTACGGCAGCGACAGCGCGAACAGCACCAGCAGCACGACCGACACGATCATCGAGAACGACACTTCGTGTTCGGAGGCCGGAGCGTGCACCTCGTGGGCGATCGACGGAATCGCCATGGCGGTCACCGACAGCACCATCAGCACGAGGATGGTCCGCACCTGGGCCGAGCCGAGCTTCTGCGGGCCATGCTTCAGCCCACCGACCAGGAACGCCAGGCCCAGCACCAAGAGCAGGTTGGCCAGGATGGAGCCGATCAACGCCGCCCGCACCACATCGACCAACCCGGCCTTGAGAGCGAAGATGCAGATGAACAGCTCCGGCAGATTGCCGAGTGCGGACTGCAGCACCCCGGTTGCGCCGGGGCCGAACCGGTCGCCGAGTTGGTCGACGGCCAGGCCGACGAGGGAGGCCAGTACGGTGACCGCCAGGGCGCTGACGACAAAGCCGACCAGATGCGGCCAGCCACCGTAGTGCGACAGCCCGGCCACGATGCAGATGGCCAGGCCACCGAAGATCAGCAGCTTGTCGGAGCGGATGAACGCCGTCCTCATGGGCGCCATCATGACACGTGGACCTACAGGTTGACGTTGAAACTCAGATCGGCGCCTTTGGCGGAATCGATGCCGGAGGTACTGTCCCCTTCCAGCCACTGCGACGAGAGTGCAGCTTTTCCAGACGATTTCGACATTCCGCCGGCATATCCTGCACTCTCGACACAGTCTCCAACACCACCCCCACCACCCACCGCGAGGGTTCGGGCGCTACCCCTTGAGGGCTTCGGCCGCGGGGCCGAGACCGAGGAAGACCGTTTCGCCGTTGGCGTCGTCGAGCCCGTCATTGTCGGTGACCACATACAGGTTCTGGTTGCCGGCGATGGCGAAGCCCTCGACTTTTTCCTGGACGTAGCCGTTGGTGGCCTGCAGGTCGGGCAACAGATTGCGGGCCATGGTCTTCGGCAGGACGTGCGGCTTGTTGCCGGTTTGTCCTGCGCCCTCGGGAATCGCGACCCGGTAGAGCGCCTTCACCCGCGCGTCGGGCCCGTTGAGCTTGTCGCGTTCGAGGACCAGCAATTCACCATTGTGGACGGCGATTTCGGAGACGCCCAGCCAATCGTCCTTGGTGGCCGTGGTGTCCAGCTGGTAGCCAAACCAGTCCCACTTGTCGCCGTCCGGTGTGTAACGCCCGATGCGAACGACGCCCTTCGGGTCGGATTTGAGCTCACGTTGCAGCGCTACCCAGACGGCGCTTCCCTCGACGGCAATGCCTTCCAGACCGTTGCTGCCGAGTTGCGCCGCAATGTCTTTGGGGAGCGGGACGCGCTTCTCGATCGCGCCGTCGGCGGCGACGTACACGATCTGGTTACCGGCGCCGTCTTCACCTTCCACGGCCAACACGAATCCGCCGTCGGGTCGCGCCGAGATGCCCTCGGTGTCGAGGGTGACGGGCTTGCCGTGTTCGGTGACGGTGAGTGCACTGTCGATCAGGGCCGGCTTTCGGCTCACGTCGACGCCGAGGATGCGGGCCGGACCGTAGGCGATGTCGGTGGCGGTATAGAGCCGGTTGGCGTCCTTCGGGTCCGCCGACAGCGCGCCGAGCGCTCCCCACCCGATGGGTGCGCCGTCGATATCGCCGGAGACGATCGACGGGAAGTCCGGTTTGCCTGCGGTGGCGAAGGATTCGCCGTAGCCGTAGAGGTTGACCGAGGCCCGCACGCGGTTCTCGGCGTCGTCGGCTTCCGAGGAGATCGCCAACAGATTGCGTGACGGGATCGGCAGAACCCCTTCGGGGCCGGGCGTGGTCGGCAGGATCTGCCGGAACCTCGGGGCGGCCGGTTCAGTGACGTCGTAGACGGCGACGAAGTTGCTGCGCTCGGCGGCGATCAGCGCGACGGGCCGGCCGCCGATCGTGGTGATGGCCAGGCCTTCCGGCTCAGGGCCTTTGGCCTGGGCCCGGCTTTCGATGTGCAGGCCGGTGCGCACCGCGAGCTGTTCGAGGGAGTTTCCGGCGTCCCACACCACCGTGCCCGTCTCGGCGTTGAAGATCGTCCAACCGCGGGTGCCGCCCTTCCAGTCGCCTTCGTTGGCGGTGGCGACGTAGTCGTCTCCGATCCAGCCGATGGCGTCGGGTTCGCGCGGGGTGTCCTTGATCGAGCCGGTCTGGTCGATCGCGGCATCTTCCTTGGTGTCGATTCCGTCGACGGATTGGCTTCCCGCGCTGAAGATCTTGGTGACCGTGCCGGTGCGGCCGTCGAGGACGGCGATGCCGTTGTTCTCCTGCAGGGTCACCGCGACCTGACCGCGGGAGTTGATGCTGACGTATTCGGGTTCGAGGTCTTCGGGAGTGTCCAGGCCGGCTTGTCGCGCGGCGTCGACATCGAAGTCCACCTTTCGGGGCGTCCAGGTGTTCGGCGCACCCTTGAGGTCGATCAGTTGTACGAATCCGGTTGGCGGCTGGGGTAAGTCGCCTTCCTCCTTGCCGGACGGGGTGAACTCCTCGTTGCGCTGGTTCTCCATCGCGATCGCGGCGAAGGATCCGTCGGGGCTGATGGCGATCGAGTCGGGTTGGCCGCCCAGGTCGATGCTGTGCACGCGGGTGCGGTCACTGATGCGGACGATGTCGACGCGCCCGGACGGGTGCGCGAAGTCACCGCCGGTGGTGTCGACGACGACGAGGACGTGGTCGTTCACCGCCGCCACCGATGTCGGCTGGTCGTCCTTGTGGCCCAGCTCGGCGAGGGAAAGGGTGCCTTTGCCAACGGGTTTGGCGGGGTCGGTGACGTCGAGGAAGCCGATGCGTTTGGCCGCGGCGTCGGTGTAGATGACCGTGTTGCCGTCGGGGGCGACGGTGGAGATCTCGGCGACGGTCTCCTTGTCGACCGGGTCGTCGGCCGGCCTGTTGAGGTACACCGGGTAGGTGGCGGTGCGGTGGTAACGGTCCGCGTCGGGCAGGTTCCAGTCGATCGGTGACGTCGCCTTCGGGGTCTCCCCTGACTTCGTGTCCTCGGTGGAGCAGCCCGCCAGGATCAGCGCTGCCACTGTGGTCACCGCTGTGGCCCGTGCCGTTCTCATCCGTCACCCTCTTCAGTTCTGCCGATGTCGAACGCACGAGCTTGCCTCGCACAGGTGACCGGCAGGGAGTTCACAGATGAACGGGCGGCAACGAGCCTTCCGGCGGCTACAGCGGCGCGGCGATCGGCCCGAGCACCTGGCATTGCGGGGCGATCTCGGCGATTCCCATCCACCCGCCGCAGGCCCGCCCGGTGGCCACATACGTCGCGCCGGGCCGGAACGGTGTCAGCACCTGCGCCGGTTGAGCTCCCCGGCCCTGATTGCATTGCACCGGCGAAGCGTTGTCTTGGCGTTGGACGCAGGCGACGCTGAAACGGGGATCGGCCGGGGCTCCGCAGGCGTCCGGGGAGACGGTCACGCTGACCATGTCGGCGCCGTCGACGTGGACGACGGCAGGTGGCGACAACGCGAAAGCGCATGGCGGTGCCGGTTCGGCGTGGGCGGGTGTCGCGACGCCCACGAAACCCGCGATCACGACCCCTGACAACAGCACCAATCTGGCCCGAGTCATGTGCGGATCATAGTTCCGCTGTCTCGCTGATCAGGGGGACTCGGCGAGAATCAGCGACGCGACCACCCCGCACAAGTACTCGACCTCGGCGGTGGACGGCTGCATCTCGAAGGCGTGCACATGGCAGGCGACGCTGAGCCGATTCCACGCCAGCGCCGCGCGGTCGGCGGCCTCCGCCGTGTCGAGAGACTTGAGCACCACCAGCTTGCTGCGCGAGTTCGCCCACGGAGCGTCGGCGTCGAGCGCCCGGCAGCGCTGATCGATGATCTCTTCCAACGCCTGTCGGGCCAGGAACGCCGCCACCCGTGACGACAGTCCCTCGGCTGTGCCGGGCGCCCGCAGCACGCGCTGGGCCTGGCCGAGCAGATCCATCGCACTCACCGCAACGCCAGCACTTCCAGAACGGTCTTCTCCAGGTCGCGAACGTCGTGGATCGTCACGGTCTTGGCATCGCCGTGGGCGCCGGCGTTGCAGATCCGCAGCGCCCGTTTGCGTTCAGGCTTGAGCCAGGGGGTCAGATCGATCTGCGGGTCCCCGTGGATCGCCAGCGCCAGGCGGCTCGAGGTCTTCTTGGCCGACGACCATTTTTCCTCGGATTCGGCCATGGCCCGCCCGGCCTGCGCCTGCTTGGCGTAGAAGGTCTGTTTGGCAGCGGATTCCAGTGCCATCCGAAACAGGGCCGGAGCGGCGCGGCCTTTGATGTCGTCGGGCATCTTGGTGTCCTTGATCAACGCGAAGATGTCATCGACGTGGCGCACGGCGGGATTGACGTTGTCGCGCACGGTGACTCGCGAACCGGTCTCGCGGACCACCTCGATGAGCCTGGCGTCGACCCCGGTTTCCCGGATGACCGAGGCCAACCGGTCATCGTGGGAGAACACGATCACCTGGTGCGTCTTGGCGATCTCGCACAGCACCTGAACGAAGCCGTCGATCTTGGAGGGGTCCATCGCCTGGATCGGGTCGTCGAGGACGACGAACCGGAACGGGCTCTTCGCCGAGGTGGCCCGCGGCAGGAACAGTGCCAGGGCCAGGGCGTGCAGCTCGCCCTGGCTCATCACCGACAGCGCTTTGGTCGGCTTTCCGTCGACGGCCCCTTCCAGGACCACCTTGCGCCGGGTGGCGGTTCCCTCCAGTGAGATCTCGACGAGGTCGACGTTGCTTTCCTGACGGAGTTGATGCCAGATGTCGCGGGCTTGTGCGGCAATGGGTTTGAGCCGCCGATTGCGGAAGGCGGCTGCGTGCTCGTTGACCCACTTCTTGGCCGCGGCGACGGCGTTGAGCTCGTCGTCGACCTTGCGGGCTTGCTCCTCGAGGCCGACCCAGCCGCCCAGTTGAGCGGCCACCGGCGCC
>MSTD01000011.1 GCA_001942045.1 Mycolicibacterium porcinum
ATTCGGCGGGCTCGGTCGGCAGCGCCGACAACAGGTGCGCGGCGTGGTCCAGGTGCACCAGGCTCAGCAGGCCCTCGACGACCGGGAATCCGGAGTCCGTGGCGGCCGAACCGATCGCGGCGAACACCGCGGGCCAGCAGCGGCCGACGAGCGCGTCGGGGACGACGGTGAGCGTCGGCGCCAGCGGCGCACCGAATGTCGCGGTGACGCCGGTGTGGTCGGCGACCTGCTCGGGGTTCCAGGCGACGGTGACCTTGGCCGTCCCGTCGACGACGGGAGGCAGTGCGTCGGGTCCGTCGACGCCGGCGGCGATGGCGAGCACCGACCGCATCGCGGTCGCCGCGTCCTCGACCTCGACCACCGGTGCGCCACCGCTGCGGATGGCGTCGGTCAGGGTGAACCGGATGTCGATCCAGGTTCCCGACAGCGGCACCGACAGCACCACATGGCGATCGTCGGCGACCTCAAGCCGGGCTCCGGTGGAAGGATGTGTGGCGGAACGGTTCTCAGACCCTTCACGCACCTGCCACTCAACCGCGGGGGCGATCCGATGCACCGGGTTGACCGAGGTGCGCCCAGCCCACAACACGTCGGGAGCGTCCAGCAGCACGGCCAAGGGACCGGTCACATCGTCGCGGCCCTGACGGCGCGACAGCACCGCTTGCGGCTGCGCACCGGCGGCCAGCGCCTCGTCGACGGCGGCCTGCTCGAAGCGGTCGAGCAGCTCACCGACAGGCTCATCGACCCGGGTAATGCCGGCGACGGCGGCGGTGCCGGGGATGACGCAGACCTGATCGGCGTCGTAACGCGCGTCGTGGGCCTGCCACAGCGAATCGCTGCGCCACCAACGGCGCACGTCCTTGTCGATGACCGGGACGAAGTTGACCGGCTTGCCCAGCGTCTTGCACAGCTCGACGAAGAACGGCACATCGGCCGGGTGCAGCTGCACGGACGCGGCATCCGGATAGGCCGAGACCAGCGCGGCCAGGGCACCCTTCGGGTCCTCGAGCAACTGCTCGTCATCGAAAAGGGTCTCGATCGGACCGAAATCCTGTGCATGCAAACGTGCTTCGGCCCGCTTGAGCATCTGCTCGAAGCGGTCGCGCCAGGTGATGTCCAGCCACGGCGAGTCGTCGCGCTTGGTGTCGGCGGTGCTGTTGCCCTCGCCGATCGCCAGCTCGATGTAGCGGCGCAGCCACTGCAGGTAGGTCATCTCGGCGACATCGCCGAAGTACGGCTTGGCCGTGTTGGCCATCGCGGCGATGATCTCGTCGCGGCGGGCCGCCACTGCTTCGGCGTCACCGGCCACCTCGTCGAGCAGCCGGCCGCAACGCGACGCGGTGTTGTCGATCTCGTGGATATCGGCGCCGAGCTGGCTGCGGCCGGAGGCCATGCCGTTGGCAGCCTTGCCCGCACCCACCCAGGCCTCGGTGCCCTTGGTGTCCACCAGCAGCTGCTTGACCTGCGGGCTGGTGGTGGCCTCAAGGGTCGCCATGGCGGCGGTGCCGACCAGGATGCCGTCGATCGGCATCAGCGGGTAGCCGTGGGCGGCCGACCAGCGGCCGGACAGGTACTCGGCGGAGCGCTCGGGCGTGCCGATGCCGCCGCCGACGCAGATGGTGATGTTGGACCGGCTGCGCAGCTCGGAGTAGGTGGCCAGCAGCAGGTCGTCGAGGTCCTCCCACGAGTGGTGGCCACCGGCGCGGCCGCCCTCGATGTGCACGATCACCGGCTTGGTGGGCACCTCGGCCGCGATCCGGATGACCGAGCGGATCTGCTCGACGGTGCCCGGCTTGAACACCACGTGGCTGATGCCCAGGTCGTTCAGCTCGCCGATCAGCTCGACGGCCTCTTCCAGGTCCGGGATGCCGGCGCTGACGACGACGCCGTCGATCGGCGCACCGGACTGACGGGCACGCTGCACCAGCCGCTTGCCACCGACCTGCAGCTTCCACAGATAGGGATCGAGGAACAAGGTGTTGAACTGGATGGCCCGGCCGGGCTCCAGCAGCTCACCCAACTCGGCGATGCGGTCGTTGAAGATCGGCTCGGTGACCTGCCCGCCGCCGGCGAGTTCGGCCCAGTGGCCGGCGTTTGCTGCGGCGGCGACGATCTTGGCGTCGACTGTGGTGGGGGTCATACCAGCCAGCAGGATCGGGGAGCGTCCGGTCAGCCGGGTGAACTTGGTCGAGAGCTTGACCGATCCGTCGGGCAGGCTGACGACCGTCGGGGCGTAGCTGGACCACGGCCGGGCCACCTCGGGCACCGCGCCGATGGTGAACAGATTGCGCTGGCCACCGCGCGTCGCGGCGGGCACGATGCCGATGCCGAGCCCGCGCACGACGGGGGCGGTCAGGCGGGTCAGGATGTCGCCCGGCCCGAGGTCAAGGATCCAGCGGGCACCGGCCTCGCTGATCTCGGTGATCTCGTCGACCCAGTCGACCTGGCTGACCAGGATGGCCTCGGTCATCTCGCGGGCCAGCTCGACGTCGATGCCGACGGCCTCGGCCCAGCGCGCGACGATCTCGATGCCGTCGGCCAGGCGCGGGGTGTGGAAACCGACCTCGACCTGCACCGGGTCGAAGACCGGGGCGAAGACCGCGCCGCCACGGACTTTGCTCTTGCGCTCGGCCTCTTCCTTCTCAGCGATCTGGTTGCAGTACAGCTCGAACCGCGACAATTGCTCAGGTGTGCCGGTGATCACAACGGAGCGCCGGCCGTTGCGGATCGACAGCACCGGAGGCAGCACGGTGCGCACGTCTTGGCTGAACTCTTCGAGCAGCTCGTAGATGCGCTCGGGCTCGGCGTTGGTGACCGACACCATCGGCGGGCGGTCACCCAGCACGGTGATCCCGCGGCGACGGGCCACGAGGGTGCCCGCGGCGCCGATCAGCTGCGCCAGCGCCAGCAGCTGCACGTCCTTGGTGCCCTTGGCGGCCAGCGCCTCGACCGCCAGCACACCCTGGGAATGCCCGGCGACGGCGACCGGCGGGGTGGCGACCAGGTCCATGCCCTGTCGGGCCAGTGCCCGCACCGCGGCGATCTGGGTGAGCAGCACACCCGGCACCGACACGGCCGCCGAGGTCAGCTGCTTGTCGGACGGCACCGGCTCCTCGGCGGCCAGGGCGCGGACCCATTGCAGCGGCTCGAACCCGATGGGCCGCACCACGACGAGTTCGGCGGCAACCGGCTCGAGCAGCAGCTCGGCCTCGCCGGCCAGGGTCGCCAGTTCGGCCTCGATCCCCGCCGAGGACACCAGCTCCTCAAGAGTCTCCAGCCAGGCGCTGCCCTGGCCACCAAAGGCCACGGCGTAGGGCTCTCCGGCGCTCAGCCGGTCCACGAGGGCATGGGTGGAGTCAGCCTGCCGACCAACGGATCCTTCATCGTCGTTGCGACCGGCGGACACCCGGTCGTGTTCGTAGATCGTCACTGGCGCTATCTCCTCGGTGCTGCTGTGGTTCTGCGGTGAATGGGGTCGCGTGTGGCTGTCGCGTGCGGTCTTCGGTGTCTGCATGTCTGGGGCGGTGTGGCTGCCCGGCGACAGGCCAACGGCGATTCAGCGTCGAATCAGGCTGGAACGCAGGCCGCCGGAGCTCTCCGGACGGTGTCACTCACATTCCCGCCGTACTAAGAGTGTCATAAGAAGGAGTGGGCGTTTTCCGCCCAGATTGGTTACTGGCGAGTTCTACGCATGGGTAACCGCCGGTAACGTAACGCGGCACCGACTGGCGGCCAAAGTCATTCGGGACAAACGTCCTGTTGGCAGGTGGTTACGGTCGAGTAGCCACAACTGCGCAGATCAAGGCAGTATTGTTATCGAATCGTTATCTAAATTTTCCGCCACATCGACGGCCCCGAAGTGGCCGCGAACCAGCAGACAATCGGGCCGATTCTGTCTAGCGAATCCTGAGCATCCGAACAAAAAGTTTGCTGGATTATCTTACTCACCGGTAACAATTTCAGTCCACTGGCCGAATCGCGGCTTGAGGATGAGGTTGACATCCGCGGTCTCCGCCTTGCCGTACCGATAGCAGGACACGACCTTCAAACCCTCAATCAGCGGTGGCCAGGCGCGTCCGCACGGCCCGATCTACTCCGACCGACACGACGGCCCGGGTCAGCTCGCTCAGGTCGGTGTCGGACGAGACGCTCCGGCATTCGGTCAGCGCCGCGACAGCGGACTCGGCTACCCGATCAATCACGGCATCGGTCGACCGCGCGAGGTGGGCCATGATCCGGATGCAGCGCCGCTGGTCCTCCGAGTCGGTGAGCAGTGCGGCCAGTGCGGGGTCGGACATTTCCACGGCACCGTCGACGATGTGAAGCAATCCGAACTCCACGAGCGCACGGACATCGGCGTCGGCCGGATCCACATTCAGTGTCAGTGCCGTCGGTCGGCTCCAGTCCGAAGCGTCGATCCCCAGGGCACTGGGCAGGTCCTTGCCGCTGCGCAGGCCTGCGAAGAACTCGGCGATGTGCGCCGAGTTGAAACCCTTGGCCAGTAGCTGGCTGATCGCCGTCAACTGAGCCAGGTGCCGCTCGCCGTAGTACGCCGAGCGCCCGACCCGACGCGGCGAATCCAACAGTCCGCGCTCACGATAAGCGCGGATATTGCGAGCGCTGACGCCGGAAATGCGCGCCAGGTCCTCAAGGCGATACTCAACCAAGCCGACGTCCTCCGCGCCGGTTTGAACATCGATTCATGCCGACACCCTACTCCCCCGTTAATGCCACGAGCGAATTTACACCCAGATGCATCGATCCTCCGCCGAGTTCGAAAGTACCCCGACGATCTGCGCATATGTCGCACCACCCGTCTCAGTTTCCACGCGAGTATGCATTTTCAGCCAACTCTAATAATCGCCGCAAAGCCGGCCCCGAGACGAAATTCACAGCCACGACAAAGAAGTCCGTTCGCTTCGACGGCTGCAGTGCGAGAGCATGTACGTCTGCCCCCACAAACACATTTGACGAAAGGTGCCCGCGTGCGCCCCTGGATCGTTTGGGCCGCCGGGCTACTCGCCTACATCATCGCGGTCCTCGACCGCACCACCCTCGGCGTCTCAGGCCTACAAGCCGCTGACAGGTTTGCCGCGAGCCCGGGAGTGCTGTCCACGTTCGTCGTGCTGCAGGTGATCGTCTACGCCGCGGCCCAGGTTCCGGCCGGATTGCTGCTGGACCGGTTCGGATCCCGAGCGCTCATCGTGTGCGGTGCGGCGCTGATGACCGGCGGGCAGCTCGTCCTGGCGCTGAGCGAGTCGCTTCCCGCTGCCATCGGTGCCCGGGCCGTCGTCGGCCTGGGCGACGCGTTGACCTTCATCTCGGTTCTCCGCCTGGTGCCGTACTGGTTCGAGCCGGCGCGTGTGCCGTTGGTGGCGCAGCTGACCGGAATCTGCGGACAGCTGGGTCAGGTCCTGTCCGCGGTCCCGTTCCTTGCCATCCTCACCGGCTCCGGGTGGACGCCGGCCTACCTGTCGGTCGCGGCGTTCGGAATCGTGGTGATCGCGTTGGCGCTAGCCCTGATTCGCAACACACCACACGGTTCCGCGCTGACATCCGAGCCGATCTCTTTACACACCACCCTGTCCCGCATCAAGACCGTCTGGCTGCGGCCCGGGACCAGGCTCGGCTTCTTCACCCATATGGGCACCCAGTTCTCGGTCACGGTGTTCGCACTGATGTGGGGAGTGCCGTACCTGACGGTGGCGCAGGGACTTTCGGCGACTGCAGCAGGTTCTCTGCTGACCATCTCGGTCGTCGCCGCGATCTCGGCCGGGATCATGATCGGGATATTCACCGGCCGTCATCCGCACCGCAGGTCACGGCTGGTGCTCTGGATCATCGCCAGCAACGCCCTGATCTGGACCGTGGTGCTGGCCTTGCCGGGCCCGGCGCCGGTGTGGCTGTTGGTGGTGCTCATCGTCGTCATCTCGGTGGGCGGTCCCGGTTCGATGGTCGGCTTCGACTTCGCCCGGACCTTCAATCCGAGCCATACGCTCGGCACCGCCCAGGGCATGGTCAACATGGGTGGCTTCCTGGCGGCGCTCCTGGTGATGCAAGCCATGGGCCTGATCTTGTCCGGCACCGACAGCTACTCGTTCGCGTCGTTCCGGCTGGCCTGGTCGGTGCAGTACGCGGTGTGGATCCTCGCCACGATCGGCATCCTGATCACCCGTACCAAGACCCGACGGCTGCTGGCGGCCGAGCAGGAACGAATGCTGTTGGAGAGCTTCGAGACTCACCCGGGGCGGTGAACCTCCAGGCGTCGGCCGACGATCTCGGCGGCGTGCCGATGCCCGACCGCCTCGAACCCGACGACTACCATCACCGGTGCCGCGGTGACGATCAGCAGGCAGACCGCCATCGGTGTCCCATGTGCGGCCAGCACCACCGCCGCCACAAGGGCCGCCGCGGCCAGCAACAGCAGAAGTGCGTGCAGCAGATCGAAATCCGCCACCAAGAACGAGTAGATGACGAACATCGCCACCAGGTAGACGCCCACCGGGATCGCCACCGCCAGCACCGTGCCGACGGAATCCAGCTTCGATTCACCGTCGACGTAGTAGGCCGCCACGTGTAATCCCGCGCCGGTGGCCACGATCGCCGCGAACACCGCCAGATGCAGGTACCCGTACCAGAACGACAGCGTGCGCTGGGCATGCAGCAGCGCACCGGCCGGAACCAGGAAATACACCCACCACATCCCGAAGGTCAGCCCGATGCCGGAGGCGACAAGCAGGATCGCGTCGGTGGACCAGCCGTGCTCCCCCACCGCCGCGGTCAGGGATGCCACCGTTCCGACCACGCCTTCACCCAACGCGATGATGGCGAGCAGTCCGTAGCGCTCGGCGACGTGATGGGCGTGCCACGGGGTGCCGCCCATCCGGCGCTCGGCCAGGATCGGCCCGCCGATCTCCACGACCATCAGCAGCAAAGCGGTGACGAAGAAGACCGTGAGGGAGGTCTGGGCGAAGATCTGTACCACCCACCCGATCTGCGCGATGACGACGGCACACGCGTACGTCAGGCAAGCGGACCGGCGCGGTGGATCCTGCACGGCGGCCCGTATCCACTGCCCCACCAACGCGATTCGCATCACCACATAACCGGCCACCATCACCACGTTGTCGACGTGCCCGCCGTGTTCGATGGAGGCGAAGACGGGCGGTATGCCCATCGCCAGGATGATGACGCCGACCATCTGAAGCATCGTCATCACCCGGTAGATCCAGTCGTCGGTGTCGTAGGCGGACGCGAACCAGGTGAAGTTCATCCACGCCCACCAGATCGCGAACGCGGAGAACCCGAAACCCGCGAGCCCGGCCGACACGTGGCCCTCTGCCATCAGGTGCGCGAGCTGCGAGGCCGCCACCCCGAAGGCGATCACGAAGGTCAGGTCGAACAACAGTTCCAGCGGGGTCGCCACCCGGTGCTGCTCATGCGGGTCGCGTCCGGTCATCCGGCTCAACCTGTGGGTTTGAACCGGGCTCGGCCTCTCCTCGTTCACCCTGTATGCACCTTTCTCGCCAGATTTCACCGCAATTGCACCGCATCAGGGCAGCGGGCGACGGATTGGCTACGGCGTGGTGGCGGAATTGTGCGCCAAATATAGGTAGTGCACTACTGATGTCAGGATCGCGGCCAAGCTCGAGGATGATGGTGTGTCCAAGCAATTCACGCTGAACCTCCTCGGCGAGTTCGCCGTCTACCGAGACGTGGAGCCGGTGGTACTGCCGCCGTCGTGTCGCCGGTTGGTGGCGCTGGCTGCTGTGAAGCGCCGCGAGCTGCACCGCAGCTGGGTGTGCGACTTGTTGTGGCCGGGCAGCCCGCCGCAGAAGGCGGTGTCCTCGCTGCGCTCGGCCCTGTGGCGACTGCGGCCGCTGGGCGCCGACTGCCTGCTCGTGGTGCGGCACCAGTACGTCAGCCTGGCTCCTGAGGTGAAGGTCGACTGGCACGAGGCTCTGGCATTGCACGAGGCAATGGCAGTGATCGACGCACCCGCGGTCGTTCACCCGGTGCTGCGCCGGCTGGCCCGAAGCCGCGATCTGCTCGAAGGCTGGCCCGACTCCTGGTGTGCCGCCGAGCGCGATCGCTATCGGGCCATCAAGCGATCCGTCCTCGACGTACCCGACAGCTTCGCCCCGAGGCAGGTAACGCACTACCCGGCGCCAGGCTCCCGTCCCGGGTCGCATGGCGGGCGCCACCACGACGACAATGCGGGGTGTCGGCCATGAGTGCGCTACTGCTTGTCCTCGCCGGGGTCAGCGCGCTGATCACCGCGCTGGCCGTGCACGAACTACAGACCTGGCTGGAGCGATGGGCGTACGAGCGCCACGCGCAGGACTGACCCGCGCCACTACACCGGCCGCTACACCGGATCGAACGACGAGATCAACCAGTTGCCGTCGATCTTGCTCATCCCGACTTTGACGGCACTGGACGCGAAGCTCCCGTTGGGGTTCTCCGCGCTGGTGGTCGCCTGATTGACGAACACCAGCACCGTCGCCGAATCGGGGTGGATCTCCGAGACGGCCGAGCGCACGACTGCCGCCGTCGTCTTGACGGACTTCTGCTTGGCCGCGGGCGCGACGATCTCCTGCGTGAATTGGGTGTAGTAGGACAGGAAGTCTCCGGTCAGATGCGACTTGGCGGCGGAGAAATCACGGTCGAGGCTGTCCGGCGCGTAGCTCAGCAATGCCGTGGTGCCTTCGTTGGCCGCCTTGAGCACCGTCGCCGACGCCGCCTCCCCGGTCTGCTGATCGGTGCGGAACTGGGCGAAGTACAGCCATCCGGCCAAAGCGCCCGACGCGATCAGTGCCGCCGCGAGCGCCAATGGGAACCACAGCTTCTTGAGCTTCTGCAGCCAACCTGCCGGGGGCTCGGGAGCAGCCGCATCGGTGTCGCCGGCCGTATCGGCGTCGGCCTGCTCCTCGCGCGTTCCTTCCGTCTCGGCGGTCGCCTCGGCGGCATTCTCGACCTCCGCCTCGGTGTCGGCGTTCTCGGTCTCTTTGATGTCCTGATCCAGGGTCACGGCACGAACTCGACTTTCGACAGCTTGATCTGGTCACCTTCGCGGACCATGTCGACCGCCACCCGCCACGGGCGCGGTTGTTGGTTGGCCCCGGTGGTGTTGGTGACCTTGGTGTTGACCGCCACGAGGACGACCGCCTTGTCGTCACTCATCGTGTCCACCGCGGCGCCGGTGACGTTGGCCTCGGTCACCACCTTCGCGTCCTGGGCCAGCTTGACGAAGTCCTTGGACTGGGCCTCGAAGTCTTCCCGGAACTCACCGGTCGAGTTGTCGAGGATGTTCCTGACGGCATCTTGGGCGTGGTTGAAGTCCAGCGACATCAGGGTGACGACGGTCTGGCGGGCCGCGGCGGTGTACTCAGCCGCGAGCTGTTGACGGTGCACGGCCTCGCGGTGGTGCCAGATCATCCAGCCGCTGGCGCCGAGCAGTCCGGCGATGACGATGAGCGTCAGGCAGCTGGCCAGCACCTTCCAGAACAGTCGGGATACCCGTACCTTTGGCAGGCGCGATGACTTGGTCTCCGTATCCGCTTCGGCTTCCTCGACGGGCTGGACCTCGACGGCTTCCGACTCCGCGTCTACCGCTGTCGTCTCGGTGATCTCCGGAGCCGGGGTGTCGGTGTCATCGGTCTCGCTGTCGTCGGCCTCGCGGTTCTCGACCTCTGCGGCTGCCGCGGCGTTATCCGCGGCAGCAGCCTCGTTACGCAACCGAATGGCGCGGGCCCGGGCGCGCGCGGCGGCCGCCACGGCCTCGGCCTCTGCCGCCTCGGCTTCGGCCTGTTCGGCCAGTTTCTGCGCGTCGCTCGGTGACGCGTCATCTTCGCTAGTATCGAGTACCGGCGACGAAGGCTTGCGGGACGGCATGCCGACCTCCTGTCCGTTCAGCAGCCTGCTTAACGAGAATTACGTTATCAGTTTGCGGTAGTGACCCGAGAGTACATCATCGGCAGCAGGCACTTAAATGGCCATTTACCTGCGGAAATGATGTTTACGCGCTGTGCGCTCACTAGCCGGGATTGGCCGCTACCTGCGCCTCAAGCTCATTCTTCATCACCTTGCCGGTGGCGTTGAGCGGTAGTTCGTCGAGGAACTCGACATATCGGGGCACTTTGTAGCCGGCCATTCGCTCGCGGCTCCAGGCGATCAATTCCTCGGCGCCGGTCGCCGAGACACCAGGCTCGTCCCGCAGCACCACGAACGCCTTGCCGACCTGGCCCATCCGCTCGTCGGCGACACCTATGACGGCGACCTGCGCGATCGCCGGATGCTCGAGCAGGAACCCCTCGATCTCGGCCGGATAGGCGTTGAATCCGCCGACGATGAACATGTCTTTCTTACGTCCGACGATCCGCAACCGACCGGACTCGGTGAACTCGCCGAGGTCTCCGGTGTGCAGCCAGCCGTCGGCGTCGATCGCTTCGGCGGTGGCCGCCGGGTCATCCAGATAGCCCTGCATCACGTTGTACCCACGCACCAGCACCTCGGTGTCGTCGGCGATACGGACATCGACCCCCTCACACGGCAGTCCGGCCGTGGTGGCCACGTCCTCGGCCGAGTCGCCGGGCCGGGACAGCGTGACGTTGCCTGCCTCGGTGAGGCCGTAGCCGGTCATCAACGTCTGGAATGGCAACTCTTCTCGGATGCGACGCACCAGTTCCACGGGGATGTCGGCGGCACCGGTCACCCCGGCCCGCAGCGTCGACAGCCGGTCACGGTCCGCGACAGCCAGAAGTGAGTGGTACAGCGTGGGCGGGCCCGGCAGCATCGTGATGCGTTCGCGCTCAATGAGTTCCACGACATTGTCGACGTCGAAAACGGCCACCGGAAGCATCGTCGCGCCTCGCAGGAAGGACGCCACCAACCCCGCCTTCAACCCGAAAGTGTGGAAGTACGGGTTTATCATCAGATAGCGGTCGCCCTCGCGCAGATCCGCCAGGGTGGCCCACTCCTCGTACGCCCGCAGCGTCTGGCGGTGGCTCATCATCGCGCCTTTGGGCCTGCCGGTGGTACCCGAGGTGAAGATGACGTCAGCGATGTCGGTGGGCGCCACGTCGCGCGTGACGGGCGTGCCACTGGCCAGGAAGTCCGACTTCAGGTCGATGACCGGGACTTCGAGATCGGTCTCGGCGAACGTGAATTCCTGTCCGAGGAAACCCTTTTGCACCATCACCGCCTTGGCGCCACTACGTGCCACCACGTCGGCTGCCTCGTCGGGTTTGAACCGGGTGTTGACCGGGACCAGCACGCCGCCGGCGGCCATGATGCCGAAGGCCGCGATGATCCACTCAGCCGAGTTGGGCGCCCAGACCGCGACCCGGTCCCCCTTGGCGACGCCGAACTCGGCGAACGCACCCGAGGCTTTTCGGATGCGCTCGACGAGTTCGGTGAAGGATAAACGCAGCGGACCGTCGGCCCCGCCCGGCTTGTCGCCGTAGTCGACGACCGCCTCCGTATCGCCGAACCGGTCCGCTGCACTCAAGACCATCCCGGGGATGGTCTGCCAATTCGACACCCGTTACGTGGTGACGAGGCGGCCCAGGTTTCCACCCATGATCTTGGCCTGGTCTTCGACCGAGAGGTGCTCGAGGGCGGTCACGTAGTGGGTGGGCTCGGCCAGACCCTCCGGGTGGGGCCAGTCCGACCCGTACAGCACCTGATCGACACCGATCAGGTTGATCAGGTCGTCGATGCCCTCCTCGTAGAACGGGCTGACGTAGATGCGGTTCTTGATCTCTTCGATCGGGTTGCCCAGGAAGGCCTCGGGCGCCTTCTTGTATACCTCTGCCATCGAATCAAGAAGGGGGAACATCCATTTCGAGCCAGCCTCGACGATGCCCACCTTGAGCTTCGGATGCCGGAACAGCGCACCGTGGATCACCCAGGAGGCCACGGCGTCCTGGATCGGGCGCCACTCGTTGAGGATCGACATGGCGTTGGTCTGGAACGGCAGCATCTCCTGCACCGTGCCGTCCCATTCCGAGGTGTAGCGCGAGTAGCCGCTGTCCGAGGAGTGCATGCCGACGAACACGTCGTACTCGACGCAGCGCTCCCAGAAGGGGTCGAACTCGGGCAGCGCGAACGAGCGCGGGCCACGGAAGCCAGGTACCGGGGCGGGACGAACCAGAATGGCGCGGGCACCGCGCTTGACCGCCCACTCCAGCTCCTCGATCGCCTTCTCGACGATCGGCAAGGTGATGACCGGAGTGACGAAGATGCGGTTCTGGTAGTTGAAGCCCCAGACCTCGTCGAGCCACTGGTTGAGCGAGTGGATGATGACGTGGATGGCGACCGGATTGTCGCGCAGCCGCTCCTCGATGAGACTGGCCAGCGTCGGGAACATCAGCGAGCGATCGACGCCCAGTTCGTTCATCAGCTCCAGGCGGGGAGCCGGCTCGAAGAATGCCGGGATGGACCGCATCGGCTCACCGAACAGCTCGCGCTTGCTCTTGCCATCCGGGTTGCCGAACTTGAAGTACTCCTCCCAAGCACCCGGCTTGGCGACATGCGAGAAGGTCGGGTTCGGGATGTAGTTGCTGATGTGGCCGTCGATCGCGATCTTGGTGCGGCCGTTGACCTCCACGTACTGGACGATGTCCTTGTACTCCTTGGGGAGGTACTTGGTCATCGCCTCCGGCGGCTCGTAGAGATGGTTGTCCGCGTCGAACAGCGGAAACGGAATGTCGACCCTATGCGACAGTTGCCCCATGGAAAACTCCTTTGCAATTCGAGAGAATCATATTCTCACTTGATACCTGCCGCAATCCCCATCTCGGCCCGAGGGCTGCTCACCGGGCGATTGCAGCAATCTCCTGACGGATGACGAACTTCTGCACCTTCCCGCTGGCCGTGCGGGGAAAGTCTTGGGCCAGATGTAGCTCTTCCGGCCACTTCTGCCGGGCTACGCCGTTGGACTCGAAATGCGACCGGACCTGATCGAGGGTGGGCATCGTGCCGCCCTCGCGCACCCGCAGCACCGCGGCCACCCGCTCCCCCAGGCGTGCATCAGGAGCGGCCACCACGATCGCCTCGATCACGTCCGGCAGGCCGAGTAGCACCTCCTCGACCTCCAGCGCGCTGATGTTCTCGCCGCCACGGATGATGAGATCGGTGGTGCGATCGGTGATGGTCAGGTACCCGTCCTCGTCCAGCACCCCGATGTCCCCGGTGCGGTACCAGCCGTCGGCGTCGAAATGCTTTGCGGTGAGCGCATCGTCGGTGTAGCCGAGGCACAGATCCGGTCCACGGCTGAAGATCTCGCCGTCCGGCCCGAGCCGGATCTCCACACCGGGCCGCACGTTCCCGTCGGTGTACAACCGCTTGGCCTCCGGAGCCCCGGCGCCCGATCCGGTGATCGACGGATGCTCGGTGCTGCCGTAGGAGCGGAAGACGAACAGGCCCAGATCGGCCAGCCGCCGCGTGACCGCCGCCGGTACCGTCGAGCCACCCAGGCCGACGGTGGTAAACCGGGCAAGATGACGTTCGTCGAACTTCGGATGGTCCATCAGGCTGGTGACGAAATACGGTGGCCCACCACCGATCGACAGCTCATCGCGCTCGATCAGCTCGAGGACCTTGCCCGGGTCCCAGACGTCACACAGATCGATCGGCGCGCCCTCGAGCACCGGGATCAGGAAGGCGCCGAGCATCCCGATGAAGTGCCCGACGGGCGTGGCCGTGAGCTGACGACCGCGGTCCGGCGGGTAGTTCTCCAGGAGCTGGCGGGTTTCGAAGCCCAGTGTCTGATGACTGTGGATGACGCCCTTGGGCTCGCGCGTGGTCCCGGAGGTGAACGCGATCAGCGCCGGCGCCGCCGGGTCCGCGGTGAGCGTGCCGCTCATGGGCTCGTCGGCGAGGAGCTCGGTGAACGAAGATTGACCGACCAGACCGACGATCGGGACCTCGGCACACAGATCGGGCTCGAACTTCATCCGGCCGAACTGCTCGGTGGTGATGAAGACCTTCGGATTGGCCGTGGCCATGATGTGGCCGAGTTCCTTGCGTCCGTAGAAGTGCACGATCGGAACCGTCACCGCACCCAGGAACGCCGAGGCCCAGAACGCGACCGCGGCCTCCATCCAGTTCGGCAGCTGCATGGCCACCACGTCGCTGGGCCCGACCCCACGGTCCCGCAGCCCGGCGGCCAGGCGTCGAGCGGTGTGCTCGACCTCGCCGAACGTGCCCTGGTACGGACGTGTCTCGGAGTGCACGTAGAACCCGGCATCGGGGCTGGCCGCCAGACCGTCGGCCAGCATCTGGCCCAGGGTTTCGGGCCGCCACCAGCCATTTTCGACGTACCGTTTGGTCAGCTCAACGGGGATGTCGCGCACATCGGTGATGTTATTCTCATCAAACGAGAATGCCAATCCCGGAACTGGAGAACGTTTGATGGTCGACCTTGAAATCGACGGCGAACTGGCGGTCATCACGATCGACCGCCCGCAGGCGCGCAACGCCATCTCGCTTGACACCATGGATGCGCTGAACAAGGCGCTGGACGGCGCGGTCGGTGCCCGCGCCCTGGTGATCACCGGCGGCGGCGACCGGGCCTTCGTCTCCGGGGGCGATCTCAAGGAACTGGCAGCCCTGCGCACCGAACTCGAGGCGTCTGAGATGGCCTGGCGGATGCGAACCATCTGCGACCGCCTCGCGGGTTTCGACGGACCGGTCGTCGCGGCACTCAACGGCCACGCCCTCGGCGGTGGGGCCGAAGTGGCGGTGGCGGCTGACATCAGAATCGCCGCCGATGACATCAAGATCGGGTTCAATCAGGTGGCGCTGGCCATCATGCCGGCCTGGGGTGGAGCCGAACGGCTCGCCAAACTCGTCGGCCCCAGTCGCGCGCTGCTGTTGGCCGGGACCGGCCGCATCCTGGGCGCCCGCGAAGCCGAGCAGGTCGGGCTGATCGACCAGGTGGTCCCCCGGGCCGAATTCGCCGAGACGTGGCGGACGACGGCGCAACTGCTGGCCCGGCGTCCGGCCGGCGAGGTCAAGCGCGTGATCAACGGAGTGTCGACGACCGAGGCGGTTGCCGCGTTCGCCCGGCTCTGGTGCTCCGACGAGCACTGGGCCGCCGCGGACAAGGTGATGAACAAGGGCAAGTAGCCCCTTCCCGCCGCCCCTTCCCGCCGAAATGGCATTCCGGCAGACAAAGTTCGACTACCGGCCTGCTGGAATGCCGTTTCGGCGGGGGTCAGCCCAGCTCCCGGACCGGATCACTGCCGTCCCAGCCGATGGCCTGCTCACGGACGTAGGCCCCCATACCGGCGGAGGCCTCGGTCAACTCCATGATCTCGACGATCGCGGCCCCGGTCGGCGGTTCGAAGTAGGCGAAGCGCACCCCCTCCCCCTCGCCACCGGACCACACCTGGGGCCAGCCGGCCTCGGCCAGCTTGGCCATCGCCGCGTCGAAATCTTCTGCCCAGTAAGCAAGTTGGTGAAACCCACCGCCGGTCGCGGCCAGGAACTCGGTGAAGATGCTGGGCGTCTCGTCCAGCTGCTGGATCAACTCGACCTGGAGGTCACCGCTGTTGGACAACGCCATGGACAGTTTCACCTCGCACGGCGCATCCCGATAGGTCACCCGCTGCGGCAGGTTGCGGATCACGAACCACGGGCCGACGCCCATCTTGAGCCAGCCCGCTATGGCGTCGTCCAGGTCGGTCACCACGTACCCGATCTGGCGGACCTCGCCCGGTAGAACCTCACCCACGCCGACTCCTTCTGTCGCACTGCCTCAGCCGCGTTCACGAGCCTACCGAGAGTAGGTTCTCACTAGACGAGAATTCCATTTCCAGTTATCGTCAGCGACGTGTCAACTCAGATTGCTCTGGCGCCGGAGATCTCGACGTGGCCGGACGCCGAACCCCAGCTGATCGGCAGCCGCTGCACCGATTGCACGGCCGCCGCCTTCCCGGCCCAGGCCCGCTGCCCCAAGTGCTCCGGCGGCAACACCGAACAGGTGAAGCTCCCCCGCCGCGGCACCGTCATCGCCTGGACCACCCAGGGCTTCCCACCCGGCGCCCCCTACAAAGGCCCTACCGGCAAGAACTTCGTGCCGTTCGGCGTCGGCCTCGTCGAACTCACCGACGACACCGGACCCGTCCTCCGCGTCGAAGGGCGCCTCACCGAAAACGACCCCGCCAAACTGCGATTCGGCATGGACGTCGAGCTCACCATGATCCCGTTCACCACAGACGAAGAGGGCAACGAGATTGTCACCTTCGCCTTCCAGCCGGTGTAGAGAGGCACAACCATGACCAACGATGTAGCCATCATCGGCGTCGGCCTGCACCCGTTCGGCCGCTTCGACAAAACCGCGATGCAAATGGGCGCCGAGGCAATCCAATTCGCCCTCGAGGATGCCGGACTTCAGTGGAAGGACATCCAGTTCGGCTTCGGCGGCAGCTACGAGGTGTCGAATCCCGATGCGGTGACCCGCCTGGTCGGGCTGACCGGCATCACGTTCACCAACGTGTTCAATGCCTGCGCCACCGCCGCCAGTGCAATCCAGCAGACCGCCGACACGATCCGGTTGGGCAAGTACGACATCGGGATCGCGATCGGCCTGGACAAGCACCCGCGCGGCGCATTCACCGACGATCCGGCCAAACTCGCCCTGCCGCAGTGGTATGCCGAGAACGGTCAGTTCGTCACCACCAAGTTCTTCGGCATGAAGGCCAACCACTACATCCACAAGCACAACATCTCCGAGGAGACGTTGGCGCGGGTGGCCAACAAGAACTTCCGCAATGGCGAGAAGAACCCGAACGCGTTCCGGCGCAAGGAGATTTCCGTCGAAGAGATCATGGCCTCGCCGGTGCTGAACTACCCGTTGCGGCAGTACATGTTCTGCGCGCCCGACGAAGGCGCGGCCGCGGTGATCATGTGCCGTGCCGACATCGCGCACAAATACACCGACAAACCGGTGTACGTGCGGGCCAGCGAGATCCGGACCCGCACCTTCGGCGCATACGAGGTGCACGCCACCTCCGCGCCGCTCGACGAGGATCCCTCACCGACGGTGTTTGCGGCCAAGGCCGCCTACGAGGCCGCGGGCATCGGGCCCGAGGACGTCGACATCGCCCAACTGCAGGACACCGACGCCGGCGCCGAGGTGATCCACATGGCCGAGACCGGGCTGTGTGCCGATGGCGAGCAGGAGAAGCTGCTGGCCGACGGCGCCACCGAGATCGGCGGGTCGATCCCGGTCAACACCGACGGCGGACTGATCGCCAACGGGGAGCCGATCGGCGCTTCGGGGCTGCGCCAGATGCACGAGTTGGTCCGCCAGCTCCGCGGCGAGGCCGGCGAACGCCAGGTGCCGGGCAACCCGCGAGTCGGCCTGGCCCAGGTCTACGGCGCGCCAGGCACAGCCTCGGCGACGATCCTGTCGCTCTAGCGGCGCCGCCGTGAATGTCCCCCGCAACCACTGGTTCGGGGGCCATTCGCGACCGTTGACGCAGGGGCTGGCCTCAGGCCGGCAGTTCCAGTGGCTGCGGCTCGCCTTCGAGGCGCCGCAGCCAGTCCTCACAGAACTTCAGCACCTCGGCGTGCCCGGCGGTCATGCCGAGCGCCTGCTCCATCACCATCACCCGGGACACACTGGCCGCGATGAACGTCCACACGATCGGCGGCACGTCGGACGAGTCGACGCCGTAGCGCCGCAGCGCCCGGTCGATCGCCTTGGTTTCCGCTTCGCGGAACATCTCGGCGTAGCGGCCGATCTCGGCCCGCAGCGCCGGGCGGTGGTTGGCCAGCCCGGTCATCTCCATCGTCAAGCGCGTGGCGCTCGGATCGGTGCCGAACCGCCACAGCGCCCACAGTGGCTGTGGCGAGTTGAGGGCTTCGGCCTGCGCCACCAACCCCTCCTCGGCACGCCGCACGAACACCGCCAGGAACAGGTCGTCCATGGTGCGGAAGTAGTAGTGCACCAGCTGGGGCTTGAGGCCGGCCCGCTCGGCCACCCGGCGCGACGTGACCGCGACGTACCCCTCCTCGATCATCAGCGCCTCGGCGGCGTCGAGCAGCACGATCCGGTTCTTCGCGTCGGGCGCCCCGATCCTTCGCGCCGATGCCATCGATCCTCCTCACGACATGTCCACGACAACGTCTGGCTGATCGTAACTTTCGCCCAGCCAGGTGACCTTGACCACGACTCTACCGCCATGCTAAGCAGGTGCTCAGCAATTTTCGAAATTCCTTCGCGCGGAGCAGCCCGTCGCGAAACCACCGCAGCGCATATCGATTTCGGGAGGCAGCGCACACCATGACCGATCCCAGCACCACCGATTACGACACTGTCGACTACTTCACCGACCAGTCGCTGGTCCCCGATCCGCACCCGTACTTCGACCACCTGCGCAGCAAGTGTCCGGTCGTGACGGAGCCCAACTACGGCGTCATGGCGATCACCGGGTTCGAGGAAGCCACCACGGTCCTCAAGGACACCGACACATACTCGTCCTGCATCGCGGTGGCCGGGCCGTTCCCTCCACTGCCGTTCACGCCCGAGGGCGACGACATCACCGAGCAGATCGCCGCCCACCGCGCCCAGATGCCGATGTTCGAGCACATGGTCACCATGGACCCGCCCGACCACACCAACGCCCGCTCCCTGCTCAACCGGCTGCTCACACCGCGCCGGCTGAAGGAGAACGAGGACTTCATGTGGCGCCTGGCCGACCAGTGCCTCGACGATTTCATCGCCGACGGCAAGTGCGAGTTCCTCAGCGCCTACGCAAAGCCGTTCTCCCTCTTGGTGATCGCCGACATGCTCGGCGTGCCGGAAGAAGACCACGAGGAGTTCCGGACGGTCCTGGGCGCACCGCGGCCGGGCGCCAATGTCGGCTCACTGGATCACACCGACCTGGTCAGCGAGAACCCGCTGGAATGGCTGGACGAGAAGTTCATCGGCTACCTCGAGGACCGACGGAAGGAACCCCGTGACGACGTGCTGACGGCACTCGCCACGGCGAACTACCCGGACGGATCCGTGCCGCCCGTCATCGAGGTGGTCCGGTCGGCGACCTTCCTCTTCGCGGCCGGACAAGAGACCACCACCAAGCTGCTGTCGGCCTCACTGCGCGTGCTCGGCGACCGTCCCGACATCCAGCAGGCCCTTCGCGACGACCGTAGCCGCATCCCGACGTTCGTCGAGGAAGCCCTGCGGATGGACGCCCCGGTCAAGAGCCAGTTCCGGCTGGCCAAGAAGAACACCAAGCTCGGCGACATCGACGTGCCGGCCGGCACCACCATGATGGTGTGTCCGGGCGCGGTGAACCGTGACCCGGTCCGCTTCGAAGACCCGCACACCTTCAGCCTGGATCGCAAGAACGTGCGGGAGCACATCGCGTTCGGCCGCGGCGTGCACAGCTGCCCGGGCGGCCCACTGGCCCGCGTCGAGGGCCGGGTGTCGTTGGAGCGAATCCTGGACCGGATGGCCGATATCGGTATCGACGAGGAGTTCCACGGCCCCGCCGACGACCGTCGCTACACCTACGAGCCGACGTTCATCCTGCGCGGGCTCACCGAACTCAACATCACGTTCAAGCCCGTGCGCTGACGGACCCCACGACAGACGATTCCCGGGATCTCGCCTTCGCCGTATTTGTTATTCTCCGATCGCGAGAATCACAATCTCGCTGGCGAAGACGAGATTCCGGTTTCGGCACGGTGGAGCCTGATCTCGTTCTATAGTCAGCCGACCAGTGCTCGATCCGTGGAGGTGTGCCTGTGAAGTCCAGCTTGATCCGCGTGGCGATGAGTGCCGCACTCGGGTTGGGGACAGCGATCGCACTGGCACCGCCATCGCAGGCCATGTACTTCGGCAACTACGCCTTGAACATCCCGGACCGCAGGGATTTCCACACCTGGATCTGGTCGGCGATCACGCCGTGCCGCGACCCGGGGTCCGACGTGCGACAGACCGACTGCATCACCATCCAGACGATCCCGCAACCGGTGGCCAAGGCGGTCCCCAACAGCGGTAACGCGAAGCTGGTCGACGGCCGGTACACATTGACCATCGACGAGTTCTACGGTCTGCGGTGCGGCGACATCTACTACGGGCCCACCATCCCGACCCACGACGTCTACACGTGGGATGCCAACACCCTCGCCGGCGAGATGGTCTCGTCGTTCGATGCCGGGTGCGACGGCGCTCCCGGTGGCTCGTTCACCTACCCGTTCACCCTGACGAGGATGTGATCGATGCGCCACCCGACGAGCCGCGCCCTGACCATCACGACGGCAACCGCCTTGGCAGCCGGCGCAATCGCCACGGCCGCACCGGCATTCGCCGACGACCCGGAACCGCCCGGCCCCCCGCTGCATCATGTGCAGTACACCGTGACCGCCGACGCGCCGTACTGGGTTCACATCTATTACCGCGACTCCGAACCGGTGCAGTTCTCGGACTACAGCCACAACCCCTACCAGTTCAGCCCACGGGCCGATGTGGACGTCGCACCGGACCGGCCGTGGGTTTTCGACGCGATGCTGGCTGATCCTGACCTATGGGCCATGGTGCTGGTGCAGAGCGGTGAGTCGCCGAACTTTCCGACCCCCGGGTTCAACTGCAAGCTGGCAGTGGACGGCGTGGTGGTCAAGACCAACAGCGGCCCCAAAGGTGCGCTGTGTTCGATCCGGAACTGGTAGGCCTGCGTTCAACCAAAATGCCTGGGGGCGACGCGATTCGCGTCGCCCCCAGTCACTTCTCAAGCGTCGAACTCAGGCGTCGCCACGTAGCCAGCGTGTCTCGCCATTCATCGGCACGCAGCTCAGAAACAGTCCGTCGGGAGCCTGGGCGACCGAGTTCTGTTCGTTGATGCACAGACTGTTCTCGTCCCGGATGCCCACCATCGGCGGGGACCGGAACCACCGCGGCTCGTAGCGCCGCGGCGAACCGCAAAACAAGAGCCGGCCCCAACCGTTGCGCGCATCCACTCCGAACACGTAGTAGGAGGTGTTGTCGCACGGCGCGCCGAGCACCGCATTGGGGTTGATGCCCGGCGTGCAAAACGCGTCGTTACATGTCTGCGGTCCCGCATTCGCCTGCGGAGCAGCCAGCATCCCGGCGACAATCACTGAAGCGGTCGCCATCACCGTCACACGCACGTTGCTACTTTCGCATAGCTGGAAATCAAACTCTCAGTTTTGGAGAATATTACTACGAACAGTTCGCCGCAGCTCTACCCCAGATCGGTGAACGCACGGGTGGCACGGCTGAATCCAGCTTGAACCACGTCCTGACAGTGATATTCTCCCAAACTGAGAACATGCCTACCGTGACCAGGTCGGCCAGAAGGAGCAGTTCATGTCAGTCTCCCGGGTAAGTGCTGCTGCGGTGGCCATCGTCGCCGCGACTACTGTCGGCCTCGGCGGGGCCGCCCCAGCAGGTGCGGGCGAGCAGTGGGGCATCAACGGCACTTTCCTTACCTCCTCCAACGGCGCATGGGCCAAGGTCAACGACCGCTACGAGGACCAACCGGGAGTACGGAGCACCTGGACCATCTCGACCCAGTGCATCTCGCCGACAGAATGTTCCGGCACGGTGAACAGCGATGCCGGGTGGACCGCGCCCATCTACACGACGAGCGGCCTCTGGTACGTCAAGCGCGTGGTACCCAACTGGCGGTTCTGCGCCGACGGAACACCGATCGAGGGCATGCAGGTATACAAGCTCTATCCGGTGGGCTTCGACGGCCATATGGACATCAACTCGACCGAATACACCGGCGAGGATGTGACCAAAGGCCCCAGCGGTTCGTGTGGGCGTAATCAGTGGCCCGTCGTCCGGATGCCGTTCTACATGCGACCCGCCTAGCCGAAAACCGAAGACAGGCAAAAGAACCGGCCCCGGAGCGATCGCCCGGGGCCGGTTCTTGTCGCGTGGCGCTAGGTTGGCATCAGGTCCTGCCAGGTTTTCGGGGTGGACACCAGATCCGTCTGCTTGTACAGGTTGCCGTCGCTGCCCATGTACTCCCCCGTGCGCGGGTTGTATTTCGCGAAGGCCACCGACGGTCCTTTGCCGCCGCCGTCGAATGCGCTCGGCGCCGCACCTGGTTCCGCGGGCATCGGGAGCTCAGGAGAATCCGGGAACACCCCTTGTCCGTGTGGGACGGGCGGCAGCTCCGTTGCCTGTGGCTTGTCCGCGTCCGGCACCGGAACCGCTGCGGGATCACCTGGCGGTGGCGGTGGCACACCGGGCACCGGCGGCTCCAGGTACATCGGCTGTCCCGGCAGCAGCGGGCCAGGACCCGTGCCGGCGAAGCTTGGTGGCGGCACCGGTTCCGGTGCCGCACCCGGTGGCGGAGCCGTCACTCCCGGCGGCAACGGTGTGCCGCCCAGCGGGCCGAAGATCTTCTCATCGGGCAGCACTCGGGTGTCCGGGGGTATGCCCTGGGCGATCAGATTGGGGTCGAGCGGGTACGGCCCGAGCGCATGCTGGCGCTGCGCCAGCGGCTGGAATCCCTTCGGGTCGTTACACAATTTGACCGTCGGCGCCCGCTTACCCGGATGCCCCATGCACGGGTAATTTCGTGCGCCACGCACACCGATCGGGGAATCCTGGGGCAGCTTGCAGTAGATGTCGTCCGGGGTGTCGATCACCGTGGTGTCGGCGGGCGAACGCCACGCCGACGGCGGTAGGAATCCGACCGTACAGGTGGGCGGATCGCCCAGCCCCAGCGAGAAGTCGGCCATCGGCAGACCGCTCGTATTGTTGGTCGGCGCATACGTCTGGAGCTGAGCGACGTACGGCGGCAACAACACCAGCAGCTGCTCGATCGACGGGTTATACGTGACCGCAATCTGACCAAAGGTGGTCAGATTCGCCAACAGGATCGGCAACGTCGGCTTGATCTGCTCGAGCAGCTTGGTGGTCTCCTGGGCGAAACCCGGACCGTTGCGCAGAAGAGACCTGACCTCGGGATCGTTCTCGGCGACCTGCCCGGTGATACCGGCCATGCTGGCGGCCCAGGTCCTGATCGAATCGGTGGTCTGGGCCTGCGCGTCGAGGAAGGGCTTGGAGTCGTCGATCAACGACCTGGTCTGGTCGGAAACCGCGTTGGAATCCCGGGTGATCGTCGAAGCCGAGTCCAGCAATGAGCCGAAGTCGTAGCCCGTGCCGTTGAACGCGTCGTAGGACTCGTCGAGCAACTGGCTCAGCTTGTCCTTCGGGATGGTGTCGACGAGTGCACTGAGCTGATCGAGCATTGGACCGACCTGCTGCGGGATCTTCGTGTTCGACAACGCGATCACCGAGCCGTTGTCCAAATAGGGCCCAGAGTTCGTGCGCGGTAACAACTCGACGTACTGCTCACCGACCGCCGACATGCTCCGGACCTCGGCTGCCAGATCGGCGGGCACCTTCGGAGAGCGGTCGAGGGACAGCGTCGCCTCGGCACCCTTCTCGGTCAGCTCGACCGAGGTGACCTTGCCGATCTGGGATCCGCGGTAGGTGACGTTGCTGAACTGGTAGAGGCCACCGGTCGCCGGCAGCTCCATCTTCACCGTGATGCGACCGATGCCGAGGAGCGTTGGCACCTGCATATAGGCGAACAGCATGACGGCCACACCGACCACCGAGGCGACGGTGAAGAGAATCAGCTGAGTGCGGATGAAGCGGGTGAGCATTTATCCGCCACCCCCTGTCGGTGGAGTAGGTGCGATAGGCGCCGGCGGTTGATCGACTGGTGCCGAACCGCCTTGCTGCGCATACGGTCCCGCGAAGATCGATGTCGATGCGGCGGGCGGGTCCTCCGGTTGGGGCATACCGCCGGGCATGGCCATGGGCGCCGGGGGCACCACTGGGAGCACCGGCCCGGAGTAGGTGGGGGCCGGCATATCCGCTGGAGGCGGCGCGTCCGGTGGAGGCGGCGCGTCCGGAGCCGGTGGGAAAGCATCCGGTGGCGGTGGGGCCACCCCGGTCTTGAGTGGGTCGTAGGTGTAGTTCAGATACCCCGGATCCCCAGGCACCGGCACATTTTGCGCGTCGCCCTGCTCCCAGCGAGTCCCCATCATCAGGCTGCGCTTCAAGTGCGGGATGGTCATGTCGAAGTACGCGAACAAGTTGTAGTAGTCGCCGCGGATGACCCGGTCCATGAAGTTCTGGGTGAACGGGAAATGCGGGGCGTACTCGAGCACCGACGTGAGTTGCGGCCCCACGTTGGCCAACGCCTTGAGCGCGGGCTCCAGGTTCTTGAGGTTCCTGACCAGATCGGCCTGCGACTCGTTGACGAACTGGTTGGCGGTGGCGCTGAAGGTACCCAGCTTCTGCAGCGCGGTGGTGAATCGCGGCCGCTCCTTGATCAGCACGTCGAGCGCGGGCGGGATCTTCTCCAGCGCACGGGTGATCACATCGCGTTGCCCGGCAAAGGTCGAGGCCAGTTGGTTCAGGCCCTGAATCGAGGCAACGATGTTGTCGCGCTGGGCATCCAGTGCACCCACGAACGTGTCCAGCCGGGTCAGCAGATCACGGAAATCGGTTTCCCGACCATTGATGGCGGCACTGAAGTTGTGGATGATGTCGCCCATCTGCCCCAGGCCGCCGCCGTTCACCACCGCGGCCAGCGAGGACAGCGTCTGCTCCGTCGTCGGATATGTCGACGAGTCGTTGAGCGCAATCGTCGCTCCCGGAGCGAGCTTGCCCTCGGGAGCCTGTCCCGCCGGCGGGTTGATCGCCAGATGCATCGAACCCAACAGGCTGGTCTGCCCGACGCTGGCCACCACGTTGGCCGGCACCACGACGCCCGGCTTCACCGAGAACTCGACTTCCGCGTGCCAGTCCTTCACCGACAGGCTGCGCACACTACCGACCACGACATCATTCATCATCACCGGCGAATTCGGCTCCAGCGTCGCCACATTCGCAATCTCAACGTGGTAGACGCTGGAGTCCGCACCGCGACCCACCGCGCCCGGGAGCGGCAACGAGTTCACGCCCTGAAAGGCGCACCCGCTGGTGGTCAGCGCAACGCAGGATCCGACGGCGATCGCCAGCCGTACCGGCTTTCCCCTGGTCATGCTGGTGGCGTCCCTTCTGCTGGTGGGGGTGCCGCAGGCGCCGGGGCTTCGGCGGCCAGCGGACCGGGTGCCGGACCCGGGGCCGGCCCAGGCGGCGGACCTGGTTGTCCCCCAGTCGGATTGAGCATGTCCGACACCGTGTTCGGCATGTTGGGTGGGTAGTACTCGCCCCCCGGCAGCAGCTGCTGCGCGCCTGGTGGCGGCTCCCCTGGCGCCCTACCGGTGAACGGCGGCGGCGGTTCGGGGCCAGGGTTGTACGCCGAGATCGCCGGCGGGGTCTCGGGCGGCATGGGCGATCCACCCTCACCACCCGGTGCCAGCCCCGGCTCGGAGTACTCGATCTGCTCGGGGCTGGCCGACGGCATCAGGTACGGCGAGATCGGAAACGGCAGGTAGTTGAAGTTGAGCAGCCGCAGCGCCGGCCCGAGATACTGCGAGCAGAGCTTCGCGGTCTCCGGTGCCGTGGTGTTCTCCACGGCACCGATTGCGCCGCAAATGAACTCGACCGGGCTGGAGAAGTTGTTCATCACGAACTGGCCGACCGCACTGCCTGAGTCCGGGTTGTAGATGTTGTAGCCGTTCATGAACGCATTGGGCGCGACGTGCAGCAGTTGCTCGATGTGCTCTCGGTTATCGACCAGGTTCTGGGTGACATTGGCCAGCCGCTGCACCTGCTCGGAGGTCTGATCCCGAGTTCCCGCCACGAATCGCTGCACCTCGACGACCGCCACCGACAAGTTGGTCAGCGCCGCATCGAGGTCCGACCGGCTGCCGTCGACCACGCTGGTCAGGGTCGCCAACCGATTCTGGAACTGCACCACCTGCTCGTTGCTGTCCCGCAACGCGGTGACGAATGTCTGCAGGTTCTTGATGATGTCCACGATGTTGCCGCTGCCCTCGGCCAGGACCCGGGCCACACCGGACAGCTGCGAAATCGTCTGGCGCAGTTTGTCACCGTTTCCGGCCATCGCATCAGCCGTGCTGTTGATGAACCGCGACACCGATGTCCCGTCGACACCGCTCTGCGGTCCCAGGTCGGTGGACAGCCGCATCAGCTGTTCCTTCACCTGGTCCCACTCCACGGGCACCGCGGTGCGGTCCAAACCGATCTCCGCGTTGTCAGGCAGCGTGGGGCCACTCGACCGGTAGGCGGGTGCGAGCTGCACATAGCGCGCGGCGACCAGGTTCTGGGCCACGATCACCGCTTTCGCATCAGCAGGGATTGGCACGTCGTGGTCGACCTTGAGGGTCACCCTGGTCTGGGTGCCCTCCGGCTTGATCGACTCGATGGTGCCGACCTTTACGCCGGAGACCCGAACATCGTCACCCGGGTAGACACCGGTCGCCGAGGTGAACAACGCGGAGATGGTCTTGGGACCGAAGAACTGCTGGCGCAACAGCACTGCCGCGCCGACGACCAGCAGCGCCACCAGGGCCACCGCAAGCCACTTACCGAGACGACTGCGGTTCATCAGCGTGAACCTCCGGGAATTCCGTTGTAGGGCAGCGGCAATTCGGCCCGCGGGCCGGCATTGTCCGGCGGCTGACCCGCATTCGTCCCGCGTCGGAACCCGAACGCGTAGTCGAAGAACGGCTGCAACAGCTGAGCGGGCTGGAGGTTCGGGACATAAGCGTTGTAATACGCACCGTTCGCCAGGGTTTCCGCCTGGGACAACTGAAACTTGTTCATGTTGGGCAGCGCCTTGGTGATGTTGTCCCGGTTACGTTCCAGCATCGCGGTGACCGAATTCAGCCGCTTCAGCGTCGGCGCCAGCTGCGCCTCGTTGTCGGCGACGAGTCCACTGAGCTGCTGCGAGACTGCCGCGGTGTTGGCCAACAGATCGACGATGGCCTGACGCCGGTCGTTGAGCACACCGAGCAGATCATTGGCGTTGAGGATCAACGTGTTCAGCTGGTCACTGCGCTGCGACAACACCACGGTCACGTCGCTGGCGCTCTTGAGCAGGCTGGCCAGGCTTTCGTTGCGGCCGTTGATCGACTTCGACAACCGGCTCAGGCCGTCGAACGTTGGGCCGAGCTTCGGTGCGACCTGGTCGATCGTCGCCGACAGCGTGTCGAGAGACTGGTTCAACGAAGCCGTATCGGTCCCCGCCGAATTCGTGGTCAGGTCGCTGACCGCATCGGTCAGCGAGTACGGCGACGACGTACGCGACGTGGGGATCACGTCGGTGGTGCGCAGTGTGCCGGCGCCATCGGACTCCAGCGTCAGCACCCGCTCACCCAGCAGTGAACCGGTTCGAATATGAGCAGTGGTCAATGACCCGAGTGGGTACTTGCCCTCGGTGGTGAAAGTGACCAATGCGTCACCGTTCTCCAGCGAAACGTCGGTGACCGAACCGATCTTGATGCCGGACAACGTGACGTCATTGCCGACGGCGATGCCGCCGGCCTCGGTGAACAACGCCTGATGGCGCACCGAGGAGGCCCACTGCTGCAACCGTTCGGGCTGCAAGCCGACGGCGATGATGAGCATCATCAGTACGACGCCGATGAAACCCGCCTTGATCAGGTTTGATTCGCGGTACTTAAGCATCAGGGCTCCGCGCACCTCCCGCCTTCTTGTTTGATCATCGGGAAGTGCGCAGTGCGTCCCTGCAGATCGGTGACACGGATGGAGAGTCCGCAGATGTAGTACATGATCCAGCTCCCGTAGGAACCCAGCCGGGCCAGTTTGCGGAAGTTGTCGGGGGCCTTCTGCAGGCCCCGGTCGAGGACGATCTGGTGGTCGTCCAGCAATGGCGCCAGTCGATTCATCTGATCGACAGTGCCCTTCAATGGCGGCCGCGCCTCGGTGAGAAGACTTGCCAGCGAAGCGGTTCCGTTGTCCAGCTGCGTCACCGCGGTGCCCAGCGGGTCACGATCTTGCGACAGACCACTGATCAGCTGTTCGAGCCGGTCGACTGTTCCGTCGAACTTCTTGCCGTCCTTGGCCAGGGTGCCGACCACCGAATTCAGGTTGTCGATCAACTGCTGGATCACCTGGTCGTTGTTGGCCAACGTGTTCGAGAACGACGAGGTCTTGCTCAGCAGCGAATCCAGCGTGTCGCCCTGCCCTTGGAAGATCTGGATCAGCGACGAAGTCAACGCATTGACGTCCTGGGGGTTGAGCCCTTGGATCACCGGACGCAGACCGCCGAGCAGGAGGTCGAGGTCCAACGCACTTGCCGTGCGATCCTTGGGGATCTGCGATCCGGCCGGCAGGAGCTTCGTCGAGCCCGGGCTGTCGATCAGTTCCAGGTAGCGGTCTCCGACCAGGTTCAGGTAGCGAATCGCGGCCTTGGTACTCGCGGTCAGCGCGACGCTGCGGTCGGTGTCGAAGTCCACCTTGACCGTTTTATCCGGTTGCAGCGAAACGCTTTTCACCGTGCCGACTCGGACGCCGGCCACCCGTACCGAGTCACCGGCCTCCAGCCGCGAGGCGTCACCGAACACCGCCGAGTATCCCGAGTAGGAACCGCCGCGGTACTCCGAGAAGGTCATGAACAGGAACGCCGTCAACACCGCCATCACGACAGCGAACGCCCCGAACTTGATGAATGTGCTTCTAGCGCGCGTCATCCCGGTTGTCCGATCTGCATGGTGTTGCGGGGCGGACCGTCCAACGGGCCGAACAAGATCTGCTTCAGGCCGTCGGAATTGAGCAGAATGCCCTGGTTGCCGTATTTGAACGGGTTGGCGTTGGTGTCGGTGACGAGATACTTGGCCTTTTTGCCGAATCCGATGTAAGGAAGGCCCATGCAGTGCGGACCGCCCTTGGCCGCCACCTTCGGCAGATTGGCCGGGTAGCGGTAGCGCTCGATGCCCAGCGTGAAGGCCACGTTGACCACGACACCGGGTTCCATCTGCGGCGGCTGGTTGTAGAGGTACAGCATGCCCTTGAGCCCGCACTCGATGCCGGGGGCGTACTCGTTGAGCAGATCGGTGGTGGGCGCCAACAGGTTCAGCGTCGTGCTGAGTGCCTGCCGGTTGCCGCCGATGACATCGTTGCCGGCGTCGGCCAGGCCGATCGAGCTGACGAGGAAGGTGTCGAGGTTCTGCTGCTCGGCCACGATGCTGTCGCTCAACTTGTTGGTGTTGTCGACCGTCTTGAGCAGATTGGGTGCCGCGTCACCGTAGGCGCGCGATACCGCCGCCATGCTCTCGATGTCGCCGGTCAGGTTGGGCAGGCTGGGCTCGATCTTCTTCAGCACCGCGTCGAAGTCGGACAGTGACTGCCCCATCGCTTCGCCGCGCCCGGAGAATGCCGAGGACAGCGCGCCGAGCGTCTCGTTGAGCTTCGCCGGGTCGATCTTGTTGAGTACGTTGGTGAGTTGCTGGAAGACCGTGTTCATCTCGACCGTGACATGGTCGCCCTGCAGGGTCTGGCCCGGGCGGAGCTTCTCGGACGACGGGTTGTCCGGCGCGACGAGTTGCACGTACTTGGCGCCGAACACGGTGGTGGAAGCGATGTCGGCTTGAACGTTGCCGGGGATCAGGCGCATCTGTGCCGGGTTCATCGCCAGATGCAGCACGGCCTTGCCGTCGGCGCGCTGCTCGATCGAGCTGACGGTGCCGACCTGCACGCCGCGCATCTTGACCTTGGCGTCCGGGTTCATCACCAGACCGGCCCGATCGGAGATCAGGGTGATGGGCTCGGTCTTCGTGAAGCTGCCGCGGAACAGGGCGACAGCGAGGCCGAAGATCAGGCCTATCGCCACGACGGTGGCCAGCCCGGCCAGCGGCCGCGCGGAACCCCCGGCGCCGAAGCTGCGGCCGGGCCGTGCTGCCACCGGCGCGGCGCTACTTGTGGTTTCGGACCGGTGGGCTGGGCCCGGTCCAACGTTTCGTGTCAACTCTTCTCCCTAACCCGACAGGTTGAAGTTTCCGTTGGAGCCGTAGACGGACAGTGACACCAGCAGGGTCACCGAGACCACGACGATCAGCGACGTACGTACGGCGTTGCCGACGGCCACCCCGACCCCGGATGGCCCGCCGGAGGCGAAATAGCCGAAATAGGTGTGGATCAGCAGGATGGTGATGGCCATCAGGACGGCCTGCAGGAATGACCACAGCAGGTCGATCGGATTGAGGAACGTGTTGAAGTAGTGGTCATAGAGGCCGCCCGACTGCCCGAGCAGCACCACGGTGGTGAACTGGGAGGCCAGGAAGGACAGGATCACCGCGATCGCGTACAGCGGGGTGATGGCGATCATCCCGGCCACGATGCGGGTGGACACCAGATACTCGACCGGGCGAATCGCCATGGATTCCAGGGCGTCGATCTCCTCGTTGATCCGCATGGCCCCGAGTTGGGCGGTCACACCGGCGCCAAACGTGGCGGCCAGGCCGATTCCGGCCACCACGGGCGCGGCGATGCGGACGTTGATGAAGGCCGCCAGGAAGCCCGTCAGGGCCTCGATGCCGATGTTCCCCAGCGACGAGTAACCCTGGATCGCGAGCACGCCACCGGTGGCCAGGGTCAGGAACCCGACGATCACCACCGTGCCGCCGATCATGGCCAATGTGCCCGCGCCCATGGAGATCTCGGCGATCAGCCGGACCAGTTCCTTGCGGTAGTGCATGGCCGCGTGCGGAGTGCCGGCCAGCGCCTTGAGATAGAACAGCGTGTGATCGCCGATCCGGCTCAGCGTCGAGACCGGCTTGTTGAACTGCCGGGTGACCCGCGGATAGGTCGACCGCAGGATCGTCATCGTTCCCATTGCGTCCCCTGCCTCAGTGCGCCGTCATGCGGATACCGATGGCCGTGACGACCACGTTGATCACGAACAACGCCATGAATGCGTAGACCACGGTCTCGTTCACCGCATTGCCCACGGCCTTGGCACCACCGCCGCTGATCGTGAGCCCGCGATAGCAGGCCACCAGCCCGGCGATCAAGCCGAACAGGGCCGCCTTGACACACGAGATGATCACCTCGGGCACCCCGGTCAGCAGCGTGATCCCGGCCGCGAACGCGCCGGGGTTGACGTCCTGGATGAACACCGAGAACACGTAGCCGCCCAAGATGCCGATGATCACCACGAGACTGTTCAGCAGCAGCGCCACCAGACCCGAGGCCAACATCCGCGGAGTCACCAGACGCTGGATCGGGTTGATGCCCAGCACCTCCATCGCGTCGATCTCCTCGCGGATCGTGCGGGAGCCCAGATCGGCACACATCGCCGTCGCACCGGCGCCGGCCACGATCAGCACCGTCACCATCGGACCCAACTGGGTCACCGCACCGAAGGCCGCACCGGCGCCGGACAGGTCGGCCGCACCCAACTCCCGCAGCAGGATGTTCAGCGTGAAGCTCACCAGCACGGTGAACGGAATCGCCACCAGCAGCGTCGGTGCCATCGACACCCGTGCGACAAACCAGCACTGCTCCAGGAACTCCCTTCCCTGAAACGGCCGCTTGAAGATGAACCGGAAGGCATCCAGCGACATCGCGAACAACGCCCCGACCGCCTGCATCGGACCCGAGAGGTTGCGTAGCGATACCCCGGTCGACCATTTATCCGCCATGAGCGCTCCTGTCCCGGCTGGTGGCTGCCGACGCCGCAGTCGGTGCGCCGATGTTAGGTGCTTGACCGTGCGGACGCTCGGACAGCTCAACTACGTACGGTGCGGCCTGCAGCGACAGCGGGGTCATGCCGCAACCCCGGAACCGGCACCTGCCAACTGGCCGGTTGGGCGCTCGAGCTTTACCGAATCCATTTGGGGCACAAAGCCTTTCAAGTGCCTCTGCGAACACTCAAGGTCGACGGTAGGCGGCAATTGTGGGGTGCGCTCTGACATTTGGCGCACCTCCTGCTTTCCGCGGATCTCGTTGACTCCACCGGACCTACCGATGAAGCCGGACAACCTCGCCCCCACGACCGCCCCCCGACTGCCTGATGCTATCGGACCCGCTATCTGTCGCGAGGGCAAATAACGCAGAACTTGCTCCGGTAGTTGACAATTCGGGCCGGCCCAGGGGGACGGTGGCACCGCACCACCGTCCGCGCCGTGGCCCGCGACCGCGGCCGACGACGACGGACGGAGTGCGCTGGAGACGAGCAATGGCATCGGACGGCAGCCTAGGTGACAGCGCCGGCGGTCTTGAGTTCGATGATGCGATCCCAGTCCAATCCCAGTTCACCCAGGATGTCATCGGTCTGTTCGGCGAATCCCGGTGCCGGCCCGGTGCTCGGCGCCGTGACGTCGAATTGCACTGGGTTGGCCACCAACTCGAGCTCGCCCGCCTGCACCAGGTACTCGTTGGCCCGGATCTGGGCATCCTGTCCCGCCTGCAGGGTGTCCTGCACCGGGGCCCAGGGACCGGCCAGCGTGGCGAATCGCTCGCTCCACTCGGGCAAAGTCCGTTTCTTCATCGCCTCAGTCAGGATCTCGACCGCATCGGGCGTGTTCTCGGCGAACGATTCCGCGGTGGCGAACCTCGGGTCGTCGATGTACTGCTCGAGGTCCATGTGCCGGCAGACGTCGGCCCAGAACTTGGTCGGCTGCATCATCACGAACGAGATGTATCGGTCGTCCGCTGTCCCGTAGAGACCGACCAGCGGGTTGATCGGCGAACCGTGCACGCCGGGCGGCGGTGTCACCATCAGTTCGTTCAGGTGTTGGGTCAGCGCCACGGTGTGGCCCATCGACCACAAGCCGCTGCCCAACAGCGATACGTCCACGATCGACGGCTCACCGGTGCGTTCGCGCTTGAACAAGGCTGCGGCGATACCGCCGGCCAGGTTGGTGCCGGAGATCGTGTCACCGTAGGCGGGTCCCGGCGGCGCGATCATGCCTTCCATGCCGGCCGGCGTGATCGTCGCGGCGGTGCCGGCCCGGCACCAGAAGGCGGTCATGTCGTAGCCACCCTTGACCGACTCCTCGCCACGGGGGCCGAGGGCGCTGCCGCGGGCGTAGATGATCTTCGGGTTCACCGCGCGGATGTCGTCGACGTCGATGCCGAACTTCTGCCGGTGCCCGGGCAGGAAGCTGGTGAGGAACACATCGGCCCGCTTCGCCAGCTCGAGCAGCACCTCACGGCCTTCAGGAACCGACATGTCGAGCCCGATGCTCCGCTTGCCACGGTTGGCATGCTCGATGTTTGGGTTGGGATCACCCTCGACGCGCAGCGGCCCGGTCTGACGCAGACCACGCTGCGGGTCACCGGTGACGGCGTGCTCGACCTTGATGACGTCGGCACCCCACTCCCCCAGCACGGCTCCGGCCGAGGGGACGAATCCGTACATCGCGACCTCGAGGACGCGGATGCCTTGCAGCGGCCCGGCGGTCATGAGACGACTCGCGCGAAAGTCTTGGCCTCCATGAACTCTTCGAGTCCCGCGGTGCCCATCTCCCGGCCGATACCCGACTGCTTGTACCCGCCGAACGGACTGTCGGGACTGAAGTAGTTGCCGCCGTTGATGGAGAAGGTGCCGGTTCGGATCCGGCGGGCCACCGCCAGGGCACGGTCCTCGCTGCCGAACACCGCACCGGACAGACCGTAGATGGAGTTGTTGGCGATCCGCACGGCATCGTCGTCGTCCTCGTAGGCGATCACGGCCAGCACGGGGCCGAAGACCTCCTCCTGGGCGATTTCGCTGTCGGGATCGACATCGGCCAGCAGCGTCGGTGTGTAGAAGAAGCCGGGGTCGACCTTTTCGCCACCGGTGACCAGGGTGGCACCGGCCTCGACGGCGCGCTTGACCATGCCGTCGACCTTGTCGCGCTGCTTCTCGCTGATCAGCGGCCCCATGTAGGTCTTGGGATCGGTCGGGTCGCCGAACCGCACGTGCCCGAAGTTGGCCTTGATCAGCTCGACGATCTCGTCCTTGTGCTTGGCCGGCACCAGCAGCCGTGAGGTCAGCGCGCAGCCCTGACCGGCGTGGGTGACCATGCTGAACGCCGAGAACACTGCCGCGGTGTTGAAGTCGGCGTCGTCGAGCACGATCGCGGCGGACTTGCCGCCGAGCTCCAGGAACACCTTCTTCAACGTCTCGCTGGCCGCGGCCATGATGCGCCGGCCGGTCGGCGTGGAACCGGTGAAGGTGACCATATCGACATCGGGACTCGTGGTGAGCACCGCGCCCACCTCGGGATCGGCGCCCGACAGGACGTTCACGACGCCGGCCGGGATATCGGTGCGGTTGGCGATCAGCTCGCCGAGCGCCAACGTGATCAACGGGGTGTCCGGAGCGGCCTTCAGCACGACGGTGCAACCGGCGGCCAGGGCAGGCGCGAGCTTGGCCAGCGCCAGCTGGTTCGGATAGTTGTAGGCGATGATCGCGGCCACCACTCCGGCCGCTTCCTTCTCTACCCACCGATGGTGCTGCATCCCGCGGCTCTCGATGTTTCCGAGGTCTTCGGTCAGCGGGTAGGCCTTGAGCAGCTCGGCGTAGTACCGCACGATGTCGATCGGACCGTCCAGCTGCGCGCCGGCGCACAGCGCCGCGGTGGCGCCCACCTCGGTGGTGGTCAGCGCGGCCAGCTCGTCTCGATGCTCGATCAGGGCCTGGTGCAGCTGCTCCAAACAGCGGATCCGCAGTTCTGTGTTGGTGGACCAGTCGGTGGTGTCGAATGCCTGCCGGGCCGCGGCCACGGCAGCCTGGGCGTCGGCGACCGTGGCGTCGGGTGCGTAACCGAACACCTCACCGGTAGCTGGATTGACGGAAGGAAACGTCCGCGGCGTCTCGCGCAGCTCTCCGCCGATCAACAACTTCCGGTCAGCCCGCTGTTCTTGCGCGATGGTCGGCGCTTCCTGCTGCATCATCCTCCTCAGGCGATTCCCTACTGTGATGGAAACTGCATTCTCATCACCGGCGAATCATACATTCGCTCGATGAGAACTCAAGTGAAAGCTAGATCAGCTAGTCATGCCCTGTTCGCTGCGGATCCACCATCCGCGCAGGCGGCATGCAGGTTACGCCCAGATCTTGCGGCGGCAGCCGATCCGAGAGTACGGTTCTCATAATCGGAAGGATGATTCTTGAGCCTTGAGAAAGCCCGGCTGCGCCCGGCGACCGGAGAACTGTCATGAAGAACGCCGTTGTCACCGGAGGAGGTTCGGGCATCGGAGCGGCCATCGCCGCCCGGTTGCGCGCCGATGGCCTCAATGTCGCGATACTCGACCTGCAGCCCTCAGATGACAAATTCGCCCATGTCGCCGACGTGACCGACCGGGCCGCCGTCGATACCGCGCTCAACGCGGTTCGCGCCCAGCTCGGCCCGATCTCGGTACTGGTCAACGCCGCAGGCCTGGACTGCTTCAAGCGCTTCACCGACGTCTCGTTCGAGAAGTGGCAGCAGATCATCGACGTCAACCTCAACGGCGTATTCCACTGCATCCAGGCGGCATTGCCCGACATGCTCGAGGCCGGCTGGGGCCGCATCGTCAACATTTCGTCGTCGAGCACGCATTCGGGCCAGCCCTTCATGTCGCCCTATGTCGCGGCGAAGTCCGCGGTGAACGGCCTGACGAAGAGCCTGGCGTTGGAACTCGGCCCCAGCAGCATCACCGTGAACGCGGTCCCGCCGGGCTTCATCGACACCCCCATGCTGCGCAAGGCCGAAGGCAAGGGCTTCCTCGGCGACACCGAAAGGCAGATCGAGCAGACCCCGGTGCGGCGGATGGGCAAGCCGGAGGACATCGCCGCCGCGTGCGCCTTCTTCGTCTCCGACGAGGCGAGCTACATCACCGGCCAGATCCTCGGCGTCAACGGCGGCCGGAACACCTGACCCGCAGGCGCACCCGAACATCATTGAACGAAAGGACATATGCAGTGGGACGTGTAGAGGGCAAAGTCGCATTCATCACCGGCGCGGCACGGGGCCAGGGTCGCAGCCACGCGATCCGGCTGGCCGAAGAGGGCGCCGACATCATCGCCGTCGACATCTGTAAGAACTACGACACCGTCGGCTATCCGATGGCCACGGCAGAGGATCTCGAAGAGACCAAGAACTACGTCGAGAAGACCGGCCGGCGCATCGTCACCGCCCATGCCGATGTCCGCAACGAGGCCGAATTGCGCGCCGCCCTGGAATCCGGGCTGGCCGAGTTCGGCAAGGTCGACATCGTTGTCGCGCAGGCCGGTATCGCGGCGATGAAGGGCCAGCCGGCGATGCAAGCCTGGACCGACGGCATCAACACCAACTTCGTCGGCACCATCAACGCCATCCAGGTCGCCCTGCCGCATCTCAAGGAGGGTGCTTCGATCATCGCGACCGCATCGGCCGCGGCACTGATGGACGCCCACAGCAAGCCCAACCCGGGCGCCGATCCGGGCGGCATGGGCTACATGATCTCCAAGCGGCTCATCTCCGAATACGTGCATGCGCTGGCCACCGAACTGGCGGTGCGCGGCATCCGCGCCAACGTCATCCACCCCACCAACTGCAATACCAACATGTTGCAGAGCGAGCCGATGTACCGCTCGTTCCGGCCGGACCTGGAGAACCCGACCCGCGCCGACGCCGAGCCGGTGTTCGGTGTGCAGCAGGCCATGAAGGTCAACTTCATCGAGCCCGAGGACATCAGCAACGCGGTGCTGTGGCTGGCCTCCGACGAGGCCCGTTACGTCACCGGGATGCAGCTGCGGGTCGACGCCGGCGGCTACCTCAAGTGGTACGACTACCACGTCTGATCCGCGTTCAGTGATTCGAAAGGAGTTGTCGTAGTGAAGGTTTCGGTCGATGCCAGCCGTTGCCAGGGCCACACCCTGTGCTCGATGATCGCGCCCGACTCGTTCGTCCTCGACGACGTCGATGGTCACGCGTCACCGGTTTCCGACGTGGTGCCCGCCGATCAGGAGGACGCGGTACGCGAGGCCGCGCACTCCTGCCCCGAGCAAGCCATCGTCATCGAAGATTGACACAGACCGAAAGGCCGAGGGAGACAACGCCGTGAGTATCGACGATGTCACGACCGAAGAAGACCGTAAGAAGAACAAGTACCACTTCGACCGGCACACACCGGAATACCGGTTGCAGTTCGAGAAGATCACCGAAGAGATGCAGTCCCGCTGCCCCATGGCCTGGACCGACGTCTACGACGGGCACTGGGTGGCCGCCGACAGCAAGCATGTCTTCGAGCTGGCCCGCTGCCCCGTCGTCTCGAATCATCACGACATCAGCGGGGAGACGCCGTACCAGGGCATCACCATCCCAAAGGCCAGCCGCGCCACCGTCGTGCGCGGCGGCATCCTCGAGATGGACGAACCCGAGCACAGCGCCTACCGCGGTGCACTGAACCCGTATCTGTCGCCGGCCGCGATCAAGCGGTGGGTGCCGTTCGTCGACGAGATCACCCGCGCCGCCCTCGATGAGCACATCGAGTCCGGCGAGATCGACTTCGTCGAGCATCTGGCCAACGTGGTGCCCGCGGTGTTCACCTTGGCCATGATGGGCATCGAGCTCAAGAAGTGGAACGTCTACAGCGAGCCCACCCATGCCTCGGTGTACACGCCCGAGCACTCCCCCGACCGCGAGAAGATCAACGAGCAACACCGCGAGATGGGGATCGACATCATCAACAACATGATGGAGATCCGGGAGAACCCGCGGCCGGGGCTCGTCAACGCGATGCTGCAGTTGCGCATCGACGGTGAGCCGGCACCGGACATGGAGATCCTCGGCAATCTCGGCTTGGTCATCGGCGGCGGATTCGACACAACGACAGCACTCACCGCCCATGCCCTGGAATGGCTCGGCCAGCATCCCGATGAGCGCACGCGGCTCAGCGTCGAGCGGGCGACGCTGCTCGACCCGGCCACCGAGGAATTTCTGCGCTTCTTCACCCCCGCACCCGGGGACGGACGCACGTTCTCCGAGGACGTCGAGGTCGAGGGTCAGCAGTTCAAACAGTACGAGCGGCTGTGGCTGTCCTGGGCGATGGCCAACCGGGACCCTTCGGTGTTCGAGAAGCCCAACGAGATCATCCTGGATCGGAAGGGCAACCGGCACTTCAGCTTCGGTATCGGCGTGCACCGGTGCGTGGGGTCGAACGTGGCTCGCACGGTCTTCAAGTCGATGCTCACTGCGGTGCTCGACCGGATGCCGGACTACGTGTGCGATCCCGAGGGCACCGTGCACTACGACACGATCGGCGTCATCCAGGGCATGCGGAACCTTCCGGCACGGTTCACGCCGGGCAAGAAACAGGGCCCCGGGCTGGACGAGACCCTGGACAAGTTGCAGCGCATCTGCAATGAGCAGGAGCTGGCCCGGCCGATCACCGAGCGCAAGGAAGCCGCCGTCATCGACTGAGGCAGTTTTGCGAGGACGCCTTGTCCGTCTGCCGCCTGTTAACCTCGAATGAGGTCGGGTCCGGCAAACGTGCAAGGCGTCGCCTTTTGGGCGACCAATATGGGGGTTCCAACAGGTGATCAAGTCTTCTCTCAAATACGTCGCCGCCGCTATCGGCGGGCTGGCGCTGTCCGTTCCGCTGTCATCAGGGCTCGCGTCCGCTCAGCCCGATTTCAGCGGCGTGGTCAATACGACGTGTAGCTATGAGCAGGTGATGGCGGCGCTGAACGCACAGCGTCCCGACCTGGCTCAGCAGTTCAACGCTTCCCCGTTCGCCCAGGGCGCGTTGCGCAACTTCCTGGCCTCCGGCCCTGCCGAGCGTCAGCAGACGGTGGCCCAGCTGCAGGCCAGCCCGGCCGCTCAGGAGTACTTCGGGCCGATCAACTCGATCGCGGGCAGCTGCAACAACTACTGATCGCTTCGCATCGTCACGCTGGAGTGGCCTGGACCTCGGCCTCCACTCCAGCGTGACCATCGCGGGCGGTCTATTTCGGCTGATTCGGCACGCCGGGGAACAACTGCTCGGTCGGTCCAACCGTCACCCAGCCACCCAGTTTGGTGACCAGGTGCGGCGCGAAGACCGCGCCGTAGACCGCGTGCCCGACGAGGATCACCGTGACCACCGACAGCACCGCTGACTGCAGCCGGGTCCTGGAGACCTTGTCGGCCCACATCTCGATGACATTGCGGCCCTCGGAATCGGTGCGGCCCAGCAGGTAGGTGAACACCATCATCTGGATTCCCATCGCGATGGCGTCATAGATCGGGTACTGGTGTTTGGTCCCCTCCCACAGGCCGAGTCCCTCGATCACGTAGCCGTAGTAGAACAGGCCGAGCCGGGCGCCGATGATCGCGTTGAAGAACAAGGCCCAGCAGAACCCGACGGCGAAGCCCACCAGCAACAGCGTCTGCGGTCGCCGCCAATTCCACTTCCCGCTCGCCCAACTTCCCAGCGCCGCACCGATGATGGCCGGCAACACGAAGTACCCCATGTAGCCGATGGGTACGGCCGAAGGGAGCCCACCCCAGGTCATGTCGAGTGGCCACCACGACGGCATCCGCGGCAGGGCGGGCGGAAACTGCGCGTACATCGCCCAGTCGTACGGTGCCTCGATCCAGGAGAACGAGAGCGCCGAGATGCAGAGCAACAGCAACGGATGCAGGCGCCCGCGCCGGTAGCTCAGGTAGATGCCGACGGCCAGGAATCCCAGGCCGGTGAGATACGCGAACGTGACACCGGCTTTGATCAGCAGATCGACGTTCACTCCTCGGCCTCCCGGGCCGGCCGGCGTCGTGCTTCAGGATCGAAATGCAGCACCAGACCGACGATCAAGGCGATCAGGACGAACAGGCTTCCGAGCATGATGATTACGCCCACTGTGCGTTACCGCCCAGGTCCGTTGGGCCACTTGAGCAATGAACCCGCATCCACGCGGATCTGCTGTCCGGTGATATAGCGGCTGTCGTCGCTGGCGAGGAACACGCCGAGGTTGGCCATGTCCTCGGGTTCGATGTACGGAATCGGCATGGCTTGGAAGATGGTGAACAGGGGCTCGGCATCCTCACGCGTAGCCTTCTTGCCCTGCTCGGTGAGATCGGGCCGGAACATGGAGTACATGCCGTCGTTCTGCAATAGATGCGTGTTGCAGTTGGTCGGGTGAATCGCGTTGACCCTGATCATCTTCGGGGCCAGATGCAGGCTCATCTCCTCGACGTACTCGATGACGACGCGCTTGCTCCACCCGTACCCGGCCCCACCCGGGCCCATGTTGGGGTTGTCCGTGGTCCCCCGGATCATGCCGGCGGTCGAGCCGGTGACGATGATCGACGACCCGTCCGGCAGATGCGGGACGGTCACGGCCACCGTGTTCATCACGCCGACGAGGTCGACATCGGAGGCGTCGACGAACTGCATCGGGTCCGGCTTGCCCATCGCCATCGGCAGGATGCCGGCATTGGCGACCACGATGTCGATCCTGCCGAGGTCGGCGATGCCGGCCTCGACCGCGTCGCGCAGTTCGTGGCGCTCGCGGACGTCGGCGACCCGCGCGACGACACGCCGGCCGAGTTCCTTGATCGCCCTTTCGGTTTCGGCGAGATCGTCGGGAGTGGCCAGCGGATAGGGGTTGGACGGAATGTCGCGGCAGATGTCGACCGCGATGATGTCGGCGCCTTCGCGGGCCATCGCGATCGCGTGTGCCCGTCCTTGCCCGCGGGCGGCTCCGGTGATGAAAGCGACCTTGCCGTCAAGCTTTCCGGTCATGTGTGCTCCTACCTGTGCTGGCCGGTCAGGCGGCCGGTTTGAATTCGACGTGAAGCTCGCTCAGCCCGCGCATGATGAACGTCGGCTCATAGGTGTAACGACGGTCCTCGGCCGGTCCGTGGTGTTCGGTGGAGATCGTGATGTCGGACATCCGGTCCAGGATCCGGTTCAACGAGATCCGGCCTTCCGCGCGCGCCAATGGCGCGCCCGGACAGGAGTGCACCCCCCGGATGAAGGCGATCTGCTCGCGCACATTCGCACGGCCGGGCTGGAAGGTGTTGGGATCGGGGAACTTACGTTCGTCGCGGTTGCATGCCCCGGGAAGCACCATGACCGTCGTTCCGGCGGGTACCTCGATGTCGCCGATGCTTGTGGTCCGGCTGGCCATCCTGAAGTGCGATTTGACCGGACTCTCCATTCGCAGTGTCTCCTCCAGGAACGACGGGATCTTGGACCGGTCGTCACGTAGCATCGTCTCGAATCCCGGGTTGTCCGCGATGAATCGGACCGCCGAGCTGACCAGTTTGGTCGTGGTCTCCGTGCCCGCCGCGAACAGGAACGTCGACAGGTTCATGACGTCCTCGATGTCGGGGGTGGATCCGTCCTCGTACTTAGCCTGGGCCAACCCGGTCAGTACGTCGTCGCGCGGTACGCGCCTGCGGTCCTCGATGTAGGCATAGAACTTGTCGTTGAGCCACTGCAGGGGATTGTGCGTCGTCGGTGCTTCCTTGCCCAGCTCACCGACGGTCTCCAGCGCGAACGCCGCCTTGAACTCCTCGTGGTCCTCGCCCGGAACACCCAGTAGGTCGGCAATGACCAAGAGCGAGAAGGGCTTGGCGTAATCAGCCAGGAACTCGGCGGAGCCGCGGTCGACGAACGTGTCGAGTTGCTGATCGGCCAGCCGCCACATGAAGTCCTCGTTCTCCTTGAGGCGCTTCGGGGTGATCAGCTTGTTCATCAACCCGCGGGTGCGGGTATGCAGCGGAGGATCCTGCGACGTGATGTGCTCGCCCATCGGCACCGCGAGCCGGTGCTCCTCGATCAGGTCCGAGACGTCGTCGCTCTCCCCCGGTCCGAACGGCAGGCCGGAAAACGGCCCCGCCACCGAGACACACGACGAGAACGCCGGGTCCTTGTAGACGGCCAGCGCCTCGTCATAGCCGGTGACGGCCAGCACGTTGAACGGAGTCGCATGGGCGACAGGACACTTCGACCGCAGGTGATCGAAGTAGGGGTACGGGTCGGGTACCAGCGTCGGGTCGGTGAAGAAATCCACTGTCTCGAAGTCGGTCACATCAGGCTCCTTTCTTCTCGCGAGCAGTCCCCCGCAAGCGGGAGGGGCCCCCAGCAAAATCGCGCAAACTCATGCCGTTCAGTGCGACTCTGTGTCTGCTCGCCAAAGGTGTCATCCGAACAGCACCGGCAGCGACGTCGGCGACCGGAAGACCTGCCCGCGGATGTGCGGATCGTCCCCGTCCGGGTCCAACCGCAGGTTGGGCAACCGGTCCAGCAGCAGGTTGATGGCAGTGCGCATCTCGAGGCGCGCGAGGTGCATTCCCAGGCACACGTGCACCCCGTGGCCCCAGCCGAGATTGCCCTTGGCGGTGCGGAAGATGTCGAACTCGTCGGGGTTTTCCCACCGATCTTCCTGTCGATTCGCCGAACCGAGCATCGGCATCACCGAGCACCCCTCCGGGATGTGCACCCCACCCAGCTCGGTGGCACAGGTCGTGGTGCGGGTGATGGTCAGCAACGGCGGGTTCCAGCGCACCGCTTCCTCGATGGCCTGCGGCAGCAGCGATCGGTCGGCCCTGACCGCGTCCAGCTGCGTTGTGTCCGAGAGCAATCCGAACAGCAGGTTGCCCAGTGACCGGTATGTGGTCTCCACACCCGCGGGCAGCAGCAGTCGGAGGAACGAGAAGATCTCTTCGTCGGTGAGCTTCTCGCCGTCGATCTCCGCCTCGGCGAGCAGGCTGATCATGTCGTCCTTGGGCTCGGCACGACGGGCCTGCAGGATCGGTGCGAAGTACTCACACAGCGCAGCCGACGCCGCCAGCCCACGCTCCGGGTTCATGATCCAGCTCAGCAGCGAGATGGACCAGCGCTGGAACTGCGGATAGTCCTCCTCGGGCAGTCCCAGCAGCCCGGCGATGATGCGGCTCGGATAGTCGAATGTGAACTCCTTGACCAGGTCGACTTTGCCCTTGTCCGCGAAACTGTCGATCAGTTCGTTGGCGACGCGCCCGACGAGCTCGTCTTCCCAACGCGCCAACGCCTTTTGCGAGAACGCCTTCGATACCAGGGAACGCAGCCGGCCGTGCACCGGCTCGTCCATTCCCAGCATCACGCGGTCGCCGAGCACCGGGCCGAACGCCGCGATGACCCCCGACGACGAGAACGTCAGGTTGTCGCGCAGCATCTGCTGGGCGTCCTCGTAGCGGTACACGATGAAGACGGGTTTGCCTTCCTCCCCCGGCATCGCGGACATGTCGATCCGTTGGATCGGTTCCTCGCGGCGAAGCCTGGCGAGTTCCGGGAACGGGTCCCGGACGTCACCGGAGACGGCGTCGTCGAACGAACCGAAGTCCTCGAGGTCGTCAAAAAGCTGTTCCACAGACGTTCTCCTCTACTGCGCCGGGTAGGCGACTGATTTCACTTCGGTGTACTGGCTGAAGCCCACGACCCCGTTCTGGCGCCCGACGCCGCTGTTCTTGTAGCCGCCGAATGGGGTGTCCGCGCCGTAGCCCGCGGTGCCGTTGAGCCCGATGAATCCCGCACGCAGCCGGCGTGCGACGGCCAGCGACCGCTCCAGCGAGCCGGACATGACGTTGCCGGCGAGTCCGTACGGACTGTCGTTGGCGATCCGGACGGCGTCGTCTTCGTCCTCGTAGGGAATGACAACGAGGACGGGTCCGAAGATCTCCTCCTGGGCGATGGTCATGGAGTTGTCCACATCGGCGAAAAGGGTTGGGTTGACCCAGAATCCCTTGGCATACAGATCCGATGCCGTCGGCGCTTCCGTACTGCCGACGAGCATGGTGGCGCCTTCGTCGACGCCGGTCCTGATGTAGCCAAGGATGCGGGACTGCTGTTTGGCCGAGATGACCGGACCGCAGAGCGTTCCGGGATCCTGTGGATCGCCGGGGGCGATGTTCTCGTAGATGGCCTTCAGGATCGCGACGCCCTCGTCGTAGCGCGAGCGCGGCAACAGCATTCGGGTGGGAGCGGCGCAACCCTGCCCGGCGTGCAGCAACGGGCCGATACCGATCAGACATGCGGAGTTGAAGGCTGCGTCCTCCAAATCCTCCAACACGATCGTCGCCGACTTGCCGCCGAGTTCGAGGAACAACCGCTTCATCGTCGCGGCGCCTTTCTCCATGATCCGCTTGCCCACGGCCGTGGAGCCGGTGAAGGAGATCATGTCGACCTTCGGTGACAGGGTGAGTTCTTCGCCGACGAGGTGGTCCGACGCCGTCACGACATTCACCACACCGGCTGGGATATCGGTGTTCTCGGCGATGAGCCGGCCGAGCCGCGTGGCGTTGAACGGTGTATCGGGCGCGGGTTTGAGCACCACCGTGTTGCCCGCCGCCAACGCCTGCCCAAGCTTGTTGACGGCCACCTCGAACGGGAAGTTCCACGGTACGATGGCACCGACCACACCGACCGGCTCGTGCCACACCTTGCGGGTGGTGTTCACCCCGGTGACGGATACCACCGTGTCGCCGAGATCGGTTTCCCACGGGAAGGTTTCGATCAGCCGGGCCGGGTATTTGAGGCCGTCGGCGAGCGGGGCGTCGAGTTGCGGTCCGTGCGTCACCGCACGCGGGGCACCGACTTCGCAGATGAGCTCCTCGCGCAGCTCCTCCACCTCGCGTTCGATGGCCTCGTGCAGTTGTTCGAGGCACCGCTTGCGGAACTGACGATCGGTGGACCAGCCGGTCTCGTCGAATGACCTTCGGGCCGCGTCGATGGCCCGATTCATGTCGGCCTTCGACGCGTCGGCGACTTCTCCGAGCACGTCTTCGTTGGCCGGGTTGATGTTGACGAACGTGCCGGCCTCACCGTCGACGAGCTTGCCGTCGATCAGCATTCTCGATTCGAAGTGGACTCTTGAGCGCTCAGCCATGGCCGGGGTTCTCCCCTCGTAGTGCGCCGAACCGCGGGATGCCCATCATCAGCCGGGTCATCTGGTGCAAGCCCGTTGTGGGTAGCAAGCGGTTGGCGATCAACAACATTCGTGCGTCCGGGCCGACGGCGGTCTTGACGAACGGTTTTCGGCTGTCGAGGGCTTTCGCCAGGCCCGCGGCGAATTTCTCGGGAGGCCGGGCCGCGCGCTTCATCATGGCCCGGCCCCGCTTGTCCATCGTTCGGTGGTGGCGAGCATAGGGGCCGTCCAGGTCGCGGACATCTGTCGTACCCGCGTCGGTGATGATCTCCGTGTCATAGGTCCCGGTGACCAGAATCGTGACGCCGATCCCGAACGGCGCGACCTCCCCCGCCATCGATTCGCCCCACCGTTCCAAGGCTCCCTTGACCGCGGAATACGGTGCGGTGGCCGGCATTCCACGAACACCGGCAGCACTGGAGATCAGCACGATGCGGCCCCGCCCGGCCTCTCGCATCGACGGCAGCAACGCCTTGGTGAGCGTCACCGGGCCGAAGACGTTGGTCGCAAACATCCGCTCCCACAGGTCTGGCGGCGTCTCCTCGACCATTCCCACCGCCGAGATCCCGGCGTTGTGCACCACCGCATGTGGCGCGCCGACGGTTTCAGTGATGCCCTTGGCCGCCGCGGCGATCGACGCGGCGTCAGTGAGGTCGAGCTGGATACCGATCAGCCGGTCGTCGTCCTCGGCGGCTCCTGTCGCCTCCCGCAGCCGTGCTATTCCCTGATCTGGCGACCGCATCGCAGCGACGACGCGCCACCCCTCGTGATAAAGGCGCGTGGCCGATGCGAAGCCGAGCCCACGGGACGCGCCCGTGATCAGGACTGTCCGGAGCTCACTCACTTCTGGTTCCCCGTCGCGCATCGATCGCTCTTCGAACCCAACTCGACGTCGGGGTTGCGGGCCGGGCCCTGCTGCCAGGTGGACCACTTGCCCACCGAGTACGGCCCCTCGGCTCCGTTCGCCCGGTAATAGCCCTGCGGGTCATAAATCTTCGCCTCCGGATATGGCCACGGGCACGCCACCGAGGTGGCCAGACCGCTGGCCTTGATCGCCCAGAACCAGCCGCCGTAGGCGAAGTACGACACGTTGATGATCGCGAACATCACCAGGAAGGTGCCGAGCACAGGCTTCGACGGGAAGAGTCTCGCCTTGGCAGCGAGCTTCTCCGCCACCGACTTTCCCGTGTCGTCCCGGTACACCAGGATCGCCGCCGGGACCATCACGAAGGTCACCGACAATGACTCCCAGATGAGTGGGAACTGAAAGGTGCTGCCGGGGAACAACGTTCCGAAGGGTATCGCCTGCGAGTAGATGTACAGCCCGGTGCGCACCAGGCTGACCTCGAGAATGGCGTCGAAGATGAAGCCGATGACCAGGACCAGGGCGCCCAGGCTGATCAGCGGGTGCCGGGTGACGAACGCCTCCGGACCGTATTTGGCCTGCAGCTTGCGCAGGATCCAGATTCCCGGGAAGTACGGCCCGAAGTAGAACAGTACGTAGCCGAAGACGATGAACGGTTCCACCGTCGGCGACATCATGATCAGGTACCAATTCACCGGCCAGTGCAGCAGCATGGGGTTGTAGACCGCGTACGGCGACCAGTTCATGATCGGGTCCTGCCAGACGATCAGCGTCGTGCACAGCACCATGAGCAGCACCGGGCTTCCGGGGTTCTTACGCCAGCCGACGATGAACATCACGGTGAACACCACGACGATGATCACGGCGCCCACCTGGGGAATGATCTGCCAGTGATCGAACGCGGTCAGGAACGCGACGGGACGTGGCCGCCCCTCGACGTTCGGATTCGCCACCCGCGGGTCGACGTCCGTGCGGCCGACGGCGACGAACAGGCCGAGAAAGCCGAGCCAGGCCAGCAGTGCGATCACCCGGCCCCAGTTCGGGCCCTTGCGCACCGGCCGCTTCACATGTGTCTCGGGTGGCAGCGATTCCTGTGTGGTCATGTCACTCCGCCCCGAAGCGATCAACCAGGTGCGAGTTGATGCCGTCCGCATCGAGAGTCCGGGCGACCAGGTAACCCGGCCCCATCCATGCCCTCCGGGTCCACTTCCCGAGGGACACCCGGGTTCCGGGCGCACCGGAAGCGGCCGGCATCATCTTCACGCGCTCGAGCGCCTCCTTGACCCCGCGCGGACTCAGCGGATGCGCATCGGTGAAGGCACGCACCAGCGTCGCGGCGACGTCGTGGTTGACCACCGTCACGCAGTACTCGGGACGACTTCCGTTGTACCGCTTGGCGTATCTATCCATCCAGGCCTGTCCGACGGGGTTGCCCTCGTCGTACTGATCGACCCCGATCCAGCCGAGGAACGCGTTCCACATGATCGGGTTCACCCAGGCGTTCTGGAACGCGGTGGTGGTGAAGCGCGGCGGATCCCAGTTGACGGCCTCAAGCGCCGGGTTGATGAACACGATGCCGAAACCGAATCCGAGATGGACGATCGCCTCGGCCTTGGCTTCGTGCAGCGTGCTGACCGCGGCGTTGATGTCCTGAGCGGTCTGCGCGATCGCCGCTTCGGCGACGATCCGAATACCCTTGCGGGCACATGCGGTTCGCAGATTCTTCAGATAGCTGTCGCCGATGAGGTTCTGCTCCACGAGCACACCGATGTCGGTCAGCCCTCGCTTCGCGACCAGATCCGCCAGAAAGATGGGCTCGTCCGTCATCGATCCCTGCGGGAAGGCGAACGTCCACTCGCCGAGCCAATCGTCGGTTCCGGTGACGCTGATCGCCGGAACCTTGAAGCGCTCTTCGATCGCCTCCCGCAGCGGCACGCAGTTGTCGGTGATGTTCGGCCCGAACACCACCAGGCAGCCCTGGTCGACGAGTTCGCCGTAGGCGTCGATCACGGCCTTCACCGAACCCTTCGGCAGCCCTTCCACCTCGCGGTAGATCATCTGCACCGGCCGATCCATCAGCCCCTGCTGGACGGCCTCTTCGAACATCAGGTCAAAGGTCCGGGTGAAGGACGCCTTCAGTTCTTCCGGGAACCCGGGCGGCAACGTGAAGTCCATCAGGTAGCCGACCTTGATGGGCTCCGCAGTGCTCTCGTACGACATCTGACCTCCATGATGCGGTGTCCATCGCGGGGACCACCGGGGAGTGACCTAATATTTGTTCTGAACGTAACGGGGCTGTGGCACCCCGTCAATCACCGGCTGCCGATTCGCCAAGGTAGACATCGATCAACTCGTGGAGACCGCGGCTGACCGCAACGTCATCGGTCAACGGCCCCGCGATCGCCACTCGGGCCGCCACGGGGACGGGCAGTCCTTCGGCGATCAGCCGGCCGGCTGCGATCAACACCCGCGTCGACGCGACTTCCCGCAGGCCACCGGTCTCCAGCCGCCGGATGGCCTGCCCAAATCGCACCAGCTCGCTGGCGGTGCGCTGATCCACCCCCGCCTCGTGGGCGATGATGCCCTCTTCGACATCGGGGGCCGGGAATCCGAACTCGATGGCCACCATTCGCTGACGGGTCGAGTCCTTGAGGTCTTTGAGGACACTTTGGTAGCCCGGGTTGTACGACATCACCAGGCCGAATCCGGGCGCCGCGTCCAGCGTGATGCCGAGGCGCTCGATCGGCAGCTGGCGGCGGTAGTCGGCGAGGGGGTGCAATACCACCGTGGTGTCCTGGCGGGCTTCGACCACCTCGTCCAGGTAACAGATCGCACCCTCGCGCACCGCCCGGGTGAGCGGACCGTCCACCCAGACCGTCTCGTCGCCCCGCAACAGGTACCGCCCGACCAGGTCGGCGGTGGTGAGGTCGTCATGACAGGCGACGGTGATCAGCGGCCGGCCGAGGTCGTGTGCCATCGCCTCGACAAAGCGCGTCTTGCCGCACCCGGTCGGACCCTTGAGGACAAGCGAAAGACCTTGGCGATACGCCGCCTTGAAGACTGTCTCTTCATTGCCGACCGGCTTGTAGTAGGGGCGCTCACTCAACGCCTGCGAACTGGCACCGTTCTGGTGAGCGAGCCCGGACTCGTTGACCATCGACACACCTTTCGTCGTATCCGCAACGCTGCGGTACCCAGCGAGCGTAACGCGGAACAGATGTTTGTTTCAACTGTTCGTTACCAGCTTCCGCCCACGACACTGGCTCGAATCGCATTCTGCGACTTGCCATCACGACACCCGGCGCCGGACCTCGCCAGAGCGGATCGCCGAGCGAAACATCGGACCGATGACACCGGCGAGCTGATCGGGGCCGGAGATGGTGGCGTGGGCGGCACTCCCGAACACGCGTCGCAGCGACTCCACGTCGGTACTGGCACCGATGGTCAGGCACACGGCGCCGGTGCCTCGGCGCCGCGCCTCGGCCAGAGCGCGTCGGGCATCGGCAGCGCCGTAGGCCCGCTCGTATCCGTGGTCGTAAGCCAGGCCGTCGGACAGCACCACCAGTAGTCGCCGAGAGGTGCCGCCGCGCTCCTCCAGGACCGCCGCGCCATGCCGGATCGCCGCCCCGAGTCTCGAATATGAGCCGGGCTCAAGGCTGTTCAGCCGTCGGATCACCTGCGCGTCCAGATGGTCGTTGAACCGCTTGACCGGCACCATGGTCACCGCCGACCGGCCCTGGGAGTAGTAGGCGTACAACGACACCCGGTCGCCCAGATCGTGCAACGACACCATCAGATGGGCCACCGCCGTGCGCTGCTGCTGGTGCACGGTACGGCCGACCGTGCCTGGCTCCGCGGTCGAACCAGAGACGTCCAGCAACAGCAACACCGACAGATCCCGCCGGCGCCGCAGACTGTCCAGGTACACGGCCTCGTCAGGGACCGATCCGGCCCGGACTTCGACGCGGGCCTCCAGCGCGGCGTCGATGTCGATGTCGTCACCCTGCGGTTGGCGGTGACGCCGGTGCAGCCCCATACCGAGGCGGGCCAGCGGACGCCGGACGCTGATCGCATCCTCGATCTGCTGGGTGGCGGATGGCTTGATCTGCGCATCAGCCTCGCGAACCGTGCACCAGTCCAACCGGTACACCTTGCGCTCGGCGTTCCATTCCGGGTACTTCACCCCTTCGGTCTTGATGTCGACCACTTCCTCCGACGGCGTGGTGGCCAACGACGAGACTGCGTGCACGCCACGCTTTGTCGAGTTGGTGCGGTGGGTTGGCGAGTCGGCACCGGGCGGTCCCCCGCCGTTGCCACCGGTCTTGCGCGCTGAGGACAACAGCTTCTTGAGCCATTTTCCGATCGCCCCGCCGCCGCCGACCGGGCTCGAGAACAGATCAGGGTCATCCGAATCGTCGAAGTCGCTGTCGTCGAGTTCCTCAAGCTCCCGGTTACCCTGCCGCCGCGGGATATGGCCAATTGAGTGTTCATCCACCGGATTGGCCGCCGCGCATGCCGCCAGTACCTTCTTGGCGCGAATCACACCGAAGGCGGTCGGCGGGTCGTTCGGCACATACCCCCCGCGGGCCAGCTCCAGCGACTTCGTTGGCGAATCAGTGCGCTCACCGATGCTCTGGTCAGCCAGCGCAGCAAGGGAATTCGGCAACAGGGCGTGATTGGCCAACAACGCGCGATGGCCTTCGATCGCCAGGTAGCGCTTGGCCAGGCGACGACGCCGGACCAGGGCGCCGATCACCTCGGGGTCCAGGCTTCCCGCTGCGATCAGCGACGCCTGCACTGCCACCGATTCAAGCTGTGTGCGGACCGGCGCAGTCGGATCGACGAACACCATCTCGCCATCGGTCCACGGTCCGGTACCCACATCGGCAGCGGCCACGGCGACCGGGCGGGCTGCGAGCGCCGAGGCCAGCAGACCCAACCCGGAGAATCGGTCATCGCCACCGCCGTCCGACACCCGATACCTCCGCACCACTCGCCGCCGTTGACCAAATATCTGTTCCACCGTAGAGTTCGGCCCCACCGGAGTCAATCGAACGAGCGGGAAACATCAACTACTAAGGGCGGCAAAGTGATCGACTTCAACCACCAGGTGGCGGTCGTGACCGGGGCCGGGCGCGGCCTCGGCCGGGTGTACGCGCTCGAACTGGCACGGCGCGGGGCCGCGGTCGTGGTCAACGACCTGGGCGGCACAATGGCGGGCCAGGGCTCGGACGCCGCGGTGGCCGACCAGGTGGTGGAGGAGATCACGGCGGCCGGCGGGACCGCGGTAGCGTCCTACGCCTCGGTCGATACCCCAGCGGGCGGTGCGGCGATCGTTCGCACCGCTGTCGAACGGTTCGGCCGGCTCGACGCTGTGATCAGCAATGCGGGCATCTTCAACAGCATCCCGTTCGACGAGCTGACCCCCGAGGATTGGCGACGCATGTTGAGCGTCCACCTCGACGGCGGCTTCTACCTGGCCCAGCCCGCGTACCGGGTGATGAAGAGCCAGGGCTACGGCCGGTTCGTCTTCATCGCGTCCTCGGCGGGGATGTTCGGTCAGCATCTGGAGGCGCACTACGCGGCAGCCAAAGCCGGCCTGGTCGGGCTCAGCAACGTGATCGCCCTCGAGGGCGCTCCGTACGGCATCCTCGCCAACACGGTCCTGCCCTTTGGCATCTCACGCATGGTCACCGAGACCCTCGCTGACCCGAAAGTGCTTGCAGACAACGAATTTTTCGACGCGATCCGGCCGGAATTAGTCGCACCGCTGGTGGTGTACCTGGCGAGCCGCGATTGCACGCTCAGCCACCAGAGCTTCTCAGCCTGCGCCGGTCGGTTCGCCCGCGTGTTCGTCGGGCTGAGCGAGGGCTGGATGACACAGTCGGGCAGCACCCCCAGCCCTGACGACATCGCCGCGCGCCTCTCGGAAATCACTGCGACAGAGCCGTTCACGATCCCCGGGTCGATCTACGACGAAGTGTTCGCAGTGTCCGAACGGCTCGGGGTCACCGCATGACGCCGGCCCGGCGTGACGAGCAACCGGCGCTCGGATGCAGGTGATCTACCGGCGCCTTTGGCTCCACGGGATCCCCGGCGCACCAGCACTGTTCTGGTAGCCTCTAACCAAATATTGGGTCGGAGACCCAAGTCGTATGACGGGAGCCAGCAATCATCGTGGAGCCGCTGTGGGCCGTCCCCAGGTAACGCCTGGGGAGCGCAAGACGCTCAAGCGCACCCCAGGTCGCGCAGCTGATGTCGGTCCCGCAGCGGAGGATCGGACACGCCGGACCGAGATCCTCGAGACGGCTGCCACGTTGATCGCGACGTCGGGCCTGCGCACGTCGCTCCATGAGATCGCGGATGCGGCCGGCATCCTGCCGGGCAGTCTGTATCACCATTTCGAATCCAAGGAAGCGATCCTGGTCGAGCTCCTCGAGCGTTATCACGAGGATCTCGACCGTATCGCCGAGCACGCCCAGAGCCGGCTGGACGGGCCCGATCCGGCGTCGCCGTTCGACCGCATCGCCGCACTCGGCTCGGACATCGCGCGGTGCGCCGTCGCGCACCGCGCCGCCCTGCAGATGTCCTTCTACGAGAGCCCGAGCTCCAACCCCGACCTCGTCGCACTGGCGCAGCGCCGTCCGACGGCAATGCTGGACGCCATGCAGCAGACCCTGCGGGCCGCCCGCTGGGCCGGCTATCTGCGCTCCGACGTCGATCTGGCCGTACTGGCCGACCGGATCTGCCAGTCCATGCTGCAGGTAGGCCTCGACGTGATGCGTCACAACGCCGCGCCGGAGAAGGTCGCCACCCTGCTGTGCCGGATTCTGCTGGAAGGCTTGTCGTCCGGTCACCCCACCGACGCCGAACTCGACAGGTCTCTGCCTTTCGGGGCGGCCGACGCCGTGGTGCGGAGCTGGATCGAGGAAGGCCGGGCCGAGACAGACGACAAGACCGCTCACATCCGGGCCGTGGCGCGGGCCGAGTTCGGCCGCCGCGGCTACGAGAGCACGACCGTGCGGGACATCGCGTCCGCGGCGGGCATGGGAACCGGCACGGTCTACCGGCTCATCGGGTCGAAGGACGAACTGCTCGCGGCGATCATGCAGTCGTTCGGCGAGAAGATCGCCGTCGGCTGGACAGAGGTCCTCGGGTCCCGGGGCACGACGGTCGAGAAACTCGATGCACTCAGCTGGATCCACACCAACGCGCTCGACCAGTTCGGAGATGAGTTCCGGATCCAACTGGCCTGGATGCGTCAGTCACCCCCGGACACCCCGAACCCGGGCTGGTTGTTCACCAAGCGTGTCAGGCAGGTGAAATCGCTTCTCGCCGATGGGATCAAGGCTGGTGAGATCAGCATCGACAGCCCGTCGAACGAGATGCTGGCCCGGTCGGTGATCGGCGTGGGCTGGATACCCGAGAACATCCTGCGAGAGTTGGGCACCCGCGCATCACAGATTCACGTCCGCGACACCAGCCTGCGCGGCGTGGTCGCGCGCTAGTCGAAAACGTACCGCGGCAACGTATTCGGGATATCGAGTGAGCTCAACAAGCCTGCCGGTGCATCGACAACGTAGGGAATCGCGTTGACCACCCGCATCGCGGTGGCGGCCATCGCGGCCCGCCCGGCACCGTGGCCTTCGTCCTCCCCCAGGTTCATCGCGCAGTGGATGTCTGGGTCACCCTCGATGTCCACCCGGTAGGTGGCGTCGAATTCCGATGCCGGCCAGTCGGGTGCGACGTCGCGCGACATCCGGATGATGTGCTCGATCACGATGGCCTCGCGGCCGTTCACCACGCCGGCCGCGCGCGTGCAGACGGCACCGCACGTCCCCGCGGCGATGGTGCCGAACGCCACCTCGATGTCACGCTCGGTGATCCGCCGGTCCAGGGAGCCGTGGATCTCGGACACCTCGGCGCCCAGCGCGTCGGCCATCAGATGAATAGGAGCCTTCCAGGCCATCTCGATGAATCCCGGTGTCTTGAGCATCGGTTCGAATTCGAGCTCGCGGCCGAATCCCATCCCGTCCATCATCACGTCGGCCACCGGATAGTGGTCATTGAGGGACACCTCGGTGACCGTGAGGCGGTCGATCTTCTTGGACTGTGTCGCCAGCATGAGCGCCAGCTGATCTGAACCGAACCCGGGAAAGACTCCCGACGCGTAGAACGAGGAATCGCCCGCCTTCGCCGCCGCCCCCAGTTGGTCGCGCCACTCAACTGAGTAGTAGGCGGGCGGGTACACAAGCCCGGTCGATGTCGTTGACACCACGTTGATCCCGGCGTTCAGCAGACGCAGATAGTCCGGCACTGCGCCGGCGTCACGGTCTGGCCCACTCGCCGCGTACACCACGCAGTCGGGGGCCGATTCGATCAGGACGTCGGCGTCGTTGGTCGCTTGGACGCCGAGCGCGGCGCGCCCGGCCAACACGCCCGCGTCCTGTCCCACCTTCGCCGCCGAGTGCACCCAGACGCCGGCCAGTTCGAGATCCGGTCGCCCGGCGATCGCGTCGATCGCCATCGATCCGACGCCGCCTGTCGACCAGACGACGATTCGCAAAGGTCTCGGCACCGAGTACTCCTCACTGTGCTGTTCGAGCAGGTCCGCCCGCATGCTCGGCCGCCACCCCAGAGCAGCAGTGCCAGCCGCTCATCGGCCGACTGGCCGTGCGTGCCCTTCTCCACACCGGAGGCGTATGGGCGCTGCAGAGGTCAGACGTCGGGATGTGCGGCGCACGCATGTCGAATCGCAGCGCGAACATCACGCCGACCCTAACCTAAGTTTTGTTCCGCGTCACCGAAAGGCGCGAGCAGACGCAAAACTGCCCAACTTCCGTGGAAATTGGGCAGTTTTGCGTCTGCTCGGCGGAAGAACTCAGCGCCGCGGCAAGCCGAGCACCTGGGTGGCGATGATGTTGCGCTGGATCTCCGAAGTCCCACCGGCGATGGTGCCACCGAAGCTTCTGGCGTAGCGCTCGAACCAGCTCGCGAAGTAGTGGTCGAGGTTCATGTGCTCGTACGGGCCGGTGGTTGTGGGATGGGTCAATCCGTCCGGGCCGGCCGCGGTCAGCGCGTTCTCGAACGCGTTGCGCTCGGCTTCGGAGCCGAACAGCTTGAGCACCGACACCGACGCGGTGTCCGCCTCGCCGCGCGACGCCTTCGCCAGCGCCGCAGATCCCATGGCGCGCAAGGCCTGGTAGTCCATGATGGTGGTGGCGTACTGGTCGCGCTCCAACTCGGTCTTGGGGTGGAAGTCGGCGAGCATGTTGTCGATTCGGTCGGCGAAACCGAGCCACATCATGGTGCGTTCGTGCCCGAGCGAGCCGTTGGCCACTCCCCAGCCGCCGTTGAGCGGACCGACCAGGTTCTCGGCCGACACCCGGGCGTCGGTGAAGAAGACCTCATTGAAGTCGAGATTCTCCTCACCCGTCATGTCGGCGAACGGTCGGCACACCACACCGGGTGTGTCGGTCGGGACGATCAGCACGCTGATTCCCTTGTGCTTCGGCGCATCCGGGTCGGTGCGCACGAAGGTCAGCAGGAAGTCGGCGTCGTGGGCTCCCGAGGTCCACACCTTCTGGCCGTTGACGACGAAGTGATCGCCGTCCAGCACAGCACGGGTCCGCAGCGACGCAAGGTCCGAGCCCGCACTCGGCTCACTCATCCCGAGCGACGCGGTCTTCTCACCGCGCAGCACCGGTACCGCCCAGCGGTGCTTCTGCTCGTCGGAACCGAACGTAAGCAGTGATGCCGCAATGATGTTGACGCCCTGGGGGTTGAAGCTGTGGTAGATCCGCCGCCGGCACAGTTCATCGAGGTGGACGAAGGTCTGCACCACGGTGGCGTTGCGTCCGCCGAACTCGGGCGGCTGGGCCGGTAGCAGCCAGCCGTTGTCGAACAGCAAGCGCTGCCAGTCGCGGGCCCACTGCGGCATGTGCGACACCGATCGGGGCCGCTCCAGCGTCTGCGCCTCCGACGGCAGGTTGGCATCGAGGAACGCGGAGAACTCGGCGCGGAACTCCTCGACGTCGGAATCGTATGTGAGCTGCATTTACAGTCCCCTGTAGGTCGTGCGGTACTCGGCGGCGATCAGCGCGCGGTGCTCGGCGGCACCGCCCAGCAGCAGCTCGCCGGCCTTGGCCCGCTTGAGGGCGAACTGCACGTCGTTCTCCCAGGTGAATCCCATGGCTCCGAACAACTGCAGCCCGTGGCGGAACACCACCGCCTGGCACTCCCCGGCGGCGGCCTTGGCCATCGCCGACGCCAGCCGCCGGCGCGGGTCATCAGCGGCGATCGTCAGCGCAGCGAAATACGAAAGGGCCCGGGCTCTTTCGATGGCGACGTGCATGTCGACGGCCTTGTGCTGCACGGCCTGGAACGACCCGATCGCCACGCCGAACTGCTGGCGCTGTTTGACGTGTTCGAGGGCCAGATCGAGAACCCGTTGGCAGGCACCGACCATCGTGATAGCCATCCCGGTCAGGGCCAGGTGGCGCGCCTTCTCGGTATCGACGTGAATACGGTCCGTGTCATCGACGTGGACGTTGTCGAACGACACCTCAGCGACGTGCAGCACCGGATCGAACACCGCACTGCGCTTGACGGCAACCTTCGTCGCGTCAACGAGGAACACGCCGCCGTCGGCCACCACCGCCAGGTTCTGCGCGCGGTCGCCGTCCAGGACGTGATGGGCGGTTCCGGACAGCACCCAGCCGGTGGCATCGCGGTTGGCGGTCACACCGCTGTACACCGCAGTGCCGGCGTTGGCCGGGTCGAAGCGGTCTCCGGCCAGCGGTGCGTACTGCGTCATGGTCGCCAGGTACGGCGTCAGGTCCGTGGCCCTGCCGAGTTCCTCGAGCACGATGGCCAGTTCCACCGCATTCTCCGATTCGGTGAGCTCCGTCCAGCCCTGGTCGATGTAGCTCTGCCACAGGGGTGTCGGATCGACACCCTGCTCGGCCACTTCGCGGACCAGCGTGGCCGGGCATTGTTTGGTCACCGCGTCGCGCACGGTTTCCTGCCATAGCCGCTGATCGGCATCGAATTCGAGTAGCAACCGCCGCCTCCTGCCGCACTGTCACGTTCGGAAGGAGAATAGCATTCTCTTTCCGTGGTGCACCCTTCTCCTTTAGCAAGTACCTGTTCTCGGCCGCGATCCGCTGTGCAGGTGACCAGCACCGGCACTTACCTGCGACAAAGCACCGCAACGTTCTGAGAACTATGTTCTTGCCATAGAAGAATATGGATCTAGACTGGCTATAAGATCCGGCGTGGCAGGCACGTCGCCATAGGCGTGCGCACGGCTCGTGTCCGGACGAACATCGGAGGACTGTCTTGGCCATGGAGCAAGCAGACGGGACGCAAGTGCCCCTCATTGACGCGAGCGTGCACGTCTTCTTCGGTTCGAACAAGGACCTGCGGCAGAACTTCCTGAAGGAACCGTTCGCCAGCCGCGGCTTCCCCGATTACGAGATGAACTGGTACGGCGCCCCGGGCGGCGAGTACGCCAACGGCACAAAGGGTCCCGACCGCCAGTACCCCGGCTCGGACCCCGACATCGCCGCGCAGCACCTGTTCACCGACCGCGGCGTGGACATCGCGATCCTGCACCCGATGACCCGCGGCATCATGCCCGACCGCCACCTCGGCACCGCGCTGGCCGCCGCGCACAACGAGATGATGGTGACCCGCTGGCTCCAACACGACGACCACGGTGAGCGGTTCCGCGGCACCATCCGGGTGAATCCGGACGACATCGCCGGCGCCCTGCGCGAGATCGACAAGTACAAGGACCATCCGCGCGTGGTGCAGATCGGCATCCCGATGCAGTCGCGCGAACTCTATGGCAAGCCCCAGTTCTGGCCGTTGTGGGACGCCGCCGCCGAGGCGGGCCTGCCGGTTGCCGTGCACATCGAGGGTGGCGCAGGCATCCAGTTCGCCCCGACGCCGTCCGGCAAGGCCCGGACCTACGAGCAGTACCTCGGATTCATGGCGATGAACTACCTGTATCACCTGATGAACATGATCGCGGAGGGAGTGTTCGAACGGACTCCCACCCTCAAGTTCGTCTGGGCCGACGGTGCCGCGGATCTGTTGACCCCGTTCATGTGGCGGATGGACTGCTTCGGCCGCCCGCACCTGGAACAGACCCCGTGGGCACCGAAGATGCCCAGCGACTATCTGCCCGGCCACGTGTATTTCGTGCAAGGCGCGCTCGACGGCCCCGGCGACACCGAGTTCGCCGGCGAGTGGATGAGCTTCACCGGCAAGGAAGACATGGTGATGTTCGGTTCCAGCTACCCGCACTGGCAGCTGAACGAACCGAGGATCCCGAGCGCGTTCAGCACCGAGCAACGCGACAAGTTGTTGTGGCGCAATGCCGCAGAGCTCTACGGGCTCGAGGGTGCGCTCGCATCCCGTTCAACGTCCGCGGTTGCGGCACAGTAGAGGCACGTGAGGGAGGCCCTGAATGTCAACCAACCAGCCGATCACGACGAATCCGCGAGTGCCCGCGGCCGAGCGGATAGCAGTGCGCTGCGTCGACTCCGACGTCCACCCCATGCCCAAGCGCGGACAGCTCCTCGAATACATCCCGGAGCCGTGGCGCAGCAAGTTCTTCATGAGCCATCCGGTCGGTGACCAGATCTACTACGACGCACCCGATTACGCGCACTCGTATGCGATGCGGGTGGACGCTTTCCCGCCTGACGGCGAGTTCGCCTGCAGCGACCCAGACATGGCGCTGCGCCAACTCATCATGGAGGCCGGGTCCGACATCGCGATCCTGGAGCCGACACACAGTGAGAGCCGCCTGGGCGAGGCCACCGCCGCCTACTGCACCGCCACCAACTCCTGGCTCGCCGACAACTGGCTGGACCCGCACAACAACTGGCATCAGCGCTGGCGCGGTTCCATCTGCGTCGCCATCGAGGAACCGCAACTGGCGGTTGCCGAGATCGAGAAATGGGCCGAACACCCGTACATGTCCCAGGTCCTGATCAAGGCCGAGCCGCGGCCGTCATGGGGTGACCCGAAGTACGACCCGGTCTGGGCCGCGGCCACCAAGCACGACATCACCGTGAGCTGCCACCTGTCCCGCGGCGAGTTCGAGAATCTGCCACTGCCCCCGGTCGGATTACCCAGCTACAACCACGATTTCATGGTCACGTACTCACTGCTGGCGGCCAACCAGGTGATGAGCCTGATCTTCGACGGGGTCTTCGACCGGTTCCCGACGCTGCGCATCGTATTCATCGAACATGCCTTCACCTGGATCCTGCCGCTGATGTGGCGCATGGACGCCATCTACGAGGCCCGCAAGAGCTGGATGGACATCAAGCGCAAGCCATCCGAATACGTCAAGGACCACATCAAGTTCTCGACGCAGCCGCTGGACTACCCGGAGGACAAGACCGAGCTGTCCCGGGCGTTCGAGTGGATGGAGTGCGAGAAGATCCTGCTGTACTCCAGCGACTATCCGCACTGGACCTTCGACGACCCGCGCTGGCTGGTCAAGCACCTGCCCGAACATGCCCGTGAGGCCATCATGTTCCGCAACGGCATCGAGACCTACAAGCTGCCCGAGACCGTGCCGGTCCTCGAGGGACAGGTCCGAGTCTTCTGATGACCGAACCGGAGAAGCGCCCCCGGCTCGCACAGGGGCGCGAGCATGTCATCGGTACTGTCGACGAGATCCCGCCCGGCACACACAAACTCGTGCCGATCGGCCGCCATGGTGTCGGTGTGTACAACGTCAACGGCACGTTCTACGCGATCGCCAACTACTGCCCTCACGAGGGTGGTCCGCTGTGCTCTGGCCGCGCCCGGGGGCGCACAGTCGTCGACGACGACGTCCCTGGCGACGCGGTGATGGTGCGTGACAAGGAGTTCATCTACTGCCCCTGGCACCAATGGGGTTTCGAGTTGGCAACCGGCACCACTGCGGTGAAGCCGGAATGGAGTATCCGTACCTACCCGGTCCGTGTGGTTGGAGATGATGTGTTGGTGATGGCATGAGCGAGCTTGCGAACGAAGCGGTACTCCCCCTGGGAACCCCGGAGCTCAAGCGGGGCGAGAAGACCATCGAGATCAACGGCGGCAACGTCGTCTACGAGATCCTGGGAAAAGAGGGCGATTTCATCGCGCTTACCCCCGGCGGCCGGTTCAGCAAGGACATTCCGGGTCTGCGTCCGCTGGCCCAGGCGCTGGTCAAGGGCGGCTACCGGGTACTGCTGTGGGACCGGCCCAATTGCGGCCGCTCCGATGTCCAGTTCTACGGCCAGAGCGAGTCGCACATGCGCGCCGAGACACTCTCGGCGCTGATCACCAAGCTGGGCATCGGTCCGTGCATCCTGGCCGGCGGTTCCGGCGGGGCCCGCGATTCGATGCTCACCGCGATGCTCTACCCCGAGGTCGTCACCAAGCTCGTGGTGTGGAACATCGTCGGCGGTGTGTACGGATCGTTCGTGCTGGGCTCCTACTACATTGTGCCGAGCATCCTGGCCGTCCGCGGAGCAGGCATGAAAGCCGTTGCTGCCATTGATGAGTGGAAGGAACGCTCCGCCGAGAACCCGGCGAACCGCGAGCGCATCCTGGCCCAGGATCCCGATGATTTCCTCAAGCTGATGCTGCGCTGGCTCAACGCGTTCGTGCCGAAGCCCGGTCAGACCATCCCGGGCGTGGAGGACGAGATGTTCGACAACATCACCGTGCCGACACTCATCATCCGTGGCGGCGAGAACGATCTCGACCACCCCAAGCGCACCTCGCTCGAGGTCAGCTGCCTGATCAAGGGTTCCAAGCTGATCGACCCGCCGTGGCCCGAGGATGCCTGGGAGCGCGCAGGCGAAGCCCGGGCCTCCGGAAAGGTAAAGCGGTTCAACATGTTCGACACCTGGGTGCAGGCCGCCCCGGCGATCATCGAGTTCCTGGGGTCTACCTCGTCGGAGCCCAGGTGAGCGCAGTGACGCCGACCTCACACCGTCCGGATGTGCACCTCGCAGTTCAGCGAAGCCTCCAGGGCAGTGTGGATGCGGCTTTCCGGGATACGTGTCAGGTCGGCCTTGTCCAGGGTCACCGTCACCACATCCCAGCCTTCGGCGTCGACGGACCGAACAATGTCACCCGAAACGCCGAACCCGGCCAGCACACCATGGGCGTCCTCGTCGGTGCCGCGGCTGACGAAGGTGACCACACCGGCCGTGGGCGTGGCGCCGAAAGCCTTGGCGCACAGTTCCATCACGATGGACTGCAGCTCTGGTGCGTCGTCGCCGGCGATCAGCACCTCGACCTCGCGGCGATGCGCGGGCAGTCCGGCGAGCTGGTTGTCCAGCACCTCGGCGCCGCGTTCGGCCAGCAAACCACGAAGTGTTGCCATGCCGTCGGATAACTCCTGCGCCCCCAGCTCACCAGCCGGGTCGACTCCGACGCGCACCACCGCAGTTCTCATGCCGGTAAGCCTAGCCGGGAACGAGGAGTGACCATGACAGCCGAACTGACGGTCGCGGCATGGCCGGGTATCACCCCGCGCCTCCTACGTGAAGAATCAGCAGGCCTCGACGCCTACCGACACGCCGGAGGCTATGCGTCCCTTGCCGATCCGGAACATCTCCTGAACGAGGTCGAGGCCAGCGGGTTGCTCGGCCGGGGTGGCGCGGCGTTCCCGATGGCCGTGAAGCTTCGCACGGTGCGCGACAACGGCAGGGACGCCGCAGGCGCCGTGGTGATCGCCAACGGCGAAGAGGGAGAGCCGGCCTCGGTCAAGGACCGCTGGTTGCTACGCAATCGCCCACATGCGGTGTTGGACAGTCTGCGGCTGGCCGCCGGGATCGTGGGGGCCGACCGCGCAGTGGTGTACGTGTCGGATCCTCAGGCCGCCGAGAGCGCTGGGCGCGCGATCGCCGAACTGTCGGGTGATCTGGACGGGGTGGCAGTCGAATTGCTCACCGTGACTCCGGGTTACGTCGCGGGTGAGGAAACCGCGGCGGTACATGTGGTCAACGGCGGACCGGCCAAACCCACCGACAAGCCGCCGCGCCCGTTCGAGGAGGGGGTGGCCGGGAAACCGACGCTGATCAGCAATGTCGAGACGCTGACGCAGCTGGCCTACGTGCATCAGCACGGCGCACAGGCGTTCCGGGAGCTGGGCACCGAGTCCTCCCCCGGCACCTTCCTCGCCACTGTCACCGGGGCCGGTCGCGCTCCCGCACTGTACGAACTGCCGCACGGCACCGCGTTCGCCGATCTGCTGACCCTGCACGGCGTGTCCCCCGACAGCGTCCGCGGGGCGCTGATGGGCGGCTACTTCGCCGGATTGGTCAACCGCGACATCGTCGAGGTCACACTGGATCACGAGTCCATCCGGGCCCTCGGCAGCGGGCTGGGCTGCGGCGCGATCGGCATCCTGACCGATGACTGCCCAGTGGCGGTCGCGGCGTCGGTGCTGGCGTACTTCGACCGGGAGAACGCCGGACAGTGCGGCTCGTGCTTCAACGGGACCGCCGCGATGGCGGCGGTCGCCGTCGGTCTGCGCGACGGCAACGCCGGCCAGGAGGATCTGGACCGGCTCAGACGCTGGTCGGTGGTACTGCGCGGCCGCGGCGCCTGCGCCACGCTCGACGGCGCGGCGAACATAGCGGCGAGCCTGCTGGCCCAGTTCCCTGATCTGGTGCAGCGCCACCTCGAAAATGGCTGTCAGACGTGCCGTTCCGGTGCTTTCACTGCCGCACGGCCGTACGAAGTGGAGTCGCTGGAGGCGGTGGTGGCGGTATGAAGGTCAAGCTCGATCGCACGTTGTGCGATGGCTTCGGGTTGTGCGCCAAGCACGCACCGGAGTACTTCCCGCTGGACGACTGGGGCTACGCCTCGCTTCAGGGTGACGGCAACATCCCTGCGGCCGACGAGGACGCGGTGCGGCGCGCCCTGCTGGACTGCCCGGTGCACGCGATCATCGAGCTCAAGGAGGCGCGCACCCATCAGGAGGCCGGCTGACGCCGCTAGGGCTGGATCACCGATCCCGGAAACTGGTAACGTGATTCTCCACACAGAATAACCCGCTTACCACCGGAGTCGAGTTGTCACAGATACCGGGACGTCCGCTCCCGTCGGTCACCACGCTCAACGAGTACTTCTGGACCGCGGGCGCCGACGGGGTGCTGCGAATCCAGGAGTGCCAGGACTGCAGCGCCCTCATCCATCCGCCGCAGCCGATCTGCCGCTACTGCCGCAGCCACAACATGGGTGTGCGCGACGTGTCCGGGCGAGCATCGCTGGCCGGATTCACGGTCAACCACCGGTTCGGATTTCCCGACCTGCCGCCGCCGTATGTGGTGGCCGAGGTGGCGATCGCCGAGGATCCACGCGTCCGGTTGACCACCAACATCGTCGACTGCGATTTCGACGACCTCAAGCTCGGGATGCCGGTCGAGGTCGACTTCCAGCACATCGAGGACGTCTGGCTGCCGGTGTTCAAGCCGTCGGCCGACACCACCGCCACCCCTTCAGTTGCCGAACCCCTCGCGCCCCAGGACGTCGCCAAGTACGTCCGGCCGATGCTGACCAAGCAGAAGTTCGAAGAACACTCGGCCATCACGGGCATCGGGATGTCCAAGATCGGGCGTCGCCAGATGGTGCCGCCGCTGGCACTGACCATCGATGCGGCCGAAAAGGCGGTAGCCGACGCCGGTTTGACGTTCGACGACATCGACGGTCTGTCCACCTACCCAGGTCTGGCCATTGCCGGCATGGGCGAGGGCGGGGTGTCCGCGCTGGAGGGTGCGCTCGGGCTCCGCCCCACGTGGATCAACGGCGGCATGGACACGTTCGGCCCGGGCGGCTCCGTGATCGCGGCGATGATGGCCGTGGCCACCGGCATGGCGCGGCACGTGCTGTGCTTCCGCACGCTGTGGGAAGCGACGTTCGGCCAACTCGTCAAGGAGGGCAAAATGTCCCCTCCGATGGGTGGCCGCAGTGACAACTGGCAGCACCCGTTCGGGGCCACCTCGGCGGCACACACGTTGGCGCAGAACGCCGGCCGGCATTTCGACCGATACGGCACCACGCGGGAAACCCTCGGCTGGATCGCCCTCAACCAGCGCGCCAACGCCGCGCTGAATCCGACTGCGATCTACCGCGATCCGCTGACCATGGACGACTACCTGTCGGCCCGCATGATCACGACGCCGTTCGGTCTGTACGACTGCGATGTGCCGTGCGACGGCGCGGTGGCCGTCATCGTCTCGGCTGTCGACGCCGCCCGCGATCTGGCCAAACCGCCGATCCTGTTCGAGGCCGTCGGCACCCAGATCATCGAACGGCTCGACTGGGACCAGACCACCCTCACCCACGAACCGCAGGTCCTCGGCCAGAGCGCACACATGTGGTCCCGAACCTCATTGCGTCCCAACGATGTCGATGTCGCCGAGCTGTATGACGGATTCAGCTTCAACTGCTTGTCCTGGTTGGAGGGGCTGGGCTTCTGCGGCATCGGCGAGGCCAAGGACTTCCTCGACGGCGGCCACAATATTGCCCGCGACGGCATCATCCCGCTCAACACCCACGGCGGGCAGCTCTCGCACGGTCGCACCCACGGGATGGGCCTGATCCACGAGGCCGTCACCCAACTGCGCGGCGAGGCCGGTGAGCGCCAGGTCAAAGACGCCCGCGTCGCCGTGGCCAGCAGCGGCGGTCTGACCCCGAGCGGCGTTCTGCTGATGCGCAGGGATGACTGAAACATGCATGCACCCCATGAGTAGGACAGCTCCGCACCCGAGAGTGGTGATGGTTGACGGCGTTCCGATGTCGGCTCTGGTCGCCGAGTCTCCCGATCCACGCGCTGTCGTCGTCGCCTTGCACGGCGGAGCCACCACCTCGGCGTACTTCGACTGCCCCGGCCACCCGGAACTGTCGTTGTTACGCATCGCCGTCGACCACGGGTACACCGTGATCGCCCTGGACCGCCCTGGCTACGGAGCATCCGCGGCGTACCCGGACGCCATGGCACGGCCGGAACAACGAGTGGCATTGGCGTTCGGCGCGATCCAGCGCATCGCCGGCTCGGCAGACCTGTTCGTGCTGGGCCATTCGATGGGCTGCGAGCTGGCTTTGCACCTCGCCGTCCAGCGGCCAGAGGTACTCGGCGTGTCACTGGCCGGCACCGGTCGCCGGTATCACCCCGCCGCGCAGGAGCTGCTGAAGCACGCCTCGCCGGTGAATCGGCCACGCGGCCTGCGTGAGCTGTTGTGGGAGCCGGCCCGGCTCTACCCGCCCGATGTGATCGGCGCCGGACTGTCCGCGGGCGGCACCGCGTACGAAGGCGATGTCGTCAAAACCTGGTCGCGGCAGGACTTTCCGGTGTTGGCAGCTCAGACAAAGGTTCCGGTGCAGTTCCTCGCCGGTGAGTACGAGAACGTCTGGGAGTCCGATCCCGAGGCGCTGGCCGCGATCGGCGCGATGTTCACCGCCTCACCCCGAGTCCGGACCGGTGAGCTCGCCGACAGCGGGCACAACCTCAGCGTGGGGTTGACCGCAGCGCACTATCACCGCACGGTGCTGTCGTTCGCCGACGAATGCGTGGCAAGCACCCCGAATACCGAAGTGGAAGTGGAGGCAGGTTGATGCGAGTCGGATTTATCGGGCTGGGCAGCCAGGGGGCGCCGATGGCCCGGCGGATCGTCGAGGGCGGGTTCGAGACCACCCTGTGGGCCCGACGTCCGGCCTCCCTGGAGCCGTTCGCCGACACCGGCGCCAAGACCGCGGGCTCCCCCGCCGAACTGGCGGCCGCCAGCGACCTGGTGTGCCTGTGTGTCGTCGGCGACGACGACGTCCGCCAGGTGCTCGACGGTGAGACCGGGGTACTGGCCGGGTTGGCCCCGGGTGGTGTCATCGCCATCCACTCCACGGTGCACCCGGACACCTGCCGCGAGATCGCGGAAAAGGCTGCCGCCCAGGGAGTTTCTGTTGTCGACGCTCCGGTGAGCGGCGGCGAGCCCGCCGCCTCGGCCGGCACCCTGCTAGTGATGGTGGGCGGTGACGAGGAGGTCGTCGAGCGGGTGCGGCCGGTGTTCGCCACCTACGCCGACCCGATCGTGCACCTGGGCGGGGTGGGCGCCGGCCAGGTCGCGAAGATCTTGAACAACCTGTTGTTCAGCGCCAACCTGGGTGCCGCCATGAGTGCACTGGAACTCGGTGAGGCACTGGGGGTTCCGCGTCAGGCACTGTGCGAGGTGATCACGCGCGGTTCGGCCACCAGCAAGGCGCTCAACAGCATCGCCATGTTCGGCGGGACATTGGACAATCTGGCCCCCATCGCCGGTGCCCTGCTGCAGAAAGACTGCCGGCACGCCGCCAGCCTGGCCGATGACGCGTCGGCTCCCCAGGGAGCAGTGTTCGACGCCGCCGACAATGCACTGACCCTCATGAACCATCCCCGCTGATGCGCATTGGTTTCATCGGGGCCGGACGGATGGGCGCGCCGATGGTGCGCCGCCTGACCGACGCCGGACACCAGGTACGAGCCCTGGGCCGGGACGACGAAAAACGCGCTGCGGTGGCCGAACTCGGGGCCGCACCGGTGAGCTCACCACGCGAGGTCGTCGCGGGGACCGACGTGACGATCGTCTGTGTGTTCACCGACGAGCAGGTGCGGGAGCTCTGCCCGGGTCTGGTCGACGAGATGCCCGAAGGTTCGATACTGGTGCTGCACACCACCGGTAGCCCCCGCACCGCCGAGGCCCTCGCCGAGCGCGGGGCCGCTCGCGGCATCGCCGTCATCGACGCCCCGGTCAGCGGCGGACCACACGACATCGCGGCCGGGTCCGTCACGGTGTTCGCGGGTGGCCCCGAGGATGCGGTGGCCCGGGCCCGCGAGGTGCTGACCGCCTACGCCGATCCGGTGCTGCACGTCGGGCCCGTGGGCTCCGGTCAACGGGTGAAGCTGGTGAACAACGCGTTGTTCGCGGCGCAGATCGGCGTGGTCGCCGAGGGCGTGCGCCTGGGCGATCGCCTGGGCATCGACGAGGCGACGCTGCTGACCGCGCTCACGCACGGCAGCGCGGCCAGCCGCGCGTTGGGCGGTATCGCCGCCACCGGCTCGGCGGAGGCCTTCATCGCGCGGGTCGGCGAGTTCATCGGCAAGGATGTGGCCGTGGTCCGGACGACGGCGTCTGAACTGGACAGCGACCTGGGCCGGCTCGAGGGCCTGCTCGACGCCGCGATCAAGTGACCCGACCCGACATCCTGACCTGATCAGCCCCCATTTTGTGCTTTTCAAACACTCTCAACAGGATTACTGTTAGCGTTACAGTTCAACAGTTTCCCGTAACGTGTCACGACACTTCCCGGCCCAGCCCGCCGCGAAGGAGGAGCCAGCCAAATGACCAAGGCCCAGGTGATCTTCGATCCGTTCTCCGAGGAGTTCTTCAACAACCCGTTCGACATGTACCGCCGGATGCGCCAGGACGCACCGCTGTACTACAACGAGGACTCCGACTTCTACGCCCTGACCCGGCATGAGGACGTGTCGGCGGCGTTGAAGGATCACGAGGCGTTCTCCTCGTCGCGTGGCTGCGACCTGGCAATGGTGCAGAGCGACGAGCCGCCGCAGAAGTCGATCATCTTCATGGACCCGCCCGACCACCGGCACATGCGCAGCCTGCTGAACAAGGCGTTCACCCCGCGCATGATCCAGTCCCAGCGCGACACCGTCGTCGAGCAGATCGAGCACTTCCTCGGGCTGATCGACTCCGACGAATTCGATGTGGTCCAGGATTTTTCGGGTCCGTTCCCGGTCGAGGTCATCACCCGGATGGCCGGTGTCGACCCGGAATACCGCCAGCAGGTTCGACACTGGATCGACACCAGCCTGTCCCGTGAGCCGGGACAGGTCGGCTACTCCGAGGCCGGCATGCAGGCCAACATCGACACCGGCATCTACTACTACGGGCTGGTGCAGAAGCGCCGGGAAGACCCGCAGGACGACATGATCAGCCGGCTGATCGCCGCGGAGATCCCCGGCGAGGACGGCCAGATGCGCCGCCTCGACGACATCGAGATCACCGGATTCGCCACTCTCCTCGGCGGTGCGGGCGCTGAGACCGTCACCAAACTCGTCGGCACCGCGATGGTGCTCTTCGCGCGTAACCCCGAGCAGTGGCAGAAGCTGCTGGACGACCGCGAGAAGATTCCGGCCGCGGTCGAAGAGTTGCTGCGTTTCGAGGGCCCGGTGCAGTACAACGTCCGCTACACGCTCAAGGAAGCCCACGTGCCCAGCGGCACCATTCCGGCGGGCAAGGCGGTGTTCCTGATCAGCGCGGCGGCCAACCGTGATCCCGACGCATTCACCGACGCCGACACGTTCGACATCGAACGTGACCGCACGGAGGCACAGAACCTGGGCCTGGGCTACGGCATCCACAGCTGTCTGGGGGCCGCCCTGGCCCGTATGGAGAGCGCCATCGCGCTGGAGAAGCTGCTCGATTTCATGCCCCGCTACGAAGTGAAATGGGATCAGCTGCAACGGGTTCACATGCAGAATGTGGCGGGGTACTCGCATGTGCCGGTGAAGGTGTTGAGGTGATGGCGAAGAAGGTTCACGTCGATTTCGAGATCTGCGAGAGCAACGCGGTTTGCATGGGAATCATCCCCGAGGTGTTCGACCTCGACGATCAGGACTACCTGCACATCCTGCAGGAGGATGTGACGCCCGAGAACGAGGCGCTGATCCGCGAAGCGGTCCGGCAGTGCCCGCGGCAGGCCATCTCGATCAAGGACGAATAGCCCGCGCATGCGGTTCGTCTTCGTACACGGCGGTTTCCATGCCGCCTGGTGCTGGGAACACACCATCGCCGAGTTGCAGCACCTGGGTCATGACGGTGTCGCAGTGGACCTGCCCGGGCACGGTGCCCGGGTCGCCGAGGAGTCGACCCTGGCCAACCGGCGGGCCGCGATTGTCGAGGTGATGCGACCCGGAGATGTCCTGGTCGGGCATTCCGGTGGTGGGTTCGACGCCACCCTCGCCGCGGACGCGGCACCGGAACTGGTGGCCCACATCGTGTATCTGGCGGCCGCGCTGCCGCGGGAGGGCCGGACTTATCCCGAGGCCATGGCCATGCGGTCGGCTGACGACGAGTTGGGTGGCGAATTCGACGGGGATGTCGGCGAGATGCTCGGGTATCTGCGTTTCGACGAGCAAGGTGCGATGCACTTCGCCGACTTCGACGGGGCGTGGCGGTACTTCTACCACGACTGCGACGAGGCCACCGCCCGTTGGGCTTTCGATCGGCTTGGCCCCGAGCGGTTCGGCGATACCACGGTGACACCGGTGTCGGTGCCGCAGTTCTGGGCGGCCGATCTGCCCCGCAGTTTCATCCGCTGCACCCAGGACCGCTCGATGCCCCGGTGGTTGGCCGACACGGTCACCCGACGTCTCGGCGTCGAGCAGCTGACCATCGACACGTCGCACTCGCCGTTCCTGAGCCGTCCGCGCGAGCTGGCCGAGCTACTGGTGCACGCCACGACGACCACGCCGATCGCAGCCCTCACGCCGGCCTAGGTTCCCTCCCACTGCGCCGTTTTCGACGCCTGGGTCGCTTCGAGCGAAGAAGCACGACCGCAGCGTCGAAATCGGCGGTACCGCACGGCCCGCGCTCGGCCCTCGTCAGGCAGCGATCACCGACTTGCCGAACTGCTCGGTGGCTTCCAGCGCGTGCGCGAGGCTGTCACCGGGCAGGGTGACGTGCAGCCAGGTCACCCCCAGCGCGGCGAGCTTGTCGACGCCGGCCAGATATGCGTCGGCCTCGAAGTTGTCGTCGCCGGGGTTGCCGCCCTCAAAGTTGTTGAACACGATGTCGATTCCGTCAGGATCGCGACCGGCCGCGGTCAGCCGGGCCCGCAGATCCTCGATGCCGGCAGCCAACGCGTCCAGTGAATCCATCGCCGCGGTTCCCGCGGTCTTAGCCAGCCCGGCCGGCGCGGCGAACGGGCACCAGCCGTCGCCGTGCTTCGCCACCCGGGCCCGGGCGGCCGACGTGTTGCCGCCGATCCAGATCGGCGGATGTGGGGCCGCCGCCGGCCGGGGGTGCGCGGTGATACCGCGGGCGCTGAAGTTCTTGCCCTCAAAGGTGTAATCATCGGTGGTCCAGATACCGCGGATCACCTCCAGCGCCTCGTCGAACAACCCGGCGCGCTCGTCGAAGGACACCCCCAGCGCGGCGAATTCCCGCTTGAGATAACCGACTCCGACAGCCAACGTGAACCGGCCACCGGACAGCAGGTCCAGGCTGGCGCCGGATTTCGCCACCACGAAGGGATTCCGATACGGCAGCACCACGATGTTGGGCACCAGCCGCAGTGTCGTGGTGTGTGCCGCGGCGAAAGCCATGGCCACGAATGGATCCAAGGCGTCGTGGCCGCCGGCATCGAGCCAGCGCTGAGACGGGGCGGGGTGGTCGGTGAACCCGAAACCGTCGAATCCCGCCGCCTCGGCCGCAGCGGCCATCGCGGCAACTCCGCTGCCACTCACCAGATCCGGATGATACGGGTGGGTGTGCATCGGATACGTGATGCTGTAGCGCACTGCGGCCGGTCCGGTCAGGAAGGAAAGCCGGAGACGATGACGCCGTTGCACTCCGCGGCACCTTGACGAACCTTGGCGGCGGCCTGGTAGGCATCGGAGTAGTACCACTCGCGCGCGGCGTCGACCGACTCGAACTCCAGCACCACGGTCTGGGTGCCGTGCCACGCGCCTTCGATCACCTCGGGCTTCTGATCGACGGCCACGATGGTGGCCCCGCCCATCGCCTTCGACGCCAGCTTCGCGTACTCGCCCATGCCTGCTGGGTCCTTGATGTCCTCGGTGATGATCACGTAGCCCTTGGCGGATGCCATATTCAAAACCCTTCTCTATTCGTTGATTTCGCTGATCGCCCGTTCCGGGCAGTTGTCTATGGCCTCGCGCGCGGCGTCCTCAAGCCCGGCCGGAACCTCTTCCGGGTCGGCCACCGCCCAGCCGTCATCTGACATCTCGAAGACCTCGGGGCACAACGTCAGGCACATGCCGTGCCCGGCACACCGGTCCTCGTCAACCCTGACCCGCATCAGCTGTCGAACTCCAGATGCAGCTCGGTCAGCCCACGGAGGATGAAGGTGGGGATGTAGTTGTAGCGGCGGTCGCCGTCGGAACCGTGTTCGGCCTCGGAGATCCGAATGTCGGTGGTGCGGTCGAGCAACCGCTCGATGCCCACCCGGGTTTCGGCACGCGCCAAGGGAGCGCCCGGGCAGCTGTGGATACCGCGACCGAAGGCCAGGTGCTGGCGGGCGTTCTTGCGCGCCGGGTCGAAGGTGTCGGGATCCTCGAATCGCCGCGGATCGCGGTTCGCCGCGCCGTTGAGCACCATCACCGTGGTACCGGCGTTCAACTCGGTCTCCCCGATCGTTACGGGGCAGCGCGACAACCGGAAATCTCCCTTGACCGGACTCTCGATCCGCAGCGCCTCTTCGATGAAGTTCGGGATCAAGCTGCGGTCGGCCCGCAGCCGCTGCTGGATCTCGGGCTGTTCCCCGAGAACTTTCAGCGCGGTGCTGAGCAGGCGAACCGTGGTCTCCTGCCCGGCCGAGAAGACGTTGGTGGCCACCCGGGCCACATCGCCGACGTCAGGGATACTGCCGTCGGGGAACGTGGCCAACGCCAGGCCGGTCAGGACATCGTCACGCGGGTTGGCCCGACGGTCCGCGGTGTAATCGGCGAACTGGCCATAGAGGAACTCCAGCGGGCTGTGGGACAACTCGCTGCTGGTGCTGCCGACCCCGCCGCCCGAATTCTGCTTGATGCCGTTGACGAAGGTCTCGCGATCCTCGGCCGGGATACCGAGCAGATCGGCGATCACCAGCAGGGTGAACGGCCCGGCGAAGCCTTTGATGAACTCGCCGTGCCCCGGTTCCAGGTAGCTGTCGAGCACTTCGTCGGCCAGCTGCCACATGGCGTCCTCGTTCTCCTTGAGGCGCTTGGGCGTGATCAACCGCATCAGCAGAGAGCGGTGATCGGTGTGGGTAGGCGGATCCAGGGTCGGGAGCTGATCGCTGAACGGCAGCTCGTCGCGGTGCTTGTCGATGAGCGCGGTCACCTCTTCGGCGCTCCGCCCTTCCAGCGGCACCGGGAAGCCCGGGAACGGTCCGGTGACCGACAGGCAGGACGAGAAGGTTTCCTCGTCGTTGTAGACCTGCACGGCCTCGTCCCAGCCGGTCACCATCGTGACGTTGTAGTGGTCTTCGCGCGTCACCGGGCACTTGTTCCGCAGCGCCTCGAAGAATGGGTACGGATCGTCGACCAATCGTTCATCGCGGAAAAAATCGATACCGGTTGGGTCGATCGCCATCAGCTGCTCCCGTTCCAGCCACACGTAGGAGAATGTGGCTCTCATCTGTGAATAGTAGATTTCCATAGCACCGGTTGCGCGTCAACGCCGCACCTCACCTATCAGCAGTAAGCAGCAAGAATAGGATTCTCCGGCTCCGTAGCGCTGAGCGGTCGGCACCCCGCATCCTCACCGGCCAGGAACCATCCGAACCGGCGGCCGTGCACCGGCGCGCGACGTGGCGATAGTTAGACAAACGTCAACTATTTTCAATCGCAGAATCCGTTGTTACAGTGCCGGGTATGCCCAGAGGGACTGCGACAGAGCCTGCTGACAGCAGTCAACGCCGGGCATCGTTTCAGCGGGCCCGGTCGCACCGGACCAAGCGTGATCTGGTGCAGGCCGCGATGGCGCTGTGGCGCACGAACGGCTACGCGAAGACCACCGTCGCCGACATCTGTCGCGCCGCGGGAGTGTCCCGCGCCCTCTTCTACTTCTATTTCCCCGCCAAGGAAGACGTGCTGTTCGAGGTGGGGCTGACCTCGACCCGACTGGCACAGAAGCGGGTGAAATCGCTACTGGTCGGCGACTACGACGTGATGACCGTGATCGCCGAGGCGCTGCGCACCCTGGAACGGTCGATGGCGCGCAACCCACCCGATCTGATCGTCGAGACGATCTTGGAGGGGTATCGGCACGAGCACCGGATCCTGGCCGGCGACGTCGATCCGGATGCGCAGGACGCCGACATGTTCGGTGAGTTGTTCCACCGGGCCCAGGCTGACGGCAAGCTTGGTTCCCACGTCGACGTGGAGCATCTGTCCCGGCTGGCGCAGATTCTCGTCAGCGAAGGCGTCCGGCACTGGGCCGGCGGCAGTTTCGGCGACCGGTCGTTCACCGACGTCGTCACACGTGACATCGGCGCGATGATCACTGGATTCAACAACATCAGCAACTAGACCGGAGGACCCCCGATGGCGTGGGATTTCGAGACCGACCCCGAATATCAGGAATTGCTGGACTGGGCCGATGAGTTCGTGACCGAACAGGTCGAGCCGCTCGATCTGGCCTTTCCGCACCTGCAGTTCACCCAATTGGAGGGCAAGCGCAGGGAAGCGATCGACCCCCTCAAGGCACAGGTTCGCGAAAAGGGCTTGTGGGCCACGCATCTCGGGCCAGACCTCGGCGGACAAGGATACGGGCAGCTCAAGCTGGCGTTGCTCAACGAGATCCTGGGCCGCTCGCAGTGGGCTCCGATCGTATTCGGCTGTCAGGCCCCGGACACCGGCAATGCCGAGATCATCGCGCACTACGGCACCGAGCAGCAGAAGAAGCAATACCTGCATCCGCTGCTCGAGGGCGAACTGTTCTCCTGCTATTCGATGACCGAACCGCATGCCGGTGCGGACCCGACCCTGTTCACCACCAGCGCGGTACGTGACGGGGACGACTGGGTGATAAACGGCTGGAAGTTCTTCTCCTCCAACGCCGCAACCGCATCGTTCCTGATCGTCATGGTGGTCACCAATCCCGAGGTGAGCGCCTACCAGGGCATGTCGATGTTTCTGGTGCCCACCGACACTCCCGGCGTCAAGATCGTCCGCAACGTGGGCCTGTACGGCGAGGCGGACAACCACGGCAGCCATGCGTTGATCCACTACGACAACGTCCGGGTACCCGCCGAGGCGCTCCTGGGCGGCGAGGGTCAGGCCTTCGTGATCGCCCAGACCAGGTTGGGCGGCGGTCGGATTCACCATGCGATGCGCACGATCGGCCTGGCCCAGAAAGCACTGGACATGATGTGCGAACGCGCGCTGAGCCGGGAAACCCAGGGCAGCCGACTGTCGGACAAGCAGTTCGTCCAGGGTTACATCGCCGATTCCTATGCTCAGCTGCTGCAGTTCCGGCTGATGGTGCTCTACACCGCATGGGAGATCGACAAGTACAACGACTACAAGAAGGTCCGCAAGGACATCGCCGCGGTCAAGGTGGCCATGCCCACCGTGCTGCACGACATCGCCTGGCGCGCAATGCAGGTCCACGGCGCATTGGGGGTCACCAACGAGATGCCGTTCCTCGGCATGGTCACCGGCGCCGCGGTGATGGGCCTGGCCGACGGCCCGACCGAGGTACACAAGACCACGGTCGCCCGGCAGGTGCTGCGCGACTACCAGCCGACCACCGACACCTGGCCCACCGAGTGGATACCCCGCAAGCGCGAAGCCGCGAAGGCCAAGTTCGCCGAGTATCTCGAAGCCGAGGTGGGCAACCTGTGAGGGAGATCGACACTGCGCGCCTCGCCGATTGGATGGACAACGCCGGGTTGTCCGGCAAAGGCGAACCGCTTGAGGCCCGTTTCCTGTCCGGCGGCACCCAGAACGTCATCTATGAGATCCGCCGTGGCGAGCACACCTGTGTGCTGCGGATGCCGCCGGCGGGCGCTCCACCAGATCGGGACAAGGGCATTTTGCGGGAATGGCGCATCATCGAGGCGCTCGACGGCACAGATGTCCCGCACACCGCCGCGGTCGGAGTGTGCGCCGATCCGGAGGTGCTGGGCAGGCCGTTCTATCTGATGGGCTTCGTCGACGGCTGGTCCCCGATGGACACGCACGGCCGCTGGCCCGAGCCGTTCAATACCGACCTGAGTACCCGGCCCGGTCTCAGTTATCAACTGGCCGAAGGTATTGCGCTGCTGTCCAAGGTCGACTGGCAGGCCAAGGGGTTGGGTGACCTCGGTCGGCCGGACGGCTTCCACGAACGCCAGGTCTCCCGCTGGATCGGCTTCCTCGACCGGATCAAGAACCGTGAGTTGCCCGGGCTCGAGGTGGCCACGGAGTGGCTTCGGGCCCACAAGCCACTCGATTTCATCCCCGGTCTGATGCACGGGGACTACCAGTTCGCCAATGTCATGTACCGCCACGGCACCCCGGCCACAATGGCCGCGATCGTGGACTGGGAGATGGGCACCGTCGGCGACCCGAAGCTGGACCTGGCCTGGATGGTGCAGAGCTGGCCGGCCGATCCCGATCATCCGGAGCCGTCCGAGATGGGTTACGTGGACATGCGCGGGATGCCTTCGCGTGACGACGTCGTCGCCCACTACGCAAAGGTCTCCGGACGCCAGGTCGACGACCTGGACTACTACCTGGTGCTGGCGAAGTGGAAGCTCGCGATCGTCCTGGAGCAGGGTTTCCAGCGAGCCGGCGACGACGAGAAGCTGCTGGCCTTCGGGCCGGTGGTCATCGAGCTGATGCGGTCTGCCGCCGAACTCGCCGAATCCACCGACTACCGGTGAGGGCGGCCATCTGCCCCGAGTACGGGCCCCCGGATGTCGTTCGCGTCGAAGACGTCCCAGCTCCCCCGCTGGAGGCCGGCCAGGTCCGGGTCCAGGTCGGCGCGGCCGCGGTGAACTTCCCCGATGTGTTGCTGGTCGCCGACAAGTACCAGATCCACGTGCCGGTGCCGTTCATTCCGGGTAGTGAGTTTGCCGGCGTGGTCACCGAGGTCGCCTCTGACACTGGCGATTTCGCTGTGGGCGACCGGGTGACCGGCACCGGTCTGTTCGGTGCGTTCGCCGAGCAGGTGTGTGTCCCGGCGTCGGCGCTGGCCCGGATTCCCGATGGTGTAGACGACGGCACCGCGGCCGCCTTCGGGGTGGCTCACCGCACGGCGTATCACACGTTGCGCTCGGTGGCCCGGATCCGACCGGGCGACGACGTGATCGTGCTGGGCGCCGGCGGCGGTGTGGGGCTGGCGGCCGTACAGCTCGCGACCGCCCTCGGCGCGCGGGTCACGACAGTGGCCTCCTCGGACGAAAAGCTATCGATTGCAGCGCGTTACGGTGCTGTCGCGCTCGTCGACCACACCCGCGGAGACTTGCGTGCCGCTCTGCGGGAAGCCCTTCCCGACGGCGCGGACGCCGTGCTCGACCCGGTCGGCGGCGAGTTGTCCGAGCCGGCGTTACGGTCGCTGCGTCGCGGCGGCCGGTTCGTGACGATCGGCTACGCCTCGGGCGTGATCCCCCGAATCCCACTGAACCTGGTCCTGGTCAAGGGAATTCACATCCTGGGTTTTCAGTTCCAGGACATCGCGCCGGACGAATTCACCCGCAACGATGCCGAATTGCGGGACCTGCTGGCCACCGGTGCCGTCCGGCCACACATCGGGGCGGTCTATCCGCTGAGCGAGGCCGCCGCGGCACTGCGCGAGGTGGCCTCGGGGAAAGCCGTCGGCAAGGTCGTGATCGAGCTCAGGACTCCTTCGGCGGATAGAAGTACTCCCGCCACGCCGTGATCTTCTCGTCGCGCACTTCGTAGGCTCCCATGACGGGCCAGCTCATCTGCGTGCCGTTCACGGTCCAATGATCGTGCCGTTCCATCAACACGACATCACCGTCCACTGCCAGGTGCAGGATCTCGAGGTCTACACATGTGCCGCCGGCGAAGAACGTCTTCATCATCTCGTGGATCGCGTCGCGCCCGGCGAGCTTCGGCCAGTCGGGCCCGATGTCGAAGGTGGCGTCGTCGGCGAAGTGACTCATGACTTCGTCGACGTCATTGCTTGCCCACGCGGCGATCTCGGCGCGCACAATCTCTTCAGCGGTCATGGCGTTTCCCATCGGTCCGTAGCGACAGTTATTTACACTTCACCGACCAACTGTAATGATGGTCAAATACCTGCTAAGCAAGCGCTCAGGAAAACCAGCCCGCATCAGCACGCCCGCCACCCGATGGAGGCCTCATGACAGCGCCCACCGCGCCAGCGGAACCAGATCTGTACTACGACCCGTACAGCGTCGAGCTCAACATGGATCCCTATTCGGTATTCGCCCGAATCAGGGAAGAGGCCCCGCTCTACTACAACGAACAGCACGACTTCTATGCGCTCAGCCGCTACGACGACGTCAACAAGGCCGTCATCGACCATGACACATTCATCTCCGGTCGCGGGGCCCTACTCGAGATCATCAAGTCCGGCATGGAAATACCGCCGGGAACGCTGATCTTCGAGGATCCGCCGATCCACAACATCCACCGCAACCTGCTGTCGCGGGTGTTCACCCCCCGCAAGGTGCTGGCGCTCGAACCGCAGATCCGCGAATTCACCGCACGCTGTCTGGATCCGCTGGTCGGATCGGACCGCTTCGACTTCGTCAACGACCTCGGAGAACAGATGCCGATGCGTGTCATCGGCATGCTGCTGGGTATTCCCGAAGACCGGCAGCGGGCCATCACCGACCACGGCGAGGAAACCCTGCAGGGACAGACGGTCGACGCCCTGGCCACCGGTGAGGTGTTCGCCGAGTTCATCGACTGGCGCACCAAGCACCCGTCCGACGACATCATGACCGACCTGCTCAACGCTGAGTTCACCGATGAGACCGGCACCGTGCGCACGCTGCGCCGTGACGAACTGCTGCTGTACCTGACGGTGATCGCAACGGCCGGTTCCGAGACCACCACGCGGCTGATCGGCTGGGCCGGCAAGACCCTGGCCGACGTCCCTGATCAACGCCGCGAGCTGGTGGAGAATCCTGAGCTCATCCCCCAGGCGATCGAGGAGATCCTGCGCTGGGAGCCGCCGGCACTGCAGATCGCCCGCTACGTCACCCGCGACGTCGAGTACTACGGCCAGACCGTTCCGGAGGGCTCGGCGATGCTGATGCTGGTCGGCGCGGCCAACCGCGACCACCGGCGGTTCGCCCCGGACGGCGATGTCTTCGACATTCACCGGGAACAGAAGTCTCACATGACTTTTGGGGCAGGCACGCACTTCTGCATGGGCAACGCGCTGGCCCGCCTCGAAGGACGCATCGCACTGGAGGAGATCCTCAAACGCTTCCCGGAATGGGAGGTCGACTGGGCCAACGCCAAGCCGTCGGAGACCGCCGCGGTGCGGGGCTGGGCCGCGATGCCCACGTTCGTGTCCTGATCCTGGATGGCTCAGGACTTTCCGCCGCTCGACGCGGCGACGTTACGGGCCATCCAGGCCTGATTCTGGGCAGCGAGGATGCCTTCTGCCGCTGCGACAAATTTGTCGTCGGCCTCAGCGCGTCCCTGGCTCGCCTGCCCGGAGCCTCCTTCGCGGTCCCGCAGCAGGCGCTCGAGTTGTTTGTAGGTTCGGGTGTATTCAAGGGCCAACGCGTCGTAACGCTGAACGGCGGCGTGCGCCGTGGTGGCCGCGACGATCGTCGTCAACACACTGGTCCACGCCGCCAGTTGCGGCACTCCCCCAGCCGCGCCTGCGGACAGGCAAACTGCGACGACGGCAAGGGCGATCTCGATGAAACGGTATTGGCCTGCTCGCCGTTTCATCAGTTCACTCTTCGGTCGGTAGTAGGCATCGATCTGGCGTTGGACGCGGTGTTCGACGTAACTTTCCACCGAGTTCACCGCTGGGAGCTCACGATGACGCGCGGCCAGCCCGACCGTTACATCGCTGATGTCGTCGGCGTCGGCGAGGATGCGTTCGACATTCGTCCGGAACTGCGCATCTGCGTCGCCACCGCGATAGGGCGCCACACCCGCCAGGAATGTGTAGATGTCGGCCTTCAATGCCTCCGACACCGAGCGTGAGCGGGTCCAGCACTCAACCCGGCCTCGCCGGGTTGCCATTTGCAGCAAGGTGACCAACCCCATCGACACTGCCGCGACGACCGAAAGTGCGGTGGCCGGCTCGGACGAATTCGTTCCCCAGTACTTTCCCGCCTGCGCCGCCAAAGCCGCCAGTACCGCGGCCGCTATCGTCAACGCCAGGGAGACATTTCGGGCCCGCAACAGCGAGTGTTTGAGTTTGTCCGCGGCCTGCGACCATACGCTCTGCGCCTCCCAAGCCCACGTCACGTGGTCAGAGACGGCGGTTTTGGCGATGCTGCCACCCATACTGGGAGCCTAAGCGCGGGACCGTCGGACAATTAGAGTAGTGCGCTACCTGTGTGCAGCGTCTCCGGCCAATTGAGTATCGAACGTTGAGTGGGCAGGAACGCTCCGTCAGCTGGCCGGGATCAGGTCAGCGGGTACCGAACGGCTGATCATCGTCCCGCAGCGGAATGCCTCGGTGTTGCCGACGAGCTCGGCTTCCGGATCGTTGACGGCTGCAAGCGCCTGGGCCTTGAAAGCGCGTGCGGCAGCAGAGAGTTCGTGTCGTACCGGATCAACGCGAAGGTCCGCCGGACACTCGTCACCCCACAGGGTCACCTCGGTGTGGCCCTGCTCGAGCGCCCCCAGCACGCCGCGTCGCACCCGCTCATCGGTGTTGAACAGATCGGCGGCCACCGCGACGGTCTGCGGATGAGGGCGGTCCTCCCAGGACTCCAACACCGACTCCAGTGCGATGGTCTCCACCCCGAGGATCGCCAGCGGCCGAACGTCCTCGTCGGCACCGATCAGCACCGTGACGTCCCACCCGGCCATCACCCGGTCGACCAGCCAGCCGCCGGCGAACCGGACCGCGTCGACCACGCAGGGGGCGACCACATCAAGCCGATACCGCATGTCGTCCTCCAATCTCACTGGCCGGCCACCTCGTTGCGGCCGCCCGGCTGCTCGATTTCCCGTCCCAGCATCTCCGCGTAACTCTTGAACACGTCCGTCAACGGGAGCGAGGGATCGAGTAGCCATGAGGTCTCCATTCCATTGATGAATGCCAGGATCTCCACGGCCTTGGTGGCCGCGTCGAAGTCGGAGCGGTAGCGGCCCTCGAGCTGGCCGCGCGTGATGATGTCGGCGACGATGTCTCGTGCAGCCTGCTGCCGTTTGAGCAAACGATCGTGCAACGGCGCATCGGGTTGGATGTTCTCCACCAGCAGCACGGTGAACGTGCCGACGAGCTCAGGCGCCCGGACGAACCGATCGGCGACCCGTTTGATCTCGTCGGCCAAATCTCCGGAGCGGTCCGCATGCACGTCGTCGTCGTGATCGCGGATATCGAGCACCGCATTGAGCAGTTGTTCTTTGGACTCGAAGTGGTGCAGCAATCCGGCCGACGTCACACCGGCCGCCTTGGCGATCTGCGCCAGCGAGGTGTTGCGCCAACCGTTGCGGGCGAGCAGCTTCTCGGCCACCGAAAGTATCCGCTGCCTGCGGTCTTCCCCCTTGGCCAGGAGCGTCTCGTAGGGCCGCGCACCCCCAGAAGACGCCTCTACCCCTGCCACCGAAGCCACCGGACTCCTTCGTCGAACCAACCTAGTGAACACACAGTAGGTTGGTTTGACGGCTGTGACAAGCGTCTCAGAGAAACAATTTTCCGACAGCCGTCACAACCGCCGGGACTACCCGGTCAGAGCCCCAGGGACTTCGCAATGATCACCTTCATGACCTCGCTGGTGCCGGCGTAGATGCGGGCCACCCGGGCATCCGTGTAAAGCCGCGCGATGGGGTACTCCATCATGTAGCCGTACCCGCCGAAGAGCTGCAGGCAACGATCGATCACCCGCGCCTGCATCTCCGTGCAGAACAGTTTCACCCGGGCGGCGTCGGCGCCGGACAGTTCGCCGTCGACGTGCAGCGCCACCGCCCGGTCGAGCATCGCCTGGGCGGCTTCGACCTCCGTCGAGCACGCCGCGAGTTCGAACTTGGTGTTCTGGAACGATGCCACCGGCTGCCCGAACGCCTTGCGATCCTTGGTGTAGTCGATCGCCGCGGCGATCGCCGAGCGAGCCTGGGCCACCGAACCCACCGCCACGGTGAGCCGCTCCTGGGCCAGGTTGTGGCCGAGGTAACTGAAGGCCTCGCCCTCCTCCCCCAACACATTGGTCACCGGCACCCGCACGTCGGTGAACGACAGCTCCGCAGTGTCCTGCACCTTGCAGCCCATCTTCTCCAGTTCGCGACCCCGCTCGAAGCCCGCCATACCGTCCTCGACCACCAACAGGGTCAGCCCCTTGCGCCGGTTCTCCGGGTCGGTGGAGGTGCGCGCCACCACGACCACCAGATCGGCCTGGATGCCGCCGGTGATGAACGTCTTGGCGCCGTTGAGCACGTACTCGTCGCCGTCCCGCACCGCGGTGGTGCGCATGCCGGCCAGATCCGATCCGGTGCCCGGCTCGGTCATCGCCACCGCGGTCAGCAGCGTGCCCGCCGCCAACCCCGGGAACCAGCGCTGCCGCTGCTCGTCGTTGGCGTAGTGCAGGAAGTACGGCAGGATCACCTCGAGCTGTGTGCGCACCGTCGACAACGTGACCAGGGCGCGGGCGGCTTCCTCCTGGAGCACCACGTTGTAGCGATAGTCCGCGATGCCTGCACCGCCGTACTCCTCGGGGATCGCCATCCCGAGCATGCCGAGTTCACCCATCTGCTTGAACACGTCACGGGGCATCCGCCCGCCCTTCTCCCACTCGGGATAGGCCGGGACGACTTCCTTTTCGATGAAATCGCGGGCGAGCGCGCGGAACGCCTCGTGGTCCTCGGTGAACAGATTGCGTTGCACTACTTCTCCCTGGTGTCAGTCGATGAGCTCGACCAGCGTGGCGTTGGCGGTACCGCCGCCCTCACACATGGTCTGCAGGCCGTAACGAATACCGTTGTCGCGCATGTGATTGATCATCCGGGTCATCAGCACCGCGCCCGACGCACCGAGCGGGTGTCCCAACGCGATGGCGCCGCCCAGCGGGTTCAGTTTCGCCTCGTCGGCACCCGTCTCGGCCAGCCAGGCCAGGGGCACCGGGGCGAAGGCCTCGTTCACCTCGAACACGCCGACCTCGTCGAGGCGCACGCCGGCCTTGTGCAGCACCTTCTCGGTGGCCGGGATGGGCCCGGTGAGCATCAACACCGGATCCGCTCCCGTCACCGCGCCCGCGCGGTACCGTGCGATCGGCGAAAGGCCCATGGCCACAGCGGCTTCCGCCGTCATCACCAACAGTGCTGCGGCCCCGTCGGAGATCTGCGAGGAGTTGCCCGCGTGGATCACCCCGTCCTCGGCGAACGCCGGCTTCAGGCCGGCCAGCTTCTCCACGGTGGTGCCCCGGCGCACGCCTTCGTCGGCGACCACCGGCTCGAGCTGATCGGCCGGGTCGGGAAAGACGGTGATCATCTGGTTCTCGAAGGCGCCGCGGTCCTGGGCGGCCGCGGCCCGCTCATGTGAGGCGACGGAATACTCGTCCAACTCAGTCCGGCTGAAACCCCACTTCTGCGCGATCATCTCGGCTGAGATGCCCTGGTTGAACGCGAAATTCTGGTACCGCTCAAACACTTTCGGTCCGTACGGAGTGCCGGTGGCCCGAGCCGCGCCGAGCGGCACCTTGCTCATCACCTCGACTCCGCCGGCGACCACGACGTCCTGCTGGCCCGACATCACGGCCTGGACCGCGAAATCCAGTGCCTGCTGACTGGATCCACAGGCCCGGTTGACCGTGGTGCCCGGGATATGTTCGGGCCAGCCCGCAGCCAGCACCGAGTAGCGGCCGATGTTGCTCGACTGGTCACCGACCTGGGACACGCACCCCCAGACCACGTCGTCGATGATGTCGGGGCTGATGCCGGCCCGCTCCACCAGGGCATTGAGCACCAGCGCGGACAGGTCGGCGGCGTGGAACCCGGACAGGCCGCCGTTACGCTTGCCGACCGGGGTGCGGACGGCCTCGACGATGACGGTTTCGCGCATGGGATTCTCCTCTAGAACTAAGACTGGTAAGCCGGGCCGATCGCGCCCTGCTCGCGCAGCACGGCGATCTGCTCGACGCTCAGGCCGATCCCGGCCAAGACAGCATCGGTGTGCTCACCGAGGCCAGGAACGGCACCCATGCCCAACTCCATACCGGTGATCACCGGCGGCGGCAACAGGGCCGAGATCTCTCCGCGAGGTGTGTCCACCTGCCGCCACCGGTCGCGCGCCCGCAGGTGCGGATGGGTGACGACCTCACTCGGCAGGTTGTAGCGCGAGTTGCCGATGCCAGCGTCGTCGGCGATCTGCTGAATCTCTTCGAGATCATGCTGGGCACACCAGGATTCGATGGCCTTGTTCAGCTCGTCCCGATGGGCACAGCGGTCGGAGTTGGTGGCGAACCGCGGTTCGTCGGCGAGGTCGGGACGTTCGATGATCTCGCGGGCAAGCCGCTGCCACTCGCGGTCGTTGGTGGTCCCGAGCACGACGGTCTGCCCGTCACGGGTGTCGAACGCGCCGTAGGGCGCCACCGCGGGCGAGCTCATCCCCAGCGGAATCTGGTCGATCCCGGAGTGCTGGGTGTAGGTCAGCTGGTAGCCCATGATGTCGGTCATGGTGTCGAACAGGCTGACCGCCACGGCCGGCGCCGGGTCCGTCGAGCCGTTCCGGGCCCGGCCGAGCAGCAGCGCCATGATGGACAGCGCCGAATACAGCCCGGTGGTGATATCAGCCACCGCCGCACCAGGTTTGGCCGGCATCCCGGCATAACCGGTCGACGCGCAGGAACCGGACTCGGCCTGGACCAGCAGGTCGTAGGCACGCTTGTGCGAAAGCGGCCCACCGGGGCCGTATCCGTCGATCTCCAGGGGGATCACCTGCGGGTGCCGGACCTTGAGATCCTCGGGCCCGAGCCCCAGCCGCGCAGTGGCACCGGGAGCGAGGTTGGAAACGAAGGCGTCGGCGCGAGAGAGCAGTCGGTGCAGCACCTCCATCCCCTCCGGGGACTTCAGGTTGAGGGTGATCGATTCCTTGCCCCGGTTGGCCCACACGAAATGAGCCGCTTGGCCGAGCACGACATCGTCGTAATCCCGGGCGAAGTCGCCGCCCTTGGGGTTCTCGATCTTGATCACCCGCGCCCCGAAGTCCGCCAGCACCCGGGTGCACATCGGAGCCGAGACCGCCTGCTCCATCGCGATGACGGTGATTCCGGTCAGCGGCAGTCCGTCCGGCCGCTGCTGAGAAAATTCGGTCACAAGCTCACATAACCATGCCGCCATCGACCGGGAGTACCTGCCCGGTGATGTACGACGCGGCATCGGAGGCCAGGAAGACGAAGGCGCCCGCGACCTCGTCGGCCTCGGCCCACCGCTTGAGCGGGATGCGGTTCATCATGTTGGCCGCGAACTTCTCGTTGGTGCGGATGGTTTCGGTCATCGGCGTCGCCGCCAGCGGCGCCAGGGCGTTGACCATGATGTTCTTGGTCGCCAGCTCACGGGCCAGCGATTTGGTGAACCCGATCAGGCCGGCCTTGGCCGCCGAGTAGTTCACCTGGCCCAGGGTGCCGGTGATGCCCGCCGACGAGGTGACGTTGATGACACGACCGGTCCCGTCGGTGGGGATGTGCGGCAGCGCGGCCTGTGTGACGTGGAAAGTACCCATGACGTGGATGTCGAAGGTGACCCGGAATGTCTCGTCGGTCAGCTTGGGGAACATCGCCGGCGATGTGACTCCCGCGTTGTTGACCACGATGTGCAGGTTGCCTGCGCCCAGAGCGGCCGCCTGCGCGGTGGCGGCCTCTGCCGCGGCCCGGTCACTGACGTCGAGGGCCGCGCTGTCCGCCTTGCCGCCGGCGGTATTGATCCGCTCGGCGACTGACGCTGCCGCCTCACCGCTGATGTCGGTGACGAGCACCGACGCGCCGGCCGCGGCCAATGCCTCGGAAACGGCCGCGCCGATCCCGGCACCCGCGCCGGTCACCAGGGCCGAACGTCCGGTCAGGTCGAAATAGGTCCTCATGGATCTGAATGTCTCCTAGTAGCTCTTGGGCAGTCCGAGAACGTTCGCGCTGAGGAAGTTCAGGATCATCTCCTGGCTGACCGGCGCGATCTTCATCAGTCGGGACTCCCGGAAGAACCGGGAGATGTTGTACTCCTCGGAGTAGCCCATGCCGCCGTGGGTCTGCAGCGCGCGGTCGGCCGCGCCGAATCCTGCATCGGCACAGAGGTATTTGGCCATGTTGGCCTCTCGACCGCACGGCTTGCCGTTGTCGTAGAGCCAGGTGGCCTTGCGCAGGATCAGTTCGGCGGCATCCAAGCGAGCCAGTGAGTCCGCGAGCGGGAACTGGATGCCCTGGTTCATACCGATGGGCCGGTCGAACACCACACGTTCGTTCGCGTACTTGACCGCCCGGTCCAGGGCCACGCGGCCGATGCCGAGGGCCTCGGCCGCGATCAGCATCCGCTCCGGGTTGAGCCCGTGCAGGATGTAGGAGAACCCCTTGCCCTCCTCGCCGATCCGGTGCTCGGCGGGCACCCGCAGGTCGTCGATGAACAACTCGTTGGAGCTCACCGCGTTCCGGCCCATCTTGTTGATCGGCCGGATCTCGACGTGGTCACGGTCGAGGTCGGTCAGGAACAGCGTGAGCCCCTCGGTCGGCTTCCCGCCGCGTTTCTCCACGTCCTCACGGGCTTCCGTGCGGGTGAGCAGCAGGATCTTCTCGGACTCAAGGGCTTTCGAGATCCACACCTTGCGACCATTGACCACATAACTGTCGCCGTCTTTCTTGGCGAACGTGGTGATGCGCGAGGTATCCAGGCCGGCACCGGGCTCGGTGACGCCGAAGCACACATGAAGGTCCCCGTTGACGATGCGCGGCAGCGTCGCCTTCTTCATTTCCTCGGAACCGAACACCACCACCGGCTGCATCCCGAAGATCGACATGTGAATCGCGCTGGCGGCGTTCATCGCTCCGCCGGAGCGGGCCACTTCCTCGGCCAGGATGGTGGCCTCGGTGATTCCGAGGCCGTGTCCCCCGTACTCCTCGGGAATCGTCATCCCGAGCCAGCCACCACCGGCGATGGCGTCGTAGAACTCCTGCGGGAACTCGTGGGCCTGGTCCTTGGTCATCCAATAGTGATCGTCGAACTTGCCCGCCAGCTCCGCCACCGATTTGCGGATCAGCTGCTGGTCCTCGGTCAGCTCGAAGTTCATACCGCCCGACACTTGTGTGCTCTCCTAGTTTTCTCGGCCGAGTAGTCTCGGCGTTCAGTCCCGCGCGCCGGCAACGGCTTTGGCATTGGCCTGGAAGTCGGCGAACGTGGTGCCGGTCTTCTCCTTGTGGCTCAGCGCGCGGATCGACACGTCGTGCCCCTCGGCGGCCTTGCGCAGCGCGCCCACGGTGGCCTGGTCCTTGGGTACGTGCGCGAACGGCTCGAAGTGGTAGAGCCGCATGGCGTTCTCGTGGGTGATCTTATTGATCTCGTCGTCGGGGACCTCGTAGGTTTCGAACACCGCGTGCAGTTCCTCGGGGGCGCCCGGCCACATCGAATCCGAATGCGGGTAGTCCATCTCCCAGCAGATGTTGTCGACGCCGATCTCGTGACGGTTCTTCACCCCGACCGGGTCGGAGATGAAGCAGGTCATGAAGTGCTCCCGAAAAACCTCCGAGGGCAGCTTGCCGCCGAAGTCCTGGTGCGTCCACGTCGAGTGCATGTCATAGGTGCGGTCTACCCGGTCCAGGAAGTAGGGAATCCACCCGGTGCCGCCCTCGGACAGCGCGATCTTGAGGCCGGGGTACGCCTTGATCGGTGCCGACCACAACAGGTCCGCCGCGGCCTGCACGATGTTCATCGGCTGCAGCGTGATCATCACGTCCATGGGGGCGTCCGGCGCGGTGATCGCCAGCTTGCCCGACGATCCGATGTGCACGTTCATCACGGTGTCGGTGTCAACCAGGGCCTCCCACAACGGCTTCCAGTACTCAAGGTCGTGGAAGGACGGGTATCCCAGCGTCGACGGGTTCTCGGTGAAGGTCAGCGAGTGCACACCCTTCTTCGACACCCGCCGCACCTCGTCGGCACACAGCTGCGGATTCCAGATCGCCGGAATGGCCATCGGGATGAAGCGCCCCGGGTTCGACCCGCACCACTCGTCGATGTGCCAGTCGTTGTAGGCCTGCACCAATGCCAGCGAGAACTCGTCGTCGTCGGTAGCGAACAGCCGGGCAGCGAATCCCGGGAACGACGGGAAGTTCATGGTCGCCAGCACACCGCCGGCGTTCATGTCCTTGACCCGCTCGTTCGGGTCGTAGCAGCCCTTGCGGATCTCATCGAGCCCCTGCGGCTCCAGTCCGTACTCCTCTTTGGGCCGGCCGGCCACCGCGTTGAGTGCCACGTTCGGGATCACGGTGTCCCGGAACTGCCAGGTGTCACTCCCGTCCGGGTTGTGCACCAGCCGCGGTGCCTCGTCGCGGTATTTGGCCGGCAGATGGTTCTTGAACATGTTCGGCGGTTCGATGATGTGGTCGTCGACGCTGATCAAGATCATGTCGTCTTTGTGCACTGCCTCGCTCCGTCCCTTGGCCGTCACATTGGTTCTCTATGAGAGAAAACTAGCTTCTCCATTCGCGAGAATCAATGTCTGAGCCCGCTGACATGGAGATTTAGCCTGGTCACCACACAACCTGGTGCGTTCTTGTTGACCATCGGGGCAAAAGGTGGAAACCTCTTAGTCGGAAATGAGAACCTGATTCTCGCAACCGAGAGTCGGTGCCGGGTCATCGAGAGGAGAACCGCCCCGTGCGCTTGGCCCCCTTGCCCGCCGAGGAGTGGGACGACGACGTGCGACGAGCGCTGTCGGTCATGCTTCCGGAGGAGCGGCTCAACCCCGAGGGTGCGGGAACCGCATTGTCGACGCTGGCCCGCCATCCCGCGCTGACCAAGGCGTTCTTGCGGTTCAGCAACCACCTGCTGTTCCGCTCGACGCTGGACCCGCAGATGCGTGAGCTCGCCATCCTGCGGATCGCGCATCGCAAGAACTGCGAGTACGAGTGGGCGCACCACGCGTTCATCGGCAAGTCCGAGGGACTCACCGATGAGCAGATCGCGAGCAGCACGAGCGGCGAAGGTTCCACTCCCCTCGACCAACTCGTGCTCGACTCGGTCGACGAACTCGACGGCCAATCCGAGATCTCGGACGGCACCTGGGCCGCACTGAGTGAGCACCTCGACGAGCGCCAGCGCATGGACCTGGTCTTCACGATCGGCGGCTACGGCCTGATGGCCATGGCCTACAACACCTTTGGAATCGCGCCGGAATCCGGCCACTAACTCAAGAAGAAAGTAGAGGTAGATGATGGCGTTCTTCCCGAAGCCGGCCGTCGGCAGCTGGACCGAGAACTGGCCCGAATTGGGCACCGCCCCGGTCAACTACGAGGACTCGATCGATCCCGAGCACTGGAAGCTGGAGCAGCAGGCCATCTTCCGCAAGACCTGGTTGCAGATGGGCCGGGTGGAGCTGATTCCCAAGAAGGGCAGCTACATCACCCGGGAGCTGCCATCGGTCGGTCCCGGCACCTCGATCATCATCGTCAACGACGGAGACCAGATCCGCGCCTTCTACAACCTGTGCCGCCACCGCGGAAACAAGTTGGTGTGGAACGACTACCCGGGCGAAGAAGTCTCCGGCAGCTGCCGCCAGTTCGTCTGCAAGTACCACGCCTGGCGTTACAGCCTCAAGGGCGACCTGACGTTCATCCAGCAGGAGCAGGAGTTCTTCGACGTCGACAAGGCCGACTACCCACTCAAGCCGGTGCGCTGCGAGGTGTGGGAGGGCTTCATCTTCGTCAACTTCGACGACGACGCGGTGTCACTCGAGGAGTACCTGGGCGAGTTCGCCGAGGGTCTCAAGGGCTACCCGTTCCACGAGATGACCGAGCACTACAGCTACCGCTCGGAGATCAAGGCCAACTGGAAGCTGTTCATCGACGCGTTCGTCGAGTTCTACCACGCGCCGATCCTGCACATGAAGCAGGCCGAGAAGGAGGAAGCCGAGAAGCTGGCCAAGTTCGGCTTCGAAGCGTTGCACTACGACATCAAGGGCGATCACTCGATGATCTCGTCCTGGGGCGGCATGAGCCCGCCGAAGGACCTCAAAATGGTCAAGCCGATCGAGCGCATCCTGCACAGTGGCTTGTTCGGGCCCTGGGATCGCCCCGACATCAAGGGCATCCTGCCCGACGAGTTGCCGCCGGCGATCAATCCCGGACGGCACTCCACGTGGGGACAGGACTCTTTCGAGTTCTTCCCGAATTTCACCCTGCTGTTCTGGGCGCCGGGCTGGTATCTGACCTACAACTACTGGCCCACCGGTGTCGACAGCCACATCTTCGAGGCCGACCTGTACTTCGTGCCGCCGAAGAACCTGCGCGAGCGGCTGTCCCAGGAACTGGCCGCCGTGACGTTCAAGGAGTACGCGTTCCAGGACGCCAACACGCTGGAAGCCACCCAGACCCAGATCGGCACCCGCGCCGTGCTCGACTTCCCGCTGTGCGACCAGGAAATTCTGCTGCGCCACCTGCACCACACCGCGCACAAGTACGTCGACCGGTACAAGGAATCCACGTCCAACGGGAACGGCTCGACCAACGGCAAGCACGCCCCGACCGAGAAGGCCGCAGAAAAGGATGCCGCAAATGTCTAAGTTGCCAGAGGAATTCGCCGACCTGGAGCGGTTCAGCGACTGGTGCCTGCCCACCGAGGAGGAGCGCTATCAGAAGCGGCTCAACTCCTCGATGGAGGAGATGCAGGCACTGTACGACGCCGGCATGGCGCGCCTCGAAGACATCATGGTCTACGTCGATGCCCGCTTCCCGCTCAAGAGCATGCCCGACGACGCCAAGGCACTGGTGCACCTCGGTCAATCCATCGTCATGGTGAGCTTCCCGGTCGAGGTGTGGAAGCAACCGCGGGTGCTCGACAGCGGTGCGGCCTACATCAAACTCATCAAGGAGCCGGTGGTCTAGGCGTGTCGAATGTGCTGACCCTCAAAGCCGCGGGTCTTCTCGACGTCGATGCCGGGACGATCATTCGTCCCGGCATTGTCCGTGTCGAGGGTGACCGCATCATCGCCGTCGGAGACGGCAAAACAGAGCCAGTTGTCGGTCCTGACGACGAGGTGATCGATCTCGGCGACTCGATCCTGCTGCCCGGGTTGATGGACATGGAGGTCAACCTGCTGATGGGTGGCCGTGGTGAGAACCCGGGCCTGTCCCAGGTGCAGGACGATCCCCCGACCCGCGTGCTGCGCGCGGTGGGCAACGCCCGGCGCACCCTCCGCGCCGGGTTCACCACCGTGCGCAACCTCGGGCTGTTCGTCAAGACCGGCGGCTACCTGCTCGACGTCGCCCTCGGCAAAGCCATCGACGCCGGCTGGATCGACGGCCCCCGCATCATCCCGGCCGGACACGCCATCACCCCCACCGGCGGACACCTCGACCCGACGATGTTCGCCGCGTTCATGCCCGGCGTGCTGGAACTGACCATCGAAGAAGGCATCGCCAACGGCGTCGACGAGATCCGCAAGGCGGTGCGCTACCAGATCAAACACGGCGCGCAGCTGATCAAGGTGTGCTGTTCCGGCGGTGTCATGTCGCTGACCGGTGAAGCTGGGGCACAACACTATTCCGACGAGGAACTGCGCGTCATCGTCGACGAGGCCCACCGCCGCGGACTGCGCGTCGCCGCCCACACCCACGGCGCCGAAGCCGTCAAACATGCCGTGGACTGCGGCATCGACTGCATCGAACACGGCTTCCTGATGGACGACGAAGCGATCCAGAAGCTCGTCGACAACGACCGGTTCCTGGTCACCACCCGCCGCCTGGCCCAGGCCATGGACGTATCGAAAGCACCGAAGGTGCTGCAGGACAAAGCCGCCGAGATGTTCCCCAAAGCCGAGACCTCGATCAAGGCGGCCTACGAGGCCGGCGTGAAGATCGCCGTCGGCACCGACGCCCCCGCCATCCCCCACGGGAAGAACGCCGACGAACTCGTCACGCTGGTGGAATGGGGCATGCCCCCGGCCGCGGTGCTGCGCTCAGCCACCACGATCGCCGCAGATCTGATCAACGTCACCGACCGGGGCCGTCTCGCCGAAGGCCTCCTCGCCGACATCATCGCGGTGCCGGGAAACCCACTCGAGGACATCAGCGTTACACAACATGTGGATTTTGTAATGAAAGGCGGTAAGGTCTTCCGCAATGAGCACACAGACTAGTGGGCCGGGCGCCCCACCGACACGTACCGAGGATCTGATCGAGATCCAGCAGGTGCTCGCCAAGTATGCGGTAACCATCACCCAGGGCGACATCGACGGTCTGATCAGTGTTTTCACACCCGACGGCACCTACAGCGCATTCGGCGAGACCTACACGCTGAATCGCTTCCCGGTACTGGTGGACGCCGCTCCCAAGGGCCTGTTCATGACCGGCACCGCCCTCATCGACCTGGTCGAGGGGGCCGATACGGCATCGGGAACCCAGCCGCTGTGCTTCATCGAGCACTCCAAGCACGACATGCGCATCGGCTACTACCGGGACACCTACGAGCGGACCGCCGAGGGCTGGCGACTGAAGACCCGGGCGATGACCTTTATCCGGCGCAACGGCGACCACGACCACGGCCGGCCGCACGCGATCGGCAGGCCGGAAGCCGGATGAGCGAGCGTAGCGAGCGAATGACAGATCTGGAGTGCGGGAGCCGAGCATGCGAGGCAACCGCATGAGCGAGCTCTTCGAACCTGCGACTTTTCGTGCGGCACTGCAGGATTGGCTCGCGGCGAACGACCTGACACCGCCAGACGACCACACGCTGTCAGGTCACATCCGCCAGTTCGCCCGCGTGCAGAAGGCGCTGTACGACGGCGGCTGGAGCCGCTACGGCTGGCCTGAGCACGCCGGCGGACTGGGCGGCCCGGCGATGCTGCGCGCCATCGTCGGTGAGGAGGTCGTGGGCCGCAGACTGGCCGAACCCGGCCCGTACTCGATGCTGGAAGTACTGGCGCCGACGATGATCGACTACGCGCCCAAGGAACTGGCCGCCGAGATGGTGCCGAAACTGCTGTCCGGCGAAGAGCAGTGGTGCCAGGGCTTCTCCGAACCCGGCTCCGGCAGCGACCTGGCTTCGCTGACCACTCGCGCGGTCCAGCGCGAGGACGGCAAGTGGATCGTCAACGGTCAGAAGGTCTGGACCAGCTTCGCCCAGTACTCGCACCGCTGCATCCTGCTGACCCGCACCGGCGACGCCGACACTCCGAATCATCGGGCGATCACCGCGTTCTTCGTCGACACCGACTCCCCCGGCGTCACGGTCCGGCCGTTGCGCACCATGCACGATGTGGACGAGTTCTGCGAGGTGTACTTCGACGACGTCGAGGTCGACGAGAGCCGAATGCTCGGCAAGCCGGGCGACGGCTGGCAGCTGGCGATGGACCTGCTGCCATACGAGCGTTCAACCTGCTTCTGGCAGCGCATCGCCTACCTGTACTCGCGGTTCGACGCCCTCGTCGAAGCGGTGAAACGGCAAGGGCAGGTGGTGGATCCGGACCTCGGCGAGGTCTACCTGGCTCTGCACACGCTGCGCTGTCGTTCGGCGGCAACCCAGCACCGGCTGGCCGAGGGCCACAAGTTGGGGCCGGACACCTCGATCGACAAGGTGCTCCTGGCGAGTGCCGAACAGCTGCTCTACGACACCGCACGCAATCTGATGCCCGGCGTCATCGAGCTCGAGGACTCCGAATGGCGCACCGAGTACCTGTATTCGCGGGCGTCGACCATCTATGGCGGCACGGCCGAGGTGCAGCGCAACATCATCGCCCGCCGGCTGCTCGACCTCGGGAAGGAGTGAGGAGTGACCGCATTGGATACCGAATCGCTGGGTCTGCTCGAAGACACGCTCCGCAAGACGATGCTGTCAGCGTCGGGCGCCAAGCTAGACGCCGCCCTGGCCGAGCTCGGCTGGAGCGAGATGCTGTCCGACATGTCTGAGGTCGCGCTGCCGCTGGTGTTCCGGCTGCTGGGCGAAACAGGTTCGCACGCCTCGATTCTCAACGACGTGCTGCTCGAGACCATCGGGGGTCTGCCCGGCGGAACCCCACCGATGCCGTATGCCGGTGGGACCTGGGTGGTGTGGGAGCGGGGCGAAAACCCCGCCAGCGCCGACGAAACCATGGGCGGCCTGCCGCTACGGGTGGTTCCCGACGGCCAGCTGCTCCGGATCTCCGAGGCGCGCCGCGCACTGGGCTGGTGGCTGGTCGGCTCGGCCCGCGCGATGCTGGCCCTGGCCCGACAGCATGCCCTGGACCGGGTCCAGTTCGGCAAGCCCATCTCGTCCTTCCAGGCCGTGCGGCACCGGCTGGCCGAGACACTGGTGGCCATCGAAGGTGCCGAGGCAACGCTCAGCTTGCCCGGCGCGGACAACGTCGACCTCAACTCACTGCTGGCCAAGGCCGCCGCGGGTAAGGCCGCGCTGACCGCGGCCAAGCACTGCCAGCAGGTGCTGGGCGGCATCGGCTTCACCGAGGAGCACGAGCTGCACCACCACGTGAAGCGGGTACTCGTGCTCGACGGATTGCTCGGCAGTTCAAGGGAACTCACTCGCAAGGCCGGCGCCGGGCTGCGCGCCCGCGGCACCGTCCCCCGCCTCGCCCAGCTGTAGCGTTTCCCCGCCGAGCAGACATGAAACTGCCCATTTTCACGCGAAAGTGGGCAGCTTTATGTCTGCTCGCGCTCTGGGACAAGGGGTTCGGCGAAGACTGTCGCCGTCGACCGGCCGCGCAGCACCGTCGAACCGCGCACCACCCAGTGCCGCCCTTCGTCGGCATCCGCATGGGCAAGCGCACTGCCCGAACACAACACCGTCGACTCGCGGTCCTTGGCGTGGTCGGCCAATCGCGCCGCCTCGTTGACCGCGTCACCGATCACGGTGTATTCGTAACGGTTCTCGGCTCCGATGTTGCCGGCGAACACCGAACCACACGAAATGCCCACGCCGAACTCCACATCCGGCAGTTGGTGCAGCCGTGGCACCAACGCCCGGGCGGTGGCCAGGGCCGAGGAGGCCGGGTTGTCCAGCCGCAGCGGCGCACCGAACACGGCGAGCACGGCGTCACCCTCGAACTTGTTGATCAGCCCGTGATGGCGCTCGACGGTGTCCACCACGATCTTGAAGAACCCGTTGAGCAACTGGGCGACCTCCTCGGGCGGACGCGACGCACCCAGTGCCGTCGAGCCGACTAGGTCGACGTAGAGAACGGCGGCCTCCCGAACGTCACCGGCGACCGCTCCGCCCTGCTGCAGCGCATGGCGGGCCACATCGACACCGACGTAGCGACCGAACAGGTCCCGCAACCGATTCCGCTCGGCCAGGCCCGCCAGCATCCGGTTGAATCCGTGTTGGAGCCGGCCGATCTCTGATGGCTCGTACACCTTGACCGAGACTCCGGACCAGCCGCGTTCCACCGCTTTCATGGCCAGCACCACTTCGCCGACCGGGTCCGATACCGACCGCGCCACCAGCACCATCGACCGAAGTCCGAAGACCAGTGAGATGACGGCCAGCACCAGCACCGCCGCCTCGACCGGCGCTGTCTTCTGCACGAACCAGCCGTTGGACCGCGCCAAGACGATCAGCGCGATGCCGGCCAGGGGCAGCCCGCTGAACAGGGTCCAGATCGTGACCAGCCGGGCCAGCACGCCGGGCATCCGCACGATCGTGGACGAGGAGTCGGTCAGTGACGCGGCGACGATCGGTCGCAACATCCGTTGCGTCACCAGGAATCCCATGCAGGCGGCGGCGATCCCGCCGAAGAGGATCGCACCGCCCATCACGTACGCGACACCTCCCCCGACATCGAGGTTCAGCAGCGTGTACACGAGCGCGCTCACCGCCCAGGTGGTGAACTGGATGATGGTCTGACGAGGGGCGATGCGCATGGCGGCGCGCTGCTGTTGCGGCGTCGGCTTGTCCCCCGCGGCAAACCATTTGAACGTCGGGTGGACGTTCACCCACCCCACGATCGTGTCGACGATCGCTGCCGCCACCATCAGCGCGATGAGTGCGACCAAGTTGGCCCAAGTCAGTAGCTCACGAGCGTCGCCGACGGTGTTGCGACTGAGCGCCAGCACGACGAGCGTCACGGCCGCCGCAGCGGTGGTCTGCGCGTAGATCTGCCTGGCCGCGTAACTCACACTGAGCCGGATCGCCCCCATCTCAGAGGCCCGGGCCTACTTGATGTTCTGCTTCATTCCGTCGATATCCATCAGCACCGGCCATCCGCTGACGCTAAGCGCATTGCCGTGCCCGGTCTGGTGAATATCGAACACCGATTGGATCGCGGCATAGAAACCCTGTACGTCGAGCGTCTGGTTGACCGCGCGCTTGGCCTGACGGAGCGCGAACGCCGGCATCTGCGCGATCTGGGCGGCCAACTCGGCCGTCTGGGCGTCGAGCTCGTCGCGCGGCACCACCCGGTTGACCATGCCGGTGCGCTCGGCTTCCTCCGCAGTCAGCGCCCGGCCGGTGAACAGGATCTCCTTGGCCTTGCGGGCACCGAGCTCCCAGGTGTGGCCGTGGTACTCGACACCGCCGATACCCATCAGCGCCACCGGATCGGAGAACAGCGCGTCGTCGGCGGCCAGGATCAGATCGCATGGCCAGCACAGCAGGAGACCGCCGGAGATGCAGCGTCCCTGGACCGCCGCGATCGACGGCTTGGGCACGTTGCGCCATCTCAGCGTGTACTCCAGATAGCGCCGCGACTCGTGCTCGATGAGGAATTCCAGCGTGACCTTGTCCGGCACCGGCCCACCGCCGCGCAGGTCATGCCCCGCGGAGAAGTGCTTGCCGTTGGCGCGCAGCACAATAACCTTCACCTCACGGTCATCGGCGGCCCTGGTCCAGGCGGCGTCGAGCTCATCGAGGAGTTCCGGGTTCTGCGCGTTGGCTGCCTCCGGCCGGTTGAGCGTGATCGTGGCGACCGAATCGGCGACGTCGTAGTCGATGTACACGTGTTTCCTTCTGTTCACAGCTGCCACACGGCGGCACCGATTTTGATGTGAAACCCTTCTTCTCAAAGGACTTCTATAATTCCCATCGTGAGAATACTATTCTCACAACACGAAAGTTACAATCTCCGACACGTTGGCCGCGAGGGGGTCTGGCACCACAATGGCAAGGCGTTCTCCGGTACAGTCAGTTCATGTTCTCCCCACTCGACAAGCGTCGGAGCAGCCAGTGACCACCGCTGGCGAAGAACCCGCGTGGAAGCAACGAGCTGTCGAGCGGTCCATCAAAACCGCCAAGTTGCGCGCCGCCCAGCGGGTGCAACGGTTCCTGGACGCGGCCCAGGCGATCATCATCGAAAAGGGCAGCACCGACTTCACGGTGCAAGAGGTCGTTGACCGCTCCCGCCAGTCGCTACGCAGCTTCTACCTGCAGTTCGACGGCAAGCACGAGCTGCTGCTGGCACTGTTCGAGGACGCGTTGAGCCGCTCGGCGGATCAGATCCGGGCCGCGACCTCGACACAGGGCGAGCCGATCGAACGCCTCAAGGTCGCCATCCAGCTGCTCTTCGAATCGTCCCGGCCCGACCCGGCCGCCAAGCGCCCGCTGTTCACCGACTTCGCGCCGCGTTTGCTGGTTTCGCATCCATCAGAGGTCAAGGTCGCGCACGCACCACTGCTGGCACTGCTGACCGAGCTCATGGAGGAAGCCTCCGAGGCCGGCCAGCTACGCCCCGGAATCAACCCGCGACGAATGGCTGCGATGACCATGCAGACCGTGATGTTCGTCGCACAGTCCAGCGGCGGCGCCGACGAAGCCTCGGCCAATCCGATCACCGCCGATGAGGTCTGGGACTTCGTGGCCAACGGATTCGCCGCCAGCTAGCTCAGAATTTCGTTCTCCTAATAAAAGAACTCTCTTTACGCTCAGGCGTGAGCTCGATCTCCGGAGTCACCGTCATCGCGTCGCACAGCAGGCGACCCGCACCGTCGGAGTCCACGCCGTGCGCTCGATCGTCGACCACCCGCACCCCGAACGGAGCGGTGTTCATGTCTTCGGGGCTGAAATAGTCGGCGCCGCGCGGGCGATCCGTGCGGCCTGATAGGCCGCACGGATCCGAGCGAGAACTGCACGGCACCTCAACCGAATCGTCGCGATATCGCGGCGTGAGCCGCGAATCACGCGGTCAACGCGGTGCCCTCGTCCGCGCCGCAGCGCCCAGGATCCCGCTCGGCCCTGGACCGCCGCAGATCGACGCCGCAATGACGGCCGAGAATCCAATTCTTCGGTACAGAGAGCAGAAATTGCCCAAAACGTATCTGTCGTTGACACGACGGCCACGCCGGTGACAGAGTTGCTGAGCAGGTGCACAGTATTTCACCGAGCATGCGGCAGACACGAACAAGAACTGGGGTAATCAATGACTGGACGGGTGGAAGGCAAGGTCGCGTTCGTCACCGGCGCGGCGCGTGGCCAGGGACGTAGCCACGCGGTACGGCTGGCGCAAGAGGGCGCCGACATCATCGCGATCGACATCTGTGGACCGATCCGGCCCGGCGTGGAGACCGCCATCCCGGCCTCCACCTCCGATGACCTGGCCGAGACCGCCAACCTCATCAAAGGACTCAACCGCCGCGTCGTGACCGCCGAGGTCGACGTACGCGATGCGGAGGCGATCAAAGCCGCCGTGGACAGCGGTGTCGAGCAGCTCGGCCGCCTCGACATCATCGTGGCCAACGCCGGAATCGGCAACGGCGGTGACGTGCTACACGAGACCAGCCAGCTGGACTGGGACGAGATGATCGACATCAACCTGTCGGGCGTCTGGAAGTCGGTCAAGGCTGGGGTGCCCCACCTGATCGAGGGCGGTCGCGGCGGCTCGATCATCCTGACCAGTTCGGTCGGCGGACTCAAGGCGTACCCGCACTGCGGCAACTACGTCGCTGCCAAGCACGGTGTCGTCGGCCTGATGCGCGGCTTCGCCGTGGAGCTGGGCCAGCACAACATCCGTTGCAACAGCGTGCATCCCACGCACGTGGCGACGCCGATGCTGCACAACGACGGCACGTTCAAGATGTTCCGGCCCGACCTGGAGAACCCGGGCCCGGACGACATGGCGCCGATTTGCCAGCTGTTCCACACTCTGCCCATTCCGTGGGTCGAGGCCGTGGATATCAGCAACGCTGTACTGTTCCTGGCCTCCGACGAGGCCCGCTACGTCACCGGTGTGACGCTGCCGGTCGACGCGGGAAGCTGCCTCAAGTAGGTCCGGAACCCTAGCCCGGACCGAGTGTTGCGGCGCCGGTCTGCGGGTGGCGATACCAGCCACCCGCAGCCCGTGTGCCACCGTCGACGTGAATCGTCTCCCCAGTGATGTAGCCCGACAGGCCGGAGGCCAGGAAGACTGCTGCCCCGGCGATTTCGTCCACGTGCCCGGCCCGCCCCAGCGGGATCGAATCAGCGATGCCCGGCGGAAGGCCGTCGGGCGACAACGCCGAGAGTCCCTCGGTGACGGTGAGGTCCGGAGCGATCGCATTGACCCGAATGTTGTGCGGTGCGAGCTCGAACGACGCGGTCTGCGTGTAATTGATGACGCCGGCCTTCGCCGCTGCGTACGCGGCATAGCCGGGCGCCGCACGCACTCCCTCGATCGACGTGAGATTGATGATGCTGCCCGGCAATTCGTCGGCCACCAACCGTCGCGCCACCCGCTGTGTACAGAGCAGCACGTGACGCAGGTTGCTCTTGTACAGCGCATCCCACCCGTTCTCGCTCGTTTCCAGCAGCGGAGAGGCGAACACCCCGCCGGCGTTGTTGACCAGGATGCGTACCGGCCCGAGCTCGGAAGCGGTCTGCGCCAACGCCGCATCGACCTGGTCGGCGTCGCGCACATCGGTGACGATGCCCAGCGCCCCGATCGATTCGGCGCTTTCCGCACAGCTCTGCTCGTTGCGTTCCCATATCGCCACCGAGGCACCGAAGGCCGCCAGGCCGGCGGCGACACCCCGGCCGATGCCGGCACCGCCGCCGGTGACAACCGCCACCTGTCCGGTGAGCAGAACATCAGAAGGATTGATAGCCATGGTTATTCAGGCTATCGCGGCGATCCTGGTCAGCGGGCCGCCTTCCGCCGACCACCTACCCCGGGTTCGGTGCCGATCACTCCATCTTCGGCCAGTGCGGTGATCTCGTCGTCGGACAACCCCAGTTCGGCCAGCAGTTCGTGATTGTGTTCGCCCAGCAGCGGCGCCGGCTGCCGGTGCAGCGCCCGTGGCCCGTTGGCCAGCGAGACCGGCAGGGTGCTGTGCGGTGCGGCGCTGTTCACCGGATGCCCGACGTGTTCGAAGAACCGCCGGAACCGCAGCTGCGGCAACTCCAGCTGCCGGTGCGGTTGCATCACCTTTGCCACCGGAACGCCGACCGGCCACAGGGTTTCGACGATCTCGTCACCACTGCGCGGTAAGCACCAGGCGGCCAGTTTCTCGTCGATCAGGTCGTGGTTCGCCCGGCGCCCGCCGGCGGTGTCCAGCTTCGGGTCCGTCGCCCAGTCCGGTTCTCCGAGCGCCGTGCGCAGGGCGGCCCACTGGGCATCGGTGCTGACCGCGATCGCCACCCAACTGTCTGCACGCCCGAACTCGTCGATCTCGGCGCTCTGGTAGATGTTCTGTGGAGCCGCTGCCGGACCGCGGTTGCCGTCGCGCTGCAGCAGCGTGCCGTAGGCCGAGTACTCGATCACCTGCTCGGCCGCCACGTTGAGTGCCGCATCGACCATGGCGGCCTCGACGAGCACCCCCTTCCCGGTGCGGCGGCGATGCTCGAGCGCCAGCATCAAACCCGACAGTGCGTGTACCCCGGCGTTGGGGTCACCGATCGAATACGGTTCGAACGGAGTGCGATCCGGGTAGCCGGTGAGCCAGCTCAAGCCGGAGGCGTCCTCAATGATGTAGGCGAAGGCCGGGTTGTCCCGCCACGGTCCGTCGAGCCCGAAGCCGGGCATGCGCACCATGATGATGTCCTCGCGCAACTCACGGAGCGTTTCGAAGTCGAGCCCGATCTGTTCGATGACTCTGGGGGTGAAGTTCTCGACCACCACGTCGCACGTGGCGATCAGGCGGCGCAACAGTTCCCGGCCCTGCTCGGTCTGGAAGTCCAGGGTGAGGCTCTTCTTGTTGGTGTTGAGCGCACTGAAGATCGGCGAGCGCTCCCACCACTGCTCCACGGACGCCGGGATACCGGCGATCAACCGGGTGCCATCCGGACGCGGGGTCGACTCCAGATGGATCACCTCCGCCCCGAGCATGCCCAACGGATGGGTGCACGACGGCCCCGCCCAGAACGTGGTCATGTCGAGCACCCGTAACCCGCTGAACGGCAACCGATCCCCGCCGGGTACACCGGCAGGCGCGGCGCGCGCGGTCAGCTCCATGGCCCGGATCTCTTCGGTGTGCTCCCCCAGCCGCGGAGCCGGCGCCGCGTCACGCAACTCAGCGCCGGACAGCCGGTACGGCGCCGCCGGCTGGGTGAACCCGCGTTGTGGATTGCGGACGAACGCCTGCCGCTGCACGAAATGATCCATGGCGGTGACGTTCTCACCGTTGCCGACCGGTGAGTTCGGGATCCGGAAGGCCGTTGCGAGATCACGAAGATCGTCCGCTCGCTGCTCACGCAGCCAGCTGTACACCTCCTCGGCATGCAGGTTGGCCTGCTCGGTGATCGTGAGCTCGGAGGTCTCATCGATCCATTCGTCGTGCCCCGACATCGCGCACAGGTCCCACCATTGCTGGGCCGTGCCGCACCCGAGGGCGACCAGACCGTCGGCCGCCTCAGCCACGCCGGGAACCGTGGGCCTGCGCTCGTCACGCCACGGGCGGCCCAGCATCTCGAAGTAGGTGACCGGGTAATACGTCAGGCCCAGAACCTGTGCCTCCAGCGCCGAGAGATCAACCAGTTCGCCATGGCCGTCCCGGATCGCGCGTGCCCGGAACGCCAGCGTCATCGCCGCCGCATACGCACCGGCCAGCCACTCGCCCACCTGGCCGCCGATGGACACCGGCGCTCGGTCCTGCACACCCCGACCTATGCCGATCGCCCCGCCCGACCACGCCTGCAGGGTGAACTCGGTGGCGGCCCGCCCGCTCCACGGACCGTCCAACCCGAACGGGGTGATCGTAGTGACGATCAGATGGGGATGCCGACGGAAGAGATCCTCCGGGGCGAGCGACTGAGCGACAGGCGATTCCGGAGACCAGATCACCGCATCGGCCGCCGCCACCAGCCGGTCCAGCAGTGACAGGTCGTCGGGACGGACGACCACACTGCGTTTGCCGCCCGCGAGGAAGGTGAACAGCGCACCGTCCTCATCTGGGCCGATGTGCGCCCCCGACGCCGACCAGCGGCGCAACGAATCACCTTCGGGGGCCTCGACTTTGATCACGTCCGCGCCGCCGTCGGCGAGAATCTTCGTGGCGTACGCCCCGGCGATCCCGCTGGACAGGTCGACGACGAGGTAGCCGTCAAGTGGTGCGCTCATGTGCCTATTCGGGTTTCGCCCTGTTCTTCTTCGACAGCCGGAACTCAGGAGGGAACTTGCTGTCGTTGTCGTTGACCGCGGCCGACAGCCCCGAATCGATCGACTCGAACATGTCCAGGTCGTCGTCGCTGTCGTTGGCCACCCCGTTGCCCATCGACTCGAAAAACGCGCTCAGCAGGCTGCCCATGTACTCGCCCTGCTGCTGCTTGAAGATCTCGAAGAACATCTTCTGCTGAAAGACAGTGTCCACCGGACGGTTCCGGGTACAGGCCAGCGCGTACTTCTGCACCTCGGCTTCCAACTGGTCGCGGGCCACCACCTTGTTCAGGAAGTTGCAGTCGTACATCTCCGCGGCGGTGAACGGCCGTCCGGTGAAGACCATCTCCTGGAACTTGCGCAGGCCCATCATCTGGACCCACGTCCACATCCGTGGTCCCCAACCGTGATAGCGGAACGACGGATGACCGAACAGCGCATCGTCCGACGAGATCACCAGATCGGCATCCGCGCACTGGTAGAAGTGCCAGCCGTAGCAGTAGCCCTTGGCCTCGACGATGCTGATCTTCTTGAAGTCCTGCAACGCCCGGTTGCCGGCCTGGGAGTTGGCATACCACGAGCTGATCGTGGCGCCGTTGCGGAAGGTGCCCTTGGGCGGGTATGTCACCTCCCCCACCCCGTCGTCCTCCAGGCGCAGCTCGGCCAGCCGCACTGCCGGATTGTCGTTGCCCTCCATGAACTCCGGCAGATCCGCCCCGCTGCCCAGGTTGTCCCCGACGCCGCGGATGATGACGACCTTCACGTCGTTGTCGGCGTTGGCCGCGCGCAGCACGTCGGCATAGCGCAGCCGGGCCATCGACGTCGGTGCGTTGAGGAACTCGGGCCGGTTGAACGTGATGGTGGCGATCTTGGTCTTCGGGTCTTTCTCGTAGAGGATGATCTCCTCCGGGCTGGGCCGCTCAGGCATGTGCCGCCTCACTGTGTGACGGGGCCTGGGTCAGCACCTCGGGGCCGTTGGCACCGACGACGACGGCGTCGCGGGTGAACACCGCACCGACGCCCGGCTCCCAGACGTAGCCGGTGATGGCCAGGACCATGCCTTCTTCGAGGATGTCGGCCTCGGCGGTTGCCCGTAGCTTCGGCGACACCACCGGCGGGTCGAATCCCAGCCCGAGACCGTGCGCGACCGGCATGGCCGGCAGCGGTTCGCCAGCCTGATCGTAGGCATCCAGCAACGCGCTCGTCGGATTTCCTACCCGGCACGCATCGATCAGTCTGTCCCACAAGTCATCCCGACGTCGGTACAACGCGCGGGCCGTATCCGGCGGCTCACCGACATGTACGGTACGCGCGACCTCGGCCACATAGCCGTCGGCGAGCACGCCCGCCGACAACGCCACCAGATCGCCCTCGCGGATCCGACCGTCGCCTTCGGCACGACGCCACGGATGTTCTCTCGAGGTAATCCACGCCGCGTCCTGGGTGGCGGGGGTGCTCACCCCGCCGGCAGCCTCGGCCTCCAAGATGACACCGGCGAGGTGCTTCTCGGTGGTTCCCGCAACCAGTTCGGCGACACCCGTTGCCAACCCCTCGTCGGCGACCGCCAGCGCACGGCGCAGTGCCACGATCTCCTCAGCGGTCTTCACGCGACGCGCCGCCCGCATGGCCTGCTCACCGTCGACCAATTCGGCGTTCGGGAAGGCCATCGGCAGCAACTTGGCGAACGTCGGTGTCAGCGCATCCGTTCCGATACGCCACGCCGAATCGGACCCCTTGATGCCGCGCAGCACGTCGACCAGGGTCATCGGGTTCCACGCGAAGCCGTACAAATTCTCGTGCGGGATCTCTTCGGGAATGCCCTCGTCCCACGTGCTGTTCAGGTGGATCTCACCCGTGGCGCGCACGAATGTACAGATCGGCCCGAACGGCCGGGTGCCCACCACCCACAGCTGCGGGGCGCCGGAGATGTACCGGACGTTGGCCTGCCTGCCCAGTACCAGCGCGTCGAGGTCGTGGGCCTCCATCTGTGCGATGGCGCGCTCCCGGCGGCTCACGCGCAACGCCAGGCCGTCGGCCTCGATTTCAGTTCCCACGGGACACCTCATAGGGGTCGTACGAATATGCGGTCAGCGGCATCCAGCCGCCCTCGGTCACCACCACGATCTCCTCGCCGCGATAGCCGCCGGTGCCGTCCTCCCAGACCACCGGCTCGAACACCAGCAGCATGCCTTCGGGAAAGACGAAGTTGTCGTCCCACTCCTGGCCGAGATCCGTTCCGATCATCGGCATTTCCGCCGCGCTGGTACCGATGCCGTGTCCCAGGTAAAAGTGCGGCAGCCACGGCTTTTTCCCGCCACCCGCGGCGGTGGCCGCCCGGCCGAGGTCACCACAGGTGGCGCCGGCCTTGGTCACCGACAGCACCGCGTCGACGATGCGACTCCACTTGTCGAACTGCTCCTGCTGGGCCGCCGTGGGATCCTGACCGACGATCCAGGTACGTCCGTGGTCGGAGCAATAGCCGTGGTAGGCGATCGACACGTCGGTCCACAACACGTCGCCCTGCTGCAACTCGCGCTCGGTGGTGAGCAGGGGCAGCGCGAGATCCCCGGTGGTGGTCCAGGTTCCCTCGGCCTTCGACGCGGGCATGACCTGCCAGATCGAGTCGAACATGTTGGTCGTGGCACCCAGTTCGAAAGTCCGGCGTACGAATTCGGCGGACAGGTCGATCTGTCGCACACCGGGCGCCAACGACTTGTAGATCTCGGCGACCGCTTCTTCGGTGATCTGACAGGCTCGGCGGATACAGGCGACCTGATCGATGGTCTTCACGATCTTCGCCGCGCCGATCACCGGCGCAGCGTCCACCGGCGCAGTGGGGAACAGTGCGCTGCCCGCCAGTCGCATCGCGCCGGTCAACTCATCGGTCGCGACGGTCGCACCCGCTGGCACCAGCCCGGCCAGGATCTTCGCGAATTCCGCGACGCCCTCGTCGAATTCGAGATAGACCGGCCCGTGCAGGTGGTCGTCGGGCAGCCCAGTTTCCATGGCCGCACCCTCACGGAACTGCAGGAACAGGTGCGGGTGTTCGTCGTCGGCCAGCACGACCGCGATCGGCCGCTCGACATGCGACAGTCCCGCGTCGGCCAGCGGCCAGGCAATCCCGGTGGCGTACATGACGTTGCCGTTGCCGAGCAGCACGAGCGCATCGATACCCTGATCGGCCATCGCCGCGTGCAGACGGGCGCCGACCTCTCGGCGCATCCGGGCGAGGTCAGGCTCTGCGGGAATGTCGAGTGGGGTGAAGCCGGTGCGCGCGATCTGGGTGACGCCGGTTTGGGTGGCCGTACTCATGCGGTTGCAAGCTGCGCTCATGCTAGCCCCAGGAACTTCTGGATGTTGGTGGACACGATCTTGGTCGCGTTCTCCGGACCGACCGCCTCGACCACGGTGGCCAGTGACTTCTCCGAGTACCCGAAAGTGCTTTCGTTGTGCGGGTAGTCGCTGGACCACATCACGTTGTCGACACCGATCTGGTCGATCAGGCGTAGCCCCAACGGATCCACCATGAACGACGCGGCCATGTGCTTGTCCCAGTAATGCCGAACGTCGTGTTGCAGCTCATGGTTGAACATGTGCCGGTAGGAGGCCAACATGTGCTCGGCGTCCTGCAACGCCGTGGGCACCCAGGCGATTCCGCCCTCGAACCAACCGATCTTGAGCTTCGGATGCCGATCCAGGATGCCGGAGAAGACGTACTTGGCGAACTGCTCGCGGAACGAGTCGACGTTGACCATCATGCCGACCACGACGCTGTTGTTCTCACACGGAGTCTTGGGCGGCGTCTCCCCGATGTGGTGGCTGACCGGGATCCCGGACGCCTCGATCTCGTCCCACACCGCGTCCATCGCGGTACTGCCGTAGTCGTAGATGTTGCCCTCGTCGTCCTTGCCCGGATTCAGCGGGAGCAGGAACGTCTTGAGGCCCAGCGCCTTCAGCTCCTCAAGGGTGCTGCGCGCCCCCTTGGGGTCCCACCAGTTGATCAGTCCGACGCCGTAGAAATGGCCGTCGGACTGCTCCTGCAGCGCGGCGATGTGTTCGTTGTAGATCCGGAACACCCGCTCACGCAGCGCCTTGTCCGGGTAGTGGAACAGGGCCAGCACCGCGTTCGGGAACGCCAGCTCCTTGTCGATGCCGTCCTCTTTGAGCTCCCGGATGCGGGCCGCGATGTTGTTCGACGCGGCACCGGCCAGGTCGTCGTATTGCATCAGGACGCGACCGAAATCGCCGCCGGTCCAGGCCTTGCCCTTCATGCCGACCATGTAGGCGCCGTCCTCGTACCAGATCCGGGGCGCGGCGCCCTTGAGCTCCTCCGGGAAACGCTCGTAGAAGATGTCGTCGGCCACCGAGATGTGGTTGTCGGCCGAGAAGATCGTGGTCCCGGCAGGCAGACCGAGGTCACCGGTGGCATGGCCCTTGCGGTTCTTCGGTGCACCAAAGCCTTCCGGCGGATAGAGAGTCGTTGAAGCAGTCATCGGTGGCACTCCAATCAGGGCTGTCGGTTACCAGGTCACAGGAAGTTCGTAGACGCCGTAGGCGAGGCGGTCGTGCTTGAACGGCACCTCGTCGAGCGGAATCGCCAGGCGCAAGGTCGGGATCCGGCGCAGCAGGGTGTGGAACACGATCTGCAATTCGGCGCGTGCGAGCTGCTGACCGACGCACTGGTGGCGGCCGTAGCCGAAGCCGAGCTGCTGGCTGGCATCGCGACGGAGGTCGAGCTTGTCGGGCTCCGGGTAGGCCTTCGCATCCCAGTTGGCCGGGGACAGATCGATGATGACGCCGTCACCGGCGCGGATGGTCTCACCGCTGATCTCGATGTCTTCCAAGGCCACCCGGCGCTGACCGGTCTGGATGATGGACAGATACCGCATCAGTTCCTCGACCGCGTTGGCGATGACCTTGGGGTCCTCGGCATTACGCAGGAAGTCGGCCTGCTCGGGGTTCTCCAGAAGCGCCAGGATGCCGATGCCGATCATGTTGGCGGTGGTCTCGTGCCCGGCGATCAGCAGGCCGGTGCCCAGCTGCGCGGCTTCCTTGACGCTGATCTCCCCGGCGGTCACGCGCTCGGCCAGATCGGACACCGCGTCCTCGGAAGGGTTCGCCTGCTTCTCCTCGACCAGATTGATCAGGTACTGGTGCAGGCTCATCGCACCCTTCTGCATGGCGTCCGCCGCGGCGTAACGGGCCAGGCCGGCGTTGGCGTGCTCTTGGAAGAACTCGTGGTCTTCGTAAGGGACGCCGAGCATTTCGCTGATCACCACGGTGGGCACCGGCAAGGCGAGCTTGGTCACGAGGTCGGCGGGCTGCGGGCCGGCCAGGATCTCGTCGATGCACTCATCGGTGATCTTCTGGATGGCCGGGCGCAACCCCTCGACGCGACGGAAGGTGAACGGCTTGGACAGCATCCGGCGGAATCGGGTGTGTTCCTCGGCGTCGGAGGTGAACACCGAGCGCGGCCGCTTGTCGACGGTGGCGAGCATGTGCTCGTTCCAGTGCGGGAAACCCTCGATCCGGTCGTCCACACTGATCCGAGAATCCGCGAACAGCGTCCGGGCCTCTTCGTGACCGGTGATCAACCACGGGGTGTCACCGTTCCAGATCTTCACGCGGAACAGGCCTTTGGGGTTGCCCAACATCGGCGGCGGCGGGGCGAACGGGCAGGCCGCGGCGCGCTCCATCGGGTATTCGGGGATGTCTACTTCGGTAACGGTTTCCGACACGTCATTCCTCAAGGTCAGTCTTGGATCTCGATGGCTAGGGCTGGGCAGGCCGCCGCGGCGCGGCGGGCGTTGTCGATCTGGTCCGGACCGGGCTCTGGTTCGAGCAGGACGACGACACCGTCTTCGTCACGCTGATCGAACACCTCACTGGCGTTGAGCACGCACTGGCCCGAGGAGACGCACTTGTCCTGGTCGACAGTGACTTTCATAGGACGTCGCTTTCTTGAGTAACCGGCGCCATCCACAGACCGACGATCGCGTCGATCAATCCCGACGCCGCGCCCTGCCAGGACGCCCGCGGCACGTTGCCGCCCTGGGCCATCGCGCGCTCCCGATCGGCGCAGCTGTGCATCAACAGGTTGCGCGCCATGATGTTGCGTTCGGCGCGCACCTCGGCGGGCAGTTCGGGCAGGCAGTTGTTCATCCCCTCGATGACCTGCACCAGCGACGGCGAGCTCAAGGCGTCGCGGACCACGATGTTGTGGTAGGCCGGATCGGTCATCACCTGGGCCGCGAACCTGGCGTACCAGGTCGGGTTACCCAGCGCCGCAAGGTGATCGGTGAGCGGCTGCACGAGGCAGGACACCCAGTCCCGCAGGTTGGCCGAAGCCCCGGTGTCGGCCACCATCTGCTCACGCAGACACTCGATCGGACCGCGGTGCTTGTGTTCGATCGCACGGACCAGGTCGGTCTTGGTGCCGAAGTGGTAGCCGACGGCGGCGTTGTTGCCCTGCCCGGCCGCCTCGCTCACCTGACGATTGGACACCGCGAACACGCCGTGCTCGGCGTAGAGCCGCTCAGCCGCCTTGAGGATCGCCTCCTGGGTACTACTCGCCCGATCGGCACGAGCGGTGCGGTTGGCTGCTGTCACCGTTACAGTCAACGCCCCTCCTGTAATTAAGTCAAGCAGTTGATTTAAAGTCCCTCAACGCGCCGACACTACGGTTCTTGACGGAAAAACCTGGTTACCGAGCCAAGAACCGTAGTCTCGGCGGGGTTACTTGGGCTTCCGGACAATGACCTTGCCCGCGACCGTGCCGCCGTCGATCGGCAGCACGGTTCCGGTCACGTAGCGGGAGCGGTCGGTCGCGAAGTAGAGCGCGGCCTCGGCGACATCCTCGACCGTGCCCTCCCGCTTGAGCGGACGGTCGTTGCGCATCTGGGCCCGGATCCCGGCCTCGAACTCCTCGATGCGCTCGCGCTCCTCCGGCGACGCCGACTTGGCCACGATCGCGGTGCGGATGTTGCCGGGGGCGATGGCGTTGACCCGGATCTCGTAGTGGGCCAACTCGATCGCCGCCGACTTCGTGAACTGGATGACCGCGGCCTTCGATGCGCGGTACGTCATCACACCGCCACCGGCCTGGATCCCACCGATCGAGGTCAGGTTCAGGATCGAACCGCCGCCGTGCTCCGACATGTACCGGGCGGCGTCACGCGTCCCGGCCATCACCGCACGGACGTTGACCCGCATCACCGCGTCGAAATCAGCGAGGTCGTCGTCCATGAACCGCCGGTGCATCCGGCCCGAGATTCCCGCGTTGTTGACCATCACGTCGAGACCGCCGAATGTGTCCACCGCGGTCGACACCAGCCGCCCCACCTGCTCGATGTCGCTGACATCGGTGAGCAGGAACTGCGTGTTCTCGCCGAGTTCGGCAGCCAAAGCCTTGCCGCGTTCCGCGTCGACGTCGCCGATCATCACCTTGGCGCCCTCGGCAGCGAACCGGCGTACCAGTCCCTCACCGAGACCCGACGCCCCGCCGGTGACGACCGTGACTTTTCCGGCCAGCTCGTTCATCGCACCTCTTTCAGGAATTCCAGCAGCACCGCGGTCAGCGCGGCGGGCTGTTCGATCTGTGGGCAGTGCCCGGCACGGGGGATCACCGCACTACGGGCGCCGGCGATCTGGCCGGCGATCTCGGCGGCCCAACCGGACGGCAGCAGCTTGTCACGATCCCCCTCGATGATCATGGTCGGCACACCGATGCGGCCATATGCCCGCTGCGCCGACGGCATCGCCGGCGCGTCCAGGCCGGGCCGCCGAAACCGGGCCGCGGCCAAGGTTTCCCAGGCCCCCGGCGCGATGCTCGCCTCGTACCGCCGCTGCACATATGCCTCGTCGGCCGGATAGGCCGGATCGGCGAACAATGCGGTGACGATCCGTCGCATTCCGTCTAACGTGGCGTCGTAGTCGTACAGCGCCGCCGAATGTTCGTTGCGTTGGATCTCCCCTCCCCCGCAGATCGCCGTGAGCGATCGCATCGGGAGCCGCGGCGCATCCGAGGTGGCGTCGACCAGCAGGTTGACCGCACCCATCGAGTTTCCGACGAAATGTGCGTCGGCGACGCCGAGTTCGGCGCAGAACCGGGCGATGTGCCGAATCCGCATGCCCCTGCCGTCGTTGAAGTCGATGACCTTGGCGCTCTCACCGAAACCCAGCATGTCCGGTGCCAGCACGCGGTAATACTCGGCCAGGGCGTCGATGGCGCGCTCCCAACCCAATTCGGCACCGGCGCCGAACTCGCCGCCGTGCAACAGGACGACGGGGTCACCCGCGCCGGCCTCGAGGTAGCCGGTGGTCAAGCCGTCGACGTCGATGGTGTTGCGGGCGAACGTACGCTGCGCCGTCACTGCGGGGCTCCGCCTGCCCGACCGAAGTTCAGCAACTGGGCGGCCAGCATCTCGAGTTGGCCGCGCACCGTTCCGTCGGCCAATTCACCTGTCTCCGACCAGATCTTGTCTGCGGAGTTGATGGCCACCCCGAGCGGGGTGGGCCAGGCCCGCAACGCGTGGCCGATGGACCGCAGCTGCCCCAGCGTGCCCACGGCGGCCTGCCAGCCGTAGGCGCAGCTGATGCAACCCCACGGGGTGTTGTCCAGATAGACCCGTGGGTCCTCCCGCAGATCCTCGATGTAGTCCAACGCGTTCTTGACCAAACCTGAGATCGCACCGTGATAGCCGGGCGAGCCCACCACCACGGCGTCGGCGTCACGGAGTGCGGACACGAACTCCAGAGCTGCCGGCGTGCGCTCCAAGGAGTGCGGCGCATACATCGGCAACTCCAGGTCCGGCCCGGCGAACATCCGGGTGCGGCCGCCTTGCCGCTCCACGGCCTCCAGGCAGTACCGCACGGCCCGCTCGGTCGAGGAGTCGGCGCGCAGGGTGCCGCCCATCCCGACCACGAACGGCACCTTCTCAGTTGGCGTCATAATTCCTCACTTGATCGCAATGGGATTCACCGGCGAGCCGACCGCGCCCGTCACCCGCAGCGGCGGGGCGATGAGCTGGAAGTCGTAGACGCCGTCGGCCGCGCAGTCGGCTGCCAGCGCGCCCAGATCCCAGTACTCGCCGAGCATCAGACCCATGTCGCGGAGACACAGCATGTGCATCGGCAGGAACGTGCCCGCGACCCCGTTGGCCGGATCGGGGTCCTCGACCATCAGATTGTCGGCGGCCACTGCGGCGACCTGGTGGTCGTGCAGCCATGAGGCGCAGCGCCAGTCCAGCCCAGACCCAGCCTCAGCCCCGTCGCCGCTGGCCAAAAACCTTGTCCACCAACCGGTGTGCACCACTACGATGTCACCGCGGGTGATGCTCACTCCTTGCGCTTTGGCGACGTCGTCGAGTTCGGCCGGGGTGATCGGATTGCCCGGCTCAAGGAACTGCTCGGCGCCACGGTGGCGCACCACGTCGAGAAGTACCCCGCGCGAGGTGATGCCCTTGCCGTCCACCTTGTCGATCCCGCAGTGGAAGGCACCAAAGCTGGTGACCGAATCGGCCGGGAATCCGTTGTAGAGCTTGTCTTCGTAGTAGACGTGCGACAACGCATCCCACTGCGTGGCGGCCTGCAGCGGCATGACGATCATGTCGTCGTTGAAGCGGAACGGATTGTCCACGAAGAACCCGCTGACCTCGTGAGCCACCGAGTTGCGCAGCCACTGCGGGCCGTACTGCGCCAGCGTGTTGGCGTCGCCTCCGTCGACGGTCATCACATGGGTCGGGTTCTGCCGGAACTGGAACGCCCCTTGCGGTCCGGCCGAGGAGAAGTCACCGCCGAGCGCGAACACCTTGCCCCGCTTCACCAGTGACGCACCCTCGGCCACCTTGTCGGATGTGATCAGGTTGAGGGTGCCGAGTTCATCGTCGGAACCCCAGCGACCCCAGTTGCGTACGTCGTCGGCGACCTTGCGAAAGTCGCTCATCGTCCCGGCCAATCTCAGCTCCTCTGCTCAGCGTCGGCGGTGCCCTCTATAGCATCGACCGCAGCCGCCTCGCGCTGGGCCAGAATCCCGCCATCGGCCCAAATAACCTGCCCGGTCACATAACTGGCGGCCGGGCTGCCCAGGAAAGCCAGCAGCGACGCCTGTTCGGCGGCCTCGGAGTTACGGCCCAATGGGGTGGTGAACGCATCGAGGTACTGCTGACCGTAGGCCGACCGCAACTGGTCCAGGATCGGCGTATCGGTCACCCCCGGCGCGGTGCAGTTGATCCGGATCCCGCGGGCGCCGAGTTCGGTGACGCGGGACATCCCGTAGAGAATCGTCGCTTCCTTGGACAACCGGTAGCCGCCGTCGGCCAGCGCCTCGGGATGGTCGGCGCACCATTGCAGCCCCTCATCGACCGACCGGGTGCGGATCAACCCCGCTGTGACGGGCCGGTTTTCCCGGTACCCCGACGCGGCCAGCGACGACACCGAGGTGATCGACCCGCCCGCACCGATGCGGCTCTCCACCGCCTCGGTGAACTGCCGCGTGCCCAGGAAGTTGATCCGCACCACCAGCAGTGGATTGCCGATCCCCGAGGACACGCCTGCCACATTGAACAGGGCGTCCACCGGGCCGTCGACCGCGCCGGCAGCGCGGTCGACGGACTCCGGGTCGGCCAGGTCGAGTTCGATGAACTCATCGGGCAGACGATCGGGCGGCCGGATGTCCAGGCCCGTCACCCGGGCGCCGAGCTCCCCCAGTGCGCGGGTGACCTCGGCGCCGATGCCCGATCCGCATCCGGTGACCACGACGCGTTTGCCGTCGTAGCGCACCAGCTCACTCAGTGAGGTCACGGTCAGCCGGCGGATTCGCGAGCTGCCTTCTCGGCCTGGGCCGCCTTGACCCGGCCCTCGTTGATCTCGGCCATGGCCTCGGGAATCTCGCCTGCAGTGAACTTGTCGCGGCCGGTGGGCAGGCCGCCGAAGGCGTAGGTCTCGTCGAACAGCGGGGCCTCCGACGGACGGCGCCGCGACTCGACCTTCTCGAGCACGGGCTCTAGGCGCTTGGCCTTGTCCGCCACCGCCTTCGCGTCCCGCTCGATGAACTCGGGCAGGATCTCCTTGCCCATGATCTCGATGGACTCCATGGTGCCCTCGTGGCTACGCGGGTTGAGCAGCAGGATGATCTCGTCGACGCCACTCGCCTCGTACGCGCGGAGGAATTCCCGCACGGTGTCGGGCGAACCGATGGCGCCCCGGCCCGGACCGTAGGCCAGCGTCGGATCTTCCTTGACCGCTTCCTCGTACCGTTCCCACACCTTGGTGCGACCCGGGGTGTGCATACCGGTCAGGTAGTAGTGCATGATCCCGAACGAGAAGAAGCCGCCACCGATGCCCAGGCGCTTGAGGGCCTCGTCGTCGGACTTCGCCACCATCATCGACAGGTCACCGCCGATGGCCAGGATGTTGGGGTTGATCGCCGGGGTGATAGGCGCGCCCTGCTCTTCGAATTCCTTGTAATACCCGTCGACCCGCTCCTTGAGCGCCTCGGGACCGGTGTAAGCGAAGCTCAGTGCACCGATGGCCTTCTGGGCGGCCATCTGCACCGACGACGGGCGCGTGCAGGCCACCCAGACCGGCGGGTGCGGCTTCTGCAGCGGCTTGGGGATCACGTTGCGAGCCGGCATCTCGACGTGCTCGCCCTTGAAGCCGGTGAACGGCGCCTCGGTCATACAGCGGATCGAAACCTCAAGGGCTTCTTCCCACATCGTGCGCTTGTCCGCCGGGTCGATGTCGAAGCCACCCAGCTCGGCGACCGAAGAGCCCTCACCGGTACCGAACTCGACCCGCCCGTTGGACAGGTGGTCCAGGGTGGCGACGCGCTCGGCGATGCGGGCCGGGTGGTTGATCGGCGGCGGCAGGTGCATGACACCGAAACCCAGCCGGATGTCCTTGGTGCGCTGGCTGGCCGCGGCCAGGAACATCTCCGGTGCGGTGGAGTGGCAGTACTCCTCCAGGAAGTGGTGCTCGGTGAGCCAGACGGTGGAGAATCCGGCCTTGTCAGCAGCCTCCACCTCGGTCAGTCCGTGCTGGAACAGCTGATGTTCGTCATCCTCCGACCACGGCCGGGGCAGTGGGAACTCGTAGAACAGCGAAATCTTCATCGGTTTCCTCCTGAGGGGTTGCTGACGGTGTCCTGGATCAGTTGGCTGGCGGCTGGTGTAACGGGTTGTCCGACAGCATGTTGGGCCTGTGCGATGTGTCTGGCCGCCACGAAGCCGAAGGTCATCGCCGGCCCGATCGTCGCGCCCGCACCGGCGTAACTTCGGCCCATGACGGCCGCCGACACGTTGCCCACCGCGTAGAGCCCGGCGACGACGGACTCGTCGGATCGCAGCACCCGGGCGTGCTCATCGGTGCGCAGTCCACCTGAGGTGCCCAGGTCACCGAGGATGATCTGGAACGCGTAGTACGGCGGCTTGCCGAGCGGACGCAGATTGGGGTTCGGCAGAGTCGGGTCACCGTAGTAGTTGTCGTACGCGCTGTCACCACGGTTGAAGTCGTCGTCGTGTCCGCTGTGCGCCAGCTGGTTGAACCGTTCGGCGGTGGCGCGCAGATTCTGCCCGGGCACGCCGATCTTTCCCGCCAGTTCCTCCCAGCTGTGTGCTTCCACCACGACACCCGAATCCAGCCAAGCCCGAGGCACTTTGCGTCCGGTGGGCACCGGGGCGAACGGGATCTTCGGGATGGGCAGGTGCCCGGCCACCACGTAGCGGTGGAATGAGTCGATGTCGGTGACGAGCCAGCACGGGATGTGGTCGACGCCGGATTCCTGCCCCTTGATCATGGCGTGCGCGAAGTCCATGTAGGGCGCAGCCTCGTTGATGAACCGCTTGCCGTTCCCGTTGACCACGAACTGCGACGGCATCATCCGTTCGTTGAGCATGAACTGCAGCCGGCCGTCGGGCCAGCAGATCGCCGGGAACCACCAGGCTTCATCCAGTAGGTCGGTGGCGCCGCCCACTTTTTCACCGGCCCGGATCCCGTCGCCGGTAGCCGCGGGATTGCCGAAGCTCCAGTCCTTCTCGAGCACCGGCAGATGCTCCTTGCGCCACGCCATGTCGTGGTCGAAGCCGCCGGAGGCCAGGATCACGCCGCCGGTGGCCCGGATCCTCGCCGCACGCCCGTCCTTTTCGATGACGGCACCGAGCACCGCGCCGTCCGCATCGGTGATCAGCGAGGTCATCGGCGCGTTCAGCCACAGCGGGATGTCGTGCTGTTTGAGCGCCAACCGCATCCGGGCGGCCAGCGACTGGCCGATCGCGGCCATCCGGTCACCGAAGACCCGGGCCCGCACCATCCGCCAGATCAACTTGAGCAACACGGCCTTACCCCGCCAGTTCTGCCGGATCTGGTAGAACAGCCGGAGATCCTTGGGGGCGAACCAGATTCCCTTGGGCGCCAGCGCCAGCGGGGCCAGCAACTCCTCTTCGTGTTCCCCGAGCTTACGCAGATCGATGGCGGGAACGTTGATGGTGCTGCCCTGTGCCGAGCCACCCGGTAGCTCCGGGTAGTAGTCGGCGTAGCCGGGCTTCCAGACGAACTCGAACCAATCGCTGTTGTGCTCGAGGAAATCCATCATCTCCGGCGCGGCCTCGACGTACTTGTGCAGCCGGGCGTCGCTGACGGTGCCTTCGGTGATCTGCTTGAGGTACTCGAACACGCCGTCCGGGGAGGGAACGTACCCGGCGCGGCGCTGGGACGGCGCTCCGGGTACCCAGATCCCGCCGCCCGAGAGTGCGGTGGAACCGCCGAAGTGGGAGGACTTTTCGACGACGAGGGTGTCGAGGCCGGCGGCGTCGGCGGTCAGCGCGGCCGTCATGCCGCCACCTCCGGAACCGACGACGAGCACGTCGACCGTCTTGTCGAAGGTAAAGCTGTCTGAAGTCATGCTGCGATTCCTACCGCCGTCCTGATTGCGAATCCTGCGATCAATTCCGGTGCCGCCCGGTAGAAGTGGTTGCCGGTCCGGTACGGCCCGTTGGCTGCCAACGCCGCGAAAGCGGCCACCCACGTGCGGATCTCGTGTGCCGAGTTGCCCCCTTCGGTGGCGATGAAGGTGTTGGACCAGTTGTCCAGCTCGGTCAACCGGCCCTCGTCGAAGATCTCCAGCAAGCTGTGGTCCCATTCGGGATTCAGCGGACGCAGCGCACTGTCACCGTGGGCGAAGTCGTGCGCGGCCTGGCTCACCGCGGTCTGCCGGGCCATCCGCTGCTCTGCGGTCATCGGGACCCCGTGCACGATCCGGTCCAGTGCTGCCGGAGGTGCGGTCGCCAGCGTCGGCACCGGTGGGTCATGCGAGAGCCCGCCGGAACCCAACACCAGCACCCGCTTGTCGAGTGTGGACAGGAAGCTGCCCACCGCCGACCCCAACGCGCGGGACCGCGACAGCGGACCCAGCGGAGTGGCAACGGAATTGATGAAGATCGGCAGGATGGGACGTGCGGTCGCCTCGCCGAACAACTCCTGCAGCGGCTGCACGGTGCCGTGGTCGACGTCCATGCTCGTCGAGATGGCGACGTCCACGCCGGATTCCCACACCGCTTCCGCGCACTGCTGGGCGATGTCGCCGGCCACGCTGAGCGCGCCCTGGTACGTCCCGTAGTCCCCCACGCCCGCCGCGGCGGTGCCGATGCAGAAGGGCGGCATCAGCCGGTAGAAGAACCCGTTGTAGTGGTCAGGCGAGAAGGTCACGACCAGTTCGGGGTCGTAGTCGGCAACAAACGCGCGGGCAGCCCCGGCCGCTGTTCCGATCTCGTCGAGGAGCTCAGCTGACGGTCCCGGAAGATTCAGCAGTGGGCTGTGGGACATACAACACAGGGCTACTGGCACCGTTTACACCTCCTTCCAGCACATGCAGGACGTCGAACAAGGCATTGCTGAGTTCCGGGGCACGTTGGGCGATGTCGGCCCCGGCGATGCAGCGGTCCGGACGCAGCACGAGCACGGATTCGGTGTGCACGTCGAACCAGGCTTTGAGTGCGCCGGTGCGGTCGCCGACGATCACCACGGCGCCGTCATCGTGGTCGGCGTCGTGCCCGGTCCAGAACAGCTGGGTCTGCGGCCGCGCGGCGATGAACTTGGCGCCCAAGGCTTTCCATCGTGCGTATGCCTGCTCGCCGAGCAGCGCACGCGGATTGTTGTTCCAGCACAGCACGGCGAAGTTCAGCCCGATCACGTCATCGAGCAGCACGTTCGACTGCTCGCGGGTGTCCACCCGTGGCTGGATGAACAGCGTGCCCGCAGGGGCATCGGGTGTCGGCGGCTTCGGGTGATAGACCGCACCCTGGTCGTAGCGCGGCATCGGCTTGAACCGCATCTCCAACACGTAGCGCTTGAGCGCCGGGACCACCGAAGCGCCGCGAATCAGCTTGTCGCGCAGGACCGCGACCTTGCGGTTGGTGGGCGAGATGACCCGGCCCACCAACGTGGACAGGTCGATCATGGCCCGCGCATGCTTGCGGCGCTCGGTGTCGTAGCTGTCCAATAGTGCGTCGCCGGCCTGGCCGTTGACCACCGCGGCCAGTTTCCAGCCGAGGTTGGCCGCGTCCCGGATACCGCTGTTGTATCCCTGGCCCTGCCACACCGGCATCAGGTGCGCGGCGTCGCCGGCCAGCAGGAACCGGCCCTTGCGGAAGTTGCCGGCGATCCGGGAGTGGTGGGTGTAGACCCGGCGACGGATCACGTCCACCTTGTCCGGATGCGGCACGAACGGAGCGAGCAACCGCGCCACGAACTCGGGATCCTCGGCCTGCTCGTCGGTTTCGTCGGCGTGGATCATGAACTCGAAGCGGCGGATGCCGTGCGCGATCGAGATCGAGGCGTACGGCCGGTCCGGGTCGGCACCGACCTCACTGTTGGGGTGTCCCAGCGGGTCATTGGCCAGATCGATCACGACCCAGCGGGTCGGTGAGGTGGTGCCGTCGAACGACACCCCCATCAGATGGCGGGTCGCGCTTCGCCCGCCGTCGCAGCCCACCACGTAGCGTGTCCGCACCGCGGGCACGTCCGGGCCGAACTCGATCGTCACTCCGTCCGCGGACTCGACCGCCGACTCCATCCGGCGCCCCCAGGCCACCTGCACGTGCTCGAACCGGTCCAGCCCCGCGAGCAGTTGCGCATCGACGAGAGGCTGCACGAAACCGTTGCGCTTGGGCCAGCCGAATCGTGCATCCGGAGGCGCCATTTCGGCCAGCAGCCGGCGGTTGGCGTCGTAGAACCGCAGGATCTGGTTGGGCACGGTGTGCGGCAGGATCGCCTCGACCAGCCCGATCGACTGGAAGGTCCGCAGCGATTCGTCATCGAGCCCCACTCCGCGGGGGTAGTCGATGAGGGTGTCGCGTTCCTCCACCACGAGGGTTCGGACACCTTGGATACCAAGGACATTCGCCAGGGTCAGGCCGACCGGCCCGGCACCGACGATCACGACATCGACGTCGTCAGCCACGTTCGCTCTCCAACAGGAAGTCCAGATGCAACCGGTTGAAGGTCTCCGGATCTTCGTACTGCGGCCAGTGCCCGCAATCGGACATCACCTCGAACCGGGCGCCGGGGATCATCGACGCGATCCGCCGGCCCTCGCTGACGTCGGCAGTCGGGTCGTCACTGGTCCACAACACCAGCGTAGGCGCGGTGATCGATCCGTACTCCTTCTCCCCCAACAGGTTCCGGGCGCGAATCGCGGGGTCCTGCAGGGCCATGATGTCGCTCATCGCGGCGACGAACCCGGGCTGGCGGTACACCGCCTGGCGGCTCGCCACGATGTCGTCGTAATCCTTTGTCTTGTCTGCCATCAGCCACTTGATCCTGGCCTGCACGGTCTCCCAGGTCGGGTTCTCCGCGGCCGCCATCGACAGCGTGATGATCCGTTTCATCACCTCGGGGTCGGCCTGTGAACCGCCGGCGGTGTTGAGGACCAACTTCTCGACGCGGTCCGGGTGATCGGCGGCGGCCCGGGCGGCCACCCAGCCTCCCAGTGACTCGCCCGAGATGTGGGCGCGTTGCGCACCGATCGTGTCGAGGAAGCCGATCAGGTGCTCGACGTAGTGCGCAACCTCCAACGGGTGACCCGGCTTGTCGGTGTAGCCGTGCCCGAGCATGTCGATCGACCAGGTCGAGAAGTGCTCGGCATGAGATTCCAGGTTGCGCACATAAGCCTCGGCGTGCCCGCCCGATCCGTGCAGCAGAACCAGCGCCGGAAGGCTCGGGTCGCCGGCATGCAGGTAGCGGGTGCGGATGCCACCCACATCGAGGTAACCCTGCGAGAACGCGACGCCCTGCAGGTCCGCCCAGACGCTCTCGTGCTGGGTAGCCGAAACGGATCCGGATGCCGGCCCGGCGGCAGTGCTTGTCATGTGCCCCTCTCCGGAGGTAGGGAGAATGCTATTCTCCAAATTTGTAAGCACTTTGCTCATATAGCGCACATCTGCGTGCATTATTATCAGAGCATCACTCTCGCGGTTCTATCTGTCAAGGAGGGGCGCGATGCCGGCCAAAGCAACCCAGCCGCAGCCACAACCGAAGACCGACGGCACTCCGACCGGGGCGCCCGGTTCGCAGACGCTGGCGCGCGGTTTGAGCGCGCTGGCGGCCATTGCCGCGGCACCGACCGGGCTGACCGTGCAGCAGGTCGCCGAACACGTGGGCGCCCACCGCACGATCGCCTACCGGTTGCTGGCCACCCTCAGTCAGTTCCGTTATGTGACAAAGGGAGAGGACGGTCGCTACCGGCCCGGTGCCGGCCTGGCCACGCTCGGCGCATCTTTCGACAACAACATGCGCGCGCTCAGCGTCCCGACGCTGCGTGCCCTCGCCGACGAACTGGGCAGCACGGTTTCGCTATTGGTGGCCGAGGGCGATCAGCAGGTCGCGGTCGCGGTGATCGTGCCGACGCAGGTGTTCTACCAACTGTCCTTCCACGAGGGCAGCCGCCACCCGCTCGACCGCGGCGCGGCGGGGGTGGCGCTGCTGGCGAGCATGCCGCCGCGGCCCGGCGAACGTGAGCTGGTCCGCCAGACTCGCGAACAAGGCTGGGTGATCACCCACGGCGAGATCGAACCGGATACCTACGGCCTGGCGGTGCCCGTGCGCCGGCGCCTGCCGTCACCGCCCACCTGCATCAATCTCATCTCGCACCGCGAGGACGTCGTGCTGGGCGGCAAGGACGCAGTGATCCGAGCGGCGAACGAACTATCGGCGATCCTGTACTGAAAGGGAATTGACAGTGACCCGTACCGAATTCGATTGGGATGACGAGGTCGACGTCGTCGTACTGGGCAGCGGTGGCGCCGGACTCACCGCGGCACTGACCGCGTCGGTCAGCGGCGCGTCGGTCGCGATCTACGAGAAAGCGCCCACGGTCGGGGGCACCACCGCGGTCTCCGGCGGCATCGTGTGGATCCCGGCCCACGACCGCAGCGCCGACGGCCCGCTACCGGTCTCCGACGCGATCGACTACCTGCAGGCCCAATCACTCGGCTACATGGATGCCGATCTGGTGGACACCTTCGTGCGGACCGGTCCCGCCATGCTCGACTTCGTCGAGGAGAACAGCGAGCTGCGCTTTGCCGTCGCCGAGGGCTTCCCCGACTACAAGCCCGAACTCCCCGGCGGACGGCCCGGCGGCGGGCGCTCACTGAGCGCGGGCCCGGTGGATCAGGCCAAGCTCGGCGCCTGGAAGGACCGGATCACCTCGTTCCCAGCGGATTTCAGCAACGTCGGAATCGACGCGGAAACCCGTGCCCGCATCCACGCCGTATACGACGATCCCGACGCCGACCTCTGCGTTGCCGGCACCGCCCTGATCGCCGGGCTACTGCGTGGTCTGCTCGATCGCGGCATCCAGCCGGTGACCGAGGCCCGCGCACTCGAGCTGATCGGTGATCGGACCGGCATCACCGGGGTGCGCCTCGGCGTGGACGGGGCCGACGTTCATGTCCGCGCCCGGAGCGGCGTGGTGCTGGCGACCGGCGGTTTCGAGTGGGACACCAAGCTGGTCGAGACGTACCTGCGCGGACCGATGCGCGGCGCGGTGTCACCGCCGAACAACACCGGCGACGGACTGCGGATGGCCATGGCACACGGCGCCGATCTCGCCAACATGGGTGAGGCATGGTGGGTTCCGGTCGTGCAGATCCCCGGCGACACGATCGGCGGTCACCCCCGCAGCCGTAGCGTGCGTCTCGAACGCACCCGCCCGCGCAGCGTCATCGTCAACCGGGCCGGCAACCGTTTCCTCAACGAGGCCGGCGAATACAACTCGATGGCAGGGGCTTTCCAGTACCTTGACCCCAAGATCGGCTACGCCAACGATCCGGCCTGGATCGTGTTCGACTCGGTGCACCTGCAGCGCTACGGCTTTCTCGGCGTCGAACCGGGCGATCCGGTGCCGGACTGGTTCTGCGAATCGGCGACCCTCGCCGAGCTGGGCGCCAAAACCGGGATCGACGCCGAGGGTCTGGCCGCAACCCTGAATCGCTGGAATGACAACGTCTCTCGCGAGATCGATCCGGACTTCGGCCGCGGATCGAGCGCATACGACGGCTACTGGGGCGACAATTCGGCGGCCACCCCGGCCGGCCAGACGCTCGGCCCGCTCGACACCGCGCCGTTCTACGCGGTGCCCGTCAAGATCGGGGCGATGGGCACCAAAGGGGGTCCCCGCACGGACCGCGACGGCCGGGTCCTGCACGTCGACGGCGCCCCGATCACCGGGCTGTTCGCCGCTGGCAACGCCATGGGCGGGGTGACGGGTAAGGCCTACGGCGGCGCAGGCGGCACGCTCGGCCCGGCGATGGTCTTCGGCTACCGCAGCGGATACGCCGCGGCGACAGGTAAGTCGGTGAGCTAGGGGGCCGAGCCCTACCCTGCTGAATCCGCGATCAGTTGCGCCGCAGCGCTGTAGGGATCGGTGGTGCCGTCGGCAACCGCGGCAGCCAGCCCGTCCAACTCCCCGTGATTGCGCAGCAAGGTCTGGGCCAGCGACAAGATCTGGGTACGGGCGCGGGCGGTACGCCGCTCCACGGTGTCGGACCGGTGGTGGGCGTCGATCGCCTCAACCAGCTCCGCCAGCCCCTCTCCTTGGGCTGCAACAAGTTTGAGCACCGGCACACTGGCCTCGGCCCGCAGGTCACGGGCGGTCTGATCGGCACCCTCACGGTCGGCCTTGTTCACCACCACGAGATCGGCGACTTCCAGCAGCCCCGCTTTGGCCGCCTGGACCGCATCCCCCGCACCGGGATTGAGGATCACCACGGTCGGGTCCGCGATCGCGGCGATCTCGATCTCGGACTGCCCCACGCCCACCGTCTCCAAGACGATCAAGTCGTACGACAACGCCGCCAGCAGCCGGATCGCCGCGGGTACCGCGGCAGCCAGCCCGCCCAGGTGTCCACGGGTGGCCACCGACCGGATCAGCACGTCGGGATCGTTGATATGGGCGGCCATCCGGATCCGGTCCCCCAGCAGCGCACCGCCGCTGTACGGGGACGACGGATCCACCGCCAGCACCGCGACCCGCAGACCGCGCACCCGGTACGCACCCACCAGCGCGCCGACCGTCGTCGACTTGCCCGCCCCGGGCGGTCCCGTGATCCCGATGACGCGCGGCGAGGCCGGGCCGAGCACCGCGAGAACCTCATCACGACGGTCACTTTCGACCAGACTCAGCAGACGCCCGACAGCGCGCTGCGATCCACCGCGCGCTGCTGCGATCAGCTCTTCGATGTTGTGCTTCGTCATCACGGTCGACACTACGGTGAAGGCACCTCGATGACCGTCGCCGAGCCCATCCCGCCACCGGCACACATCGCGGCCACACCGATGCCTCCCCCGCGCCGCCGGAGCTCGTGGACCATCGTGGCCAGCATGCGCGCCCCGGTGGCGGCCACCGGATGCCCCAGCGAGCACCCGCTACCACTGACGTTGACGATCTCCGGGTTCAGGTCGAGCAGTTTGATCGTGGCGACGCACATCGACGCGAATGCCTCGTTGATCTCGAACAGGTCCACGTCTGACAGCGAAAGGCCGGCCCGGCCAAGCGCTTTGGTGATGGCTTCGACGGGGGCCAGGCCGGTCGACGCCGGGTCGACGCCCACCGAAGCCCAGGACCTGATGGTGGCCAGGGCCGGCAACCCGAGCTCGTCGCTGGCGATGGTCAGCAGTGCTGCCGCGTCATTGGCCCCGCAGGCGTTGCCCGCGGTGATGGAGAAGCCGTCGATCTCGGGATGCAGCGGCTTGAGCGCGGCCAGCTTCTCCAGCGTGGTGTCACGACGCGGATGCTCGTCCGTATCGAACAACCCGTGCGGCGTCTGGATCGGGACGATCTCCTCCTTGAATCGGCCCTCGTCGATCGCCGCGATGGCCTTGAGATGCGAACCCAACGCCCATTGGTCCATCTCCTCGCGGCTCACCCCGGCCTTGACCGCGGCGTTCCAGCCGACCGTGATGGACATGTCCATGTTCGGTGCGTCCGACCGGTCGGGATGAGTGGGCGGGAACCAGCTCACCCACTCGGCGTCTTTGGCGCTGCCTGCCGCGCGCATGAACCGAGGCGACGTCGAGGCAGAGTTGACGCCGCCGGCCAGGATCAGGCGGTCAATCCCAGAGCGGATGCTCGCCGCGGCGCTCTGAACCGCGGCCTGTCCGGCCGCACAGTGCCGATTGATCGACGCACCCGGCACGGTGGTGAGGCCTGCGGTGATGGCCGCGTGACGGGCGATGACGCCACCGCCGTACAGCCCCTCGCCCAAGATCACGTCGTCAATCGGAGCAGTCATGTCGGCAGGAAGGTTCTCCAACGCCGCCCGCACCACATGATCGGCGAGCGCATAGGCGTCCGTGTCGCGCAGCGTTCCCTTCTTCGCCGTGCCGATGGGGGTACGCAGCGCGGACACGATGACGGCTTCAGGCATATCTGCTCCCTGGTTCACCTGGCAAGAGAATGTTATTCTCGCAGTCAGAGAGTACGAGTTGCAAGAAGGGGAACCGTATGCAAATCGCCGGTAGTTCCGCGATCGTCGTCGGCGGCGCGGGTGGCCTGGGCGAAGCGACCGTCCGCCGCCTGCAGGCCGCAGGCGCCAAGGTGGTCGTGGCAGACCTGGCCGACGAGAAGGGCACCGCACTCGAGAAGGAACTGGGCGTGCGGTATGTGCCCACCGACGCCACCTCCGAGGAGTCGGTGCTCGCCGCCATCGCCGAGGCTGAAGCACTTGCGCCGCTGCGCATCTCGGTGGACACCCACGGCGGGCCCGCCGCCGGCGGACGCCTGGTGAGCAAGGACGGATCCCCACTGGACCTCGACGGTTTCAAGAAGACCATCGAGTTCTACCTGACCGCGGTATTCAACGTGATGCGCCTGTCGGCCGCGGCGATCGCCAAGACGGACCCGCTGGAGGAAGGTGGCCGCGGCGTCATCGTCAACACCGCCTCGATCGCCGGGTATGAGGGACAGATCGGCCAGTTGCCGTACTCGGCCGCCAAGGGTGGTGTGCTGGGGATGACGCTGGTCGCCGCGCGCGACCTGTCGCCGTTGGGTATCCGGGTGTGCACCATCGCCCCCGGCACGATCAACACCCCCGCCTATGGCAAGGCCGCCGACCAGTTGGAGCAGTACTGGGGTCCGCAGGTGCCGTTCCCCAAGCGCATGGGCCGTTCGACCGAGTACGCCCAGCTCGCTCAGAGCATCATCGAAAACGACTACCTCAACGGCGAAATCATCCGCCTCGATGGGGCATTGCGCTTCCCGCCCAAGTAATAGTCTGTCGCGATGGATCTGACCGGAAAGGTCGCCTTCGTCGCCGGTGCCAGTCGCGGCATCGGTGCGACGATCGCAGCCGCCCTGGCCGCCGAAGGTGCCGCGGTGGCCGTGGCCGCCCGCTCCGAAGAACCGGGCAAGTTGCCCGGCACGATCGGCTCGGTGGCCGCGGCCATCAACGACACGGGCGGCCGCGCACTGCCGGTCGCCTGCGACGTCACCGACGAGGAATCGGTGAACAACGCTGTGGCCAAGGCGGTTTCGGAATTCGGTGGCATCGACATCCTGGTCGCCAACGCCGGTGTGCTGTGGCTCGGCCCGGTGGAGACCACGCCGCTGAAACGCTGGCAGCTGTGCCTCGACGTCAACCTCACCGGGGTGTTCCTGGTGACCAAGGCCGTGATCCCCGAAGTTCGCAAGCGCGGCGGTGGGTCCCTCATCGCGATCACCACCACGGGCGTCGACATGGTCGAGCACGGCGCCAACGCCTACTGGGTGTCCAAGGCCGCGGCCGAACGGCTCTACCTGGGCCTGGCCGCCGACCTACGGGGCGACAACATCGCGGTCAATTGCCTGAGCCCGTCCCGCGTCGTACTCACCGAAGGCTGGCAGGCCGGCGGCAGCGGGCTGCAGATTCCGCCGGAAATGGTCGAGCCTCCCGAGGCGATGGGACTCGCAGCGGTCCGACTGGCCGGTCAAGACGCCGGCGGCGTCACCGGCACCGTCCAGCGCTCCGAGGCACTCACCTTCTGACGCCGAGCAGACGCATATGTCCCCGACACGCCGGGCAAGCGGGGACAAATGCGTCTGCTCGCGCAGTTTGCGATCAGCCTTTCGCGATCAGACCGTCCACGATCCGATTGAAATCAGCTGTGCCGAAGGACACGTACTCGGCGAGGTTGGCGTAATCCAGCGACGCCATCACCTGCTGTTCCAGCTGGATGTTCATCAACCGCTTGGTGGCCTCGACCGCCTGCTTGGGTAAATCGATCAGCTTCTTCGCACAGGCGATCGCCTCGGCCAGCGGGTCCTCGACCACATGATTGGCCAGGCCCAGTTCCACGGCCCGCTGCGCCTTGATCCGCACACCGGTGAGCGCAAACTCCTTGGCCTGCAACAGGCTGATCTGCGAGCCCCACACCAGCGGACCACCGTCGGCGGCTACCAGTCCGATCTGGACGTGCGGATCGGCGAAGTGCGCGGTCTCGGCCATGTAGACGACGTCGGACAGCGCGGCCAGGCTGCAACCCAGCCCGACGGCCGGGCCGTTCACCGCGGCGACCACCGGGATGCGGCAACGCACCATGCCGATGACGAGGTCACGCCCGTGCTTGATCGTCTTCTGGCGCAAGGCTTCATCCCGCCGCAACTCGTCGAGGTAGTTGAAGTCACCGCCCGCCGAGAACGCCCGGCCGGCGCCGGTGATCACGGCCGCACGTGCCTCGGCATCCTCGTTGAGCTCTTCCCACAGCCGCGCGAGCCCGACGTGCAAGTTGTCGTTGACCGCGTTGAGTGCATCGGGACGGTTCAGCGTGATGATGCGCAGGGCGCCGTCGGCTTGCACATCGATTTCGTCTGGCATTCCGTACATCTGGTTAGACCCCTAGTCCGAGGATTCGTGACGCGATGATGTTCTTCTGGATCTGTGACGTGCCACCCATGACGCTCTGTGCCCGGCTGTACAGGTAGGCCTCGAGCAGTTCCGGGTCCTTGGTGCCGGTCACCGCGAGCGCGGCATGGCCGACGGACTGCTCGACCCACGTCATGAGCAGCTTGTCCAGCGAGCCGTCCGGGCCGTGCTTGAGCCCGTCGAGCTGTTCGGACAACCGCCGTCGCACGTGCAGACGCAGCATCTCAGCCTGCACCCCGGCCCAGGCCAGGTCCTCCGGCACCTTCCCGTCCACCCGAGAAGCCATCTCGCGCACGAGCTTTCCGTATCGCGCCGAGTAGCCAAGCGTCGACGGCTCACGCTCATGGCTCACCACGGTCATGGCCAGACGCCAACCGTCGCCGGGTTCACCGACCATGTTCGAGGCCGGCACCACCGCACCGTCGAACGCGACCTGACCGAACTCCGTGGTGACTCCGTTGATCATCTGCAGCGGCCGCTGCTCGATGCCGTCCTGATGCATGGACACGATGAACGCCGAAATTCCCTTGTGCCGCGCCACATCCTTGTCGGTGCGGGCCAGCACCAGGCACCAGTCCGCCACATCGGAGTAACTGGTCCAGATCTTGTGGCCGTTGATGATGTAGTTGTCGCCGTCGCGTGTCGCCGTGGTGGTCAGCGAGGCCAGGTCCGAACCGGCGCCGGGCTCCGAAAAGCCCTGGCACCAGCGCTCGGTGCCGTTGATCATCCCCGGCAGGAACCGCTGCTGCAGTTCCTTGCTGCCGTGATGTCCCAGGCCGACCACGAGGTATCCGAGGCTGGGCCGCGGCGGCGCGCCGGCCCGGGCCAGCTCCTCGTCAACGATGACGTCGTAGACCGGCGGCAGGTCCTGGCCACCGAACTCCTTGGGCCACGAGGTGCCGAAAAACCCTGCACCATAAAGGGCCTGGTGCCACTCCCCCATGCGCGCCCAGTAATCGTCGCCGGACGCCTTGAACGACGCGGCGTTGTCTGCCAGCCAGGTCCTCAGCCGGTCCCGGAAGGTAGCTTCCTCGGTCGAATCACGAAAGTCCAAGATCGGTGACCTCCAAGTCCTCCAGCTTGACGGGCCACAACTCGGTGGCCACCAGCACTCGGCGCAGATACACATGCGCCAGACATTCCCAAGTGTTTCCGATACCGCCGTGCACCTGGATCGCGGTCTCGCAGACCGTCCGCGCGGCGCGGGCGCAGTAGACCTTGGCGATCTTCCCGGCTCGGACGGCTTCTTCCGCAGGCAACTCGTCGACCGCCCACGCCGCGTGCCGCAGCACGCTGATCGAACCCTCGATCAGCGCGAGCCCCTCCGCCAGCAGGTGCGCAACCGCCTGGTACGAGCCGATCGTCGAGCCATACTGCTCACGGACTTTCGCGTAATCGACGGCCAGCGCGTGCGTACCGCGGGCGGCACCGACCAGGTCGGCACAGGTGGCCGCCAGCGCCAGCGCCCGCCAGCGTAGGGCGTCTTCGCTCGACAGCTCGGCGAGCTCGGCGGGCGACTCGACCACGCCGACCGTGCTGTGGGTCAGATCCACCCCGGCGGTGGCGGCTTCGTCGGTACCGGTCTTCACCTCACGGTCGAGGCGGCGGGCCAGGTCGTCGGCCAACACCGGACCGAGGAAGGGCACGTCAACCAGACCGCGCGCGAACTCCTCGGCGATGATCGCCACTTCCACACCGGATGCACCGTCGGAACGCAGTGTGCGCCACTCGGTTGCGGCGACCGTACTCTCCAACCGGGCCACCCGGCCCTCATCCGACAACTCTCCGACCGCATCCGGTCCGAGGTCGTCGGCCAGTTTCGCTGCGGCTTCACGCAGCTGCTGCTGTTCAGACGTCAGACGAACGTCCATGCCGCTCCTTCAGCACTCGTCGCAATACCTTTCCGGAAGGTAACCGCGGTATCTCGGTTACGAACTCGACGCGGCTGGGCCGCTTGTACGAGGCCAACTGATCGCCGATGAGCGCGATCAGTTCGGTGGCCGACACCTCAGAACTTGTCGTCACGGCGGCCACGATGGCCTCGCCGTCGGCCGCATCGGTCACCCCGAACACCGCGCAGTCGCTGACCGCGGGATGACCGTGCAGCACCGCCTCGACTTCGGCGGGTGCCACCTGAAACCCGCGGACCTTGACCATCTCCTTCGAGCGGTCGGTGATGTGCAGGTATCCGTCGTCGTCGAGAAAGCCGATGTCGCCGGTGCGGTACCACCCGTCGCAGAATGCGCCCGCGGTGGCCTCCTTCGGCAGGTAACCGGCCATCACCGACTCGGATCTCACCTGGATCTCGCCGTCCGGACCGATCCGCACCTCGACCCCACTGACCGGGGTGCCCACGGTGTCGATGTGGGTGGCGTCCAGCGGGTTACAGGCGATCACCGGAAGTTCGGTGGTGCCGTATGCGGTCAGCCACCGGATTCCGGCGCGTTGCGCGACGTCCTCGGCCACACTGCGGGTCACCGGGGTGGCACACCACATCACGTAGCGCAGCGACGACAGATCGTATCGGCCCAGATCGGGGTGGGAAGCCAGGGCCAAAGCGATTGGTGCCACAGCCATTTCGATCGTGATCCGATCGGATTCGATATGTCGCAACATCGTGTCGACGTCGAAGCGACGGTGCAGCCGCATCCAGGCACCGGTGTCGAGCACCATGGCGATGTTGAGCAACCCCAGGATGTGCGACGGCGGCGTCATGATCTGCATCCGGTCGGCGCTGGTGAATCCCAGCGCGTCACGCCAGTGATCAATGGCCGCAGCGAACCCGCGATGAGTGTGGCGCACCGCCTTGGGCAGGCCGGTGGTCCCCGAGCTGAAGACGAACAACGCGTCGCCGTCCGGATCAGGGATGTCGAACTGCCGCAGGCCCGGGGTGATCGGCTCGTCCAGATGCAGCATCGGCATCTGCGAGGCCAGCACGTCGTGATCGCCCACCGCATGGCTGGGCGCGGTCAACTCTAGGGCGTGAGCCACCTCGGTCGCCTTCCACGCCGGGCTGATCAGTACGGCCACCGCCCCCAGACCCCAGATCGCCCGCAGGGCGACGATGAACTCGGGTCGGTTGGACGACATCATCGCGACCCGGTCGCCCGGCCGCACTCCGCGGTGCTCCAACGCGGTGGCCATCCCGCTGGTCAGCGCGTCGAGTTCGGCCAGGGTGTACTCGCGGCCGTCGAATGCGAGCACCACGGGGTCACTCAAGGTCCAACCCCTTTCCCCAGACACCGCTGGGCGTCGAGCCCGCCGAGAAGATACTATCAGTTAGCGAGAATGGTATTCTCTTCATATCAGAACGTACGTGCACAGGGGAGTCAGATGACCGCAGAACCGACGGCCGGCAGCGAAGCGGACGGCAAGGTCACGATCGTGTTCGACCGCGAGCAGCTGTCCGTGCCGCGGCGACAGGGCGAGACGCTGCTGGAGAGTGCGCGCCGGGCCGGGATGACGCCGCCGTTCTCGTGCGAGGCCGGCAACTGCGGCACGTGCATGGCCAAGCTCCTCGAGGGCACCGCCACCATGCGGGTGAACGACGCGCTCGACGACGACGAGGTGGCCGACGGCTACGTGCTGACCTGCCAGGCCGTCCCGGACTGCGATTCCGTGACGGTCTCCTACGACGAGGACTGACCTCGAACGCCGATCGCTACACCAGGGTCGTACACCCAAGCAGTCACGACCCTGGTGCAGAAACCTGCGCACGCTGGGCGTACTCGTCGAACACCGGGGCAGGCCGGTAGTCGGTCGTATAGCCGTCGACGTGCACCGGGCTGCCCACCAACCGGAAATCGCCTGCGTTCACCAGCATCTCGGGCGTCGCCTCCAGCGCCTGCGGCAAGGTGCGCACCGCCGCCGCCGGGATGCCCAGCGGCTTGAGCCGTGACTCCCAGCCGGCAGCGGTGTCCGTCGCCAGCACGGCGGTCACCACGTCCAGGACCTCGTCGCGGCGGGCGGCCCGCTCGGCCATCGTGCCGAAGCCCTCGATCCCGGCCTCCCCGGCGAAGGACTTCCAGAACCCGTCGTGGGTGATGAACAACGCCAGGTAGCCATCGGCGGTCGGGAACAGTTGCGCGGGTACGTAATACGAGTGGGCCCCGAACGGATGGCGGCGCGGCTCGGCACCGTCGTTGAGGTATGCCGACGCGCGGTAATTGAGCTGGGAGAGCATGACATCCCGCAGCGAGACGTCCACCTGACCGCCGTCACCCGAGACGATCATGGCCAGCAGGCCCAGCGCGGCGGTCAGACCGGTCGAGTTGTCCGCTGAGGAATAGCCGGGCAGGGTGGGCGGACCGTCCGGATCGCCGGTCATCGCGGCCACGCCGGTGGCGGCCTGGATCACGTAATCGAACGCCGGGTCGTCTCCCCCGTTCAACCCGAATCCCGTCATCGCGACACAGACGATCTTCTCGTTGTAGTGGCGTAGATGCTCGTACGTGAGGCCGAGCCGGCGGATCACCGAAGGCTTCATGTTCACCAGCAGTGCATGTGAATTCGCCACCAGCTCAGCCAGTTTCGCCTTGCCCTCGGCAGAGGCCAGGTCGAGGCAAATGCTGCGCTTGCCCCGGTTGAGGCTGGCGAAATAGCTGTCGCTGACCTGACGGGAGATCTCCCCGCCCGGTGGCTCGACCTTGATCACCTCGGCCCCGAGGTCGGCCAGCATCATGGTGGCGTAGGGGCCGGCCAGCATGACGCCGACCTCGATGATGCGGATGCCCCCCAGCGGCGCGCTCATTTCGCCGAGACTACGGCTTGTGACGGGATCGGGCCGAAAAGTCGCCAAAAACCGTAGTCTCGGCGAGGGCGGATCACCGCACGGCCTTCGCAAGCTCGGCGATCACCTCACGCGTCCGGTACTTCGACGCGATCAGCTCGTCGCGGTTGTCCCCGATCGGCAACAGCCGCACCGACAGATCGGTCACCCCGGCATCGGCGAACTGCTTGAACCGCTTCAGGATCGACTCTTCGTCACCCGCCGCGCACAGATCGCCGACGTTGCGGGCCTCCCCCCGGTCCAGCAACCGCTGGTAGTTCGGCGAGGTCTCGGCCTCGGCCAGGACGCGGTTGGCCCGCTCCTTGGCCACCTCGATCTCCGAGTTGGCGCACAGTGTGACGGGTATGCCGGCGACGATGCGTGGTGCGGGCTTGCCCGCCTCGGCCGCGGCCTTGTTGATCTTCGGCGCGATGTGCTCGCCGATCGACTTCTCGTCCGCCATCCACAGTGAGGTCCCGTCGGCGTGCTCGCCGGCGATCTGCAACATCACCGGGCCCAGCGCGGCGACCAGCACCGGCATCGGGGTGTCGGCACCGAGCACGGTCGGGTTGTGCACCGTGAACGAATCATTCTCGACGTCAACGTCACCCGGACCCGAGATCGCCGCGTTGAGCACCTGCAGATAGTCCCGAGTGTAAGCGGCAGGCTTGTCGTAGGGCAGGCCCAGCATGTCGCGAATGATCCAGTGGTGTGACGGCCCGACGCCCAGCGCCAGCCGGCCCGCAGACATTGCGTGCACTGAAAGCGCCTGGCGGGCCAACGCGATCGGATGCTGCGCCTGCAGCGGTACCACGGCCGTGCCGAGCTCGATACGCGACGTGTTCGCCGCCATCAGGGCCACCATGGTCAGGCAGTCGAAATCGTTGGGTACCTGCGGCATCCACGCACTGTCCAGCCCGGCCGACTCGGCCCACTGGATGTCGGAGACCAACTTGGAGACCTTGCGGGCCATGTCGCCCCGCTCGGCCCCGATCATCACGCCAAGTCTCATGCCTTAGCCTTCTCCGTCAGCGCGCGAACATCAGTCACCAGCGTGTCGAGCGAGGTTCCCGTCGGGAAGACCGCGGCCGCGCCGGCATCAAGCAGCTTCTGGACGTCGGACTGCGGGATGGTGCCCCCGACGACGACGGCGATGTCACCGGCATCGGCAGCGCGTAGGGCTTCGACCGTGCGCGTGGTCAACGCGACATGGGCACCGGACAGGATCGAAAGACCCACCAGGGCAACGTCTTCCTGCAGCGCGATCGACACGATGTCCTCGATGCGCTGCCGGATGCCGGTGTAGATCACCTCGAAACCGGCGTCGCGCAGCGTGCGAGCGACGATCTTGGCGCCGCGGTCATGACCGTCCAGACCGGGCTTTGCCACCAGAACTCGAGTTGCCATGTCTAGAACACCACCGGCTGCTGGAACTCGCCCCACACCGACTTCAAAGTCGACACCATCTCTCCCACTGTGCAATACGCATTGGCGCAGTCGATCAACCGGTGCATCAGGTTGTCGTCCCCCTCGGCTCCCCTGGCCAAGGCGGCCAGGGTTTCTTTGACCGCGACGTCGTCACGCTCGGCCTTGACCTTCGACAGTCGCTTCAGTTGCAGATCGCGGCCTTCGGCGTCGAGTTCATAGGTGTCGATGTCAGGTGCCGGCTCATCGGTGACGAACTTGTTGACCCCGACCACCGGACGCTCACCGGACTCGGTCTCCTGGTGGATCTTGAACGCCTCGTCCGCGATCAGACCCTGCAGGTAGCCGTCCTCGATGCACCGCACCATGCCGCCGTGCTTCTCCAGGTCGTCCATGATCTCGATGATCTTGGCCTCGGTGGCGTCGGTGAGGGCCTCGACGAAGTAGGAACCGCCCAGCGGGTCGGCGACTTTGGTGACACCGGTTTCGTAGGCCAGGATCTGCTGGGTGCGGAGCGCCAGCGTCGCGGATTCCTCACTGGGCAGGGCGAACGGTTCGTCCCACGCCGCGGTGAACATCGACTGCACGCCGCCCAGCACCGCGGCCATGGCTTCATAGGCGACCCGGACCAGGTTGTTCTGTGCCTGCGGCGCATACAAAGACGCCCCGCCGGCCACACAGCCGAAGCGGAACATCGAGGCCTTGTCGGTGGTCGCGCCGTAGCGCTCCCGCACGATCGTGGCCCAACGCCGCCGGCCGGCACGGTATTTGGCGATCTCTTCGAAGAAGTCGCCGTGGGTATAGAAGAAGAAGGAGATCTGCGGGGCGAACTTGTCGATCGTCATCCGGCCGCGCTCAACCACGGTGTCGCAGTAGGTGACCCCGTCGGCCAGGGTGAACGACATCTCCTGCACGGCGTTGGCGCCGGCATCGCGGAAGTGCGCGCCGGCCACCGAGATCGCGTTGAAGCGGGGTACCTCGGCGGCGCAGAACTCGATCGTGTCGGCGATCAATCGCAGTGACGGCTCCGGCGGCCAGATCCAGGTGCCGCGCGACGCGTACTCCTTGAGGATGTCGTTCTGGATGGTGCCGGTCAGCTTCTCCCGCGGGACGCCTTTCTTCTCCGCAGCGGCGACGTAGAAGGCCAGGAGGATGGCCGCGGTGCCGTTGATGGTGAAGCTGGTGCTGATCTTGTCCAGTGGGATGCCGTCGAACAGGATCTCGGCATCGGCCAAGGTGTCGACCGCGACGCCCACGCGGCCCACTTCCTCGCCGTACTCCTCGTCGTCGGAGTCGTAGCCACATTGGGTGGGCAAGTCCAGCGCGACCGACAGACCTGTCCCACCCTGATCGAGCAGGTAGCGGTACCGGCGGTTGGATTCTTCGGCCGTGCCGAAACCCGAGTACTGCCGGAAGGTCCAGGTCTTACCGCGGTAGCCGGAGGCGAAGTTGCCGCGGGTAAACGGATAGGTCCCCGGCGGAGGCGGTTCGACCGCGCGGTCGCTCGGCCCGTACACGGGTGCCAGCGGGATACCCGATGGAGTCGCCACCGAAGGGACATCTTGCTCGCTCATCAGTGGATAACGTACTTGCTAAAAATGAGAATGCCAATACCGCCGTGGGGAAATGTGGGGCCTGTACTGGCCGGGAGCGCTCCGACCTGCGCACCGACCGGCTGCGACGACGGGGCCGAACAGGTCTGGTCGTCACCGATTCTCCGGGTGCCCGCCCCAACGATTACGAGACTTGCTAAAAATGAGAATGCCAATACCATTTGGGTACGGTTGACACACGGCGCATAGCGGACGCTGCGCTCGACGAGGAGGACCATGTCCAGCCAGCAGGAGTCATTCACCGATCGCACGCTGGTGGTATCCGGCGGCAGCCGCGGTATCGGGCTGGCGATCGCGCTCGGCGCCGCCCGTCGCGGAGCGAACGTGGTGCTGCTGGCCAAGACCGCCGAACCTCACCCCAAGCTGCCCGGGACGGTGCACACCGCGGTCGCCGAGGTCGAAGCCGCCGGCGGGAAGGGCGTGGCGGTCGTGGGCGACGTGCGTAAGGAAGAGGACGTAGACCGCGCCGTGGAGACGGCTGTCGAGCACTTCGGCGGCGTCGACATCGTGATCAACAACGCCAGTGCCATCTCCACCGAACCCACCGAGGTGCTGTCGGCCAAGAAGTTCGACCTGATGATGGACATCAACGTCCGCGGCACCTTCCTGCTCACCAAGGCCGCGTTGCCGCACTTGCGCAAGTCCACCAACGCGCACGTGCTGACGCTGGCCCCACCGATGAACCTGAACCCCTACTGGCTGGGCGCGCACCCGTCCTACACCCTGTCCAAGTACGGCATGACCCTGCTGTCGCAGGGCTGGGCCGCCGAATATGCCGACGCCGGAATCGGTTTCAGCTGCTTGTGGCCCGAGACGTACATCGTCACCTCTGCGGTGACCAACCTGGCCGACGGCCAGAACCTGGCGCAGTCGGCCCGCAACCCAGAGATCATGGCGGATGCGGCCGTGGAGATCCTGTCGCGGCCGGCTGCCGAGGTGAATGGCCAGACCTTCATCGACGCGGAAGTGCTGACCGCTTCGGGTGTCACCGATCTCTCCCGCTACGGCGGTGGGGATAATCCGATCATCGACATCTTCATCGACGCACCGGGACAGGGCCTATGAGCATCTCGCTACTGCTGGAGATGGCGGTTTCCGGCGGAGCAGACCGCACCGCGGTGGTGTCCGACGATCTGCGCCTGACCACCGAGGAGCTCAGCGCCCTGGCCGACGGCGGCGCCGGTGTCATCGCGGCCTCCGGCGCGTCCCATGTGGCGTATGTCGGGACCGGCGGCGCACTGCTGCCGCTGCTGCTGTTCGCCTCGGCCCGGGCCGCCGTGCCGTTCACCCCGCTGAACTACCGCCTGAGCCGTGACGGCCTGCACGAGCTGATCGAGCGGCTGCCCGAGCCGCTGGTGGTCACCGACGGCGAGTACGCCGACGTGGTCGCAGGCACTGGCAAGCAGGTGATCACCTCCGAAGAGTTCCTGGCCGCAGCGCGCACCGCAGAACCAGCGGCCGAGTTCGCCGATCCCGACGCCGTCGCGGTCGTGCTGTTCACCTCAGGCACCACGTCGCGGCCCAAGGCTGTCGAACTCACCCACAACAACCTCACCAGCTACATCACCGGCACAGTCGAATTCGGCTCGGCGGCAGAGGACGACGCGGCGTTGATCTGCGTCCCGCCGTATCACATCGCCGGCGTGAGCGCCGCGATGTCAAACCTCTACGCCGGCCGGAAGATGGTGTACCTGCGGCACTTCGACGCGGACAAGTGGGTCGAGCTGGTCCGCACCGAAGGCGTCACGTCGGCCACGGTGGTGCCGACCATGCTGGACCGCATCGTCACCGCGCTGGAACGCGCCGGCGCCGACCTGCCCACCTTGCGCAACCTCGCCTATGGCGGCTCCAAAGTGGCGCTGCCCCTGGTACGCAAGGCGCTTCAGCTGCTGCCCGACGTCGGGTTCGTCAACGCCTACGGATTGACCGAAACCAGTTCCACCATCGCGGTTCTGGGCCCTGACGATCACCGCGAAGCGCTGGCCGCGGAGGACGCCGCGGCGGCCCGTCGGCTCGGGTCGGTGGGCCAGGTGGTGCCCGGTATCGAGGTCCAGATCCGCGCCGACGACGGGACCGTGCTGGGCACCGGCGAGACCGGTGAGCTGTTCGTCCGCGGTGAGCAGGTGTCGGGTCGCTACACCGACATCGGGTCGGTCCTCGACGCCGAAGGTTGGTTCCCGACCAAAGATGTCGCCATGCTCGACGAGGGCGGCTACCTGTTCATCGGCGGCCGCTCCGACGACACCATCATCCGGGGTGGGGAGAACATCGCCCCGGCCGAGATCGAGGATGTGCTCGTCGAACATCCCGAGGTTCGTGACGTCGCCGTCGTCGGCCCCGAGGACCCGCAATGGGGACAGATCATCGTGGCCGTCGTGGTGCCCGCCGAGGGCGCCTCCCCCGACCCCGACGCGTTGCGCGACCATGTCCGCAAGCAACTGCGCGGATCCCGGACCCCCGACCGGGTGGTGTTCCGCGATGAACTGCCCACCAACCCGACCGGCAAGGTTCTTCGCCGCCAACTCGTCGACGAACTCACACCAGCCACTAAGGAGTCAGCATGATCAAGAACGGCACCCGCCTCCAGAGCCAGGTGTGCGACACCCAGGTGATCGTGGTGCGCAGCGCCGACAGTCTCGACGATCTGCGCGCCGGCGGCGTGGCCATGATCCCGCTCGATGCCCAGAAGGACTCGGGCGCAACGATCGACGCCGCATTCTCGGACGGCAACCTCATGGGTAAGCGGTATGTCGACGAGGGCGGCGCCGAGGTCCTCGTTACCAAGGCCGGGGCCGGCACGCTGTCGATCGGCACCACCGCGCTGAGCCTCAAGGAGGCCAAGCCGCTGCCTGCCAGCGACTAGCACCGGCCCGAACGGTTGAGTGGCCAGTTACGACACGGAATCTGCGAGTTCACGTGTCATAACTGGCCATTCGTCGCGGAGCCGGCCACGGATCACGCGTGCCGGCTGGTCACTCCCCCGTCGACCACCAGTTGCGTGCCGGTGATGAACGACGCCTTCGGTGACATCAGGAACGCCACAGCGGCCCCGATCTCGTGGGGTTGACCGAGCCGGCCCAGCGGCGCCGCTTGTTCGAAGCTTGCGCGGATCTCCTCGACGTCCAACGCGATCTGCAACATCGGGGTGTGGATGAAGCCCGGGCACACGGCGTTGACGCGAATTCCCAACGGGCCCAACTGTGCAGCCATCGATCTCGTCATGCCGAGCAGCCCGGCCTTCGACGCGCAGTAGGCCGGGATGAACGGGTTGGCCGCCAGACCCTCGATGCTCGAGATGCCAACCACCGCGGGTGATCCGCCGTCCTTCGCGGCCTTCTCCAGATGTGGCAGCAGCAGCTGCATCAACAGCGCCTGTGCCCGCAGGTTCACATCGAGCACCGCATCCCAGGACTCCTCGGTGTAGGCGCCCACCGGTTCGGGCAGCACGCGGCCCGCGGCGTGCACCAGGCCGTCGATGCCGGCGAGCTCCCGGGCGGTCTCCTCGACCGCCGCCGAGAGTGCACCGGTGTCACACACATCGATCACTGTCGATGGCATGCCCAGCCCTTCTGCCACCTCGCGGACCTCGGGAGCCATGTCCCACAACGCAACCCGCCGACCGTCTGCGATTAGCGCCTCCGCACTGGCCCGGCCGATTCCCGATGCTGCACCTGTCACCACTACACCTGTCATGGCGGACACCGTAGTGGCTCGGCGGGTGTCCAGATCAAGGATTCCCGTCAGGTGGTCGGTTTTGCCGGGTCACCGGCCGACGGCTTCGGTGTCACCGGACGAGTGCCGGCATCGAATCCCAGCCGCGGACGGTCGAAGTCGGTGAAAAGACGGCGTTGTCGAGATCGACCTCCCACTCCGGGAAACGCTTGAGCATCTCCTCCAGCGCGATCCGGCCCTCGAGCCGGGCCAGCGCCGAACCCAGGCAGTAGTGGGTGCCGACGCTGAACGCCAGATGCTGACGCTGCTCGCGGTGGATGTCGAAAACCTCACCGTCGGGCGGGAACTGGCGGCTGTCGCGGACGGCCGCGCCGATCAGCATCATCATCACGCTGCCCTCCGGGACCGTCTGGCCGTAGTACTCGACGTCGCGGGTGACATAGCGGGCCACGTGCGGGGCCGGCGGCTCGAACCGCAGCAGTTCCTCGATGGCCTGCGGGATGAGCGCCGGGTTCTCGACCAGCTGACGCCGCTGATCGGGATGCTCGGCGAGCACCTTTGCCGCCCAACCGATCAGCCGGGTGGTGGTCTCATTACCCGCACCCGCCACCACGTTGATGTAGATGAGCAGTTCCTCGCGGGTGAGCTTGCGGGTGACTCCGTGCTCGTCGGTGAACTCGACGTTGAGCAGGTCGGTCATGATGTCGTCGGACGGGTTGTCCTTACGCCAGTCGATGTAGGTCTCGAAGATCGATCCGTCGACCAGGCCCTCCTGGGCGGCCTTCATCGGCTTGCCCGCCTCGGTGCGCAGCTGATCGTTGCCGTGGTCGCGGATCATCTCCTGGTCGTCCTCGGGAATCCCGAGCAACGCGCTGATCACCCGCATCGGCATGACCGCGCCGAAATCCTTGATGAAGTCGAGCTTTCCGGCGCCCACCAGCGGGTCCAGCGACTGTGCGCAGAATTCCCGGATCTTGGGCTCCAGGGCATTGATCTTGCGCGGGGTGAACATCCGGGCCAGCAGCTTGCGGTGCACGGTGTGGATCGGCGGATCCTCGAAAATCAGGGCGCCCGAAGGGATGTCGATGTTGGCCTTGATCAATTCGATGATCGCTCCGCGGGCCGAGCTGAACGTCTCGTGGTCGACGAGGCCCTTGTTGACATCGGCGAACCTGCTCAAGGCATAGAAGTCGTGTTGCTCGTTGTAGTACAGCGGCGCTTCCTCGCGGAGCCGGGCGAACGTCGGATACGGGTTGGCGTTGATCTCGACGTCGTACGGGTCGAAGTACACGCTCTGCGTCGCGCTGACTGTCACGAAAATCCACCTCTCTGTGTCTGAGAGCGGAGTTTACACACGCGAACTTATGCGCGTAAGTACATCGGCGCTTCCCAACCTGATCTTCGATCAACGCGCAGGTCAGGTGGAGTCGCGTTGGACCAGCGTGGCGACCTCGGCACTGCTCGGCTCCGCCTCGGCCGGGTACCCGAGCTCCGACATCATCGCGGCCACCGCGACGTCGACGATCGCCTTGGCGTCAAAGGCCACCGAGGTCAGCGGCGGGGCACTCACCGCACCCAGATCGATCGCGTTGACGCCCATCACCGCCATGTCCTGCGGGCATCGCAACCCGGCCTGCCGCAGCCCGTGCAGCACCACGAACGCCGTCTCATCGCTCTGCGCACAGACCGCCGTCACCCCCTCCGCGACCCAGCGTCCGACGATCTCGGCGGCATTGGATCCGTCGACCGCGAAACTGGCCACGGTGATCTCGGGCAACCCACGCCGGACGGCGGCAGCCCGCAGTCCCGCAAGCCAGTAGTCACCGAGCGGACGAAGCTCTTCCTCGGTGGTGTAGGCGAAAGCCAGCCGAGTGTGACCGCGCCCCGCGAGATGGTCCACCCGCATCTCGCCGATGCTTGCGTCCAGCGAACCGATCGCGTGCAATTGCGAACTGCCGAGGTGGATCTGTGGGATTCCGGCCGCGGTCGCCGCCGCCAGCGCATTGCCGGTCAGCGGGAAGGTGCTGGTGATCGCCATCGGGTTGAGGTCGGCGATCGCGTCCACAACGTTGCGGTCGTCCTCGGTTTCGAATTGCAGCGACAGCACGACGCCCTGCCGCGCCAGCGCGGTGGTGAGCCTGCTGCCCACTTCGATCGGCAGATTGCCCAGCGAGAGCCGCCCGACGATGTAGAGCACCACACCGCTGCCACCGACCGCGAGGTTGCGGGCCGCCAGGTTGGGCCGGTACCCGAGGTCAGCGGCCGCTTTGCGCACCGCGGCCTGAGTCTGCTCCGAGATACGTTGCCCCTGAACATTGTTGAGGACGTAGCTGACGGTCGCCGTTGAGACGTTGGCCAGCCTGGCAACGTCGGCTTTCGTCGGGCGGAAGCCCACTTTCGAACCGGCGGGTCGTCCTCGTGTCGTGCTCACGGTGTCATCGTGGCACGTTGCTGACCGCTTGGGTCGTCCACACCGCACATTGGTTGCCCCGCGCTCTCCCGCAACGTCAGGACGGTGGCCAGCGAGACGACCCCCGCGGCAACCAGATACAGCGCGGGCGCCAGGCTGTTGCCGGTGGCCGCGGTGAGCCAGGTGACCACATAAGGGGTGGTCCCGCCGAACGCTGCCACCGCGATGTTGTAGCCGATCGAGAAGCCGCTGTATCGCACCCGGGTCGCGAACAACTCCACGCCGGCCGTCACCGCGGTCGCCACATACACCGATTCGATGGCCGCCAGCAGGCAATGGCCGGCGATCGCCGCCGTTACCGATCCCGAATTCATCAGCAGGAACAGCGGATACGCCAATACGACAAACCCCAATGAGCCGGCCAGCAGGAGCGGCCTGCGCCCGATCCGGTCCGAGAGAGCGGCCAACGGCAGGATCAGGATCAGTGCCACCAGGCTGGCCAGGGTGATCGAGAGGAATGCCTGGGTCTTGCTGAAGTGCAGCGCCTTGATGAAGTACGTCGGCAGGAAGGTGAACACAACGTAGTAGCCGACGTTGAACACGATGAACAGGCCGATGACCTGCAAGATGGCCCGCCGGGCCGTGCCAACGGCTTCGCGCAGCGGCGACGCGGCCACCCGGTCGGCCTCGTCGAGTCGGGCGAATTCCGGCGTGTCGTCGAGGCGCAGCCGGATGTAGAGGCCGACCAGGCCCAGCGGTGCGGCCACCAGGAACGGGATACGCCAGCCGTAGCTCTCCATCGCGTCGGCCGGCAAGCAGGCCTGCAACACGGTGACGGTGATCGAGCCCAACAGGAAGCCCAGCACCCCTGACCACGCGATGAACGTGACCGTGAATCCCCGCCATCGGGTACTCGCATACTCGGCGAGATACACCGCGCCGCCACCATACTCACCACCGGCGGAGAATCCCTGCAGGCACCGCAGTAGGAGCAACAGCAACGGAGCCGCCACACCGATGGTGGCAAACGTGGGCAGCAGGCCGATGCCGAGGGTGGCGGCCGACATCAGCAGGATCACGACGGCGAGCACGCGTTGTCGGCCCAGCCGGTCACCCAGCGGACCGAAGACGAAGCCGCCGAGCGGACGCATGAAGAACGCGGCCGCGAAGATGGCGAAAGTGTTGAGCAGCGCGGCCGTTTCGTTGCCGGCCGGGAAGAAGTTGGCGGCGATGTAGGTGGCGAGGAAACCGTAGATGGCGAAGTCGAACCATTCCACCGCGTTACCGATGGACGCGCCCGTGATGGCCTTGCGCACGGCTGGGTCGACGCGGGTGGTTCTCTTCGGTGCCGTCAACAGAAACTCGCCTCTCGAATCGCGAGAGGCGAGTTTATCTGTTTGGTTATGCGCTTAAGTCGATTTCGGGAGGCGTATCTGCACACGCGACATCAGTGTGAGTTGGGCATCACGACATCCGCCGATACCACCAGATCGGCCCGCGCCGCAGTGCCGGCCACCAGCCGGGCGTTGGGTTCGTCGACCTCGGCAACCCACCGCCGCGCCGCGTCCGCCGACTTGCCGAAAGCGATGTGCCGGGCCATCAGGCGGGCGACACGTACATCGTCTTGCAATGCGCAGTACCAGATTTCATCGATCCCGGCCGCCACGGCCGCCCATGCGGGGTCGTCGAGCAAGAGGTAATTGCCTTCGGTGAGCACCACGGCCGCGCCCGGGAAGATCGGGATCGCGCCGGCGACCGGCTGCTCGATGTCGCGCCCGAAGCACGGGGCGTAGACCACCTCGGTGCGCATGCGGATACGGCGGAGCAGCGCCGCGTAGCCGGCAACGTCGAATGTGTCAGGCGCACCTTTCCGGTCCAGCCGGCCCAACCGGCGCAGTTCCACATCGGCGAGATGAAACCCATCCATCGGGACGTGGCCCACCGCCTCGGCGCCGAGGCGGGTCCGGCCCGCCGCAACGAGTGCCTCGGTCAGAGTGGACTTGCCCGCCCCCGGCGGTCCCGTGATTCCGATGACGGACGTGCCCGGCGCCGCGGCCCGGGCCAGCACGCGGGCCAGCAGATCATCGAACGTGCACATAACGGGGCCATTGTCGCCCAGGTCATCTGCGGGCTGTCCCGAACGTCGGCGCGAGCAGGTAGAACTGGCTGGGGTGAATCGCACGGAAGGCGGCGGAAAGTGGCGAGGCTTCGCTGGTGGCTCGGTCTGGCCTGTTGTGCAGTGCTGCTCGCCGGCTGTGGCGACGCCACGGTGCTCGAAGGGCGAGCGACCTCGATGTTGTTCCTTCCCGACCGGGTCGGCGGCCTGCCGGTGACCGACGGCCACAGCGGCATCCGACCCGGCGCACCCGGCCCCGCCCGCCGGGCCGAGAACACCGATGGCGGCCAGATCGACGACCTGGCGCTACTGGCCGTCGACGACATCGAGGATTTCTGGTCGCAGAACTACCGCGGCGGTTCATTGCCGGGAACCTTCACCCCCGTCTCCCGTCTGGTGTCCTACAACTCCGACGCCGCCCCCGGGCTGGACATCTGCGGACAGAACACCGTCGGGCTGGCCAACGCCTTCTACTGCCTCAAGAGCGACGTGATGGCCTGGGACCGTGGCGTGGCGATTCCCGTTGCGGCACAGTACTTCGGCCAGATGGGCGTGGTGGGGGTGATGGCCCACGAGTACGGCCATGCCGTCCAGCAACAAGCCCGGCTGATCAACGAGAGCACGCCCGTCCTGGTGGCCGAGCAGCAGGCCGACTGCCTCGCCGGGGTGTACCTGCGCTGGGTGGCGGCGGGCAACTCACCGCGCTTCGAGTTGAGCACCGGCGACGGCCTCAACCACGTCCTCGGCGGCCTGATCTACATCCGCGATCCCCTGATGACGCGGCTCGACGCCACGCTCACCGGCAACGAACACGGGTCGGCGCTGGACCGGGTCAGCGCGTTCCAGATCGGCTTCAGCGGCAACGTCGACCAGTGCGCGGCCATGGACTCCGACGAGATCAAGAAGCGCCGCGGCGATCTGCCCAAGTTCCTCGACTTCTTCAGCGGGGCGCAGGACGGCAACAGCACGATCACCGCCGATCTGCTCGACAAGACCATGCAGTCGCTGCAGCACGTGTACGCGCCCGCCAATCCGCCGGCATTGAGCACCGACCCCAGCGCCTGCCCCGACGCCGGGCCATCGCCGCCGGCGTCGTACTGTCCGGCGACCAACACCATCGTGGTGGATCTCGATGGGCTGAAAGCGTTGGGGGAAGCCAGGAACGAGAACGACGAACAGGAACTCCTGCAGGGCGACAACTCGGCGATCTCGGTGCTGACATCGCGGTACGCGCTGGCCGTGCAGCACGAGAAGGGCCTGACGCTCGACACCCCGGTGGCCGCCATGCGGACCGGCTGCCTCACCGGCGTGGGACAGGCCAGGATGGCCGAACCGGGACTGCCGATCACGCTGTCGGCCGGTGACACCGACGAGGCGATCAGCAGCCTGCTCACCAACGGGCTGGCGGCCAGCGACGTGAACGGCAGAGTGTTGCCGGCCGGGTTCACCCGCATCCTGGCCTACCGGTCCGGCCTGCAGGGCGATGACGCGCAGTGCTACCAACGGTTCGCGTGAGCCGATGACCGGAGTCGAGGAGAACCGATGAGCGGTCCCGAGCAACCTTGGTGGGCACGGCCGGGCGGCGCACCCCTGCCGGACGGCACCCCGCCCCCGGCGGCACGCCCACACC
>MSTD01000012.1:0-127376 GCA_001942045.1 Mycolicibacterium porcinum
GTCTCGGCATTGTCGTCGCGGTCCGGCGCCGGACCGCGACGACAATGCCGAGACCGACTGCATGCGCAAGATCGCCGGCCAATCGGTGGCTCCGAACGGCACCGGCACAGGCCCGGCGCAGATCGTCGAAACCGGCGGTGCTGCCCCCACTCCCGAGGCCACCGGCGATCCGAACGCCCGCACCATCGCAGGTCAGGAGATCTTCGGTGCGGCCGCACCAAACCCGGTGCCGGTCCGGCAGCCCGAGCCGCCGACGGTCACCGCCGACGGCTATCAGATCGGCGAGGAACACCCCGAGGTACACGAGTCCGATGCGCTGTTCGAGGCGCGGCAGGCCCTCGAACTCGGCGCACTGGAACTGACATTGGGCCGGTTGACCAGCGGGCAGCTGGCCGGATACCGATTGCTGGCCGAATCGACTCTGCCCTACGTCGATGGCGATCACTTCGTCGACGCCCGGCAGTACACCGAGACGAATGCCGCATTCCACGACTATCTGTTCACCCTCACCGGCAACGATCATCTGCTGCAGGCATATCAGGCGCTCGGCGTGAAAGGCCGCATGAGCGAGGTGCTGAGCGATGCAACATGGTGTCATCCGCTGTGCGCCCAGGACCACGTGGACATCGTCAAGGCCTTCGAGAGCGGGGACCGAAGCGCCGCACGCGCTTTGATGATCGCGCATGCCGACCGGTCGAAACAGACCATGCGTCGTGCGATGGCCGACCACCTCGAAGCCCGCAAACCGAAGTTCATCACCCCCGGCCGGTTCGCCGGCAAGGTCGTGGTGGTCACCGGTGCCGCGCAGGGAATCGGTGAGCACACCGCCCGTCGCATCAGCGCCGAAGGCGGGACGCTGGTTCTCGTCGACCGCTCGGAGCTGGTGAAAGAACTCGCCGACGAGCTGGCGGTCGGTGGCCCACGCAACCTTGCGGTCACCGCGGACCTCGAGCATTACGAGAACGCGGACAATGTTGTCCGCCAGGCACTCTCGGAGTTCGGCCGGATCGATGTGCTGATCAACAACGTGGGCGGCGCCATCAACTTCAAACCGTTCACCGAGTTCTCCGAAGACGAGATCCAGGCGGAGATCACCCGGTCGTTGATGACCACGTTGTTCGCGTCTCGCGCGGTGTTGCCGGCCATGGTTTCGCACGGCGGCGGCGTCATCGTCAACGTGTCCTCGGCGGCCACCCGTGGCATCCACCGAATCCCTTATTCCGCGGCCAAGGGTGGGATCAACGCCATCACAGCGTCACTCGCGATGGAATACGCCGACGCCGGGGTGCGGGTGGTGGCCACCGCTCCCGGTGGCACAGAGGCACCGCCGCGCCGCATTTCGCGGGGTACACCCGAGCCGGCCAGTGATACCGAGCGGGCGTGGTTTCAGGGACACATCGACCAGACGCTGGACTCGGCCGTGATGCACCGATACGGAACGCTCGACGAGCAATCGGCGGCGATCTGCTTCCTGGCTTCTGACGAGGCCTCCTATATCACCGGCACCGTCCTCCCGGTCGCCGGAGGCGACCAAGGCTGACACGTCGCCGGAGGCGACCAGGGCTGACCCGTCGCCGCTTACGATGGGAGCGTGCTCGAAGGCTCCCCCGGCTGCGTGGGGCGGGACCGCGAACTGACCGAACTCGCCGAAGACCTCGCCGCCACGGTCGACCACGGTGCGGCCGTGGTCGCAGTGGTCGGCGAGTCGGGCATCGGCAAAACCGCCTTGGTGCGCGAGCTCACCGCCACGCACGGCGCGTGGTGGGCACGAGCGGTTCCGTGGGAATCCGATCTGCCGGGCGGCGTGCTCGCACAGCTCATTCAGGATGACGTTCCGGCCGACCCGGTGGTGGCCGCCGCACACCTTGTCGACCACCTGCGCGCGGCGAGGGTCGGCCTGCTCGCAATCGACGACGCCGAGTACGCGGATACCGAATCGCTACAAGCGCTGTCCACTCTGGTCCGCCATCAACGCGACCTCCCGGTCCTGATAGTCCTGACCGCCGCTTCGGTCGCTGCCCTGCCCGTCGACCTCACGGGTGCGGTGCTGACGTTGACCGGCCTGCCGGCGTCAGCCGTCACCGAGTTGGCGCGGCTGCGAGGCGTCGTGCTGCATCCCACCATGGCGCAGACTTTGGCCGGGCACACGCGCGGTAATCCTCGCGACGTCCTCGCCCTCCTCGACGAGGTGCCCGCTGCGCTTTGGGCCCGTCCCGATGCGAGCCTGCCGGCGCCGCGATACGTGGTCGAACGGGTCCGCGGTCAGCTGGCCGCATGTGGATCGGACGGGCGGGCACTGGTCGAGGCGCTGGCGGTGCTGGGCGACGACGCCACGTTGGCCGAGGCCGCCGAACTCGCTGCGCTTTCCGATCCCCTGCGCGCCGTCGACCAGGCCGCCGGTGCCGGATTGATCTCGCACGTCGTCACTTTCGAGCCCCGGTTGCCCGACGCCATGACCCGGGCGGCCATCCTGGCGCAGATGAGCGCGCAGCGCACCGCCGAGGCGCACCAACGGGCTGCAGAAATCGTCAATGACCCCGACCGGCGCTTGCGGCACCGCGTCGCCGCCGCCCCGATGCCCGACGAAAACCTCGCCGGTGACATCGAGGCCCTGGCGCGTGAGCATGGCACTGAGGGTGCGTGGGCCCGGGCGGCTTCGCTGTTCCGCGATGCCAGCCGACTCACGCCGGAGCCGCTCCTGCGCGACGAACGCCTCACCCGTGCCGTCGATGCCCTGGTGGCCGCGGGCGACTGCGGAGCCGCAGCGGCGCTCGTCCCGGCGGTGGAGAGCCTACGCGAAACACCTTTGCGCAACGCCGTTCTGGCCTATCTCGCAATCCTGCGCGGCCGCGCTACCGAGGCCGAGGTACGCCTGCGCCGTGCCTGGGACATTGTCAACGCCGATCGGGAGCCCGACACGGCCGCGCTGATCGCGCAACGGTACGTCCTGCATTCGCTCGTGCGTTGCCGCGGCGACGAGCTGGTGTCCTGGGCTGACACCGCATTGCGCCTCAGCGATCGGGACTCCCCCGCTGGAATCGAATCGGCCGCCATCCGCGGCCTCGGCCTGGCCGCGGCGGGCCATCCACGCAAGGCGACAGCGGCTTACGACGAACTCGCCGCCAGGGTGCGGCACGGCGCCCAGGCCCAGCGGGTCACGATGGGCCGGGGTTGGCTGCAGTTCATCCGCGATGACGTCGACACGGCCCGCAGCAACCTCGAAAGTGCGGTTTCCACAGCAGGTCTCGGCGGTTCGACTCGGATCACGCTGTGGGCGCAGGGGTGGCTGGCCCGGGTGCATTTCGTGTGCGGCGACTGGGACGCCGCACTGTCTGCCGTGAGGGCGGGCCGCGATTTGGCCGCATCGAGCGGCATCGTCATCGTCTCGCCGTTGCTGGAATGGACTGCGGCGCAGATCCATGCGCTTCGCGGAGACTGGGCTGAGGCCCATCTGGCGGTGCGGGCCGCCGACGTCGTCACCCAGGACTACGAGATGGCCCGCATACCGACGATTCTCGCTCGGGCCCACGTCGCCGAGGCCGAGGCCGACTACGCCAAGGTGTGGCGCGTGCTGGAACCGCTGGCCCGGATGGCGCGGGGCACCTCGCTGGCCGAGCCGGGGTACTGGCCGTGGCCCGATCTGTTGGCCAACGCCCTTGTCCTCCAGGGCGAATTGGCGGCCGCGGACGATTTCTTGCGACCGCACGAGGCCCAGGCCCGAAAGCGCGAGCACCGCTCTGCGATGGCCAGACTCGGTTACGCACGCGGCAGGCTGCTGGGCGCAATGGGTGACCTGGCCGCCGCCCGAGCCAGGTTCGAGGAGTCTCTCGCGCTCTTGGACGGGCTGCCGCTGCGGTATGACCGCGCGCGGGTCAACTTCGCCTACGGACAGACGCTGCGCCGGGCCGGCAAACGCCGCCAGGCCGACGAGGTGATCAGCACCGCACGGGAGCTGTATCTATCGCTCGGTGCGCAGACATTCGTGGCCCGCTGCGAACGTGAGCTCAAGGCGGGCGGGTTGCATCAGCTACGCGGGTCTCGCGACAGCGTCGAGCTGACGCCCCAGGAAGACGCGGTAACCACACTCGTCGCAAAGGGATTGACGAACCGCGAGGTGGCCGCCGAGCTGTACGTGTCACCGAAGACCGTGCAGTACCACCTGACGCGGATCTACGCGAAGCTCGGTGTGCGCTCCCGCGCAGAGTTGGCCGCACTCCGCGGAGGATAGGTGACGGGCGCGGCAGTGTTGGCCACGACATGGTCGTATTCGACGCCGGGAGCCAGTTCGAGCAGGTCGAATCCGTCGCCCGTGACGTCGAAGACGCCGAGATCGGTGATCACCCGGCTGACCACTCCCTTTCCGGTCAGCGGCAGATCGCACGACGAAACGAGCTTGGCCGCACCGCTTTTGGAGACATGATCCATCAGCACGATGACACGACCCGCGCCGTTGACGAGATCCATCGCGCCGCCCATTCCCTTGACCATGGATCCGGGCACCATCCAGTTGGCAAGGTCGCCGTTCGCGGCCACCTGCATGCCACCCAGGACCGCGACGTCGACGTGGCCGCCGCGGATCATCGCGAAACTCGTCGCGGAGTCGAAGAACGACGCGCCGGGCACCAGCGACACGGTCTGCTTGCCCGCATTGATCAGGTCGGGGTCTACCTCGTCGTCGTACGGGAACGGACCGACGCCGAGGATTCCGTTCTCGGCGTGCAGCGTGACATCCGAGCCTTCGGGCAGGTAGTCCGGAATCAGCGTGGGCAGGCCGATTCCGAGGTTGACGTAGTCGCCGTCACGAAGTTCGGCAGCGGCGCGCGCAGCCATCTGTTCACGAGTCCAGCTCATCGGGTTTCTCCTCGTTCGCGAGTGGTGCGCTTCTCGATGTCCTTGTGGGCGGCCTGTTCCGGGGTCAGCTCGACGATGCGCTTGACGAAGATGCCGGGCAGGTGGATCTCGTCGGGGTGCAGTTCGCCGACCTCGACGACTTTCTCGGCCTCGACCACGGTGATGCGGCCCGACATTGCCGCCGGCGGGTTGAAGTTGCGCGCAGCCGCATGGAACTTGCAGTTGCCCGCCCGGTCGACGACCGCGGCGCGAATGAGGGCGTAGTCGGTGACGATGGACTCCTCGAGCACCATTTCCTTGCCACCGAACGTGCGGACCTCCTTGGCCGGCGACGCCACCGCGACCGAGCCGTCGGGATGGTAACGCCAGGGCAGGCCACCGTCGGCGACCAGAGTCCCGACCCCGGTGGGTGTGAAGAAGGCGCCGATTCCGCTGCCACCGGCGCGCATTCGCTCGGCGAGCGTGCCCTGCGGAGTGAGCTCGACGGTCAGCTCGCCGGCCAGGTATTGGCGGGCGAACTCCTTGTTCTCGCCGACATAGGATGCGATGACGCGGCTGATCCTGCCTGCCTCCAGGAGCAGGCCGAGACCGGCGCCGTCGACACCGCAGTTGTTGGACACGATCGTGAGGTCGTCGGCACCCTGCTCCAAGAGTGCCCCGATCAGGAACCACGGGATGCCGGCCAGCCCGAATCCGCCGACCGCAAGGCTTGAACCGCTGGGGATGTCGGCCACCGCTTCCGCGGCTGAGCCGACCACCTTGTTGAGGGTCATGACTGCTCCAGATGCTCGATGAGGGCGGGGGTGATGATGCCGGGCTGTTCGGCATTGGCCAGGTGCGCGGCGTGCGCGATCTCGATCAGCTTGGCGCCGGGGATGACATCGGTGATCTCGGCGAGTTTGGCCGGCGGGGTCGCGGGGTCGTCGGTTCCGGCGATGGCCAGGGTGAGCGCGCTGATGTTCGGCAGATCCGCGCGCAGGTCCAACTCCGCGATCGCCTCGCAGCAAGCGGCGTACCCTTCGGCCGGGGTCGCGGCGACCATGGCCTCCCATGGAGCGCGGTCTCCGGTGTAGCCGGGGCTGAACCAGCGCGCAACAACGGCTTCGGCGACTGCCGCACTCCCCTCGGCGCGTACCGTGGCGGCGCGGTCGGTCCACGCAGAGGCCGGTGGCAGCTGCGCTCCGGTGCACAGCACGGCCAGCCGGTCGACCCGCTCGGGGTTGCGGGCTGCGACACGCATCGCGGTCATACCGCCGAGTGAGAGTCCCACCAGGTGAGCCCGTGCGACGTCGAGTGAGTCCAGCAGCGCCACAAGGTCATCGGCGAGGTCGTCGATCGAGTACGGCCCGTCCGGAACCGGCGAGTCCCCATGGCCCCGGGTGTCATAGCGCACCACCCGAAAACGCTCCTCGACGGCGGCCAGCTGGGCATCCCACATGCGATGGGTGGAACCCAGTGAGTTGGAGAACACCACCACGGGACCGTCCGGGCGGCCGGTGACGACGTGGTGGACCGCGACGCTCATCGGATCGCCTCGAAAACCGCGGCCAGGCCTTGTCCCCCACCGATGCACATGGTCTCCAACACATAGCGGGCCTCGCGGCGGTCCGCCTCGTAAGCCGCAGTGGCCAGGATGCGGGCGCCCGTCGCCCCGATGGGATGTCCGAGTGAGATTCCCGAACCGTTCGGGTTGACGCGCTCATCGAGCGGGTCGACCTTCCACTCGGCCAACACCGCGAGCACCTGCACCGCGAATGCCTCGTTCAGTTCGATGAGGTCGATCTCGTCGAGGGTCAGACCTGCGCGGTCCAATGCCGCGGCGGTGGCGCTCACCGGCCCGATGCCCATGGTCTCGGGATCGCAGCCGGTGACTGCCCACGACTTCAGCGCCAAAAGTGGTGTCAGTTGGTGTTTGTCAGCTTCAGCACGGGTGGTGACGACGCACATGGCCGCGCCGTCGTTCTGGCCCGAGGCGTTGCCTGCGGTGACGGTCGACTCGGTGTCTGTCTTGAGCCGAATCGGACGCAGCCTCGCCAGGTCTTCGGCCGTGATGTCGGACCGCGGATGTTCGTCCCGGTCGACGACGGTGTCGGGATTGCCGCGCCTGCCGGGAACGGTCACCGGAATGAGCTCATCGGCGAAGCGGCCGGCATCGTGCGCGGCCACTGCGCGCCGATGCGAGCGAACGGCCAGCTGGTCCTGCTCATCTCGGGCGATACCGTATTCACGACGCAGGTTCTCGGCGGTCTCGATCATTCCGCCGCTGATGGGATGGCTTGCACCACCGGCTGTTTCACGCGCCCGGTCCAGCCGGTCCTGCAACGCAATACCGCCTTGCCGCACCCCGGTGCGCAGCCCCAGGGCGTAGTGCTCGACGTTGGACATGGACTCCACACCGCCGGCGACTACGACGCGAGCGGCACCGGTGGCCACCTGGCCTGCCGCATATAGCAGGGCCTGCAGCCCCGATCCGCAGCGGCGGTCGATCTGTAGACCTGGCACCCGGGTACCCAGTCCCGCGTCGAGCGCCGCAATCCGGCCGATGGCAGGCGACTCGCCGTTCGCATAGCCCTGGCCCAGCACCACATCGTCGACGTCGCCTTCGCTCAGCGCGGTGCGTGAGACGAGCCCGCGCAGTGTCTGGGTGGCCAGATCGGAGGCGGTGAGCGTGGCCAGGGAACCGCCCATGCGACCGACCGGGGTGCGGACCGGGCTGCAGATCACCACCTGGGAAGCGGACGCGCGGGGAGTCATACCCCCACGCTAGGCACGCCCACAGATATTCTGAAATACTTAGATTATCGTTATTAATATCAGTAGGATACTAATCATGGAGCTGCGCCATCTCCGCTATTTCCGGGCCGTCGGGGAGGAATTGCACTTCGGGCGTGCCGCGGAGCGGCTGCACATCGCGCAACCCCCGTTGTCCCAGCAGATCCGCCAGCTCGAGCGCGAACTCGGCGTCGAGCTCCTCACCCGTACCACCCGCAGCGTGGAGCTGACGCCGGCCGGCCGCACCTTTCTCCAGCGCGCGATCGAGATTCTCGGTGCGGTGGACGACGCGAACCTGGAAGCCCGTCGCATCGCGGCCGGCGTCGAAGGCCGGGTGGCGATCGGGTGCGTGGGTTCGGCGACGTACTCCCTTCTGCCGGAACTCGTTCGCGCTCTCGGCGAATCCCTGCCCGGTGTCGAGGTCAGCGTCCGCGGAGAAATGCTCGCACCGGCCCAGATCGACGCCCTGGAATCGGGCACCATCGACCTGGCACTGCTGCGGCCACCGGTCAGCCGCGACGGCATCACGGTCGAGACCGTTCGCCGAGACCGCCTCCTGGTCGCGCTGCCCGCCGGCCATCACCTTGCCGAGCGCGCCGAGGTGACCGCGACCGACCTGAGGGACGAAGACTTCGTGGTCCACGTCGGCCACGGCCGGTCGGTCATGAGCAGCCTGGTCACCGGTATCTGCGCCGAGGCTGGGTTCACGCCGCGGATCCGACAGGAGGTCTCGGAAACGTCGACCCTGGTGACGCTGGTCGCGGCAGGACTGGGCGTCGCGATCGTTCCCGATCCCACCGCGGCGCTCGACATCGCCGGAGTCCGCTATGTGGCCCTGGCGCCGGCGACCCTCGGGGTGGACCTCGTCGCCGCGCACCTGCAAACCCAGGGCTCCGAACTGATCACCAATGTGCTCGAGGTGCTGCGCGGCTTCAGTCGGCGATAGTCCGTCCGGCGGAACATCGGCGTGTCGCAATCGGAAACGTGTCAGTGTGCGAATCCGTGATTTACACCACGACTTCCGCCAGATTGCATGGACCCGACGAGGAAGGCGGGTGCATATGACGATCAGCGTGGCCGAGCGGGCGGAGCTGGCCGCCGCGGTCTCCGAGCTGCTGCACGACGAATGCTCCGAGCAGGACGTGCGCCGGGTGATCGAGACCGACGACGGGTTCGACCGCGCGTTGTGGCGCAAGCTCGCCGCCCAGGGAGTCACCGGTCTGCTGGTCGACAGCGAGTACGGCGGCGTCGGCCTCGGTGCCCTCGAGCTCGAGGCCGTCGCCGAAGCCACCGGAGCCGCGCTGCTGCCCGCACCGTTTCTGTCCAGCGCCGTGTTGGCATCCGCATTGATCGGTGCGTCAGGCACCGAGGATGACAAGCGACGGCTACTGCCTGCCCTGGTCGACGGGACGTCGGTGGGGACCGTCGCGGTGACCGGCTCACGTGGCACCTGGGCGCCCGAGGGCGTCGCGGTGCGGGCCACCGCTGAAAAAGATTCACCCGACGCCGGTTACACCCTGACCGGCAACGCGCATTACGTGATGCACGGTCAGGTGGCCGACATGATCCTGGTCGTCGCCCGCACCGACGGCGAATTCGGCGTCTTCCAGATCGCGCCCGACGCCGACGGCTTCGAGCGCACGGCCGCAACGGTTTTCGATCCGACCGTCCCTCTGTCGACCTACACGTTCGACGCCACCCCCGCCCGCCGTATCGGAACCGAAGGGTGGGACGCCGTGCAGCACGCCCTGGACCTGGCGCTGGTCGCCCTGGCCGGCGAACAGGTCGGCGGGGCCCGGCGGATATTCGACATCACCGTCGACTACCTCAAGACCCGGATCCAGTTCGGCCGGCCGATCGGCAGCTTCCAGGCCCTCAAGCACATGGCCGCAGACCTGCTCGTGCAGGTGGAATCGGCCACGTCCGCCGCCCAGCACGCCGCCGCCGAACTGGCGTCCGGCAGCGAAAAGAGCAGCGGTGCAATCGCTCTGGCCGGCTTCGCCTGCGCCGAGGCCTATCACACGACCGCCATGTCGGCGATCCAGATGCACGGCGGTATCGCGTTCACCTGGGAACACCCGGCGCACCTGTTCCTGCGTCGGGCCCGCACCGGTCTGCAGCTGCTCGGCGGCTCGGGACTTCACCGCGAACGCTACCTCTCGGCGAAAGGCGCATGAAGATGACCGCGAACAACCTGCCCGACGCCGATCAACTGCGCACTGAGGTACGCGACTGGCTCGCCCAGAACTGGTCCGGTCTGCCGAAATCGACCGATCCGTGGGTCAGTTCGCCCGAGCGGGTGGCCTGGCTGCAGAAGGTGCTCGATGCCGGCTACGCGGTGCCGACGTACCCCATCGAGTGGTTCGGCCGCGAGTACCCGAACGCACTGGCCGCGGTGATCGAAAAGGAGTTCCGGGCGGTCAAGGCCCCCGGGGCTCGCCAGGACAAATACAGCATCCCGGCCAACACCGCACTGAAATTCGGCACCGACAAACTCAAGCACGATCTGGTGCAGGACTTCCTGACGGAACGGATCCGCACCTGCCTGCTCTACAGCGAGCCGGGCGCCGGGTCCGATCTGGCGGCGGTGCGCACGACCGCGGTCCGCGACGGCGACGAGTGGGTGGTCAACGGCCAGAAGGTGTGGACGTCGGGCGCCACCACCGCCGAGTACGCACTGCTGATCGCCCGTACCGACTGGGACGTGCCCAAGCACAAAGGCTTGAGCTTCTTCATGATTCCGATGCGCCAGCCCGGCATCGAGGTCCGCCCGCTGGTCCAGATCACCGGCGAATCGCACTTCAACGAGGTGTTCATCACCGACGCGCGGGTGTCGGACGCGTACCTCCTCGGCGGCGAGGGCAACGGGTGGCGGGTGCTGCAGACGGCGCTGGCCTACGAACGGTCGATCATGGGTGACGGCGGGCGCGGCTCACGCAACCGCACCCGCGCCGACGATCTCATCGGCCTGGCCCGCGAACACGGCCGCCTCGATGATCCGGCGGTGCGCAAGGAGCTGGCCAACGTGCTGGCCTTGCGGGAACTCAACTCGCTCAACAACGCTCGGGCCAAAGCTGCCACAACGCAAGGCACATCGAGCTCGATCATGTCTCTGGGCAAGCTGGCGATGTCGAATATCCTCCATGCGGAAGCGCGGCTCAAGACCGAGATCATCGGTGCGGAAGCACTTTTGGCTGGGCCTGACAATCCCGAAGCCGACGACATAAACTTCTTGACCCTCAACGCGTTCTTCACGTCGATCGGCGGCGGCACCGACCAGATCCAGCGCAACATCATCGGCGAACGGGTCCTGGGCCTGGCCAAAGAACCCGAGGTCGATCGCGACATCCCGTTCCGCCAGGCCCGCCGGAGCTGACCGATGACCAACCCGGACGGCTACGACCCACCCCTGGCCGGGGTTCGCATCCTCGACCTGTCGCGCGGCCCGATGATCGCGGTGGGCCGGCTGCTGGCCGACCTCGGCGCGGCGATGACCCAGGTGCACCTACACGGCGTCACCGAACAACCCGCCGAGAGCGCGGGAGTCGATGCCGACTCGGTGGCGATCGCGATCAACCGGCACGGCGTGGACACCGTCGTCGTCGATCCGTCGACTCCCGCCGGTCAACGTGGGTGGGTCCAGTTGCTGGCTGGGGCCGACATCCTGATCGAGGACACCCGCCCCGGTTCCGATGCCGAAAAAACGTTGTCGGTACGCGACATTCGCGCCGAGCACCCCGGCCTGGTGGTCCTGTCCATCAGCGATTTCGGCCGCGACACCAGCTACCGCGGCTGGCAGGCCACCACCCCGGTACTGCACGCGCTGACCAGTGAGCTGTCCCGCTCCGGCATCCCGGGACGCGAGCCGTTGGTGCCACCCGCCGCGCAACTGCCCTATCACGTGGCGGCCGCACAGGCCGCGGTGATGACCGTCAGCGTGTACCTGGACCGATTGCGCACCGGCGACGGAGATCTCATCGACTTCTCGATCCTCGACGGGGCCATGCAGACTCTCGATCCTCCCTTCGGGACCGCGGGGACGGCCTCGGCCGGTGTCGCCCTGAGCGCGCAACAACGCGACTGGAACGCCGAACGGCTGCGGTACCCCATCATCGCGTGCAAGGACGGTCACGTGCGGATCTGCCTGCTGGCAAAACGCCAGTGGCACGGCATGTTCGAGTGGATGGGCCGACCCGAGCAGTTCGCCGATCCGTCGTTCGACCGGCTGCGGGTGCGGTTCAGTTCTCCGGAGTTGATGGCCGCGATCGGAAAGTTCTGCGCCGGGCAGACCCGCGCCGAACTGGAGATCGCCGGCCAACGGCACGGGGTGCCGACCGCCGCGGTACTCACCCTGGCCGAAACCCTCGGCACCGCACAGGTCACGGATCGCGGGTATTTCCACGACATCGACTTGGCCCCCGGAATATCGGCACCGGCGCCTGCCGGCGTCGTCGAGATCGACGGACACCGGGCCACCGCGCTCAATGTTTCCGAACCTGCGAGGACCGCCCGCATCGATGACGCCCCACGGCTCGCCGGCCGCTCACGCCGCAACGAGGGCCTTCCACTGGAGGGGGTGCGCGTGCTGGACCTCGGTGTGATCGTCGTCGGGTCCGACACCGGCCGCCTCTTCGGCGATCTCGGCGCCGACGTCATCAAGATCGAGAACTCGGCGTTCCCGGATGGGCTGCGCGGCAACCTGTCCTCGATGTCGCAGACCTACGCCGCCGGTCACCGAAACAAGCGCTCGATCGGCATCGATCTGCGGACACCAGAAGGTCGGGCATTGGCCCACCGGCTGGTGACCCTGTCCGACGTCGTGTTGACCAATTTCAAACCGGGCGTGGCCGAGACGCTGGGCATGGACCACCGAACCTTGCGGAAGGTGAATTCGGGCATCGTGGTGGTCGACAGTTCGGCGTTCGGGCCCACCGGGCCGTGGGCGAAGCGCCTGGGTTACGGCCCGCTGGTGCGGGCGGCCGCGGGATTCACCGACCTGTGGGTGTATCCCGACGAGCCCGAATCGTTCTGCGACACCGTGACCGTCTACCCCGATCACGTGGCGGCCCGGATCGGCGCGCTCGGTGCGCTGGCTCTGCTGCTGCGCCGCGAACGCACGGATGCCGGCGGCTCGGTCAGCGTCGCGCAGTCGGAGGTGATGCTCAGCCACCTGGCCGCCGAGATCGCTGCCGACGTCCTGGTGCGGCGCGGGCACGCACCCTCGCCCCACCCGGTTCACGACGCGCCATGGGGCCTGTTCCCGGCCGCCGGCGAGGACCGGTGGCTGGCGGTGACGGTTCGTGACGACGCCGACTGGCGCGCGCTGTGCGAGGTGATCGACCGTCCGGACCTCGGCGCCGACACGCAGCTGGCCACCCGGGCCGGACGCGACTTCCACCTCGGCCGCGTCGACGAGGCCGTGCGGGCTTGGACGGCACAGCACCCCGCGACCGAGGCGATGGAGCTGCTGCAGGCGGCCGGTGTTCCGGCCGGCGCCGCCTTGCGTGCCGCCGAGGTGGCCGAATGGGACTACTACGTGCAGCGTCGCGCGTTCCGCGAGGAATTGCACCCGCATGCTGACGTGCCGTTCACGATGGAGAACGTGCAGATCCATTCGGATCGCATCGCTGATCCCCCACTGCGCCAGGCGCCGCTGCTCGGCGAGCAGACCCGGGAGATCGCCGCCGAACTGCTGGGCCTGGACGACGCCGAGATCGACGAGCTGATCGCCGACGGCGTGCTCGAAGTGCCGCAGAGCTCGCAGTTCGCGGGACGCTGAGGGCTCATCTCGTACCATTCGTGGGTCACCCACCCTCGAATCGCCGGAAATGACCGCATGGACTTCACCAAACTCAGGTACTTCGTGGCGGTCGCCGAGGAACTGCACTTCAAGCGGGCCGCCGACCGGCTGATGATCACTCCGCCCCCACTCAGCAAGCAGATCAAGCTGCTGGAGAAGGAACTCGGCGGACAGCTGTTCGAGCGCAACTACCACGAGGTCCGACTGACGCCGCTGGGCACCAAGCTGCTCGCTCCGGCCCGCGAGATCCTGCGTCAAGTCGATGACCTGAAGGCCACCGCGATCCGGCTCACCGAGGGAGCCGCGCCCGTCCGGGTGGGCGCAACCGCTTATGCGCCATCGGATTTCGTCGCCCAGGTCCAGACCGCCGTCGCCAACTTGACCGTCCCGACCGAATTCAGCGTCCCGGGCTCGGCTGCCGAGGTGACGGCCAAGCTGGTGTCCGGGCATCTCGACCTCGGGCTCATCCATCTGCCCACCTCGGACAAACGGCTGCAATACCGCGTGGTGGCCACCTTCCAGGGTGCGGTGGCGGTGCGTTTCGACGATCCGCTGGCGGCCAAGGAGCAGGTGTCGATCGAGGAACTGCGCGATCGTGACGTGGTGATCGATTTCGCCCGGCCCAACCCCGTCATGCTGGCCGGCCTGACCCGTGCGCTCAACGCGCGTGGGGTGACCCGCATCGTGCGCACCACCAACCAATTCGGTGGCGAACTGGAGATGGCCGCCCAGGTGTTCAACCGTCATCTCGTCGCGGTCGTGCCGTATGCGCCCGAATCATTGATCGGCAAGATCTTCTCTCCACCGGAGTTCACGCTCGTACCCATCGACGAGAGCACCTGGTCACCCGCGCGGATCGCGTTGGCCTGGGTGCCCGACCGCCTCAAGAACCCGGCAGAGATGGAGGAGTTGGTGGCTGAACTCGCGCCGGTACTGGCGCGCGGTCACGCGCAGTAGTGTGTTCACAGTGATGCCGATGATGGTGGGTGCAACTGTCGCCTCGAGCGTCGCCGCAGTGGCGGCCCTGCTCGGCACGTCCGCACCCGCACCAGAGATCCGCCTGGTCGATGACACCGTCCCGATGACCCAGGGCGACGGCTCGTTGTCCGACGGACAGGTCCTGACCCCGTTCGACGTGCAGAATCCGGCAGTCGGCCGACTGGAACCGCGGCTGCTGGCCGCCGTCCAGAACGCCGCGAACGCGGCCGCCGCCGAAGGTGTCACCATGACCATCAACTCGGGGTGGCGGTCGGCGGATTTCCAGCAGTCGCTGCTCGATCAGGCGGTGCAGAACTACGGCAGCCTCGCCGCGGCGCGCCAATACGTGCAGACGCCGACCGCATCGCGCCACGTCACCGGTGAGGCCGTCGATATCGGGGGGCCGCAGGCCGATCACTGGCTGATCGCCAACGGCGCACGGTTCGGATTGTGCCAGGTCTACGCCAACGAGCTGTGGCACTTCGAACTCATCGCCGACCCGGCGGGCAACTGTCCCCCGCTGCAGCCCAACGCCGCGGGCTGACTTCGCGCTGCCCGCTGCCGCGTGCGCCGATTTCTGCTTGAGGGTCGCGGGAATCGACGATCAACGACCCGGGTGTAGAAAACGGCAACTTGACGACGCATATCGTGTCCGTATGACTCTGTCCGGAAAGACCATGTTCATCTCCGGCGCCAGCCGCGGCATCGGCCTGGCGATCGCGAAGAAAGCCGCCGCCGACGGTGCCAACATCGCGCTGGTGGCCAAGACCGCCGAACCGCACCCCAAGCTCGAGGGCACGATCTACACGGCCGCCAAGGAGATCGAGGAGGCCGGCGGGCAGGCCCTGCCGATCGTCGGTGACGTCCGCGACGGTGACTCGGTGGCGGCCGCGGTGGCCAAGGCCGTCGAACAATTCGGCGGCATCGACCTGTGCGTCAACAACGCCTCGGCGATCAACCTCGGCTCGATCGAGGAAGTGCCGCTCAAGCGCTTCGACCTGATGAACGGTATCCAGATCCGCGGCACCTACGCCGTTTCGCAGGCCTGCATCCCGCACATGAAAGGCCGGGAGAACCCGCACATCCTCACCCTGTCCCCGCCGATCCGGCTGGAGTCCGAATGGCTCAAGCCGACCGCCTACATGATGGCCAAGTTCGGGATGACGTTGTGCGCGTTGGGCATTGCCGAGGAGATGCGTGAGGCCGGCATCGCGTCCAACACGCTGTGGCCGCGCACCCTGGTGGCCACCGCCGCCGTGCAGAACCTGCTCGGCGGTGACGAGGCGATGGGCCGCGCCCGCAAGCCCGACGTGTACGCGGATGCGGCGTACGCGATCTTCAACAAGCCGGCAAAGGAGTACACGGGCCAGAGCCTGCTGTGTGAGGACGTGTTGCTGGACAACGGTGTCACCGACCTGTCGGTGTATGACTGCGTGCCCGGATCGGACCTCGGAGTGGACCTGTGGGTGGACACCCCGAACCCGCCGGGATACGTCCAGCCTTAGCGGGCGCCGCCAGCATCAGGGTTTGCCCGCCTGGCGAGCGACAATCCAGCGACAACCCGAAAAACGTTGCTGGCAGGCCAATTCACGATTACACTCGAACACATGTTCGACTTGCTCGATCGGCCGGTGCTCGGTGAACTCACCGACACCGCGCTGATCGACACCCTCGAACACCACACCCGCGCCGAAGCCATCGAGGCTGCCGCACGCCTGGCCACCATCGCCGAAATCGTCGCCCGCCACTGCGACGACGAAGACGAACTCTCCGCCCACTGCGCGATCGACGGCTGGGAAACCGCCAACGCCGCGGTAAGCGCCGCCTGCAATCTCAGCCGCCGTGCCGCCTCCGCCCAGATGCGCATCGCCCAGGCCCTGCGCGACCGACTCCCCAAAGTCGCCGCCGTCTTCGCCCGCGGCGACATCTCGGAGAAAATCATCTCCACCATCACCTGGCACACCCAACTCGTCACCGACGAGGACGCACTGGGACTCATCGACACCGCCCTGGCCGGCGCCGCCACCACCTACGGAGCCCTATCGTCGACCAAAGCCGAACAAGCCATCGACGTCTGGGTGGAGAAATTCGACCCCGCCGCCGTCCGCAAGACCCGCACCGCCGCCCGAGACCGCGACATCCACTTCGGCGACCCCGACGACCCCAACGGCACCGTCACCATCTGGGGACGGCTGCTGGCCACCGACGCCGCCCTGATCAAAAACCTCCTCAACACCATGGCCCACGGCGTCTGCGACGACGACCCACGCACCCTCGGACAACGCCGCTCCGACGCCCTGGGCGCCCTCGGCGCCGGAGCCGACCACCTCACCTGCCAATGCGGCAACCCCGACTGCGACGCCACCGGCATCGACCCCCGCTCCCGCGCCATCGTCATCCACCTACTCGCACAAACCCTGCCCGAAACTGCCCACGTTGACGACGAAAACCAGGACAGCCCAGGCACAGAAGACCTCCAGGACGACCACGACGCCGTCGACGCACCGGCCGACGAACCAGCCCCCGACGCACCCGTGGACCCAGCGCAATCACCCCGCGATCCACGCATCCACGGCGAACCCGCCCTCAACGACTACCCCGCCGACCGCACCCCCACCGTCACCGGCAGTCCCGCAGTCATCCTCGGCGGCGGCATCGTGCCCGCACCCCTGCTCGCCGAACTCATCGCCACCGGCGCCACCGTCAAACCCCTCAGCGACCCCGACGACCTCACCACCGAAACCCGCTACCGGCCCTCGGCCAAACTCGCCGCGTTCGTCCGCATGCGCGACCTCGTCTGCATGTTCCCCGGCTGCGGAGTCTCAGCCACCAACTGCGACCTCGACCACAGCACCCCCTGGCCCGCCGGAGCCACCCATCCCGGCAACCTCGGCCCCAAATGCCGAACCCACCACCTACTCAAGACCTTTCACACCGGCGAGAACGGCTGGACCGACATCCAACACCCCGACGGCAGCCACACCTGGTCCGCCCCCACCGGTCAGATCTACCACACCACTCCGTTCAGCCAGATCCTGTTCCCCGACAGCACCACTCACACCCCCGCCCCACCAACACAACCCACACCGACCACACCCACCGACCGGCACATCAAAATGCCGCTCCGCAAACGCACCCGCCAACAAACCCGCACCCAACGCATCAACACCGAACGCCGACTCAACGCCGAACTCGACAAACCCCCACCTTTCTAATCGAATTCGATCACCCCGCGGATGTTGCGCCCTTCGCGCATATCGGTGATGGCATCGTTGATCTGATCGAGCCGGTACCGCCGTGTCACCAGCTCGTCGAGTTTGAGGTGACCGTTGCGGTACATGTCCAAGAGCATGGGCATGCTCGCGCGCGGATTCATACCGCCGTAGAGCAACCCCTTGAACGTCTTGCAGTTCTGCAGTATGTCGACCAGCACCATCGGCACCATGCTGAACTCGATCTTCGGGACGCCGGTCATCAGGCAGGTCCCGCCCTTGCGCGTCAACAGCAACGCTGGGGCCACCATCTCCGGACGAACCACGCTCGGCGTGAGCACCACCCGGTCGGCCATCACCCCGCGCGTCAGCTCCTGCACCAGAGGTATCGCCGCTTCCATCGACGGGCACGTATCGGTGGCGCCGAAGAACTTCGCCGTATCCCGTTTGAACTCAACGGGATCCACGGCGATCACCTGATTGGCGCCGGCAGCTCGGGCACCCTGGACCGCGTTGATTCCCACCCCACCGGTGCCGACGATCACTACGGTGTCGCCGGGCTGAGTTCCGACACCGACAGTCCCTGACCCCCAGCCCGTGGTCACGCCGCAGGACACCAGCGATGCCGCCTCCAGCGGAACCGATGGATCGAGCTTGATCACCGAATGTTCGGAGAGGACCGCGTATTCGGAGAATGTCCCGAGCTGAGCGAAGGCCATCACGTCTTCGTCGCCGAGGTGACGCCGCACGGTGCCGTCAGTGACCATCTCCTTGGACATCATCATCGCCCCGTTGTCGCAAAGGTATGTCATCCCCGACACGCACCAGCGGCATGCACCGCACGCGGCGATGAACGACAGACCCACGTGGTCACCCGGTTGTACCGACCGCACGCCGGGCCCGACCGCCTCGACAATGCCGGCGCCTTCGTGTCCGCCCAGCAGCGGGAAGCAGTCCGGCACAGGTATACCCATCGATTCGTAGACTGCCAGCAACTCTGGTGGCGGGATCATGTCGCCGGTCGTGAAATGGTCGTCGGAGTGGCAGATCCCGGCCACGGCCATCTTCACCAGAACCTCACCTTCGCGAGGTGGATCGAGCGTGATCTCTTCGATCTCCCAGTCCATCCCGACGCCACGCAGTACAGCGCCCCGGCACTTCATCGTCACGCCCCAAGCCGTGCGATGCCAATGCGGCGCAGGCCGTGGGCCGCGGCGGCCCGCAACATACCCAGTGCGATACCGGTGCGCAGCCGCGACGCCGGGTACCACAATGGTTCGGAGGCCATGGTCGGCCCACGCGGTGACGTGATCGCTTGGGGGCGACAGAATTTGCGGATCCCGTGGGCACCTCCTGCGCGAGTGCCGACACCTGACTGCTTCCAGCCGCCCATCGGCACCTCGGAGGCGAACGCATTCGACAGCACATCGTTGATGTTCACCGCGCCGGTGTCGAGCCGGCGTGCCACCCGCTCGGCCCGCTGTTTGTCGCGCGACCACACCGTCGCGGACAGACCGTACATCGAATCGTTGGCCAACCTGATCGCCTCGTCCTCGTCAGCGACCCTCATCACCGGCAGCGTGGGCCCGAAGGTCTCCTGCGTCATGCAGGCCATCGAATGGTCTACGTCGACCAGAACCGTCGGCTCGAAGAAAGTGCCTGTGCCGGTGGGTTTTCCACCGGTGAGCACGTGCGCTCCGGCGGCCACTGCCTCGTCGACGTGCCGGGTCACGATGTCGCGTTGTGCCGTGGTGGCCAGGGCACCGACGTCGAATTTCCAGCCCCGATCGTCCTGTCCCTGACGCAGCGCCCTGACCTTGTCGGTGAGTTTGGCGACGAACTCGTCGTAGACGGGAGCCTCGACATACACGCGCTCGATCGAGACGCACACCTGCCCGGAATTGAGCATGCCGCCCCAAACGATGCCATTGGTGGCCCGCTCGAGGTCCGCATCCGACAGCACCAGTGCGGGATCCTTGCCACCCAACTCCAGACTGCAGGGAGTCAGACGCTCACCGCAAGCGACGGCGACCTTGCGGCCGGTGGCCGTCGAACCGGTGAACTGCACGAAGTCGGAATTGACGATGACAGCAGCGCCGGTGTCCCCGTAGCCGGTGGCCAGGGCCAGTACCGGTGGGGCACCGATCTCCGACCACCCGCGGGCGAACTCAACAGCGCTGAGCGGGGTCACTTCGGAGGGTTTGAGCAGGACCGCAGCTCCAGCGGCCAGTGCCGCGACACCATCCAAACCGGGCATCATCAGCGGGTAGTTCCACGGCGTGATCACCCCTACCACCGGATACGGCCGGTAGACGGTAGTCAGGTGCTTGGTCACGGCGAGCGGATTCCACGACCGCGGGCGCTCGTCGGCCAAATGGCGTTCGGCGTGGCGGGACCAGTAGTCGAGCATGCTGGCCAACATCGTCGGTTCGGCAGAGGCGTCGGCACGAGACTTACCGCTCTCGGACTGAATGACGTCGATCAGATGCTCATTGTGGTCGAGCACCCAGGCCTGGAACGCCAGCAACCACTTGCGGCGGCCGCGGGGCCCCATGCTCTCCCATTCAGGTTGGTACAGCCGCAGTTCACGAGCCTTCGCCGCGACAGCGTCGGCAGTGTCGACCGGCACTTCACCGACAACTCGCCCGTCGGCAGGATTGTGAACTTCGATCGTGGTCAACCGCGACCTTGCAGGTGTTTCGGTCATATGCCGAGCATCTGCCTGCAATTGAGGGAGCGGTAGCGTACCCGCATACTCCATCTACGCTCGTCTACATGCCTGATCCTCAGATCTCCGAACCGAGGCCTACCAACTGGGCAGCCGGCCGCTACCAGGCCGTCGCCGAACGTATCGCCGTGATCGCCGCCGAAGTCGTCGCCGCTGCCGACCGGGTGGGCCCGCTCCGCGACACCACCTTGGTCGATCTGGCCTGCGGCACCGGCAGCGCCGCACTGGCCGCCGCCCAAGCCGGCGCCAAGGTCACCGGCGTGGACTTGACCGCCGAGCTGATCGCCATCGCCGCTGAGCGACCCGGGGCCGACGCGGTGCACTGGGTGGTCGCCGACGCCGCCAATACCGGCCTGCCCGATCGCGGGTTCGACACCGTGGTGTCGAACATGGGCATCATCTTCGTCGAGCCCACGAGTCTGGTTGCCGAGGTCACCCGACTGCTCACGCCCGGCGGAGTGTTCGCGTTCTCCACCTGGGTCCGTGACGCGGCGGGCAGCCCGTTCTTCACCCCGATCGTCGAAACCCTGGGTCAACCGCCGGCCTCGGGCTATTCTCCCGATCAGTGGGGCGACCTGGAGATCGTGCAGTCCCGGCTGGCCGACCGGTTCGACGACGTACGCTTCGAAACCGGTTCGCATACCTGGCAATTCGACTCGGTCGACTCTGCGGTGCGCTTCATCGCCGACGAATCACCGATGCATGTCGACCTGCTCGGTCGGCTGGACGAGCCGACCCGCGACCGCCTGCTCGATGCGTTCACCGCGGCGCTGGGCGCGGCAACCAACGATGAGGGGCGGGTCTCCTTCGATGCACCCTATGCGGTGGTGACGACCCACCGCAGGGCATGAAACATGCTGCGTGACAAAAGGAACAGCACCAAAACGGCCGCGCTGTTACTCGTCGCAGTCCTTCTCTGCGCGTCCACCAGCACGACCGCTTCCGCAAGTCCCGACGCCCTCGCGGCCACCGTCGACCATGCGTTTCGGCCGCTCATGGCCCAGTACGACATACCGGGTATGGCCGTAGCGGTGACGGTCAACGGGGAACAGCGGTATTTCGATTTCGGTGTCGCGGACAAACAAAGCGGCGTGCCGGTGACGCGGGACACGATCTTCGAGATCGGCTCGGTCAGTAGGACATTCACCGCCACCCTGGCGTCCTACGCGCATAGGCTCGGGCGGATCTCGCTCGATGATCACCCCAGCACCTATATGCCGGAGTTGGCAGGCAGTGCCATCGACCGGGCCGACCTGCTCAATCTGGGTACCTTCACCGCCGGTGGATTACCCCTGCAGTTTCCGCCTGACATCACCGACGACGCCCAGATGCCCGCGTACTTTCAGCACTGGACACCCGATGCCCCACCCGGGCAACAGCGGCGATACTCCAACCCCAGCATCGGGTTGCTCGGCCACCTCACCGCCCTGGCGATGAACCGTGACTTCAGCGATCTGATCGAACAGGAGGTGTTCCCCAAGCTGCGGCTACACCACAGCTACATCCGAGTGCCGCAATCGCAGATAGAGAACTACGCCTGGGGCTACAACGCCGACAACGAGCCGATCCGGGTGAACCCAGGCGTTTTCGATGCTGAAGCGTACGGTGTCAAGTCCTCTGCGGCCGACTTGCTCCGCTTCGTCGAGACCAACGTCGCGCCGAATGACCTTGAGGCACCGATGCGCGACGCTGTCCAAGAGACTCACGTCGGCTATTTCAAAATCGGTGACATGGTCCAAGGGCTCGGCTGGGAACAGTATCCCTACCCGGTCACCCTCGACCGGCTGTTGGCCGGAAACTCCAGCACCATGGCCATGCAGCCCAACCCGGCGACGCCGCTCACTCCCCAACCGACCTCAACCCCGACGCTGTTCAACAAGACCGGTTCTACCGATGGGTTCGGCGCCTATGCCGTCTTCGTGCCCGACAAACGGATCGGCCTGGTGGTGCTCGCCAACAAGAACTATCCGATCACTGCCCGTGTCACTGCGGCTCACGCCGTCCTGCAACAGCTTTCGAACACCTAGCGCGGACGCGTCCCGCCGGACAACATGGTCTCGACACTGTCGGCGAATGCCGCGGTGGTGAAACACGTCGGTTCGGCGAACTCTTCGAGCGTGAGCGCATCGTTCCAGCTGGCGTCGGCTGCCGCGCGCAACAGGGGTTTGGCCATCGCGACCGCATGTGGCGGCAATGCCGCGACGCGCGAGCACCACGCATCTGCGGTGGCGAGCAGTTTGTCGTGCGCGACGACCTCGTGCACCAATCCCAGCCGCTGCGCGGCTTCGGCGTCGATGTGCTCGCCCTTGAGGTAGTACGCGAGCGCGCCCTGATAGCCGAGTCGGCGGGTCAATGCCCAGCTGGTGCCGACCTCCGGGATCAAACCGAGGCGGGCGAAGGCGGGCACGATGATGGCCTTCTCACTCGCGATGGTCACATCGCAGGTGAGCGCCCAGGCGAGCCCGACCCCGGCCGCGGGCCCGTTGAGGGCGGCGACGAAGATGGTGTCCGAACCCGCGATGAGCCGGGCGATACCGCCGAATTCCCGGCGGATCCAGCGCCATACGTCCGCGGTTCCCTCTCCCCGGTACCGGTTTTCGACGGCTGCGCGCATCATGCGCAAGTCGCCACCGGCGCTGAACCCCGGATCGGCGCCCGTCAACACCACGGCACGAATGTCGTCGTCGGCGGCGAGATCGTCCAGGGCGCGGCGCAATTGCCGGACCAGCGGTGCGGACAGCACGTTCAGCCGGTCGGGCTCGTCGAGTGTCACCACCGCGCGATCACCGCTGCGCTCGACGCGAATCCGCTGTGGCGCGTCCGGGGCGTCCCCGTCTGCCACCATGCTGCGATATAAGGGCTTGTCCATCAGCTGACCTCCTCGATTGGACTGGCCTGCAATGCTTTCCATGCCGCGTCGGCGAACATCTCGACGGCTTCGCGGTCCATGTCCGGGACCTCACCGGCTATCCAATACCGGGCATATTCCTGTGCCGGACCGAGCCACAGTGCGGCCGTGATCCCCGGCCGCATGGCCACCAGCGCCCCGTAGGTGTGGTGCGGGCGCCACCAGTCCCGGATGGTCGTGAAGAAATTTCGGTTGGCTTCACGGAGTTCTGGGCTGTCCAGCCGATCGCCCAGCAGCAGCGCCGCCTCGCCGCGGTGGGCCGCCACCCAATCCAGATGATTGCGAACACCGCCGCGGATTCCCTCTTCGGCCGTGGCCTGTTCGCGCAGCATCGCCAGAAAACCCGCCTGATATTCGGCCATGACCTGTGCGTACACCGCGGCCGCCAACGCTGGCTTGTCGGGGAAGTGGTGGTAGAGCGATCCGACGCTCACCTCGGCTTCGCGCCGCACCTCATCCAGGGTCGGGGCGATGGTCCCCTCGGCCGCGAACCGACGACGCGCGACCGATATCAATCGATCCCGCGCACCTGTTGCCCTGGAGGGTGGCACGAGAATTACTCTATCAAAACCGAGAAATTCTCTAGAGAGCCGTCATTCGGCCTGGTAGAGGATTCCCCGACCGATGGCTTCCCGTATCTCCGGCAATGCGGCCTGCGCCAGCGCATCGGAATCCACCCCGTGATGGGCGGCCAGCAGCTCAATCAGAGTCCCCAGCGGCACCTCCCCACGACACCCGGCCAGCAGTGCCCGCAGTACCTCGTCGACACCGATCACCGCGGCCGGACCGCCCGGACGCCGCACGGCGGCCCCGATCTCCTGCCAGCCCTCCGGCCCGGGAAGTGACTGCTCTTCCAGGAACACCGGCGCGGTGGACAGCCGGGCCGCCAGCAGCGCGTCGTCGGAGGTGTCGCGCAGGTAGGCCCGCCGGGCGAAGAACGCGTCCACTTCGGTTCCGGTGAGCGCCTCGTCGGCTCCGGTGATCTCTTCGAAGATCTGCTCGGGCGCTTCCCCATCACGCGGGACCCGCAGCGAGATCATGCCCATTCCGATGCCGGCGATGTCCTGCTCGGCGAACCAGTCGAGCCATTGACCGCCCCGCTGCGCCTGCCGGTCGAGGTCCTCACCGGCGTCGGCCAGCCACAGCGATACGTAGCTGACCGGGTCGGCCAGTTCCCGCTGCACCACCCAGGCGTGCAGGCCGGTACCGGCCAGCCAACCGCGCACCCGCTCCTGCCAATCCCGACCGTCGCGCACGATCCAGTTCGCCATGATGTGCGCGGTGCCGCCCGGCAGCAGATGGTCACCCACTTGCTCGATCAGGCTCTGGCACAACGCATCTCCGGCCAGGCCGGAATCCCGGTAGATGTAGTCACGAGCACCTGAGCCGACCACGAACGGCGGGTTGGAGACGATTAGATCGAACCGCTCACCGGCTACCGGCTCGAACAGGCTGCCGTGCCGCAGATCCCACGACATGCCATTGAGTCGCGCGGTCATCACTGCCAGGGCCAGCGCCCGCTCGTTGGTATCGGTCGCGACGATCTCGTCGCAGTGTGCGTTCATGTGCAGCGCCTGGATACCGCATCCCGTTCCGAGGTCGAGCGCGCGACCGACGGGTTTACGGGTGACCGCACGGGCCAGCGACACCGAAGCTCCGCCGATGCCCAGCACATGATCGTGACGCAGCGGACCGCGCCGCACCGCGGCGTCCTGATCGGACACGACGTAGAAATCCCGCTCCCCGTCGCTGTGCGGCCGGATGTCCAGGGCCGCCCGCACCTTGTCGCCGCAGAACTCCAGGACACTGCCGGCGGCCAACGCGGGCAGGCTGCTCGACGGGAACGCCGCCTCGACCAGTTCCGCTGGTTCCTCGGTGCCCAGCAGCAAGAGCCGTACCAGCACCGCCAGACGCTGACGGTCAGCCGGCGCGGCATGCGTCACCCGTAGCACCGGCCACCACACGCCGCGGCTCAGCGCGGCATTCGTGTCGGCGCCCAGGAGATCGGCCACCCCATCGGTGGTGAATCCGGCCGAACGCAAGTCGGCGCCGATCGCATCAACCAGGGTGACGTCGACGCCTCCCCCAGCCCCGCTCAAAACAGCCCCATCTCTTCGGGTTCGGCCGGCTCGATGAGCTCCGGACCGTTGTTGCGGACGCTGTTGACCAAGCGGGACACCTCACGGATGGCGATCCGGTCCAGGTCCCCGTGACCGCGCAGCAGCCCCTCGTCGATCGGGGCGTCGGGATCCATCCAGCGGTCCCAGTCCGGCGCACTGATGGTCAGCGGCATCCTGTCGTGGATCTCGGCGAGCGGACCGGCGGCGTCGGTGGTGATGATCGTGCAGCTGAGCAACGGCGGCGCGTCCTTCGGAGCGCCCTGCGGGCGCCACGTGGTCCACAGCCCCGCCATGAACAGCAGCTCGCCGTCGTCGGCATACATGTAGAACGGGGTCTTACCCTTCTTCCCGGCCTCCGGGTTGGGCTTCCACTCGTACCAACCGTCCATCGGGATCAGGCAGCGCTTGTTCTTGGCGGAGTTGCGGAACGCCGGTGAGCTGGTCACCTTGTCGGCCCGGGCGTTGATCAACAACGGGCCCTTGGTGTCGGGACCGCCGTCCTGCGCGGTTTTCACCCACGGCGGGATCAGCCCCCAGCGCATCGAGCGGACCCGGCGGGTCGACTCGTCCTCGGGCTCGGTGTGCCGCTTGACCACGCTGCTGATGGTCGTGGTCGGGGCGACGTTGTAGTTGGCTCCCGCGACGTCCTTGTCCCCTGAGCTCGCCGCGCTCGCCGTGCTCTCGTCGATGGCCTGGATTTTCTGCGCCAGCAGCGCCGGATCGGTGGTCACCGCAAAACGTCCACACATAGTGCCCATGGTTGCAGAGTCGGCGGACAAGGCAGGATGTAGTGCGTGAGCGCACGTGAGGAGCAGATGACGAACTGGCCGGCACCGCAAGCGGCCACCCCGGTCGACGCCACGGTGACGGTGCCCGGTTCGAAGTCGCTGACCAACCGCGCGCTCGTGCTGGCCGCGCTGGCCACCGCACAGGGCCCCTCGACAGTCCGCGGGGCGTTGCGCAGCCGCGACACCGATCTGATGATCGACGCCATCCGCACCCTGGGCGTCACCGTGCAGGCCGCCGAGGACGACGACACCGAGCTGACGGTCAGCGGCGCCATCGCGCCCGCGGTCGACGCCCGGGTCGACTGTGGGCTCGCGGGAACGGTGCTGCGGTTCGTCCCGCCGGTCGCCGCGCTGAGCACCACAGCGGTGACGTTCGACGGAGATGAACAGGCCCGAGCCCGGCCCATCGCCCCGCTGCTCGACGCGTTGCGCGGCCTGGGTGTGGACGTCGACGGTGACGGTTTGCCGTTCGCGGTGCGCGGCCGCGGCGCCGTGGCCGGCGGCACCGTCGAGATCGACGCGTCGGGGTCTTCGCAGTTCGTCTCCGGGCTCCTGCTGTCCGGCGCGACGTTCACCGACGGTCTCACCATCGTGCACACCGGGTCCTCGGTGCCCTCGGCTCCCCATGTGGCGATGACGGTGGCGATGCTGCGGGACGCCGGCGTGCAGGTCGACGACTCGGTCCCGAATCGCTGGCGGGTCTCCCCCGGCCCCGTCGCCGCCCGCAACTGGAACATCGAGCCTGACCTGTCCAACTCGACGCCGTTCCTGGCCGCGGCGATCGTCACCGGCGGAACCGTACGGATCGCCGGCTGGCCGTCGGTGAGCATCCAGCCGGCCGACACCATCCTTGACCTGCTGGCCAAGGTGAATGCCACTGTCCATCAACGTGATTCACACCTGGAAGTCAGCGGTGCCGAAGGCTACGACGGATTCGACGCCGACCTGCACGACGTGGGCGAGTTGGCCCCCACGGTCGCCGCGCTCGCTGCGCTGGCCCGAGACGGGGCAACGTCGCGACTACGGGGCATCGCGCATCTGCGCGGACACGAAACCGACCGACTGGCGGCACTGACCGCCGAAATCAACGGGCTCGGTGGCGATTGCGCCGAAACCGAGGACGGCCTGCTCATTACGGCGCGGCCGCTGCACGGCGGCACCTGGCGGTCCTATGCCGACCACCGGATGGCCACCGCAGGCGCAATCATCGGCCTGCGGGTACCCGGTGTCGAGGTGGAAAACATCGAGACCACGGCCAAGACCCTGCCCGATTTCCCGCTGATGTGGGTGCAGATGCTGGCGGGCGACGCGCCGACGGGGGGGAAGTAAACCACCTTGGGAGCGCGGGATTACGACGAGTCCGACGTCCGGATCAGGCCGGGTAAAGGCTCGCGTCCGCGCACCAAGATCCGCCCCGACCACGCCGACGCCCAGTCGGCGATGGTGGTGACCGTCGACCGCGGCCGCTGGGGCTGCGCCCTCGACCGCGACCCACAACACCGGGTGGTCGCGATGCGGGCCCGCGAACTGGGCCGCACCCCCATCGTGGTCGGAGACGACGTCGACATCGTCGGCGACCTCTCCGGCAAGCCAGATACCCTGGCCCGCATCGTGCGCCGCGGCGAACGCCGAACGGTGTTGCGCCGCACCGCCGATGACGACGATCCGACCGAACGCGTCGTGGTGGCCAACGCCGATCAGCTGCTGATCGTGGTGGCACTGGCCGACCCGCCGCCGCGCACCGGGTTCGTCGAACGTACCCTGATCGCCGCGTACGCCGGTGGGCTGAAACCGATTCTGTGCCTGACGAAATCCGATCTGGCCGCCCCAGAACCGTTCGCCGCGCAGTTCGCCGATCTGGATCTGACCATCGTCACCGCCGGCCGTGAGGACCCGCTCGACGTGGTCTCCCCCATGCTGGAGGGGCAGGTCACGGTGTTCCTCGGACATTCCGGGGTCGGCAAGTCCACTCTGGTGAATCGCCTTGTCCCAGAGGCTGACCGGGCCACCGGCGAGGTGTCCGGGGTGGGCAAGGGCAAGCACACCTCCACCCAGTCGGTGGCACTGCCGCTGGACGGCAGCGGTTGGGTGATCGACACCCCGGGCATCCGCTCGTTCGGCCTGGCCCACATCCAGCCCGACGACGTGATCCTGGCGTTCTCGGATCTGGCGGAAACCATCGACGACTGCCCGCGCGGGTGCGGCCACATGGGCCCACCCGCCGATCCGGAGTGTGCCCTGGACACGTTGTCCGGCCCGGCGGCCGGTCGGGTGGCGGCGGCTCGGCGCCTGCTGGCGGTGCTCAAAGAAGCCTGATCGCTTCCCGTGTACCGCTGGGCGGCACATCGCGTCGGACGACGGCCGCACCGCACTAGGGTCGCTGCTGTGGCTACTTATGTTCTGACCGGCAGCGCCTCCGGACTTGGCGCTGCGACCAAGAAACGGCTGGAGTCCGACGGACACCGGGTGATCGGCGTCGACCTGCGTGACTCCGATGTGAACGTGGACCTGAGCACCCCGGACGGGCGCTCGGAGGCGATCGCGAAGGTCACCGAGCTGGCCGACGGCGGGATCGACGGTTTCGTCCCCTTCGCCGGCCTGGCCGCCGCAACCGGCCGGCCCGCGCACCTGCTCATCGCCGTCAACTACTTCGCGGCGATCGAACTGCTCGAGGGCCTGCGCCCGCTGCTGGCCAACCGGGAGAACGCGTCGGTGGTGCTGATCAGCTCGAATTCGACCACCACTCAGCCCAATTGGCCGGTGGAGATGGCGGAGGCCTGCTTGGCCGGCGACGAGGCGGGCGCCAACACGATCGCCTCCACCTACGGCGATTTCGCGGCGCTGCAGGCCTATCCGGCCACCAAGGCCGCCCTGGCGTACTACGCGCGCACCAAGTCCGCTGAGTACATCGCCGACGGCATCCGGCTCAACGCGATCGCACCGGGGCTCATCGACACTCCGATGACCCAGGAGGGGCGCAAGGACCCGCTGACCGGCGAGGGCATGGAACAGTTCCTCAAGACGATCCCCGCCGGGCGGGGCGGTCGACCGGAAGAGGTGGCCGCGCTGGTCGCGTTCCTGCTCGGCCCGGAGTCAAGTTACTTCGTCGGGTCGCTCGTCTTCGTCGACGGCGGCATCGACGCCGCGCTCCGCGGCAAGGACTGGCCGAAGGTCTGGGAACTGAACATGTGACGCCGGCGCGTCAGTGCTTGCCCTCGGCCTGCTGCTGTTCCTGCTCGGCCTGCTGCTTGGCCGCCGCGATCGCGGCACGCCCCTCGGGGCTGGCCGCCGAGTTGCCCGGCGTCTTGGCGGTGGCTACCGGTGCATTGCAGTTGAGGTCGAGCAGCACGGTGTCGGTGACCGGGGCGAAATCGTCACCCTTGTGCCAGTGCGCCTTTTCCGAATGGGTCACCACGCAGTCGTCGTCGGCCTCGGAATCACCGGCGCGGGCGGCGACGACGCCTTTCATCCCGGCATCGGCCAGCGAGGATTGCACGTCGGAGTACTTCTGTCCGGCGTAGTCGTCGGCCGCGGCGACACCAGTGGCCAACGCGCCGATCGGCAGCGCGGAGGCGCCGAGCACCATGGCGGCCGCGAGCGTCGTCTTGTTCACGGGCGTCAGAGTATGAGCGAGGCCTGCAAGGACCCTGGGAGTACGGCGGGCAAGTGCTTGGAATTCGAGCCCAACGTGAAGAAGGTGCCGAGAATTCAGCGAATTCTCGGCACCTTCTTCACATTCGACCGGGTCAGCGGCGACGCCAGCCTCGCACGGTCTCGATGGCGGTCTTCAGGCCGCGACGACGTCCGGTCGTCGGGTCGGTGACGCCGTAGCCTTCGAGCTCCGTGAACATCCGCTCGCTGCGGGTCTCCGGGGCGTTGTCGGCGGTGTCCTTCAGGAAGCGGTCCGGCAGTGACAGCTTGGCGATCGTGCGCCAGGTCTTGGCGTACTGCACCAGGAAGGGACCCGTGGTGTAGGGCAGGTCGTACTTGTCGCACAGTGCCCGCACCCGGACCGCGATCTCGGCGTACCGATTGCTCGGCAGATCCGGGAACAGGTGGTGCTCGATCTGGTGGCACAGGTTGCCGCTCATGAAGGCCAGCACCGGACCGTTGTCGAAGTTGGCGCTGCCCAGCATCTGGCGCAGATACCACTGGCCGCGGCTCTCCCCGATCATGTCGGTCTTGGTGAATTTCTCTGCACCATCAGGGAAATGGCCGCAGAAGATCACCGCGTTGGCCCAGACGTTGCGGATCACGTTGGCCACCGCGTTGGCCTTCAGGGTGGACTTGAAGGTCGCGCCCGGCGACAGTGAGGTGAGCGCCGGCCACACCACGTAGTCCTTGGCCAGCTGGTGGCCGGCCTTGACGCCGAACTCACGCATCCGGATCAAGGTGGCGTTGCGGTTGTCGCGGCCCTTGAAGATCTTGCCGAGCTCCAGGTGCTGCAGTCCCACGCCCCACTCGAAGCCGATCGCGAGAAGGGTGTTGAACAGCAGGTTGCCGTAGAGGTTGAACGGCTTCCACTTGGCATCCCGGGTGACGCGGATGACGCCGTAGCCCACGTCGTCGTCCATGCCGAGGATGTTGGTGTACTTGTGATGCATGAAGTTGTGGGTGAACCGCCAGTGCTTGGACGCCCCGCTCATGTCCCACTCCCACGACGAGGAGTGAATCTCGGGATCGTTCATCCAGTCCCACTGGCCGTGCATGACGTTGTGGCCGATCTCCATGTTCTCGATGATCTTGGCCACGCCCAGGGTGATAGTTCCCGCCCACCAGGCGGAACGCTTCGAGCTCGCCGCGAGCATGACGCGGCCGGCGACGTCGAGAGCACGCTGCGCCGCGATGGTGCGACGGATATAGCGCGCATCGCGCTCACCACGGGAGTCTTCGATGTCCTGCCGGATCGCGTCCAGCTCGATGCCCAGGTTCTCAATGTCGGCATCGGTGAGATGCGCGAATGCGGGAACGTCGGTGATTGCCATCGTCAGCCTCCTCTCAATTACCTACGGTAGCGTAACCTACGACTCCGTAGGTTACTAGCCAGTAAAGCTCAGACATCCAGGACGCAGTCGCCGGAAGCCGCCGAGACACACGTCTGGATCCGGGTACCCGGGTCGTGTTCGACGCCGGTGCGCAAGTCACGCACGTGTCCGTCGACAAGGCCAACCACGCATGACTGACAGATACCCATTCGGCAGCCGAACGGCATCCGGATCCCGGCCTGCTCCCCGGCATCCATCAACGGGGTCGCGCCGTCGACAGTGACCTCCTTGCCGCTGCGCTCGAAAGTTACCGTGCCGCCGGCTCCGTGTGGGGCCGCCCGTGACACCGCGAACCGTTCGAGGTGCAGACTGTCGGCGATACTCGCGGCGGACCACACCTGTTCGGCGTCATTGAGCATGCTTTCCGGCCCGCATGCCCACGCCTGACGTTCACGCCAATCGGGAACCACGTCGCCGATCTGCGCCAGGTCAAGCCTGCCTTCGGTCCGGGTACTGCGCAACAACAGCCGGTAGCCGGGATGCGCGTCGTGCAGCGCCGCCAGCTCCTGACCGAACATCACATCGGATTCGGTTGGCGCAGAATGCACATGCACGATGTCGGTGATCTGGTCGCGGCGCACCAGGGTGCGCAGCATCGACATCACCGGGGTGATCCCCGAGCCCGCCGTCACGAACAAGACCGCCGCCGGCGCCGGGTCCGGCATGACGAAGTTGCCCTGCGGGGCGGCCAGCCGCACCACGGTGCCCGGACGCAGACCGTCGACGAGATGCGTCGACAGGAACCCCTCGGGCATCGCCTTGACGGTGATCGCGATGGTGCGCGCGGATTTCTCCGGCGTCGAGGTCAATGAGTACGACCGCCAGCGCCACCGCCCGTCGATCAGCACGCCGATACCGACGTACTGGCCGGGCTCATAGTCGAACGAGAATCCCCAACCCGGCTTGATCACCAACGTCGCGGAATCGGACGTTTCCCGCCGCACCTCGACGACGCGGCCACGCAATTCGCGCGCCGACCACAACGGGTTGGCCAGCTTGAGGTAATCGTCGGGCAGCAGCGGGGTGGTCACCTGGCCGACGACGCGGCGAAGCGCGTTCCAGCCGGGACGCCGTGCGGCGCCGGCGATCGTGGGGCGGACCGTATCGGCCACGTTGGCCGAGACCTTGATGGAGTTCTTGGCCATAAACCTACGGTACCGTAGGTTACTGCCTCGTAGCTAGTCGGACGCCCGCCGTCGCAGGTCAGGACACCAAAGTGTTCTTGTACGTTTTCCCGTCCTTCATGATCACTTTGAAATTGCGCCCCGGATCCGCGACCAGGTCCAGGCGTGCCAACGGGTCGCCGTCGACCAGCAGCAGATCCGCCAGGGCACCCTCGGCGACCACGCCCAGCTTCCCGGCGTACGGGTTGCGCTTGCCTGACATCGCCAGCAGTTCGGCGTTGGTCGCGGTGGCCATCGTCAACGTCTCGGCGGGCGAGAACCACTTACCGAGCCCCGCCAACAGCGCTCCCTGTTTCTGCGCCAACTGCGGCGAGAACAGGATGTCCGTACCGAAGGCCGTCTTGAGCTTGTACTTGCGCGCCAACTGGTAGACGTTGTTGACGCCGTCGACGATCTCTTTGGCCTTGGCCGCCTCGTCGGAACCGGGCGGGAAGGCGCCGATCATCTCGGCCGGGATCGGCTGCGTACTCAGCCAGGTGTTCTTGTCCGCCATCTCTTTTGCCGTCGCCTCATCCATCAGGTGGGCATGCTCGATGCACGTGACCCCGGCGCGGATCGCCTGCTGGATGGTCTGCGGGGTGTAGGCATGCACGGCCACATAGGTGCCCCAGTTGCCTGCCGCTTCGGTGGCCGCCCGCAGTTCGGGCTCGGTGAACGTGGTGACGTCGAGCGGACTGTGCGGCGAGGACACCCCACCGCCGGCGGTCAGCTTGATCTGCGACGCGCCCTGGAACAACTGCTCGCGGGTGCGCATCCGTACCTCGTCCGGGCTGTCGGCGACCATGGAAGCGCCCAGCTCCTCCTGACGCGACACCGGACCACCCGCGGTTCGCGGCAGGTCCGCCGGGGTACGGAAGTCACCATGCCCACTGGTGACGGTGATGATCGCGCCCGACGGGTAGATGCGTGGACCGTCGATGACGCCTTCGTCGATGGCCTGCTTGAGACCGAAGCTCGGGCCGCCGAGATCGCGGACCGTGGTGAACCCGCGCATCAGGGTGTCGGTGGCCTCGGCGCCGGCCAACAGGTTGAGATAGCCCGGATCCAGGGTCGTCAACTGGGTCACCGGCGGCCGCACGAGCATTGTGTGCCAGTGGTTGTCGATCAGGCCTGGCATCAACGTGCGACCGCCGCCGTCGATCACCGTGGCCCCAGGTTCATCCGGCAGTGCCTCGGTGGAGATCCGTTCGATGCGGTTCCCCTTGACCCGCACGTTGGAGGGCGCCGACAACCGATCGCTGCGGCCGTCGAAGACCTTGACGTTCCGGAAGTCGGTGACGGCCGCCCCGCCGGTCGGCGGTGCCGGAGGCGGGCCGGCCTGCGCCGACTCCGCCGGGCGGCCCGGCTCTGAAGAGCCGGCCGATGACGTGTCGTCATCACCGGTCGAACAGGACACGCTCGCCAGGATCACGGCCAGCGACGCCAACAACCCGAATGCGCGCATGAAAATCCTTGTCTCGTCGGTCAGAGCAGTTCGAGCAAGAACGGCAACTCCTGCGGGGCATACCAAGCCAGGTCGTGATCCTGGGCGTCGCCCACCGTGAGCTCGGCGTCCTCGTCCCCCAGGTCCGCGTCGTCGATGACGTCGACGGCCGCCAGCACCGCCCCTTCCGCGTCGGCGTTGTCGACGTACACCGCGACCACGGCGTCGATCGGCAACGGCCCGGACAACCGCACGACCGCGTCGTCGAGATCAGGGCGGACCGTGACGTCATCGGCGTCGGCCACCACCACGGCGCGACGCGGTGGCAGGTCCGAGTCCGACGACGTTCCCGCGAGCAATCGCAGCGAGGCCAACGCGGCCTCACGCAACGCCACCTCGGCGAGTTCGTCGTCGTCGCCCTCGGCGTAGGCCTCCCGCAGCGTCGGGGTGACCGCGAAGGCGGTTCCGTTCACGACGAGCAGGTGACGGTCGGCGACAAGCTGCTGCAAGGCGACCAGAGTCGTCGGGATGTAGACGCGCACACCGCGACCCTAGCTGTCTTCGGCGTTTTCCCGATCGTCGGCTTGCGGGTCCTTCTCCACCGAAATCACGAAGTCGTCGCCGTGCTGCGTGACACCGGCGACCACCGCGTCGTTGACCGCCTCCAACGCGTACTCGCGGCGCACCACCAACGGGTCCCTGCGCAGATCCCGGACCAGCGCCACCGCGAGTCCGATCATCACCAGCACGAACGGCACCGCGACGATGATCGTGATCGACTGCAGGCCGTTCAGCGCGTCGGCGCCGCCGACCAGCAACATGACCGCGGCCACCGCGCCGGTGGCGACGCCCCAGAAGATCACCGTGGGCCGGGTCGGCTTGATGGTGCCGCGCTCGGACAGCGAACCCATCACGATCGACGCGGCATCGGCTCCGGACACGAAGAAGATGGCGACCAGCACCATCACCACCACACTGGTGACCGTCGCGATCGGATACTCGCCGAGCAAGCTGAACAACTGCTGCTCCTGGCTACCCATCCCGGCCAGGTCCACACCGTTCTGCTGCTCGAAGATGGCCGCACCGCCGAACACGCAGAACCAGATCACCGACACCACACTGGGCACCAGCAGCACGCCCGTCACGAACTGGCGGATCGTGCGGCCGCGGGAGATCCGGGCGATGAACATCCCGACGAACGGGGTCCAGGAGATCCACCATGCCCAGTAGAAGATGGTCCAGCTCTGCAGCCAGGTACTGACCGCCTCGCCTTCGGCGCCGGTCCGGGCGGCCATCTGCGCGAGGTCTCCGAAATAACTGCCGATGGAGGTCGGAATCATGTTCAGCATGAACATGGTCGGACCGACCAGGAAGATGAACAACGCCATGGCCAACGCCAGCACCATGTTGATGTTGGACAGCCACTGGATCCCGCGCGCGACACCCGAAACCGCCGACAGCACGAACGCGACGGTGAGGATCGTGATGATGCCGATCAGGATGGCGTTGCCCGTCTCGCCGATTCCGGCGACGATGTGCAGGCCGCTGCGGATCTGCAGTGCGCCGAGGCCGAGCGAGGCGGCCGACCCGAACAGCGTGGCGAAGATCGCCAGCATGTCGATCACCTTGCCCCACGGCCCGTTCGCGCGTTTGCCCAGCAGCGGCTCGAATGCCGCGGACACCAGCTGCAGCCGGCCCTTGCGGTACACCCCGTACGCGATGGTCAGGCCGACGACGGCGTAGATGGCCCAGGGGTGCAACGTCCAGTGGAACATCGTGGTGGCCATCGCGGTCTCTGCGGCCCGGGGATTTCCGGGCCCCCCGGTTCCCGGTGGCGGGGAGGCAAAATGCGACAGCGGCTCGGAGACTCCGAAGAACATCAGGCCGATCCCCATGCCGGCGCTGAACATCATCGCCACCCAGGACACGGTGCGGAATTCCGGCTCGTCGTCGTCACGGCCGAGCGGGATGTTGCCGTAGCGGCTCATCGCCAGCCAGATCACGAAGATCACGAATCCGGACGCGGTCAGGACGAACAGCCAGCCGACATTGGCCATCACCCAGCCGAGGGCATCCTTCGAGGCACCGGCCAACGAATCCGTGTTGACGAATCCCCAGACCAGGAATGCCAGAGCGATGACGGCGGTGACGCCGAAGACCACCCAGTCCACCCCGGCGCGACGGGTGTACGCCTTCTGCTCGACGGGGACGTCGAGCACCGGGTGGTGCGGCACCACATCGCCGGTCGGCGACTTCAGCGCCTTCTCCGTTGCTTTCTTGACCTCGTGCGTGTTCTTGTCGGATGTACTGTTTCGTATCTCAGCTGGCATGATCAATTCATCAGATCGCGAATTGCAGCTCAGGTCAAACACGTCCCGCGTTTTGCCAGGATTACTTGGCGGCCTCGAGCAACTCCTCAAGAGATTCGCGGAGCAGGCTCGGCAGCACGTCGACATCGCTCATCGCGTCCCGGTCGGCATTGATCCCGAAGTACAGCATGCCGTCGTAAGAAGTCACTCCGATGGCCAGAACCTGGTTCTGCAGCAACGGCGGCACCGCATAGGTCTCCAGCAACTTGGTGCCCGCGACATACATCTGCTTCTGGGCTCCGGGCACGTTGGTGATCAGCAGGTTGAACAGGCGCGCCGAGAATCCGGTCGCCACCCGAATACCCATGGCGTGCAAGGTCGGCGGAGCGAACCCGGACAGGGTCACGATGGTGCGCGCGTCGACCAGGCTGGCCGCGGTGGGATGAGATTCGGTGGCATGGGCGATCTGTGACAGCCGCACCACCGGGTTGCCCTCGCCGACGGGGAGATCGACCAGGAACGGCGAGACCTCGCTGATGGCCTGCCCCGGCCCGGTGGAGTCCAGTTCGGCGTCCGGATACACCGACATCGGCGCCATCGCCCGCACCGTGGTGCTCGGGGTCACCGGCTCCCCGCGCGACAACAGCCAGTTGCGCAGCGCGCCCGCCACGACCGCAAGGACCACGTCGTTGATGTCGCAGTTGTAGCGAGCCCGCACCAACCGGTAGTCCTCCAGCCGGTGCTGGTCCACCGTGAACCGCCGGTTGCGGGATACCGTCGTGTTCAACGGGCTGCTGGGCGCGGTGCCGCGCGCCACCGTGCGGGCCACCTCGGCAACCCGCCGACCCACCGCCGCGAGTTCGCTGGCACTGGTGGCCACCTCGGTCACGGTGTCCCGCAAGGCGGCCAGCTGACTGGTCGGCCTGGTGATCCACTCGCCGATCGCGCCCAGCACCAACTGACGGTCACTGGGTTCTCGGGCCGGAATCCAGATGTCCTCGCCGAACTCCGGCGGCTTCTGCGACCGGTCGACGATCACGTGCCCGATCTCGAGTGCGGTCATGCCGTTGACCAGGGCCTGGTGCGTCTTGGTGTAGATGGCGATGCGGTTCTTGGTCAGCCCTTCGACCAGGTACATCTCCCACAGCGGGCGGGTTCGGTCCAAGGGCCGCGAGCCCAGCCGGGCGATCAGGTCGTGCAACTGCGCGTCGCTGCCCGGGGACGGCAGCGCCGAGCGCCGGATGTGGTAGGTGATGTCGAAATCCCGGTCGTCCACCCACACCGGCCGGGCCAGGCCCAGCGTCACCTCGCGCACCTTCTGCCGGTACCGGGGAATCTGCGGCAACCGGTGTTCGACGGTCTCCAGCAGGGTCTCGTAGCTCAAGCCGGCCCGCGGCTTCCGCAGGATCGACAAGGACCCGACATACATGGGCGTAGCGGTGTTCTCCAGGTGGAAGAACGCTGCGTCGGACGCCGACAGCCTGCTCACCATGCGGCGCCAACCTCCCCTTCTCGCTCCGCTTGAACCCCGTCACGTTAACCGGCGATTCGGCCGCGGCGCATCACGGGTACTGCCCCGCGTCAATTTCACGGCGGGGCCACCACGTGTTCACGCCGAAATCACCGAGAGCTCCCAACTCCCGTCACCGTCCAGGTTCAACCGGGACCGGTGATGGCGATCAACCGTGGACCGGTGGCCCACGCTGACCACCACGCAATCGGGTAACCGTTCCCGCACCAACCCATACATGGCGTCTTCGAGTCCCTCGTCCAGCGCGGACGTCGACTCGTCGAGGAACACCACCCGCGGGCGCACCAGCAGCACGCGCGCGATCGAGACCCGCTGTTGTTCGCCCAGCGATAGCACCGAGGCCCAGTCGGCTTCCTCCTCCAACCGTTCCGTCAGATGGCCGAGGGCCACCGCGCGCAACGTATCCCGTAGTTCGCTGTCGCTCACGTCGGCTATCGGGAGCGGGTACACCACCGCGGCCCGCAGGTCGCCGAGCGGGAGGTACGGCAGTTGGGGCAGGAACAGCGTTGCCCATCCGGGCGGGTACCGGACCAGTCCCGCTGTCCGCGGCCACAACTCGGCCAGGCTGCGCAGCAGGGTGGTCTTACCGCACCCGGACGGGCCCTTCACCACCAGGCTGTCCCCCGGATTCAACACCATCGTGAGATCGCTGATCAGTGGGCGCCCGCGCAGGTCACCGACCTCGACGTCGGTGAGCGCCAGTGAATCCTCCGCGGGATCCACGGCAATCCTGGGCAACTCCCGCGCCCGGCGGTCGTGCGCGAGCATCTGGTCGATCCGCATCAGGGCGGCCCGATAGACGGTGAACTCGTCATAGCTGTCCCGGAAGAAGGCCATTGCGGCACAGACGTTTCCGAATGCCGCGACAGTCTGCAGCAGACCGCCGAGCGTGATCTGTCCGGTGAAGAACCGGGGTGCCTGCACGATGTAGGGGATCATGCCGGTCGTCACATCGCCGACGCCGCGGTTCCACCCGTTGAGTCGCAACTGCGCGAACACGATCCGCCACATGTTGGCGATGATCTCGGCGAACCGCGAGTGCAGCAGTTGCCGTTCCCGCTCCCCGCCGCGGTAGAACGCCACCCGCTCGGCGCTGTCCCGCAAGCGCACCAAGGCGTACCGGAAACTGGCGCTGAACCTTTCGTTGAGAAAGTTCAGCCGCACCAGCGGACGGCCGATCCAGAACGCGATCACCGTCACTGTGATCGAGAAGACGAACGCCACGAACACCATCGCCCGCGGGATCACCCAGCCGCCCAACTGCAACGGCCCCGACAGTTGCCACAGCACACCGGTGAACATGACGATCAACAGCGACTTGTTGACCGCCCCGACGCTCAGGTCGACCGACTTGGTGGTCACGGTCTCGACATCGGTCTGGATACGCTGATCGGGGTTCTCCACCGGCGGGTCCAGAAAGCGGTTGCGGTAGAACGCATCACCGGTCATCCAGTCATCGACCAGCCGGGTGTTGAGCCAGGTACGCCAATGGATCGAGAAGACCCGGCGCAGGAACAGGTCGACCACCGTGTAGATCACCGTGAGCGCCACCAGAATCCCGCTGATCGCGAACGACGTCATGAACGCCTGCCGCGCGGCATCCAATTTCTCGGCGTCGTGGGTGGCCAGCGCCTCTGAACCGGCCTGCACCGCATTCATCAGATCCGCGTACTGGTAGGTGAAGATCACCACCACCCGCGCCGAGTACACGGTGTGCCACAGGATGAACGCCAACAGCACCCAGGTGCGCCAGCTGCCCCGACCGCTGAAGAACGGTGCATTGACCCGCCAGAACTGTCGGCCCCAGCGGGTGAACCTCGCGATGAGCAGCGCTACCGCCAGGAACACGACGAACGTCACCACCCACGCCTGCAACGTCCAGATCAGCGAGCGCAGCGGCTCGGCAGGCCAATCGATGCTGGGCTGAACCATTCCGCTCCCCCTGGTTCGACGACTCCCGTCACGCTAACCGGCGAAACCGGGCGCCGGATTCTCCGTGCTTCCGGCACGCCGAACCCGTGCGATCATGGGTAGGTCTGCACCTCTCCAGCAGATGTCGTCCCTGATGCCGACCGCTGGAGGTTGCCTGTGCCCGTTCCGAAACTCGCTGCCCAGTCACTGACCGCCCCGGTCATCGACTACGAACCACCGCCATTGCCACTGGGAGACACCCCGGCTCAGCTGCCGTTGCCTGCGACATGCCCGGCGCCGACCGTGCTGCACGGGCACAGCCCACGCCGGTTGCGGTTGGTCAGCCCCGAGCCGGAACGGCAATTGCAGCCCGGCGCAGCACAGTTCGCGGACATGGCTCTGCGCCGGGTCCTCGAAGTCGTCGACCGGCGCAGGCCTCCGGCCCAGCTGAGGTCGTTGATGAGCCAACTGCTTCTCGACGCCGTCGTCGCCGCCGCCAAGCCACGCCACCCGACCACGGCAAGCCTGCGCCGGGTAGGGCTGCGCCCGGCAGCCTCATCCGAGGCCGCCGAGCTGTTCGCCACGTACACTCGCGGCGCGCGGGTACGCGCCATCGCCGGACGTATCGAATTACGCAGTGGCCGTTGGCAACTCACCGCGCTGCAGGTGGGTTAGCCCTTGCGGTGCGACTTCGCCGGCCGGCCGGTCTTGGCCTGCTTGCGGGCCGCTTCGCGACGCTCGCGCCGGGTGCCACCGGACGGCGCGGAATGCCGTCCACCGCCACCGGAGTGCTGCACCTCCGCGGTGCCGTCCTCGGCCGGCCCCGTGTAGGTCAGCGGCGGAGCGTCGTTCTCGATCCCCTTCGCGCGCAACGCAGGCGCCGGGCGCTCCTTGGTGGCCACCGCGCCCGACTCGGCGTCGGCAGCCGTGGCCTCACCGGCCTTCGCCGCGGCCGCCGCGGCGAATTCGGCCAGCCCAGTGGGCGCGGCCACCGGCGCTACCTGAGCGCTGGGCGCCGGCGCGGCCTCGACCTGGACGTTGAACAGGAATCCGACCGACTCCTCCTTCAGCGCGTCGAGCATGCCGACGAACATGTCGTAACCCTCGCGCTGGTACTCGACCAACGGGTCGCGCTGGGCCATCGCCCGCAGGCCGATGCCCTCCTTGAGGTAATCCATCTCGTAGAGGTGTTCGCGCCACTTACGGTCGATCACGTTGAGCAGCACGTTGCGCTCCAGCTGCCGCATCGCACCCTCGCCGGCCAGCTCTTCGAGCTGCTTCTCGCGCTCGGCGTACGCACGGTCGGCATCCTTGATCAACGCCTCGAGCAACTCGTCGCGGGTCAGCTCACCGGGCTCACCGACCGCGTCCGAATCGATCAGATCGTGGTGATCGATGCCCACCGGGTACAGCGTCTTGAGCGCCTCCCACAGCTTCGCCAGATCCCAGTCCTCGGCGTAACCCTCGGCGGTGGCACCGTCGACGTAGGCGGTGATCACGTCGACCAGCATGTCGTGGGCCTGCTCCTGGAGGTTCTCCCCCTCCAGCAGCTTCCTGCGCTCCTTGTAGATGACCTTCCGCTGCTGGTTCATCACCTCGTCGTACTTGAGGACGTTCTTGCGGACCTCGAAGTTCTGCTGCTCGACCTGGGTCTGCGCGCTCTTGATGGCGCGGGTGACCATCTTGGCCTCGATCGGCACATCGTCGGGCAGGTTGAGCCGGGTGAGCAGCGATTCGAGCGTCGCGCCGTTGAACCGTCGCATCAATTCGTCACCCAGCGACAGGTAGAACCGGGACTCACCCGGATCGCCCTGACGGCCCGAGCGGCCGCGCAGCTGGTTGTCGATACGGCGGGACTCGTGACGCTCGGTGCCCAGCACGTAGAGACCGCCGGCCTCGACGACCTTTTCGGCCTCCTTGCTCGCCTCGGCCTTGATGGCCTTGAGGGTGTCGTCCCAGGCGGCCTCGTACTCCTCGGGGGTCTCGACCGGGTCCAGACCCTTTTCCCGTAGCCGCTTGTCGGCCAGGAAGTCGGCGTTGCCGCCGAGCACGATGTCGGTACCGCGGCCGGCCATGTTGGTGGCGACGGTGATCGCGCCGAGGCGCCCGGCCTCGGCGATGATGTTCGCTTCCTGCTCGTGGTACTTCGCGTTGAGCACGTTGTGCGGGATCTTGCGCTTGGTGAACTGCCGCGACAGGTACTCGGAGCGCTCGACGCTGGTGGTACCGATCAGCACCGGCTGGCCCTTTTCGTAGCGCTCGGCCACGTCGTCGACGACCGCGATGTACTTGGCTTCCTCGGTCTTGTAGATCAGGTCGGACTGATCGGCACGGACCATCGGCTTGTTGGTCGGGATCGGCACCACGCCCAGCTTGTAGATCTCGTGCAGCTCGGCGGCCTCGGTCTCGGCCGTACCGGTCATGCCGGACAGCTTGTTGTAGAGGCGGAAGTAGTTCTGCAGCGTGATGGTGGCCAGAGTCTGGTTCTCGGCCTTGATCTCGACGTGCTCCTTGGCCTCGATCGCCTGGTGCATGCCCTCGTTGTAGCGGCGGCCCAGCAGCACACGGCCGGTGAACTCGTCGACGATGAGGACCTCGCCGTCGCGGACGATGTAGTCCTTGTCGCGCTGGAACAGCTCCTTGGCCTTGATGGCGTTGTTCAGGTAGCTGACCAGGGGCGAGTTGGCGGCCTCGTACAGGTTCTCGATGCCCAGCTGGTCCTCGACGAATTCCACACCCAGCTCGTGCACACCGATGGTGCGCTTACGGATGTCGACCTCGTAGTGGACGTCCTTCTCCATCAGCGGGGCCAACCGGGCGAACTCGCTGTACCAGTTCGAGGCACCGTCGGCCGGGCCCGAGATGATCAGCGGGGTGCGGGCCTCGTCGATCAGGATCGAGTCGACCTCGTCCACGATCGCGAAGTTGTGGCCGCGCTGCACCATGTCGTCGACCGAGTGCGCCATGTTGTCGCGCAGGTAGTCGAAGCCGAACTCGTTGTTCGTGCCGTAGGTGATGTCGGCGGCGTAGGCCGCGCGGCGTTCCTCCGGCGTGAGGCCCGAAAGGATGACACCCACTTCCAGGCCGAGGAACCGGTGCACCCGGCCCATCCACTCGCTGTCGCGTTTGGCCAGGTAGTCGTTGACGGTGACGACGTGCACACCCTTGCCGCCGAGCGCGTTGAGGTAGGCGGGCAGGACCGCGGTCAGGGTCTTGCCCTCACCGGTCTTCATCTCGGCCACGTTGCCGAAGTGCAGGGCCGCACCACCCATGATCTGGACTTCGAAGTGCTTTTGGGACAGCACCCGCCAGGCGGCCTCGCGGGCGACGGCGAAGGCCTCGGGCAGCAGGTCGTCGAGGTCCTCGCCGTCGGCGATCCGCTTCTTGAACTCGTCGGTCTTGGCTCGCAGCTCGGCGTCCGAGAGTTTCTCCATGTCGTCGGACAAGGTGTCGACATAGTCGGCCACCTTCTTGAGGCGCTTGACCATGCGGCCTTCACCGAGTCGGAGCAACTTCGACAGCACGCTATTTCCCCTGTGGGTTCGATGGATCCCATGGGCGGGATCGGTCGGGCTTGTTGGCCTCCATCGTAGGTGACCGGTCGAAGTCGCTGGTTCTGCCGGCGCGAACAAACAAAAACGCACCTCGGATCGCTCCGAGGTGCGGTTTTGTTGGTTCGGTCCTGGCGGGACGCGTCAGGCCAGGCGGATCAGTCCGTAGTCGTAGGCGTGGCGGCGGTACACCACCGACGGCCGGTCACTCTCCTTGTCGTGGAACAGGAAGAAATCGTGTCCCACCAGCTCCATCTCGTAGAGGGCGTCGTCGACGGTCATCGGCTTCGCCGGGTGTTCCTTGGTCCGCACGATCCGGCCCGGCTCGTGGTCATCGAGACCATCCGCCACTCCGGCGTCGGCGGTCGCCGTCGGTTGGGCTTCGAACAGCGTCTCGTGCGCCGTCGCTTCGGCCAACGAGACCGGGGTCTTGTCGCCGTAGTGGATCTTGCGGCGGTCCTTGCTCTTGCGCAGTCGGCTCTCGAGTTTGCCCGCCGCAGACTCCAGAGCGGCGTAGAAACTGTCCGCGCAGGCCTCGCCACGGACCACGGGGCCACGGCCGCGGGCGGTGATCTCGACGTGCTGGCAGTTTTTGCGCTGACGGCGGTTGCGTTCGTGGTCGAGTTCGACGTCGAACAGGTAGATGGTGCGGTCGAACCGCTCCAGGCGCGACAACTTCTCCGAGACGTAGATCCGGAAATGGTCTGGAACTTCTACGTTTCGACCCTTGACCACAACCTCTGCGTTCGGCTCCGGGGTGGTGTCTCCGACCTGTTCGTCGGGGTCGACCACCATGGTGGCGCTTGAATCCGGGGAATGGGTTGACATACTCGGCAACTCGTTTCTCTCAGTTGTCACACGCATCACGCGTGCCCTACTTATCAACGAATCGGATGATGCCGATGGGCGGCGAAAGTTTGCTCCACCCAGCGGCGAAAGGTGTCGGGTACTCACCTCCTACCGTTTGGCGGTGAAGTGGCGCTGCGTTGCGGGAGCGCCGCCGTGAGTCATTCACGGGTGGTTGCTGCCGACGGTAGTCCGTGTTCACCCACTCGTGCCACCAATTTCAAATACGTGTTCTCAGTTCTTCATGTGGGTTTGATCGCAGCGAAATGACGCGCACGTCAAGCGTGTGAAATCGCCAGCACGGCGGACACCTGTGCCCCGGCCCGCACGAGCATCCGCACCGATTCGGACGCCGTCGCCCCGGTGGTGACGATGTCGTCGACCAGGACCACCTCACCGGCAACCGGCCTGATCAGGCGCACCCGGCCGGCGATGTTGCGCTGCCGCGCGACAACTGACAGGCCGACCGAATCACGCACCCACGGGCGCAGTCGCAGCGCCGGCACCACCCCCACCCCGGGTAAACCGGACGACGCCGCCGTGGCGATCCTCGCGACCGGATCACCGCCGCGGCGACGGGCGGCGGACCGCCGCGTCGGCGCCGGTACGACGGTCACCGGAGTGCCGACGATGCCCCAGGTCAGCAGGTGCTGCAGGCCCCCGCTCAACGCCCCGGCCAGCGGCGCCACGAGGTCCGTGCGCCCCTTTTCTTTGACCGCCACAATGGCGCGCCTGCGGATGCCTGCGTGGCGGCCCAGCGCGAAGACCGGGACGCCAGGATCGGTCCGCGGAGTGAACAGGTGCGGCTCGTCGTCGCCGACGCCCAGCGCGGCCGCGCACGACGCGCACCATCTGGTCGACGGTGCCCCACAACCACCGCACTCCCGCGGCAGGATGAGGTCGAACATGCCGCGGTGCTCAGCGTGTCAACGCCGAGACCACGTCACCGAACGCCCCGTCGACCAGCACCGAGATGGCGCCGGTCTGCGGGTTAACCGAGGTGACGCGCTGCAGACCACCGTTCCAGTAGTACAGGTCACCGCTGATCGGACCTGGATTGCCGGCGCTGAGTGTTCGGCACTCACCGGCCATCGCGTTCACCGCGGCGAACAGCGACTCCGCAGCTCGAACCGGATGCACCATCAGCAGATTGCGCGACGGCGCACCGACGATCACACCATTCGGGGCGACGGGCAGATAGTCGGGCACCAAGGCCCCGATGTCGAGGATCTTCGAGCCGACGAAGACCGAATCACCGACCAGGATCGAATACTCCGCATCGGCTCCGTTGCGCGGGACGACCTGCTCGATCGGCTCGTCGGCGGTGTTGCGTCGGCCTGCCTCGCGAAGTGCACCCGCATCGCGGGTGGCGAGCTGGTTGGTATTGAGATAGGCCACGACATCCGGATAGTCGACGCACAGCACTTCGGTCAGACCGTCGGCGATGGGCCAGCCGTACGACAGCATTCCCCCGGGAGACGACTCCACCTGCTCGGTCGACAGCACCCGGGACCGCACCCGCGCGAACAGTTCCGAGGGATCCATGGCGTCGACACCGGGCCGGTCCCGCGCAGACAACATGTCGGCAAAATGTTTGTCCACCACGGCGGGCCAATCCCCTTGCGCCGCATTGCGACACGACCGCATCAGATTGTCGAGGCCGTACGTCGAGCCGTCCGCACACCGCACGGTGGCTCCATCGGGGGTGAACATCGCCTCGATGCCGCGAGCCGCCAGTACCTGCAGTGTGAGACGCCGAATGTGTGCTGCCTCATCGATTGTCATCGCCGGATACGCGTTGTCCCGCTCGTCCGCCATGCCGCCCCCCTTGGTCGCACCCAGCCTAAGCGCCGGCGCGCAGGCCCAGCGACACCTCTTTCGCTGGCGGCCTCAGCCGGGCAGCACCGGCAACGAGCCGGGAATCATCAACGGGCGCACCTCGACCCAACCCGGGTTGTTCTCACTGGCCGAAGCCGACAACTGCAGCACACCGCGTTGGTCGGAGACGTACACCGTCGACGGATTGGCGGCCACGGTTCCCACCGGGGCCACCAGATTGCGGCTGGGCCCATCTGAATTCACGCCGTCGAGATTCACATACGACACCGGGTGAGCCAGATCGGTCCGGCTGACCACGATGTCATCGCCGGTGCGCCACGACAGCGACACCACGCTGTTGCCGAGCCCGAAACCGAGGCGGCGCGGATACGTCAGCAGGAACTGCCCCTCGGGAGTCCGCTCGATCCCCGCCAGGATCACCTGCCCACCGATCACCATCGCCGCCCGCGTGCCGTCGCGGGAGAGCTGGAGCTCGGTGATCGGGCCGGGATATCGGGTGACCACGGCCGCCGCGTCGACCGGGATCCGGGCCGGCACACCGGACGCATCGCGGATGGCCCGCACCACGTTGACATCGTCGACCACCACCCACACGGCCTGGTCCAGAGACCAACTGGGGCGGCTGAGAGTTCGGCCCTCGATGGCCATCGCGGTGGGCCCGCCCAGCGGCCCCATCCACAGCGAGGCGGCCGTCGCCTCCGGGGCGTCAGGCAGCACCACGACCGACGCCGCGTCCTGGCCGTTGCGCGACACCGCGGCCGACTTCTGGTTCGGTGCCGATCCGAAGGCACCGGGCACCCGGCTGGTGCTCTGTCCGTCCAGCGCCACCATCGAGCCGCCCACCAGCGCGTGCAGGCCCGCCGCCGCACCGGGCACCGCGCCCGGATCGGCTGCCGCCACATCGGAGGTCTCCCAGCCGTCGGCGAACCTGTCGTCCAAGGGCGCACCGTCGGCGTTGATGACATAAGGCCCACTGATCCCGGCCCGCGACAGGGTCCAGATGATCTGTGCGGCAAGCAGTTGCCGGCTGTGCGGATCGGTGGTCGAGAGGTTTTCGAGGTCGATGCGGGCGCCACCGTAACCGCGGCCCACCCCGGTCTTGCCGCCATCGGCACGGGTGACCGGACCGCGCATCCGCAGCGGCGCGTCGAGCAGGTTCCGCACGGACCTGGCCATCTCCGGACGCGGGCCGGCCACCAGCTTGGAGATCAGTTCGGTCGCCAGCTGATCGGGATCGGACACTGCGACATAGCGCGGATCGGGCACGACCGTGGTTCCGGTCGGGTCGACGAAATAGAGCGTGTTGCGTTTGTAGGTCGACTGAAACTGTTGCCAGTCGAGGAAAACACCGTTAGGCAACCGGTCGATGCGCCACCCGGCAGGGGTTTGGACGAGCTCGATGGGGCCCGGATCGGGCAGAGCGCCTTCCCCCGTCTCGAACACTCCCATATCGGACAGCGATCCCAGGATGTCCGCCCGCATGCTCACCGAAACCCGGTCCGAGGCACGAGTTTCGACGAACACCACCCGGTCGAGCAGCAGCGCGCTGCCGGCGTCGTCCCAGGAACTGGAAGCGGAGTCGGTGAGGAACTGCCGGGCCGCCAGATGCCGGTTCGCGGGATCGGCTGTGGCCTTGAGGAATTCGCGCAGTAGCACATCGGGATCCATGCCCGGCGCCGGTTTGGGCAGATTCGGTGGTGCCGGCTTGTCGACCGTGCCGATGGCCTGCGGGGAAGACGAATTCGGGATTCCCGCGCACCCGGACACCAGGACAACCAGACCGACGATCACCACCGTCAGCAGGCGCTTCACACGTTCTCCTCCGCATGCTCCCGGTCTCGGTTGGGACGCTGCCGCTGCTTCTGCTGCGGCGCAGCAGGTTTGAGCGGCAACGGGCTCGTGGTCACCTTGTGCCCACGCACCAGTGGCAGCGTCAGGCGGAAGCAGGCGCCCTTGCCCGGTTCGCCCCACGCCTCCAACCGGCCCTGGTGCAGGCGAGCGTCCTCGATGCTGATGGCCAGGCCGAGGCCGGTGCCGCCGGAGCGGCGCACCCGCGACGGATCCGACCGCCAGAACCGGCTGAACACCAGCTTCTCCTCACCGGGGCGCAGGCCGACGCCGAAGTCGCGGACGGTGACGGCGACGGTGTCCTCGTCGGCGGCCATCCGGATGCGCACCGGTTTGCGTTCGGCGTGATCGATGGCGTTGGCGATGAGATTGCGCAGGATCCGTTCCACCCGACGGGGATCCACCTCGGCGATCACCTCATCGGCGGGCATGTTGACGTCGAGCTCGACCTCGGCGTCGGCGGCCAGGTGCCCGACATTGTCCAGCGCGCTCTGGACCGTGGACCGCAGATCGACCGACTCCACCGACAGCTCGGCCACGCCGGCGTCGTGGCGGGAGATCTCCAGCAGGTCGGCCAGCAGGGTCTCGAAGCGGTCCAGCTCGTTGACCATCAGTTCGGTGGACCGCCGGAGCGCGGGGTCAAGGTCCTCGCTGTGGTCGTGGATCAGGTCGGCCGCCATGCGCACCGTGGTCAGCGGGGTGCGCAGTTCGTGGCTGACGTCAGAAGTGAAGCGGCGCTGCAGGTTTCCGAATTCCTCGAGCTGCTGAATCTGGCGGGACAGGCTCTCGGCCATGTCGTTGAACGACACCGCCAGCCGGGCCATGTCGTCCTCGCCGCGCACGGGCATCCGCTCGGTGAGGTGCCCTTCGGCGAACCGCTCGGCGATCCGCGAGGCCGAGCGCACCGGCTGCACGATCTGGCGGGCCACCACGAGGGCGATCGCGGCCAGCAGACCCAGCAGCACCACGCCGCCGGTCGCCATGGTGCCGCGCACCAGCGAGATGGTGCTTTCCTCGTTGTTCAACGGGAAGATCAGGTACAGCTCAAGATTGGGCACCGACGAGGACGCCGGGCTGCCGACGATCAGCGCGGGCCCCGAGAACGCATCGGTGGTCACCGTGGCGTACTGGTAACTGACCTGCCCGGCTTTCACGAAGTCGCGCAAGGCGTTCGGCACCTGCTGTACCGGTCCGGCCGCCGCGGCTTCGCGTGGACCGTCACCGGGAACGATGAGGACCGCGTCGAACGCTCCGGCCACGTCCGCCCGGGCGTCGGCCTTACGGTCGATCAAGGTGTTCCGCGCAAGCTGCAGGCTGCTGTCCAGCGAGCGGCTCTCCTCACCACCCACGATGCCGCCGACCGTGACCCGGGCCCGCTCGACCTCCTCGGTGGCGGCCTTCACCTTGACCTCGAGAATCCGGTCGGTGATCTGGCTGGTCAGCACGAAGCCGAGCACCAGGATCACGGCAAGCGAGAGCCCCAATGTCAAAGTGACCACGCGCAGTTGCAGCGAACGTCGCCACACCAGGCTCAGCGCCCTGCCGAGCGTCCCCAATCCGCGCAACAGTGGGCCGGAACCTCCCCAGCGCCCACGGATGCGCCGTCTGGAGCTGAAGATCACGGGGGTCCGGCCTTGTATCCCACTCCTCGAACGGTCAACACCACCTGCGGGTTCTCCGGGTCTTTCTCAACCTTGGCCCGCAACCGCTGGACATGCACGTTCACCAAACGGGTGTCTGCGGGGTGACGGTATCCCCACACCTGTTCGAGCAGCACATCACGAGTAAACACCTGGCGTGGTTTGCGTGCCAGCGCCACGAGCAGGTCGAACTCCAGCGGTGTCAGCGAAATCTGCTCGCCCTGACGGGTCACCTTGTGAGCCGGCACATCGATCTCCACATCGTTGATCGACAGCAGCTCGGCGGGCTCGTCCTCGTTGCGGCGCAGCCGGGCGCGCACGCGGGCGACCAGCTCCTTCGGCTTGAACGGCTTCATCACGTAGTCGTCGGCGCCGGACTCCAGGCCGAGCACCACGTCGACGGTGTCGGTCTTCGCCGTCAGCATGACGATCGGCACGCCCGAGTCGGCACGGAGCACACGGCACACGTCGATGCCGTTCATGCCGGGCAGCATCAGGTCCAGAAGGACCAGATCGGGCCGCAGTTCACGGACCGCGGTGAGCGCCTGACTGCCATCGCCGATGACCGCGGTGTCGAATCCCTCACCACGCAAGACGATGGTGAGCATCTCGGCCAGCGATGGGTCGTCGTCGACGACAAGGATCCTTTGCCTCATGGTGTCCATGGTGTCACCAGATCGCGATAAAACCGGGGTACCACACGCGGGTTTCTCCGCTTTATCTGCTGCTTAGGCGACCTGCCATGGCTGTGGGGTCCACATCCGGGCCCGCGACGGCCCACCGACCGCACCAATCGGCGGCCGCCAGCGCGGCATAGACCTCGCCGGTGCGCTGCTGCAGGCCGCTGTCCCGTTCGTAGGCATCCTTGGCCCGATCGGCCTCCGTGTTGGCGCGGTGCTCGGCCCGCGCGGCGGCCAGCTCGGTGGGGACGTCGAGCAGCACCTGCCAGTCCGGTGTGGGCATCTTGAGCCGGTCGAACTCGAGCTCACGCACCCAGGCGACCACCTCGCCGTCCGCGTCCTGGTGCAGCCGGGCCGCGCTGTAGGCCGCGTTCGAGGCGACGTAGCGGTCCAGGATGACGACGTCGTAGACGCCGAGCAGGTGCTCGATCTCCTCCCGCGCCCCGGCCCGGTCGAGCGCGAACAGGGTTGCCATCGCATAGACCGACTCGGCCAGGTCGCCGTGGGCGCCGTGCAGCGCCTCGGCGGCCAGATCGGCCGGCACCGACCGGTGATACCGCGGGAACGCCAGGCTGCCGACGGAGCGGTGGTCAGCCTCGAACGCCGCCCGCAAGCCGCCCGTCAACGTACGTTTGCCTGCGCCGTCGACACCCTCGATCGCTATGAGCACACAGGCAGCGTAATTGGTGCGGGCGGCCCGAGCCCCGTCACCGCTGCCCCGGCGGCACGTATCTCGACGTGAATCCCCGTTCCCGGACAATGAGATTCAGGCCGCCGAGCGCGTGCATTGTTCCGTTTACTGTCCGACCAGCCAACCGAGCACGGTCAACCCAAGGGCGCCGATGAACAGAAACGGTGCGAGAGCACTGGTCAACGGCGCCGATCCCACCACTACGGTGGCCAACCCGACCACGATCGCGAAGCCGAGGAACAGCACTCGAACGGCCAATAGCAGTCGTTCGCGCAGCACCGCGCGCAATGTCGGGCCCGGCACGCTGCGCGCAACCCACACGAGCGCCGCAGCCAAGCCGAGCGTCACGACAGCAGCGATCAGCCTCGGCACAAACGTGGAACGGAAATCCTGATGCTCACCTACCCCGGCGCCCACGGCAAAGAACAACAGCATCACCGACGCCGTGGCCAATCGCAGCACCCGGATCAACACCGCACCGATGTTTCTGCGGGCCAACGGTCCGAAGTCGGGATCGAGGCGGCCCGCACCCAGAAAGCCCCGGATCGCCGTCGCCAGCTTGCCCCACCGCAGCCGACTGACGGCAAGTTCGTGCACGGCCCAAGCATGATCGGGTTCCACCCGCAGGGCCGCATGGTAGTCGGCCTCGGCGGCAGCGCGCCCCCAGCGATAGCGGGCGATACTGCCCCGCAGCACCAGAGAATCCGCCGAAGCCGGGTTCAAGCGCAGCGACTCGTTGATCGCGGTGAGTGCATCGTCATCGAACCCCGAATCGTGGAGCATCCTGGCATAAAGGTAGTGCGCACGAGAGGAATTCGGATGATCGGTGACAGTCCTCCAGGCCATCCACAAGGCGTCCGAAAGCCGAAGCTGGCCCCGTAGCGCGGCGGTGTACACGCGCATGGCATGTTCGTTGTCGGGAGCACTGAGCGCCGCATGGGCTGCCGAGGCCGCGCGCCTATAGTCTTTCAGCCCTAGGCAGGCTTGGCCGTAGCGCGCCAACAGGATGGGATTGTTCGGATCTTCGGCCAGCGCCGATTGCAGTACTTCAGCGGCCCGCTGATAGTTCCTGGTCTCCAGGTACGCCTCGGCGACCTCCCTGGGCCCCGCGCCCGCCGTCACCGAAGTTTGTTCCGCCGCAGGTACTTTGCCAGATCGTCGTAGGTGCCGTCACGGTTGCTGAACTCGACGACGTTGCGGGCGGTTTCGAACCAGGGGCCGCTTGAGGGCCGAATCTGTTCCAGCGCGGCATCGATGTCGCCCATCTGGACGGGCCGCACCTGCCCGCTGCGGAGCGATTCGGCCATCGCCAATTGTGTTGCGGTATCGCACACGTGGGCCAGGTCGGCTCCGGAGAATCCGTCGGTCCGTTTGGCCACCGACGCCAGGTTGATGCCCTCCACCGGCCGGTCCTGCAAGTGCAGCTTCATGATCGCCGCACGGGCCTCCGCGTCCGGCAGCGACACGAAGAGCATCCGGTCGAACCGACCGGGCCTGCGCAGCGCGGCATCCACGTCCCACGGCGCGTTGGTCGCACCCAGGACGTAGACGCCGTCATTGTTCGATGTGGCCGAATCCAGTTCTTCCAAAAGCGCATTCACGACAGTCCGAAGTCCAGCCGACCCGCTCAACGCGGAACGGCGATGGCCGAGCGCATCCACCTCGTCGAAGAACAGCACGCAGGGCGCGTTGCGACGCGCGTTGTCGAAGATCGACCGGACGCTGTGTTCACTCTCGCCGAGCCAGCGGGACAACACATCGGCGATGCCGACCTGATAGAAGTTCGCTCCGAGCTCGCCCGACACTGCCTTGGCGAGGTAGGTCTTGCCGCATCCGGGCGGGCCATACAGAAGGAGCCCGCCACGTGCGGACACCTTGAACGCCTTCATCAACTCGGGGTTGCGGATAGGACCGAGCAACGAGAGCTCGAGCTGTTTCTTGACGTCGGCCATCCCGGCGATGTCGGCGAGCCGGACCGACGTGCGCTGCAGTACGTCGAAGTCCTTCTCGCTGATGGCTTCCGCCGGTTCGGAGACGAATGCGGGTTTGACGATGTCGGCGACCTGGTTCTCGGCGGCAGTCCAGTCGAAGCCGCCGGCGGATTCCTCGGGGGCAGCGGGCGCGGCCGCTCCGGCCAGGCCGGCACTGCACTGTTGCAGCAAGGTCACCGCCCGGGTGTTCGAGGCATCCCGGGCCAGCACCGCACTGCAATGTGCCAGCGCCTCGGCATAGCGGTGCCGCTCCACCAACAAAGTGGCCAGGTGCAGCCTCAACTCCGCCAGCTCCGGGCTGCGCTCGACCGCCGCAGCTAACTCTTCGATGACGGCGTCCTCAGCCATTGGCACCCCCGATTGATCGCTCGGGCAAATCCTATCCGCAGGCCGGCACCGCCTGCTTCGCCTAATTCGGACGCCCTCGGAGGCTCGACAAGATAGCCGTGCTTATTTTTGCGTCCGGTACGGTCGCCTGATCCCAGGAATCGCCGACGGATGAGATTGCGAATGAACCACGACACCAACCTTGCCGCAGCCACCTTGATGGATCTGCTGCAGCAGCGCGCCGAGACCTATCGAGACAAGGTCGCGTTCAGCTTCTCCTACGACGGCGACGACGTGGATCGCACTCAGCTCACCTACGCCGACCTGGACCGTCGGGCCCGAGCGATCGCGTCCACCCTGCAACGACTCGGCGCCGCAGGTGAACGGGTCCTGGTGCTGTGCCGGCCGGGTCTGGATTCCATCGCCGGTTTCTTCGGGTGTATCTACGCGGGTGCGGTCGCCGTGCCGGTGCACGAGCGGCTGGCGCCGCGGCTGTCGTCGGTCGTGCCCGACGCGCACGCCCGCTTCGCGCTCGCCACCGCCGAGACGCAGTCGAAGATCAAGGCCGCGATCGACGAGCTCGCCGAGGGGCGCGACCTGCAATGGATCCGTACCGACGAGGAAGACGACGCCGCCGGACGGGCCGACAGCTGGGAGGTGCCCGATATCGACCCGGGCGCAATCGCCATGGTGCAGTACACATCCGGCTCAACCACCACGCCCAAGGGTGCCGCTTTGACGCACCGCAACCTGCTGCACAACATGGAGTCGATCCGCCGAGTGTGGGGCGGCGATGACACCGCGATCAGTGTGTTCTGGCTGCCCTCGCATCACGACATGGGGTTGATCGGCGGGGTCCTGTCGATGCTCTATGTCGGCTGCACCACCCATCTCATGTCGCCGTCCTCCTTCGTGAAGCGTCCGATGCGCTGGCTGGAAGCGCTGTCCCGGCATCGCGCAACCTTCACCGCCGCACCGAATTTCGCCTATGACCTGTGCGTCGAACACAGCACTGCCGAGCAACGGGCGGCGCTCGATCTGTCAAACCTGGCCACCGCCATGAACGGCGCTGAGCCGGTGCAGGCCACCACACTCAAGCAGTTCGCCGAGGCGTTCGCTCCGGCCGGATTCCGGCCGGAGGCGTTCTGCCCGGTATACGGACTCGCGGAGGCGACCTTGCTGGTGTCGGGCGGCTCGGACGCCGAGCTGCCGGTGGTAGCCCACGTCGATCGCGCCGGCCTCCAATCGGACCGCGTCGTCGACGCCCGGCCTGGACTTCCGTCCACGGTCACATTGGTGGGTTGCGGCCAACCGCGGGGCGGCCAACAGGTCGTCGTCGTCGATCCGGCGACCCACCGGCCATGTGGGACAGACGAAGTCGGCGAGATCTGGATCCCAGGCCCCAGTGTGGGCTGGGGGTATTGGGCCAGACCGGAAGAGACTGCCCAGACGTTCTCTGCGGTGCTGCCGGAAACCTCGGCCGGCCCGTTCCTGCGCACCGGGGACCTGGGTTTCCTGCGGTCAGGCGAGCTGTTCATCACGGGGCGGTGCAAGGATCTGGTCGTCATCCGCGGCGGCAACTACTACCCGAACGACATCGAGCGCACGGTGCAGGAATGCCACCCGATGCTCGTTTCCGGTCGCGGTGCGGCCTTCGCGATCACGCCCGGCTTGGGCGCGGTCGAACAGTTGGTGGTCGTCCAGGAGGTGGACCAACAGCGCGATCCCGCGGCCGACTTGGCCGAGGTGGCCGCGACGGTCCGCAACGCCGTGGCCGAACGCTACGGACTCGAGCCGAACTCAGTTCTGCTGGTGCCGCATGTGTCGATTCCGACCACGTCGAGCGGCAAGATTCAACGAGGTCAGTGCCGCAGGCAGTTCCTCGACGGGGAGATCGCACCCGTGGCGCAGTGGCGCGCGCCAACGGCACTTGACGACCTCGCCAAGGCTCGGGAGCTCGAGGCCGCAACGCAGATCGCTGAGCTGATCAAGGCTGAGGCGGCCCGCCAGCAGCGGGCAGCCAACCCGAGCTGAGGCGGGGCACGCCGACTTTTGTTTGCTGAATGGACCCCGCCGGAAGCTGCGACGGTCGAACCGGCGGAGAAATCTGCGGTAAAGGCCCAGTGTATCGACCTTTAGACCACCATCGTGGTCGCGCCGAGATGTATCGATAGCAGTGCGCTGACTCAGCACGTTCCGCACCAGGGTGCGCGGGTCTTCTCAACGAGCAACCCGACCCTACGATGCGAGTACACGCGCGCCGACACGAGGCCGACTTCGGACCATTCTGGCTGCGGCACAACGTATTTGCATGTGACCGATCAAATCGATCCACAGGGCCCGGCGTGGGCCGCCCACAGTCCGCGATGCACAGGACACGTGGCGGGCAGACGCAGGCACCCGCCCCTTGTCAGATGTCAGACGATTAGAAAATTCATAACTATTTGCCATGGCCGCCCCACGCCGCCATGAGCAGCGGGGACTGCTGCGGCCCGGCATAGCCAGCGCGGCCACTTTCTTAAGACGACTAGAGAGATTGCCGAAATCTTGCCTCCGCAACTAAATCTCGGGCTAACGTCTGGGCGTTATTTACAGTTCCGAAAGGAAAATGTCGTGCACCTCGCCGCCCAGCCCCGCATAACCCCTGGTGAAAAGCAAGAAGTCGCCCGAAACTGGCTCACTGCCGCCGGCGTCGTCGTCGCCGCCACCGGGATGATCGCTGCCGCTCCCGGGCTCGCGCCCGTCCCAGCCACCGTTGCACACGACATTCAGTCCGCCTCGGTCCGGCTCACCGCAGGATGGGACCCACTCGCCGCGTGGAAGGACGCACTCGACACCTCGATCGCCAACGGCACGACCCTCGGTGACAACTTCCTGCTGGCACCGGCCGTGGGGCTGCAGCAAGCGATCGTCAACCAGATCGGCTATGCCAAGCAGCTTTTCGAGGACCCGTCCAGCTTTGAGGCCGTATCACAGCAGTTCGCCGCCAACGTGATGAAGGTGGCGGCAGGTCTGACGCTGATCGGGGCGGACGACGACACCAAGGAGACGGTGCTCAAGCACACCCTGGGCGGCATGCACGGCCTGATGCTCGGCATGTTCCCCGGCTTCTTGCCGGAAGGCACCGACGTCGAGACAGTGTCGGCCGTCCTCGATTTCCTGGCGTCACCCCTCAGCGGCGTCCTCATCGGATCCGTCGGACCGGTGATCAGCCCGGCGGTGGCACTGCTCAACAGCGCCCAGGCGATCGCGGCTGCCGCCGAAACCGGTGATGCATCAGCGGCTTTCGCTGCTGCGCTCGGTATACCGGCCAGCATGGTGAACGGCTTCCTGAACGGTGCCGACCTCAACCTCGACGCGCTGACGCCGTTGCTCAACGACGCGGGCATCATGCCCGAAGGCATAACGTTCGAGGGGCTCGACATCGCCTTCGGCGGCCTGCTCACCCCGGGTTCGGTCGACAGGAACACCTACGAATACACCGACGAAGACGGCAATGTCGTGGAGATTCCCTCCGTCGGCGGCTCGATCTTCAACAGTATCGGCCTGAAAGTCGGTCTCGGCGGCACCGTCATCGCTATCGACAGCGAGGCCGTCGGTCCGATCGGGGCCTTGCAGGGCGTATCGCAGACCGTCGGCGCCCTGCTCGGTAACGGCTGGGATGACTGGGACGGCAAGGGAAATGCACCCGCACCGAAGCCGCCACTGTTCGGACTGAAGCCGCTTGCGGTGGGTGACATCTTCAGCGACACCGCCGAAAGCCCAGGGGTCACCAAGCTTCGCGACATGCTCAAGACCGCCGCGATCAACGACATCGTCAAGAAGCTGCAGGGCACCGACACCGATACCGGGACCGTGGCCGACAAGACGGTCGTCGACGACACTGCCGTCGTCTCGACTGCCGACACGACGGCTTCCGACAAGGTGGCTGCGGCCACCGAGCTGACCCACACCACCGCGAACAAGATGGTGGCGGTCACCTTGCCGGCTTCGGACACCACGGCCGCAGCCGAGGAGGTCGCCAAGACACCGGCCGTCGATGCGACCGAAAAGGCCAGTACGACAACGCCGCCGAAGCTCGACGTGCTTCCGAAGGCGCCCACAACCCGACCCGACACTTCGTTCGGCCAGAGCCAGCGCAAGGTCGCCCAGGGCATCCGGGACGCGGTCAAGAATGCTCGCGACGGACTCACCGGATCCAGCAGCCGGACAAAGAGCGAATCTGATTCCGCTTCAACGGGTTCGGGTTCCAGCACGTCCAGCTCAGCCACGAGCGGTTCCGACAGCTCGGGCAAGGCCAAGACCAAGACCAACGCCAAGACCGCGAAGACCAAGACCACCAAGGACAAGAACAAGGACTGACCGGACCAGTGTCACGACGGTGGGCCCCTCCTCGCAGGGGCTCACCGCTTGGCAGCCCGATCCCTAGAACTCTGCACAGTTGGGCGTGGTCGGTAATCCGTTGAAGCGGTCGGCAATCCACTGCATGCCCCGCTCACCGTCGACGAGCATCGGCAGCGCGTGGTTGATCACCAACTTGTTCAGAAACGGCGGCTCCTCGTTCGTCCAGAATTGAACATCAGCACCCTTGTCGCACCAGTCCCGCCCGAGTTGGTTGGCCGCAGTCCACGGCACCAACGGGTCGTACCTGTTGCTCAGGATCAGCACCGGTGCATTCGGTTTGTATCGGCCGATCTTCTGCATGTCGAACAGTGTGCTGAACGGCTCCTCGTTCACTGCCTGATAGATGTCGACGTTGAAGTAGGGCTGCAGGTGCCTGAACATGAACTTGGTGATCGTCTCCGCGATGCACTGATCCTGGACCTTCTGCAGCAGATCAGCGCCGCGGGGTGTGAGCTTCGATCGGATCAAATCCTCGAACTCCGGGTAGCTGGTGATGACGGAGTTCAACGCGTACCCCACCACGCCAACCAGCGCGCTGCCGTCGGCGTAGGGGAACAGTTCCTTCAGATCGGCCGGCGGGGCACCCGCATAGGTACCGACCACATGCAGGTCCGGAGCATACGACGATGCCAACTCGGCAGCCGACGCCGCCGCGCCACCGCCCTGCGAGTAGCCCCAAAATGCCACCGGCCCATGGGGATCCAGTGACGTGCCGGGTATCTTCATCGCGGCCCGACCGGCGTCGAGCATGGCATTGCCCTCGGCAACCCGGTTCACATACGTATGCAGTCCGGGCGTGCCGAGTCCCTGATAGTCGGTCATCACGATGGCGAATCCACGCGCCACCATGGTGGCGACGAACAGCTCCTCGTAGTTGAACGCGATGTCGAGCCACGGGGACCAGTGGATGCCCTGATTGAACTGCCGCGACGGTGCGCACTGGTCTCCCTGGCCCTGGGTACCCGGGCCGTAGACGATCAGCGGTCGTGGTCCCTCGCCCGGCCACGCATTGTGCGGCTCGAAGTAGGTACCGGTCACCGCCATCGGATTGCCGCGAGCATCGGTGCTGCGGTACATGATTCGCGTTCCGTCAGCGACGATGGCACCGAGCTCGCCGGACGGTTCCAGCACCAGCCGAGACGGCTCGGACTTGATCAGGTCCCCCGGTACCCCGGGCAACGGGTCCGGCGGCGTGTAGAACTCGACGTACTCGTCCTCGTTGAAGATCGGGTCATGCCCGTCGTTCGACGGATCGGCGTGTGCCGGTACCACACCGACACCTCCGAACAGCAACAAGACACCGAGAATCCCCCAGACCCGACCCACGAGCCGGAACAATAACAGTCAGTGACTGCCAAATGTCCGATACCGACATGAGCACACCGCTTAGAACTGCCGACCACACGCGAAAACCCCCAAATCCATGGGGAAATGGGGGTTTTCGCTGGGGTCCCACCCGCTTGCGGGGGACTGCTCGCGCAGCAGGGGTAACTCAGTAGCGGTAGTGCTCCGGCTTGTACGGACCCTCGACGTCGACGCCGATGTACTCGGCCTGCTCCTTGGTGAGCTTGGTCAGGGTGCCGCCGAGTGCCTCGACGTGAATGCGTGCCACCTTCTCATCGAGGTGCTTGGCCAGGCGGTAGACCTCGTTGTCGTATTCGTCGTTCTTGGTCCACAGCTCGATCTGGGCGATCACCTGGTTCGAGAAGCTGTTGCTCATCACGAATGACGGGTGGCCCGTGGCGTTTCCGAGGTTGAGCAGACGGCCCTCGCTCAGCACGATGATCGACTTGCCGGTGTCACCGAACGTCCACTGGTCGACCTGCGGCTTGATGTTCAACCGCGTCGCGCCCGAGCGCTCCAGCGCCGCCATGTCGATCTCGTTGTCGAAGTGGCCGATGTTGCCCAGGATGGCCTGGTCCTTCATCGCCTTCATGTGCTCGAGCAGGATGATGTCCTTATTGCCCGTCGAGGTGACCACGATGTCGGCGTTGCCGATCGCCTCCTCGACGGTCACCACGTCGAAACCGTCCATCAGCGCCTGCAGGGCATTGATCGGGTCGATCTCGGTGACCTGGACCCGCGCCCCCTGGCCGGCCATCGACTCGGCACAGCCCTTGCCCACGTCGCCGTAGCCACAGATCAGCACCTTCTTGCCACCGATCAGCACGTCGGTGCCGCGGTTGATGCCGTCGATCAGCGAGTGCCGGGTGCCGTACTTGTTGTCGAACTTGCTCTTGGTGACCGAGTCGTTGACGTTGATGGCCGGGAACGCCAGCTCACCCGCGGCAGCGAACTGGTACAGCCGCAGCACACCGGTGGTGGTCTCCTCGGTGACACCCTTGACCGCGTCGGCGATCTTGGTCCACTTGTCCTTCTCGGTCTCAAAGCGCTTGCGCACCAGGGACAGGAAGACCTTCCACTCGGCCGGGTCGTCGTCCTCGGCGGGCGGGACCACGCCGGCCTTCTCGTACTGCGCGCCACGCAGCACCAGCATGGTGGCGTCGCCGCCGTCGTCGAGGATCATGTTCGCCGGCTCGCCCTCCCAGGTGAGCATCTGCTCGGCGGCCCACCAGTACTCCTCCAGCGTCTCGCCCTTCCAGGCGAAGACCGGGGTGCCCTTGGGCTCCTCGGGAGTGCCGTTCGGACCGACGACGACGGCCGCCGCGGCGTGGTCCTGGGTGGAGAAGATGTTGCAGGAGGCCCATCGAACTTCAGCGCCGAGAGCCACCAGGGTTTCGATCAGCACCGCGGTCTGCACGGTCATGTGCAGCGAGCCGGAAATCCGCGCGCCTTTGAGCGGCTGGACGTCGTGGTACTCGCGACGCAGCGCCATCAGGCCCGGCATCTCGTGTTCGGCCAGGCGGATCTCCTTGCGGCCGAAATCGGCCAGCGACAGGTCGGCCACCTTGAAGTCGATCCCGTTGAGGCTGTCGGCCTTCAACTCGGTCATCTAGAGCCCTCTTTCATTCGTGAATTGCTTGCCGGCGCACGGGTGCGCCGAACGGCGACGCCACATGCAGATACCTCTAGCCTGCGGGCTCGCGGGACAGGCGCTCATGCGTTTTGTGACAGCGGCGGCGCTCTGACAGCTAGGCGGTATCTATGACACCGTAGCGCTCGGCGAAGGGCGTCATGAGTCGGGCCAGGTCACCGGCCACATCGTGGTCGGCTTCAGGCGGCATCGACACGTAACTCATCGCCAGCCGCACGATGGCCCGAGCCAGCACCCCGGCGTCGGCGTCACTGGCCTTCATCCAGCTGTTCTGGAACGTTCCGGTCAGGCGCTGCGAGCAGCGGGAGATGATCGGCCCGCTGCCGGTGGTGATGATCTGCAGCAGGTCGGGCTTCGAGGCGCCGGTGAGCAACGAGATCACCAGCGGGTCGGCGGCCGACTCGAGGAAGAAGGCCCGGAAGCCCTCCAGAAACGCCGCGTGCACCTCGCCGACGTTGTTGTTGATGGCCTCGTCGACCGCGTCGACGAGGCGGTCCGCCAGGCGCATGGCATATCCCTCGGCCAAACCCTGGCGCGACCCGAACTCGTTGTAGATCGTCTGACGGCTGATCCCGGCGACCTGTGCCACATGCGACAGCGTGATGGCCGACCAGTCGCGGGTCAGCAGTAGCTCGCGCATGCCGTCGAGGATCGAATCCCGCAACAGCACGCGCGACGCTTCCGCATACGGAATGCGCTGCTTGTCTCGCGGCCGACTCACACCGGGGACAATATCGCTTTCCGGCCCGCTTTCGAGCGCGTCGCACGAAGCCGTCAAGGCCGCACGACCTCGACCATGTCGAAATCGGCCTTCGCCGCACCGCAGTCTGGGCAGCTCCAGTCCTCGGGGATGTCGTCCCAACGCGTGCCCGGGGCGATGCCGTCCTCGGGCCAGCCTTTGGCCTCGTCGTACTCGAATCCGCACTGCACACAGATGTAGAGCTTGTATGGCTCGGTCATGGTTTTACTCCCATCGGTTCGAAATCGACTTTCTCCCGCACCGCACAGTCCGGGCAGCACCAGTCGTCGGGCACCTCGTCCCACGACGTTCCGGCGGGAAACCCTTCGCGCGGAGCACCTTTGGCCTCGTCGTAGATATAGCCGCAGCCCGGGCACTGATAGGCGCTCATGCTCCAGCCCTCGGCTCCTCGCGCAAGCGCTCGTCGGCGGCCCCCTCACCGGCGCCGTACCGGGCGAGCACCTTCTCCCGCAGCCGCGGCTGGATGTTGACCTTGGTGATGTCGCCGGCATAGTGCTCGAGCACCCGGTGGTCCATCACCTTGCGCCACAACGGCGGCAGGTACGTGAGCCCGATCAGCGAGGCGTATCCGCTGGGCAGGTTCGGCGCGCCGTCGATGCTGCGCAGGGTCTGGTACCGGCGTGTCGGGTTGGCGTGGTGATCACTGTGACGCTGCAGGTGATAGAGGAACAGGTTGGTCACGATGTGGTCGGAGTTCCAGCTGTGCACGGGTGCGCAGCGCTCGTAACGGCCGCCGGCGGTTTTCTGCCGCAGCAGGCCGTAGTGCTCCAGGTAATTGACCGATTCCAGCAGGCTGAAGCCGTAGATCGCCTGGATCACCATGAACGGCACCACCCCGATCCCGAAGACCGCGATCAACACACCCCAGAACACCACCGACATCGCCCACGCGTTGAGCACGTCGTTGGACCAGTGCCACGGTGAGCGGTCCTGCCGGCGCAGCCGCTGGGCCTCCAACTCCCACGATGACTTCAGACTGCCGAACACGCTGCGCGGCAAGAACTCCCAGAAGGTCTCACCGAAACGCGCCGACGCGGGATCCTCGGGCGTGGCCACGCGCACGTGGTGCCCGCGGTTGTGCTCGATGTAGAAGTGGCCGTACCAGGTCTGGGCCAGCGTGATCTTGGACAGCCAGCGCTCCAGAGAGTCACGCTTGTGCCCCATCTCGTGTGCGGTGTTGATGCCCACCCCTCCGAGCACCCCCACCGACAGCGCGATGCCGATCTTGGCCGGCCAACTCAGCCCACCGTCGAACCCGAGCCAGCTGAGGTCGGACGCGGTGAACAGATACGCGCCCATCACCACGCTCGCGTACTGGAACGGGATGTAGACGTAGGTGCAGTACCGGTAGTACTTGTCGTTCTCCAGCTGCTCCATCACCTCGTCGGGCGGATTCTGCCCGTCCGGCCCGAACCGCAGGTCCAGCAGCGGCAACAGGACGTAGAGCAGGATCGGACCGATCCACAGCGGCACCTGCGCCGCGGTGTGCCAGCCGGCCTGATTGAGCGCCCAGACCAACGGCAACATCACGAAGATCGCCGTCGGGGCGATCAGCCCCATGAGCCACAGGTGCCGCTTCTTGTCCCGCCATTGCCCGACGTCTGCGACGTCCGGTCCGTTCGAGAGTTCAGCCACCACGATGAGCCTCCTTTTGTGAGAGCTATCACTGCAATGACTTGACTATATGACGCAATATGTCACCTGTCTAGACATTGATGCCTATTTTGTAAAGCAGTATGGGTGTGCGGGGTCACAATGCCGACGAGACGGGAGCATTGGGGTGGGGCTATACGGCGGCGATGTCCCGGTTGGCCAGAGCCGAATGCCGGCGGCCGTACACCAGGTAGACCACCACGCCGATCACCATCCAGAGCAGGAACCGGATCCAGGTCAATCCGGTCAGGTTGAGCATCAACCACAGGCACGCCAGGATCGCGGCGATCGGCAACACCGGGACCCACGGCACGCGGAATCCGCGCGGCAGGTCGGGGCGGGTCCGCCGCAGCACGATGACACCGGCCGATACCAACACGAAGGCGAACAACGTGCCGATGTTCACCATCTCCTCCAACCGGCCCATCGGGAACACCGAGGCCGCGATCGCCACCAGCACGCCGACGATCACAGTGATCCGGACCGGCGTCCCATGGCTGCCGGTCACGGCCAGCTTGCGCGGCAACAGGCCGTCGCGCGACATCGCGAACAGCACCCGGGTCTGCCCGAGCATCAGCACGATCACCACGGTGGTGAGGCCGGCGAGCGCGCCGATCGAGATGACCTTCGCCGCCCAGTGCACACCGTTGACATCGAACGCGGTGGCAAGGTTGGCGTGCCCCTCCGGCGCATCCCGCAGCACGGTGTAGGACACCATGCCCGAGAGCACCACCGACACCGCGACATAGAGGACGGTGACGATGGCCAACGAGGCCAGAATGCCCCGGGGCACATCACGCTGCGGATCGCGGGTCTCCTCGGCCGTGGTCGCGACGACGTCGAACCCGATGAACGCGAAGAACACGATCGAGGCGCCGGCCAGCACGCCGTACCACCCGTAATGGCTGCCCGCCGCCCCGGTCAACAGCGAGAACAACGACTGGTCTGCCCCGCTGGCACTCTCACCGGCCTCATTCGGCGGGATGAACGGGGTGTAGTTGGCCGCCTTGATGTAGAACGCGCCGACCACGACCACCAACAGCACGACCGACACCTTGATGATCGTGATCGCCAGGCTGAAGTGCGCCGAGAGCTTGGTGCCGATCACCAGCAGGACCGTGACGAACGCGATGATCAGCAGCGCACCCCAGTCGACCGACAGCCCACCGAAATCCGCGATCCCGCCGCCGAACCCGAACACCGTTCCGAGGTAGCTCGACCACCCCTTGGCGACCACCGCGGACGCGACGGCGAACTCGAGGATCAGGTCCCAGCCGATGATCCAGGCCGCGAACTCACCGAAGGTGGCATAGGAGAAGGTGTACGCGCTGCCCGCGACGGGCACGGTCGAGGCGAACTCGGCGTAACACAAGGCGGCCAGACCGCATGCCACGGCGGCGATCAGGAAGGCGATCGAGATGGCCGGGCCGGTCAGGTTGCCCGCCGTCGACGCGGTGATGGTGAAGATGCCGGCGCCGATCACGACCGACACCCCGAAAACCGTCAGGTCCCACCAGGTGAGGTTCTTGCGGAGCCGAGTCGCCGGTTCATCGGTGTCGGCAATCGACTGCTCGACAGACTTGGTTCGCCGAAGGGCAGACATATGTGGTGGCGCCTCTCGTCATGGCCAGGGTCACGCCATGTTCCCACCGCGGCGGCGTTCAGCGAGTGCGACTCTGCAACATTGTTACGCCGAGCGTGGGGCGACCGCCGGAATCAGAGGGGCTTGCGGAACGTGTACACCCGATACTGAGCGAAACCGAGCTTCGACAACCACTTCATCCACCGGGTGCCGACGGCCATGGTCTTCCTGCTGTCGGGCGGCAACTCCTCACGAAAGAACTTGAGCAAGAACGGGTAGGTGGGCATCGTGTTCTTCCGGATGTTGCGATTCGTTTCCAGCTGCAGTCCCGCGCGCTTGCCCATGGACCGATATGACCGGAGCGGAAGGTTGCCCAACGTGCCGTAGGACTTCGCGATCCGGGTCCGAATCAGCATCCAGAACGGTGTCTTCCCGAAGAAGGACAGGGTCGGGACGAAATCCGACACCGCCACGTAGCCGCCCGGCTTGAGCACCCGCGCCGCCTCGGCGAGAAACCGCTCTCGCGAAGGGAAATGAAAGATGCACTCGACAGCCAGTACCCGGTCGAAAGTGTTGGCCTCGAAAGGCAGCTGACACGCATCGGCCTCGACCCAGCCGATCTTGTTTCCGTTGGCCGGCTCGGTCTGCGCTTCGGCGGCCGCCAACTGACGTGCGTCGATGTTCAGCCCGGTGAGGTCCATACCGGAGTGCTCGGCATTGATCTGCTGGATGGTCCCACCGAATCCGCAGCCGGCGTCCAACAATTTCTGTCCGTCGCCGACTTTGCCGGCCTTGAGCAGTTCCCGATTCATCTGCTCCATGGCGGCGACATAGTCGGTCTGGGTGCCCTCGGCCGACTTCGGATCCTCCCAATAGCCCCAGTGAACCTGGTTCTCCCACAGCTCGCCCGCTGCGCCACCGTCCTGCCTTTCGTTGATCAACAGGTCGAAGTAGGGGAGGTCAGCCATGCGTGATCGGTCCTTACTCGTAAATTGACTGGTCTTGAATTGGCGGAGGTAATGACTCAGATCGTCGGCATGAATTCGGCAAGCGCAATGATCATGAGCCACACCGATGCGAGCCCGATCAGGCCGCCGACCGGAATCATGACGGTGCACACCAGCACCCAAAGGAGCAGTCTCGCCCATTCGATCGGCTGATTGCCGACGACGCCACCGCGCCGCTCCCGCAGCACGTGGTAGACCGCCCACACGGCCGCCCCGGCAGCAGCCACCGCGATGATCCGCATCCCGACCGGAGTCGCGAACAATGCGACGCTCGCGCTGATCCCCACCGCCACCACCCGCACCCACACGGTGCGCCGAGCTTCGACGAGCCGTGCCACCGGCGAGATCTCGGACTGCCGATTCGGCTCGCTGCGGTAGCGCGGGATACGGCCGTCGATGCCCAGCACCCACCAGATCCAACGTGACCACACTGTTCGGAGACCGAGGTGATCGGCAACCCGTCGAGAGTCTGCCGCCGCCTCGGCCAGCATCCGTCGCGAATATTCGCTACGCCAATAGGCCACCTTGAAGGTCCGACGAGGCACTCCGAATTGGCGGGCGAACGACCTGGGCGGGGTGAGGATCTCGCCCATCAGCCAACGCAGAAAGAGCGGGAACATGATCGCGTACGCGGCGCGCCTGAGGCGCCCCGCCGCCCGCACCCGCTCGACCAGATGATCGTCGGCAAAAGTGATGTGCCGCGCCTCTTCTGCCAAATGGATATAGCTGATCTTGTTGAGCAGTGGCGGTATCTGTTGCGCCCGGCGTTGCCACAGCGTCTGCTGAAAGTGAATTGGCTGTTCACCGCACAGCACGGCAACGATATGGAGGACGTTGGCGTAGCCACCGATGAATCCCAGTATCGGACCGATCACCCGGGAGGCTCGCCGCATCCCCGGAACATCCTCGCCGGTCCGGTTGACGAACTCCTGAAACATTTGGATGTGATTACATTCGTCGGTGACTTCGTGCATCAGGTACTGAAATACCGGGTCAGAATTCGGCAGCTTTCCGGCGTAATGCGCCACGCCGCGAATCAGCATCATCTCGAACTGAATGCCGACCTTGGCGGTATTGGCGACAATCCAGCGGCCCATGTCGATACGTGCCTGCAGCGGCTGCTCGGCGTACCAGTCGGTCGCGGCGAGCGGATTTGTGTCCGGCTCCAGCTGCCACCGGATGTCGCCCTTGTCGATGGCGTTCTCTGGCGCCTCCCAGTCGATGTCGACGAACGGATCGAAGCGCCGACGGACGGTCGCGCGAGAGAGAGCCTCCACCCTGTGGACGTGGAGATCCCCTGATGTGTCATCACCGTCGCCGAACGTTGTCATTGCCCCATCCGTCGATGTGTGAGCTATCCCACGGAGAGTATCAATCTGAGAGCCACATCACCCTCACAGCCACGGCGTTGTGTCCTGACTTGTTTCCCGCGTCACCGGCCGTCACCAGTGCCCTAACCAGGACTTACCAGGGCCGCACCCACCCGCCGGCCAGTCGATGGCCGAAGTCGGTGAATTGACGTTGCCTCTCATTCCGTGCTGGTTCGCGCGTCGTTCGCAGTACGGTAGCCGTCAAATGAGCAAGATTCACCAAGATTCCCCGAACCATGCAGTCGTCGTCGGAGGGAGCATCGCCGGTCTGTGCGCAGCCCGGGTACTCGCCGACCATTTCGATCACGTCACGCTCTACGAGCGTGACGAGCTGCCGGACCAACCGGTCAACCGCAACGCCATCCCGCAGGGCCAGCATGTTCACCTGCTGATGGCCCGCGGCGCCCAGGAACTGGATGGGCTGTTTCCCGGGTTGCTCCACGACATGGCGGACTCCGGCGTCCCGGTGATCCGCAACCGACATGATTTGATCCACTTCGACGCGGCCGGTCACATCCTGGAGACCGGACTGGACGACAAGTACACCGCGTATGTGCCGAGCCGCGGCCACCTCGAATGGCAGATCCGCAAGCGGGTCAGTGCGATGCCCGGCATCGAGATCGCGCAACGAGTGGTCGCACATGCGCAGTACGACCCGGCGACCGAACGGGTGACGGGCGTCGTCCTCGACGACGGTGACGTGGTGCCGGCCGATCTGGTGGTCGACGCGTCCGGGCGCGCCAGCCGGCTTCCGGCGTGGTTGCAGCAGTGGGGCTTCGAGCGTCCACGTGAAGATTCGGTACAGGTGGGTGTCACCTACGCCTCACACCGCGTGAAGATCCCCGACGGGATGATGTCGCAGAAGATGGTCATCGTCGGCGCCACCCGCAACCGCCCGTTCGGGATGGGCATGCTCCTCCACGAGGACGGCATCTGGATGGTCACCGCATTCGGGGTGGCCAAGGCCGAGCCACCGCGGGACTTCGCGGGGATCTGCGCACTGGCCGACGAGGTACTGCCGGCCGAGATCAGTGCCGCGTTGCGAGCCGGAATGCCGGTCGGCGAGATGAACTTTCACCGCTACCCGACGAGCAAGTGGCGGCGCTACGAGCGGATCCGCCGATTCCCCACGGGCATCGTGCCGTTCGGTGATGCCATCGCCAGCTTCAACCCCACCTTCGGGCAGGGGGTGACGATGGCGGCGCTGCAGGCCGTCAATCTGCGCCGAGCATTGGCCGGCGGAAAGGACAACCTGGCGTGGCGGCTGGCGTTCCGCAACGCCAAGACCATCTGGCCGGTGTGGATGATGAACGGCGCGGCCGACCACACCGAGCACGGAGCTCAGGGCGATCGCCCATGGTGGTACCGCCCGGCCTACGAACTGTTCAGTCAGTTCGTCGCCGCGGCCGAGACCGATCCCTTTGTGGCCGAATGGTTCCTGAGCCGGACGAGCTTGATCGACAGCCTCTACCTGGTGCCGCCGCCCCGACTGATCGGCCGTGCGATACGCACCAACGTCAAGCTGTGGCTCGCCGAGCGCAAGCGCGGTGAATCCGAGGTTGACATGCTCAACACCGCGGCGTGACCGCCATCGGCTAAATCCCGATGGTCACGCGGAACAGTTTCGTGGGCTCGGCGGCGGTCAGTCGGATGGGGCCGTCCTCGGCCGCCACCCAGGCCGCCGCGCCCCGCTCCACGGTCAGCTTGTCGTCGTCGGCGTAGATCACCGCCGCGCCCTCGGTACACAACAGCAGCTGCGGCCCGTCGTGATGGGAGTGCACGTCGATCTCGTCACCGAGGCGGTCGCCGTCGACCGACAACACCGATACCGCGAACTCCTGGGCGGGCGTCTGATAAATGGTTTCCGGCCCGGCCGTGACCGTTTCCGGACGCAGCCGCTCGTCCGGGGTCGGGGTGAAGTCGAGTACCCGAAGCAGTTCCGGTACGTCCACGTGCTTCGGGGTCAGCCCACCGCGCAGCACGTTGTCGGAGTTGGCCATCACCTCGACACCGACACCGTGCAGATACGCGTGCAGGTTTCCGGCAGGAAGGTAGACGCCCTCCCCCGGCCCCAGGCTGATGCGGTTGAGCAGCAGTGAGGCCAGGACACCGGCATCGCCCGGGTACCGTTCACCGAGCTCCAGCACGGTCTTGGCCTCGGCCGCGAATTTCTTTGCCCCGGAACGGATGTAGTGGATCGCTCCGTCGAGGACGGCCGGCACCAGCACATCGAGGTCCGGCTGCGGCGCGGTGATCCAGGTGGTGAAAAGCGCCCGCAACCCGTCGGCGTCGGATTGATCAGACAGCAGGTTGATGAACGGGTCGAGGTCCGAGACCGCCAGTGCGCGCATCAACTCGACCGTGCGATCGACCGGACGGAACCCGGCCAACGCATCGAATTGACCTAGGGCGACCAGCAATTCGGGCTTGTGGCTGCGGTCGCGGTAATTGCGCACCGGTGAGGACACCGGGATGTTCAGCCGGTCCTCCCGGTCGTACCCTTCACGGGCCTGAGCGGCACTGGGGTGCGCCTGCAACGACAACGGTTCATCGGCGGCCAGCACCTTCACGAGGAACGGTAGGGCGTCGCCGAACCGACCGATTGCCACACTGCCCAGTTGCCCCTCGGGGTCGTTCTGGACCGCCTGCAGCAGCGACTCCTCACCGTGTTCGGTCTGCAGCCAGGCCGGATCCTGCGGATGCGCGCCGAGCCACAGTTCGGCCTCCGGATGGATTGTCGGGCTGGGCCTTCCGGTGAATTCAGCGATTGCCGTGCGCGAACCCCAGGCATAGGTCCGCACCGCTCCCCGTAGCAGATGCACTTCTTATCCTCGAACCAGTTTCAAATACACGGCCGTCATCTCCAAGCGGACAGCCAGAATCGCCAGTTGTTGCTCCGGCCGCCCGACCGGCAGGGGCGTCCCCGCCGGTTCCGGTACGTCCTCGGCACCGATCGTCGCGATGTCGTCGAAGCCGCTCACCCGAGCCCCCACCGCTTGTCTTTCGGTATCGGTGATCAACACGAACGTGCGCATCCGGCGCGGCAGCGGTCCGTCGATCTCCTCGTCGTGGAACAGCGACTGGGCCGCGGGCACCGCCACGGCCCCGCTGCCCTTCGCCGCGAGCACATCGGCCAACCCGGCGGCGGCCACCGCGTCTCCGGGCAGGGGCAGCATCGCCGCCGCGCCGTGGCGGGCGAGCGCCAACGTGGCCGGGTTGTCGCCGGCCAGCACGACGGCGCTGTCCGACATTCGCTCGGCCAGCGTCTTGGCCGGGTTGGTGAAGAGTTCTCGTCCAGCGCTGTTGCGCAACGCCTCTGCGTCGAGTTCGTCGGCAAGAGCAGCCAGATCCACGCGCATACCCGGATCCACCACGTGCAGCGCCGCCAGGCCCGCGGCCAGGTACCGGGTCAGTCCGAAATCGTCGGGCACCCACAGTCGCGGCGCCAGCACCACGGCCCGTCCGGCCGCGATGTCACGCAGCGGGCCCTCGTGGGGTGCCACGATCAGTACCCGGGCACCGCGGCGCACGCCGGTGGCCGCCGCGTTCACCAGTGCCGGATCCCCGGGGTCGTCGCCTGCCACGATCAGCACGTCCAACGTGCCCAGCCAGGGCGGGGTTTCGGCCGCCACCACGACGGGCGCCGAGATGGACGCGCCGAGGGCAGCCGCCAGCATGGCGCCCGCACTCTCCGCGGTGCCGCGGCCGGCAACCCAAATCACCGTGCGCGGTGGATGATCCGCTCGTAGTGGGTCGAGCAGGCCTTCCGCCAGCGCCGCGGCGGTGGCCCGCACCTGGGCACCCGCCATGGCCGCGGCCCGCAGCAGACCATTGCGATCGGCGGCGAGAAGTCCGTCGCCGTCGTCCAGGTCGACCGTGGCGTCCACGGCGTTCACGGCACCGGCTCGCTCACCCCACGGATCTGCGCCGAAACTTTGTCGACGAGCGCGGCCACGTCCTCGGCGGTACGTGCTTCCACGTTCAGCCGCAGCAGCGGTTCGGTGTTCGACGTCCGTAGGTTGAACCAACTGCCGTCACCGAGATCGACTGTCACGCCGTCGAGGTGATCGATGGACTGGATGGAGCTGGCGAAGGACTTCAGCACGGCGTCGACACATGCCGGGGCATCGGTGACGGTGAAGTTGATCTCGCCCGACGACTCGTACCGCTGGTAGTCCGCCATGAATTCCGACAGCGGGCGATCCTGCTCGCCCAACGCCGCCAGCACGTGCAGGGCCGCCAGCATGCCGGAATCGGCACCCCAGAAGTCACGGAAGTAGTAGTGCGCCGAATGTTCCCCACCGAAGATGGCGTTGGTTTCGGCCATCAGGGCCTTGATGTACGAGTGCCCGACCCGGGACCGCACGGGTGTGCCGCCACGCTCGACGACCAGTTCGGGAACGGCACGCGAGGTGATCAGGTTGTGGATCACCGTGGCACCGATCTCTCGGTTGAGCTCGCGGGCCGCCACCAGTGCGGTCACCGCCGAGGGCGACACGGGACGTCCGAGTTCGTCGACGACGAAGCAACGGTCGGCGTCGCCGTCGAACGCCAGGCCGATATCGGCGCCCGTCGCCAGCACATGGGCCTGCAGGTCGACGAGGTTGGCCGGATTCAGCGGGTTGGCCTCGTGATTGGGGAAGGTGCCGTCGAGTTCGAAGAACAGCGGGAGCACGGTGGCGCCCGGGATCGGCCCGAGCACCGCAGGCGTGGTGTGACCGGCCATGCCGTTGCCCGCATCGACCGCGATGCGCAGCGGCCGCAGCGCGCTGAGGTCGACCAGCGACCGAAGGAAGCTGCCGTAGTCGGCCAGCACATCGCGGTCGGACACCGAACCGGCCCGCCCGTCGAAGGCAGGCACTCCCGCGATCACCTCGTCGGAGATGGTCGAGAGCCCGGTGTCCTTGCCGACCGGTTTGGCTCCGGCGCGGCACAGTTTGATCCCGTTGTAGGCGGCGGGGTTGTGGCTCGCGGTGAACATCGCCCCCGGGCAGTCCAGCAGGCCCGACGCGAAGTAAAGCTGGTCGGTGGAGGCCAGGCCGATCCGGACCACGTCCAGGCCCTGGGCGGTGACCCCGTCGGCGAACGCGGCGGCCAGTGCCGGCGAACTTGCCCGCATGTCGTAGCCGATCACGACCTGTGTGGCGCCTTCGGCGCGGACCAGGCGAGCGAACGCACCGGCGACCTCGGACACGAACCCCTCGTCGATCTGGCTGCCGACCAATCCCCGGACGTCATAGGCCTTGATGACATCGTGAACAGCCGCCGCTGGCCTAGACATATTGCTCCTTGTGAAACGGAATCGTTGGCGCCAGCCTAGCCGTCGGGCAGCGTCGACACGTTCACTACTCGCGGGCCGGTCGTCGTCGAGTCGGAGCCGATCCGTGGCGGTCCGTGCTAGTTGTCGGGATCCGGCAACACCCGCAGGTGGCCGCGACGACGCCCGTTGGTCTCGGCCGGACGCGCCGGCGGAGCCGTCACCGCACTGGTGGCCAGACCGGTGGAAGGATCGGAGAATCCGGCCACCACGCCACCACGGGAAACCGCACCCGGCTGGCCTTCGCGGACCGCGTCGGCGAGCGCCACCAGATCGTCTTCATCGGGATGGGTGGGCAGCGGTCCGGCGTGGCGGACGAGCTCCCAGCCACGCGGCGCGGTGATACGGCCGGCGTGGCCGACACACAGATCCCAGGAGTGGGGCTCAGACACCGTGGCGAGTGGTCCGACTACCGCCGTGGAGTCGGAGTAGACAAAAGTCAGCGTCGCCACGGCATAGTGCGGGCACCCGGGCCGGCAGCAGCGACGGGGAACATTCACGCTCCAGAGATTACTTTGGACGATCGCTGTGTGCCGCCGGACACGCGCAGCCGTCGGGGCCCCGATCCCGAACCGTTACGATCATCGCCGTGGCCCAGCGCAACCCATGGCGATCGCGTCGCGGCCGCGATATGCGCGGACCGCTGCTTCCGCGCTCGGTTCCCGGCTGGCGCAGCCGCGCCGAGCGGTTCGACATGGCGGTGCTGGAGGCGTACGAGCCGATCGAACGGCGATGGGCGTCGCGGATACGAGAACTCGACGTCGCCGTCGATGAGATTCCGCGGATGTCCCCGAAGGACCCGGACAGTGTGCAATGGCCACCCGAGGTCATCGCCGACGGGCCGATCGCGCTGGCGCGGCTGATACCTGCTGGGGTCGATGTCAGAGGAAATGCGACCCGGGCTCGAATTGTCTTGTTCCGCAAGCCCATCGAGCGCCGGGTCAAAGGATCCGATGAGCTTGCTGATCTGCTGCATGAAATCCTGGTGGCCCAGGTGGCCACCTATCTGGGAGTTGAACCGTCAGTCATCGACCCAACGATCGACGACGACTGACCTCGAGCGCCGCACCATACGATGAAGCGCTCAGCCGAGAAGAGCGTCAGATGATGCCGCGTTTGAGGCGGCGACGCTCCCGTTCGGACAGCCCTCCCCAAATACCGAAGCGCTCATCGTGCGCGAGCGCGTATTCCAGGCATGCGTCCTTGACTTCGCAGCCCTGGCAGATGCGCTTGGCCTCGCGGGTAGACCCGCCCTTCTCCGGGAAGAACGCCTCCGGATCGGTCTGTGCGCACAGCGCACGTTCCTGCCATTGGTCGTCTTCGGTTTCCGGATCAACATCAATGTGTTCAGGTACCAAACTCAGCTGAGGACGTCCTGGAATCCCCAGCGGTGTCGGCCCGGCGTTGATGTGCGGTGCGTTGTCTACCGAGCCGAGTAGCCGGTTGTCGAACCGGACCACACGATCGAAATCGCCGCTCTCATAAGACATTATCCCCCGCCTCCTCACTCGGTCTCGTAGATCCTAAGTGGAGCCCCACTATTGCGATGTGCGGTCACCCCATTCGAACAGTTGATCGAATCTCGGTCCGCGACACCGGAATCGGTCACCAACCGGGAAATGACACATCTGTGATTACACACGTGTTAGCTGCCGGGGTCAAGCGCCAGGACGCGAATTCATACCATCTCGTAATGTCAAATCGGCGCGTCGCGACATCGGCGTGTCCTGCCCGTGACGACGTCGTTTCCATCCGCACGCCCTCAGCGCTTAGGGTCGGACGTTGTGAAGATCACCGTTCTGGTCGGCGGCGTCGGAGGCGCCCGGTTTTTGCTGGGAGTACAGCACCTGTTGGGCCTCGGTCAGTTCGCCAGGGACGACAGCAAGCATGAACTCACCGCGATCGTGAACGTTGGTGACGACGCCTGGATGCACGGCGTGCGGATCTGCCCGGATCTCGATACCTGCATGTACACGCTGGGTGGGGGTATCGATCCCGAGCGGGGCTGGGGTCACCGGAACGAAACCTGGCACGCCAAGGAAGAACTTGCCGCCTACGGCGTGCAGCCCGACTGGTTCGGCCTGGGCGACCGGGACCTGGCCACCCACCTCGTCCGCACCCAGATGCTGCGCGCCGGCTACCCGTTGTCACAGGTCACCGAGGCGCTGTGCAAGCGCTGGTCGCCGGGAGCGCGGCTGTTGCCGGTCACCGATGACCGCAGTGAGACCCATGTGGTGATCACCGACCCCGAGGACGGCGCTCGTCGCGCCATCCACTTCCAGGAGTGGTGGGTGCGCTACCGCGCCCAGGTGCCTTCGCACAGCTTCGCGTTCGTCGGTGCAGAACAAGCAACCGCGGCGCCGGGGGTAACCGAGGCCATCGCCGACGCGGACGTGGTGTTGCTGGCGCCGTCGAATCCCGTCGTGAGCATCGGGCCGATCCTGCAGATCCCCGGAGTCCGGGGTGCACTCCGCTCGACGACCGCGCCAGTGGTCGGCTACTCCCCCATCATCAATGGAAAACCGTTGCGCGGCATGGCAGATGAGTGCCTGTCCATCATCGGCGTCGCGTCCACCTCGCAGGCCGTCGGTGAACACTTCGGCGCGCGGTCGGGTACCGGAATCCTGGACGGCTGGCTGGTCCACGAGGGCGACCGGGCGGAGATCGAGGGCGTGCAGGTGCGCGCGGTACCGCTGCTGATGACCGACCCCGCCACCACCGCCGAGATGGTGCGGGTGGGGCTGGATGTGGCAGGCGTTCCGCTGTGACTGCTGAGGTGAACACCGAGCACGGGTCCGCCGGCCGGGTCGAGATCCTGCCGGTGCCAGGGCTTCCCGAGTTCCGGCCCGGGGACGACCTGGCGGGCGCCCTCGCGGACGCCGCACCGTGGCTGCGGGACGGCGATGTGCTGGTTATCACCAGCAAGATCGTGTCCAAGTGCGAAGGCCGCATCGTCACCGCCCCGTCCGACCCGGAAGAGCGGGACACCTTGCGGCGCAAGCTCATCGACGCCGAGGCGGTCCGAGTGCTGGCGCGTAAGGGCCGCACGCTGATCACCGAGAACGCCATCGGCCTGGTCCAGGCCGCCGCCGGCGTCGACGGCTCCAACGTCGACTCTAACGAATTGGCGCTGCTGCCGGTGGATCCCGACGGCAGCGCCCGAGCGCTGCGCGAAGGCCTGCGTGATCGACTCGGCGTCACCATCGCCGTCGTGATCACCGACACCATGGGCCGCGCCTGGCGCAACGGCCAAGCCGATTTCGCCATCGGGGCATCCGGACTCACCGTGCTCCACGGTTACGCGGGCGCACGCGACCGGCACGGCAACGAACTGCTGGTCACTGAAGTGGCCGTGGCCGACGAGATCGCTGCCGCAGCCGATCTGGTGAAGGGCAAGCTCACCGCGATCCCGGTCGCGGTGGTGCGAGGACTGGAGCTGACCGACGACGGGTCGAACGCAGCCACGCTGCTACGACCCGGCGAGGAGGATCTGTTCTGGCTCGGCACGGCCGAGGCGATCCAGTTGGGGCGCAACCAGGCTCAGCTGCTGCGTCGCTCGGTGCGGGCGTTCTCCGACGAACCGGTCGACCACGCGCTGATCGAGGCCGCCGTCGGCGAAGCCCTCACCGCGCCCGCGCCGCACCACACCCGGCCGGTGCGCTTCGTGTGGGTGCAGGACGGCGCCACCCGCACCCGGCTGCTGGACCGGATGAAGGATAAGTGGCGAGCCGATCTCACCGGGGACGGCAGAGATCCGGAGTCGGTCGAACGGCGCGTGTACCGCGGTCAGATCCTGTATAACGCTCCAGAACTGGTGATTCCGTTCCTGGTGCCCGATGGCGCCCACAGCTATCCCGACGCGGCGCGCACCCAGGCCGAGCACACCATGTTCACCGTGGCCGTGGGCGCGGCGGTACAGGCCCTGCTGGTCGCGCTCGCGGTGCGCGAGGTGGGCAGCTGCTGGATCGGCTCGACGATCTTCGCCGGCGATCTCGTGCGCGCCGAGCTCGATCTCCCCGACGACTGGGAACCGTTGGGCGCCATCGCGATCGGCCACCCCGCCGACCCTCAGCCGCCTCGCGACCCAGTGCCCACCGACGGCCTGCTGGTCGTCAAGTGAGCGCCGAGAGTCTGCACACCTCTGCCGTGGAGGTGCTGACGCAGTGGCAGACAACCGATCCCGGTCAAGACACGCTGCGCCATGCGGTGCTGTCGTTTCTGGCCGCCCGTCCCGATGCCTGCCTGCGGGCCTGCGTACCCGGCCACATCACCGCCTCGGCGCTGGTCGTCGATCACACCGGGACACAGACCTTGCTCACCCTGCACCCGCGTTTCGGCCGCTGGCTACAACTCGGCGGGCACTGCGAGGAAACGGATTCCGATATCCGGGCCGCCGCACTGCGCGAGGCCACCGAGGAGTCCGGCATCACCGGGCTGACCATCGACCCGCAATTAGCCGCGTTGCACGTGCATCCGGTGACCTGCTCTCTGGGGGTGCCGACCCGCCACCTCGACATGCAGTTCGTGGTGCGGGCACCGGCGGGCGCCGAGATCGCCTGCAGCGACGAGTCTTTGGACCTGCGCTGGTGGCCGCTGAACGAGCTGCCGGAAGGTACCGACTTCGGGTTGAAACAACTCGCCGACTCGGTGACGGGAACGGCCTAACCGGGAGCCTGCGTGCAATACGCCCGGCGGGCGGCTCGCAGCGCAACGGCGGCCTGTTGCGGCGTGGCCGCGTATTGGCCGGCCATCTGGTCGATCACCGCCTGCGCCGGCGTCCCGGTGTAGAGCAGCCGGCACATCTCCCGGCCCACCAGCAGCAACTGGTCGTCGTCGCCGGGGAAGACACCGCGCGTCGCTTTGAGATAGGTGTTGTCTTCACTGGTCAGCGGTATCGGCCAGGCCGCAGCCTGCGGTGCCGTGGCCCCAAAAAGCGTCCCCAGCACCAGCGCCGCCACTATCGGCGCCGACGCGTTGCGCCGCAATCCGTCGAACATGACCCTCCCCTTTCGCCCATCAAAGCCTAAGGCGTAGCCGGGGCCGGCAAACACACTTTTCGAAGCGCGACCTCAGACGTCGGTGGAGTACCGAATGCCGCCGTCGGGAATGTTGACCCCGGGCCACACCCTGGCGCCGCGCAACAGTTCGCAGCGGGCACCGATATCGGCTCCGTCGCCGATCACGCCGTCGCGGATCAGCGCCCGCGGGCCGATGCGGGCACCGAACCCGATGATCGAACGTTCAATCACCGCACCGGCTTCCACGCGCACGCCGTCGAAGATCACCGCACCGTCCAGCCGGGCGCCCGCACCGATCTCGGCTCCGCGGCCCACCACGCTGCCACCGATCACCAATGCGCCCGGTGCGACGGCCGCACCTTCATGAACCAGTGATTCACCGCGCTGACCGTTGAGCGCCGGCGACGGCGCGATACCGCGGACCAGATCGGCCGAGCCGCGCACGAAATCCTCAGGCGTGCCCATGTCGCGCCAGTACGAAGCGTCGACGTAGCCGCACACCTTCAGCCCGTCGGTGAGCAGGCCGGGGAACACCTCGCGTTCGACCGATACCGGTCGGCCCTTCGGAATCTGGTCGATGACATGCTTTTTGAACACGTAGCAGCCGGCATTGATCTGGTCGGTGGGTGGATCCTGGGTCTTCTCCAGGAATGCCGTCACGCGGCCGTCGGCATCGGTGGGCACACAGCCGAACGCGCGCGGATCACTGACCCGCACCAGATGCAGGGTGAGATCGGCCTGGTGGGTGTGGTGTGATTCGAGCAGCGCGCTCAGGTCGGCGGCCGAGAGCACGTCGCCGTTGAACACCATCGCGGTGTCGTACCGCAGCTTGTCCGCAACGTTGGCGATGGCACCACCCGTGCCGAGTGCCTCGGTCTCGGTGACGTATTCGATCTCAAGTCCGAGATCGGCGCCGTTGCCGAACGCTTCCTCGAAAACCTCGGCCTTGTACGAGGTTCCCATCACCACATGTTTGATGCCGGCCTCGGCGATGCGCGCCAGCAGATGGGTGAGGAACGGGACGCCCGCCGTCGGCAACATCGGTTTGGGCGCCGAAAGTGTCAGCGGCCTGAGCCGGGTGCCACGACCGCCGACGAGAACGACAGCGTCCACTTCTGCGGGATTGATCACGTCAGCGCCCTTTCGCGTGCTTACGTCGAGAACTACCGACCACCAGGCCCGCACGTGCCGCCAGCGCGCCCCGAATTGTCCACCGTAACGGCGCTTGCCAGGGCGACGGGTACCGATCGGCCAAGAAAGTGTAGGTACTGCGGTGGTGGGCGGCCAAGTTGCGGGCCGGGTCGCGGCCGGTGGAATGGCCCTTGTGGTGCAGCACCTCGGCCGACGGCACGTAGACGTTCTGCCAACCGGCCCGGGCGATGCGGTCGCCGAGGTCGACGTCTTCCATATACATGAAGTAGCGCTCGTCGAACCCGCCGACGGCATCGAACGCCGCCCGGCGCATCAGCAGACAGGAACCGGACAGCCAGCCGACCTCGCGCTCACTGGGCTCCTGACGATCCTGGCGGTAAGCGGCAGTCCACGGATTCGACTTCCAGAACGGGCCGACGACGGCGTGCATGCCGCCGCGCACCAGGCTCGGCTGGTGGCGGGCCGACGGGTATACCGAACCGTCGGGATCACGGACCAGCGGCCCGAGGGCCCCGGCCTGCGGCCATCGCCGGGCCGCTTCCAGCAACAGGTCGATCGAGCGGGGTCCCCACTGCACATCCGGGTTGGCGACGATGAAAAATTCCGGGCACTCCGCATCCGATATCTGCGCAGCGCCGCGGTTGACCGCGCTGCCATAGCCCAGGTTGCCGCCGGTACGGAGCAGGCGCACGTTCGGGTAACGCTCCTCGGCCTGTTCGGGGGCACCGTCGGTCGAGCCGTTGTCGGCCATGATGACGGTCACCGGCCGGTCGGTGGCCAGGGCGAGCGAGGCCAGGAAACGGTCCAGGTGTGGCCCCGGTGAGTACGTCACCGTCACCACAACGAGCGGGCGGGCCGCATCCTCAGTCACGGCGTAGAGGGTAGCGGGCCGGACGGGCTCTCTTTTCCAACCGCTGCCACCAGGGCTTCCCGCCAATCCCGCAGCGGGGTCAGGCCGGACTCGGCCGACCGTTGCGCCGACAACACCGTGTAGGCCGGGCGCGGCGCGGGCCGCCGGTGGTGGCCGCTGTCCACCGGACGGACGCGCTCCGGATCGGCACCGATGGCCGCGAACGTCTCCCGCGCCTGGTCGAACCGGCTGGCCGGTCCGGCATTGACGGCGTGCAACACCCCGGGCCGGACGCCGCCATCGACGATCTGCAGCAGGGCTGACACAAGGTCACCCGTGTAGGTCGGTGACCCGATCTGGTCGGCTACCACATCGACCGGGCCGTCTCCGGCGGCCAGCCGGCGCATGGTCGCCACGAAGTCGCCGCCGTCACCGCCGCGGTACACCCATGCGGTGCGCACGACGTAGGCGTCGGGTTTGGCGGCCAGCACCGCCTGTTCTCCGGCCAGTTTGGTCTGCCCGTATACGTTGACCGGTCCGGTCTCATCGTCGACCTCATAGGGGGTGCGACGCTGCACGGCCGCGCCGAAGACGTAGTCGGTGGAGATGTGCACCAGGTCAGCGCCGGTCTGCGCACACACCGTGGCGAGGTTGCCAGGACCGGTGGCGTTGACGGCGTAGGCCCTGTCCTGATCCGCCTCGGCCGCGTCCACCTGCGTGTATGCCGCGCAGTTGATCACCACGTCACCGGGCTCGACGTGTTGCCGGACCGCGCCGACGTCGGTGATATCACATTCGGCAGATGTCAGGGCCAGCACGTCACGACCCTCGCCACGTCCCTGAGCAGCCAATACTCGCCCGACCATGCCGCCGGCCCCGGTGATCACAATCCGTTGCGCCATGTGCCCGAGTCTGGCACGCCGGTCTGCGTTACCCGGCTCACGTCGGGGCCGCAAGTAGCCTGGGCACGTGCGTATCCCCCTTCTTCGCTCCCTCGCTGTCGCCACGGCGTCAGCCGTGGTGCTCGGAACAGGGGTGGCCTGGACCCAGATCCGCTCCTTCGAGTCCGGCATCAACCACATCAGCTCAGCGGCGCTCGGTGGCGGCGGCGAGGACGGCGCCATCGACATCCTGCTGGTCGGTATGGACAGCCGCACCGATGCCCACGGCAACCCGCTGTCGGCCGAGGAGCTGGAGACGCTGCGCGCCGGCGACGACGTCTCGACCAACACCGACACCATCATCCTGGTCCGCATCCCCAACAACGGGAAGTCCGCCACCGCCATCTCCATCCCCCGCGATTCCTACGTCGAGGCACCGGGCTGGGGAAAGATGAAGATCAACGGTGTGTTCGGTGACGTCAAGCTCGACCGGATGAAGCAGCTCGTCGAGGTTCAGGGTGAAGATCCTGCCGTCGCCGAACCCAAGGCCACCGAAGCTGCCCGCGAAGAGCTGATCCAGACCGTCGCCGGACTGACCGGCGTGACGGTCGACCACTACGCCGAAATCGGCCTCCTCGGTTTCGCGTTGATCACCGACGCCCTCGGCGGCGTCAACGTGTGCCTCAAGGACGCTGTCTACGAACCCCTTTCGGGCGCCGACTTTCCCGCCGGCTGGCAGAAGCTCAACGGCCCGCAGGCGCTGAGCTTCGTTCGCCAGCGCCACGACCTGCCGCGCGGCGACCTCGACCGGGTGACCCGCCAGCAGTCGGTGATGGCCTCGCTGGCTCATGAGGTGATCTCCAGCCGGACGCTGTCCAGCCCGGGAACGCTGGGCCGGCTGCAGGATGCCGTGCAGCGCTCGGTGGTGATCTCCGACGGCTGGGACATCATGAATTTCGTCGAACAGCTGCAGAAGCTGGCGGCCGGCAGTGTGGCCTTCGCCACCATCCCGATCCTGCGGGAGGACGGCTGGAGCGACGACGGCATGCAGAGCGTCGTCCGGGTGGATCCCGACGAGGTCCACCAGTGGGTGGCGAGCCTGCTGCAGGACCAGGATGCGGGCAAGACCGAGCAACTCAGCTATTCCCCGGAGAACACCACCGTCGAGGTGGTCAACGGCACCGACATCAACGGCCTGGCCGCCGCGGTGTCACAGGTGTTGAGCAACAAGGGATTCGTGCCCGGAGCCACCGGCAATCACGAGGGCGCTCCGCCGGTGTCCAGCCAGGTGCTGGCCGCCAAGGCCGACGACCTCGGCGCGCAGGCCGTGTCGAAGGATCTCGGCGGGTTGCCGGTGAATGAGGACTCGTCGCTACCGCCCGGCGCGGTACGGGTGGTGCTGGCAGCGGACTACACCGGGCCGGGTTCCGACGGCAGCGACCCGTCCGCGGTGGGTCCGGCCGCCGTCGGCGACACCTACAGCGATACCGGTGAATCGGGTCCGCCACCGCCGCCGTCGCCGATCCTCAATGCGGGTTCGGACGATCCCAAGTGTGTGAACTGATCGTCCTCGAGTAAAACCAAGGGCTATGAGCACAGTCAGCGCTGCCGTCCTCGATCCGTTGATGGCGGCAGATCCCGCCGGGCCGCGGATCACCTATTACGACGACGCGACCGGTGAGCGGATCGAGCTGTCGACGGTGACCATGGCCAATTGGGCCGCCAAGACCGCCAACCTGTTGCGCGACGAGATGGGGGCGGGCCCGGGAACGCGCGTGGCGGTGCTGCTGCCCGCGCACTGGCAGACCGCTGCGGTGTTGTTCGGGATCTGGTGGATCGGTGCCGAAGTCGTGCTGGACGGGGACGCCGACATGGCCCTGTGCGCCCGCGACCGGCTCGACGAGGCTGACGACGCGGTGTCCGGCGGCGAGGTCGCGGTGCTGTCGCTCGACCCCTTCGGCAAGTCGGCGCCGGATCTGCCGATCGGCGTCACCGACTACGCCACCGCGGTGCGGGTGCACGGCGATCAGATCGTGCCCGAGCAGTTTCCCGGTCCGGCGCTGGCCGGGCAGTCGGTCGCGCAGGTGCTGGAGGCCGCCCGAAATGCCGCGGCCGCACAGGGTTTCACCGCCGAGGACCGGGTGCTGTCCACCGCGGACTGGGCCACACCCGACGAGTTGATCGCGAATCTGGTCGCGGTGTTCGCGGTCGGGGCGTCACTCGTGCAGGTGGCCAATCCCGATGCGGGCGCGCAGGAGCGGCGCCGTGCGACGGAGAAGGTCACCCGCGGTTAGTTTTTCGCCGAGCAGTCCCCCGCAAGCGGGAGGGGCCCCCACCAAAACTGCCCCTTTTCGCGTGAAAAGGAGCAGTTTTGTGTCTGGTCGCGAAGTTACTTGAGCAGGGCGCGGCTCATGACCACGCGCTGAATCTGGTTGGTGCCCTCGTAGATCTGGGTGATCTTGGCGTCACGCATCATCCGCTCGACCGGGAAGTCCACCGTGTAGCCCGCGCCGCCGAACAGCTGCACGGCGTCGGTGGTGACCTCCATGGCCACATCGGAAGCGAAGCACTTGCTCGCCGCCGAGATGAACCCGAGGTTGGTCTCGCCGCGCTCGGCACGCGCCGCCGCGTGGTAGACCATCAGGCGCGCGGCCTCCAGCTTCATCGCCATGTCGGCCAGCATGAACTGCACGGCCTGGAAATCGGCGATGGCGGTACCGAACTGCTTGCGGTCCTTGGTGTAGGCGATCGCCGCATCGAGCGCACCCTGGGCGATACCGACGGCCTGCGCGCCGATCGTCGGGCGGGTGTGATCGAGGGTTGCCAGCGCGGTCTTGAAACCGGTTCCCGGTTCACCGATGATCCGGTCGCCCGGGATGCGGCAGTTCTCGAAGTACAGCTCGGTGGTCGGGCTGCCCTTGATGCCGAGCTTGCGCTCCTTGGGGCCGACGCTGAAGCCCTCGTCGTCCTTGTGCACCACGAACGCCGAGATGCCGTTGGCACCCTTGTCGGGGTCGGTCACCGCCATCACGGTGTACCAGGTCGACTTGCCGCCGTTGGTGATCCAGCACTTGGTGCCGTTGAGGATCCAGTCGTCACCGTCGGCCTTGGCGCGGGTCCGCATGCCGGCCGCGTCGGAACCGGCCTCACGCTCGGAGAGCGCGTAGGAGGCCATCGCCTCGCCGGAGGCCAGCGACGGCAGCACCTGCTTCTTGAGCTCGTCGGAGCCGCGCAGGATCAGGCCCATCGTGCCCAGCTTGTTCACCGCTGGAATCAGCGAGGCCGAGCAGTCGACGCGGGCCACTTCCTCGATCACGATGCAGGCCGCAACCGAGTCGGCGCCCTGGCCGCCGTACTCCTCCGGCACGTGAATCGCGTTGAAACCCGAGGCATTCAGAGCCTGCAGAGCTTCCTCGGGGAAGCGGGCGTTCTCGTCGACATCAGCGGCGTGGGGGGCGATTTCCTTCTCCGCCAGCGCCCGGATCGCGGCCCGGAGCTCCTGGTGCTCCTCGGGCAACTGAAACAAATCGAAAGATGGGTTACCGCCCCAGCCAGCCATGATCTTCTCCCTAGCTCTGCGCTCTTGGCTCTCTTGGATCAATCGTTGCGCGGACCGCACATCGAGTGCATCGCCCTGCTACTTTTGGTACTCAGTACCATAGCATCGGCACTCAGTCCCAGGAAAGGTGCGCTCATGCCCGATCTGCCAAGCACCCGGGAGCGCCTGGTGAGCGCGGCGTTCGAACTGTTCGAAGAGCGTGGGTACGAGGCCACCAGCGTCGACGACATCGCGGCCCGCGCGCAGGTGGGACGCACCACCGCGTTTCGTCAGTTCCGCTCGAAAGAGGCGTTGATCTTTCCCGATCACGAAGAGTTGCTCCGCCGAGCCGACGAGCGGCTGTCGGCGGCACCCGCCGAAGCGCTCCCGGCCGAAGTCATCGCGGTGGCAACCACCTCGGTATTCGAGAACTACCTCGCCGAGGGCGAGCGTGCCCGGACGCGGTACCGGCTCACCCGCTCGGTGCCTGCCCTGCGCGACTTCGAAACGGCCGTGGTGTCGCGGTATGTCCGGCTGTTCAGCAGACACCTGCGCACCGCGCAGGCCGGGGATTGGACGGCGGACCTACGCGCCGAGCTCTTCGCCAACGCGGTGGTGGCCGCACACAACCATGTGCTGCGCCGATGGCTGCGCGGCGACGCGACAAACCCGCGGTCGGACCTCGCCGAGGCCCTCGCCGCGACCTGGCCGATCTACCGGGGCGGCACCGGCCGCACCGCGGTCGTGGTGATGTCGACCGATGAACCGATCGAGTCCCTGACCCCCCGCATACGCGAGCTGATCGGGGATTGACTTCAGTCGTTGCCCAACAGGCGATCGCGCAACGCGGCGTCCTTCGCCAACACCATGGCTTCCAGATCCTCCTGGAACTTCACCATCCGCGCCTGCAGCGCCGGATCTGACGAGCCGAGGATGCGCACCGCCAGTAGGCCCGCATTGCGTGCTCCGCCAATGGAAACCGTCGCCACCGGCACCCCGGCGGGCATCTGCACGATCGACAGCAACGAGTCCATGCCGTCGAGTCGGGCCAGCGGCACCGGGACCCCGATCACCGGCAGCGGGGTAGCAGACGCCACCATCCCGGGCAGGTGTGCGGCCCCGCCGGCTCCGGCGATGATCACCTCGACACCTCGGCCCGCAGCGGTCTTGGCGTAGTCGAGCATGCGTTGCGGGGTGCGGTGGGCGGAGACCACACCGACCTCGAACGGCACCTCGAACTCGGCAAGCGCCTCCGCCGCGTCGGACATCACCGACCAGTCGCTGTCACTGCCCATGATGAGCCCGACCCTCGGCCCCGAGCCCGTCGCTTCGTCAGTCACCGTGTTCATCCCATCCGTCGGTCCACTCGCCGTGTGACAACCAGTGCGCGGCTCGCACCGCACGCTCGCGGAGTTCGTCCATGTCCGTGCCGATGATGTTGACGTGCCCGAGTTTGCGTCCGGGCCGCTCCCCCTTGCCGTACAGGTGCACCTTCGCGTCGGGGATCCGGGCGAACAGGTGGTGCAGCCGCTCGTCCATCGACATCGTCGGCGTCTGCGGTGCCCCGAGCACGTTGGCCATCACCGCCGCGGGCGCGATCGCCGCGGTGTCACCGAGCGGGTAGTCCAGCACCGCACGCAGATGCTGCTCGAACTGGCTGGTGACCGCGCCGTCCATGGTCCAATGCCCGGAGTTGTGCGGACGCATGGCCAGCTCGTTGACCAGCAACGTGCCGTCGACCGTCTCGAACAACTCGACGGCTAGCACGCCGACCACACCCAGCTCGTTGGCCACCCGGAGGCCGAGTTCTTGTGCGGCCGAACCGAGTTCGTCGGACAGGCCGGGGGCCGGGGCGTACACCTCGACGCAGATGCCGTCGCGCTGCACGGTTTCCACAACGGGCCAGGCCGCGCCCTGCCCGAACGGCGAGCGGGCCACCAGCGCGGCGAGTTCACGGCGCATCGCGACCCGTTCCTCGGCCAGCACGGGGACCCCGTCGGCCAGATACCCGGCCACGACCTCACGCGCGGAGGCCAGGTCGTCGGCCATCACCACGCCCTTGCCGTCGTAGCCGCCGCGCACGGTCTTGATCACCACGGGACCGTCGATCTGCCGCACGAACTCCTCGACATCGGCGACCGAGGTGATCTCGGCGAAGCGCGGCACCGGGGCCCCCAGGCTGTGCAGCTTGCGCCGCATGAGCAGCTTGTCCTGGGCGTGCACCAGCGCCTGCGGCGGCGGATTGACCGTGACCCCTTCGGCGACGAGCGTCTCCAGATGTTCGGTCGGCACGTGCTCGTGATCGAACGTCAGCACCGTCGCGCCTGCCGCGGCCTTGCGCAGGGCTGCCAGGTCGGTGTGGGAACCGATGACGACGTCGGGGGTGACCTGCGCGGCGGATTCGTCCGGCCCGGCGGACAGCACCCGCAGGGTCTGCCCGAGCGCGATGGCCGCCTGGTGCGTCATCCGCGCGAGCTGGCCGCCGCCGATCATCGCCACGACAGGTGGCTTGTTGGGAGTTGTCGGCACGCCCTCTATGGTGTCATGCGCGAATTCATGTCCTCGCCATGACCGGCGCATTGACCTGCGGTAAAGCTCGGGCGTCCGCAGCGATGCGGCATCGGACGGCGCATTTACGTACACTGCCTAGCTGTGTCCTTCGCCGATGCGACAATCGCTCGATTGCCGCGATTCGTCCGTCCCTACGCCGAGCGCCATCACGAACTGATCAAGTTCGCGATCGTCGGTGCGACGACGTTCGTCATCGATTCGGCGATCTTCTACACCCTCAAGCTCACGGTGCTGGAGCCCAAGCCGGTCACCGCCAAGATCATCGCCGGCATCGTCGCGGTCATCGCCTCCTACATCCTGAACCGGGAATGGAGCTTCCAGAACCGCGGCGGCCGCGAGCGTCATCACGAGGCCCTGCTGTTCTTCGCGTTCAGCGGTGTGGGCGTGCTGCTGTCGATGCTGCCGCTGTACTTCTCCAGTTACGTACTGGGGCTCCGGGTTCCCGAGGTCTCACTCACGGTGGAGAACATCGCCGACTTCATCTCGGCCTACATCCTGGGCAACCTGCTGCAGATGGCGTTCCGGTTCTGGGCGTTCCGCCGCTGGGTGTTCCCCGACGAGTTCGTCGACAAGCCGGATCTGGCGCTGGAGTCCACGCTCACCGGCGGCGGCTTCGTGGAGGCGTTCGAGGATCACTCCGAGCACAAGTCAGCGACCGTGACGCCCCTACGGCGGCCGGGCCGCCGCGGCAAGGCGCGTCAGCTCGGCGACTCTTCAGAACCCAGGGTGTCGAAGACTTCGTGATACAGCAGTGAGTGCACCTGTTCCACGCGCGGAATGTCGTGGAATTCCAGGGGATCCTGCGACGCCGATTCAATGATCAGCGTGCCGGTGCGCAACACGCGATCGGTCAACCCGTGGCGGAACTCGACGCTGTTGATCCGTGCGAGCGGGATGTCGATGCCGGAGCGGGTCAGTAGCCCGTGCCGGAACATCACCCGCCGGTCGGTGATGACGAAGTGCGTCGTCCACCAGTTCAGGAACGGCCAGACTGTCAGCCAGCCGACCACGACGAGCCAGATCGCCCCGATGACGATGAACAGCACGTTCTTGGCGGTGGCCTGCCAATCCAGGGCGTTCACCACGGCAGCGACGAACGCCGCTGCCGCGCTGGTCAACACCAGGACGAGAACCGCACCGATCAGACGTTTCCAGTGCGGGTGCCGGTGCAACACCACCTGCTCGTCGTTTGCCAGAACATTCTCGGGGTAACCCACGGCAGCACTCTACGGCGCATCGGGCCGTAGGTGCGTGATGTCACCGGCCGACACCGTGACCCGTTCGGTCCCGGTGTCGATGATCAACCGCCCGAGCTCATCGACGTCGACGGCCGTGCCCACCAACGTGTTGTCCCCCGGCAGGATCGCGCGGACCCGGCTGCCGATGGTGACGCTGCGTTCGCGGTAGTCGGCGGCCAGCTTCGGATCCGAACGGCGCCAGCCGGCGAATCGGGCGGCCAGATGCCGCAGCAGCGACTCGGCCAGCGGATTGCGGTCCACGGTCCCGGCCCCGAGCTGCGACAGTGAGGTGGCGCGCGGGTCCGGCGCCTCGTCGGCGGTCATCGTCACGTTCAGGCCGAGCCCGACGACGACGACCGGCGCCGGCGACGCCACCTCGGCGAGGATTCCCGCCAGCTTTCCTCCACCGGGGCGGACCAGGACGTCATTCGGCCATTTGAGGCCGACGCGCACGCCGGTCACCTCGGCAACGGCGTCGACGACGGCGACGCCGGTGGCCAGCGGCAGCCATCCCCAACTGTCCGCGGACACCCCTGCCGCGTCCACGCCGACCGACAACGCCAACTGCGACCGGGCCGGCGCCGACCACTGCCTGCCGTGCCTGCCGCGCCCGGCGTTCTGGTACTCGGCCAACAACACCGCGCCCGCGATCTGCTCACCGGCGGCGGCCCGGGCCAGCAGATCGGCGTTGGTGGATCCGGTTTCGGCGACGACGTCGAGCCGGCGCCAGGGCTCGGTCAATCCGGCACGCAGGGCGGTGACATCGAGCGGCGGGCGGTTGGGCTGGCGATCATCCATGGGCCGTCAGCTTATTCGCACCGGTAACCGGTCACCGCTTGGCCAGGTTGGCCGCGACCTCCTCGTGCCACAACTCGTTGGCGTGCGTGGTGTCGACCTCTTGCTCGAACCGCGCCGTCATATCCGGGGCGACGTCGGCGACATCGACGTAGAACTGCTCGTACCACCGGCGATGGTGGTAGACCGGACCGTCCTCTTCGGTCAGCAGCGGGTTGTCGATGCGCGTCTTGTTCTTCCAGATCTCGACGTCTTCCATGAAGCCGTCTCCGAACGACCGGCTCATCGTCGCGGCCAGTTTCTCCGCCTTGTCGGCGGGCAGTGCGGGATTCCGCTGGACCGCGACGCCCCACTGCAACACGAACGAGTTGTGCGTCACCGGATAGTGGCAGTTGATCAGGGCGATCTCGACGGTGAAATCCGGAGCGAGATCGTTGTGCAGCCAGTTGATCATGTACGCCGGGCCGAAATACGTTGCCTCCGAACGCAGATAGGTGCCGTCCCAGAGTTCTCGGGTGGCGTAGTCCGGACGCGGCTTGGACTCCATGAACTGGCTCGCGGTGTGGCCTTCGATGACGTTCTTGAAGTACGTCGGGTAGGCGTGGTGGATATAGAAGAAGTGCGCCATGTCCACGTTGTTGTCGACGATCTCGCGGCAGTGCGATCCCTCGATCAGGATCGAATTCCATTGCCACGGTGACCAGATGCCGTCCTCGTAGCCTTCGATGGTGGGCGGGATCAGCTCGTCGGTGGGGGTCGAGCCTTCCGGGTCGTGCCATACCAGCAGCTGACCGTTGACCTCGCACGTGTGCCATTTACGGGTGCGCGCCAACCGCGGGGTGCGCTTGGCGTACGGCACAAGCTTGCATTTGCCGTCGCCGCCCCAACGCCAGTCGTGGAACGGGCAGGCCAGGTTGTCGTCCTTCACCGATCCCATCGACAGATCGCCGCCCATGTGCCGGCAGTACGAATCGAGCACGTGCAGTTCGCCCGCGGAGTCGGAATAGACGACGAGCTTGGTACCGAACGCCTCGATGCCGTGTGGCTGCCCGTCCCGGAATGTTTCAGCGAGCCCGATGCAGTGCCAGCCGCGGGCGAACCGCGTCATCTCCGCACCGGCGTCGATTTCCCGGATGTCACTCATCGCTACCTCGATTCTTCGCGCAAGCGCTCATCACAAGTCCATCCCTAACATGTCTTTGACCGCCAGGTGGCTGAACAGCATGCTGGTTCCGATCGGATTTCCGCCGCCCGGATACGCGGTGCCGCTCGGGGCGGCCATGGTGTTACCCGCGGCATACAGCCCGGCGATCACCTGACCGTCGGTATCGAGTACCCGCGCGGCGGTATCGGTACGCAACCCGCCCTTGGTGCCGAGGTCGGAGATGCCGAACGCGGCGGCGTGGAACGGGCCCTTCTCGATCGCGACGAGTGGCGACGCACCGCCGGAGAAGGCCCGGTCGTATGCCTCGTCGCCGCGACCGAAGTCCTCGTCCGATCCGGAGGCGACGAAGCCGTTGAAGCGGGCCACGGTGGCGGCCAGGCTCTCGGCGGGCACGCCGATCTTGACGGCCAGCTCTTCGAGGGTGTCGGCGGTGTGCCACAACCCGGCTTCAACGTAGCGCTGTGTGTCGACCATCGACACGTTGGTGGCCTTGACGGGAGGGACCTCGCCCTCGCGGTCGTCGTAGATCATCCAGTACGGCAACGTCATCGAACCGTCGGCCAGCCGTGGCAGGATCGCGCGGCCGATGCGGTCGTAGGCCGCCGACTCGTTGACGAACCGTTCTCCGTTCTGGTCGACGAAGATGCCGCCGGTGAACCACAGGGCGAAGGCCGAGCGGCCATCCGGATGGGTCAGGCCCGGTGACCACCAGGCCTGGTCCATCAGGTCGACGTCGGCGCCGACGGCGATCGCGGCCCGATGGGCGTGGCCCACGTTCGCCGGCGGTCCCATGGTGTCGCGGGCGACGCCGGGCACGCCGTGTTCCCGGCGCAGTTCGTCGTTGCCTTCGAAGCCGCCGGCGGCCAGCAGCACACCGCGCCGGGCGCGGATCGCGCTGCGCTCGCCGTCCGTTTCGACGATCGCGCCGGTCACCTTCCCGTCCTCGACGACCAACTCCACCAGCGGGGTGTTGAGCCGAAGTGACGCATTCGGGTACTGCTCAATGGCTTTCAGGAACCGGGCGATCAATGCCCGGCCGCCGATGAAGTAGTCATCGGGCTGCTCCGCGCCGAGCCGGTCGGCGTCGAGCGGGCCCCGAACCAGCTCGCGCAGGTGCGGGGCCTTCTCCACCTTGAGAGGCCGGGCCGCGATGTGGCGTTGGCCGTCGGTCCGGGCCTTGGGCGCCTTGCCGAAGTAGTCGGGCCACGGCATCGGCGCGAACTTCAAATTGTCGTCGGCCTCGAGGTACTCGATCAGCCCGGCGCCACCCCGGACATACGTGTCTTGCAGTTCCCGCGGAGTGCGGTCGCCGACGACGGCGTGGTAGTACTCCAGCGCATCCTCGATGGTGTCGTCGGTGCCGGCCCGCGTGAGCACCGGGTTGCACGGGAACCACACCCCGCCACCACCGGAATACGCTGTGGTGCCGCCGAATTTGTCGCTGGCTTCCACCAGGATCACCGACAGACCCTCACGGGCCGCGGTATAAGCACCGGTCACACCGCCACCACCGGACCCGGCGATCAGGACGTCACATGCTTCATCCCATTTCATTCGGCCCACTTCATAGATAACGCTGCCTCCCGTACTGCGCGAACTCGGCGTCCAGCGACTGCTTGTCATCGTCGCCCATCGCCCGATACACGGGCGTTCCGCGTCCCGCCCACCGGTACACCACCTCGTCGGTGTGCCAACGTTCCTGCTGCAGCTCGCGTTTGAGCACCTTGTTCGACCCGGTGACCGGCAGGTTCTTCGAGACCCGCAGGAACCGGGGAATTCCCTTGGTTCCCAGGTCATCCTGGCTCACCAAAAAGTCCACGAAGGCCGCGGCATCGAAACCGTCGGGATCGGCCACCTCGATCGCGGCCATCACCTGGTCGCCCGACCGCGGGTCGGGCACCGCGAACGCGCCGGCCGCCACCACGGCGGGGTGGCGCCGCAGGACCCGCTCGATGTTGAGTGCCGAGGTGTTCTCGCCGTCCACCCGGATCCAGTCGCCGCGCCGGCCGGCGAAGTAGATGAACCCGGCCTCGTCGAGATAACCGAGGTCACCCGTCCAGTACCAACCGTTGCGGATGCGTTCGGCGTTGGCCTCATCGTTCTTGTAGTAGCCCTCGAACGTCCGGGTACCGAACTTGTCGACGATCTCCCCCACCGCGTCGTCGGGATTGACGACGCGGCCGTGCTCGTCGAAAACCGCTGGCACACAGTCGTTCAGCGTTTCAGGGTCGACGATCGCCACTCCCTGATGCGCCGGGCGACCGAGTGCGCCCGGCGGCATGTCGGGGGCCAGCACCACTGCCCCACCGCCTTCGCTCGAGCCATAGCCCTCGAACAGTTCGGCGCCGAAGCGTCGCTTGAACTCGTTCTGGTCGTCGGGCGATGCCTCGGTACCGAAGCCCCGCACCAACGGGTTGTCGGCGTCGTCGGGTTTTTCCGGGGTGGCCATCAGGTAGCCGAGCGCCTTGCCCACGTAGGTGAAGAACGTCGCACCGAAATACCGCACGTCCGGCAAGAATCCGGACGCCGAGAACGCTCGCGTGAGGCACACCGTGGCACCGACGGCCAACGCCGGAGCCCACAGCGCCATGATGGCGTTGCCGTGGAACAGCGGCATGCAGCAATACTCCACGTCTTCGCGGACATGGCCGAACTTCTCCGCCGCCGCGTAGGCGATCCGGGCCAGCCGGCCCTGGCTGCAGATCACCGCCTTCGAGGCACCCGTGGTCCCCGACGTGAATAGCAGCAAAAGCAGAGACTGGTCGTCGACTCCCGGAGCCACCGTGATTTGTGCACGATTTTCCGCGCCTGGGGCGGGTTTTCGTGCACAAATCGCGTCTTGGTACGCCGGGTCGTCCACCACCAGGATCCGGCCGGGCTCCAGGCCCAGGTCGAGGTTTCGCAACCGTTCGGCACCCGCGGTGTCGGTGACGATCAATTGGCAATCGGCATGGCGGATTTCGGCCGCCATCTCCGCGGCGCCACGGGTCGGATTGATCCCCACGATGGCCGCACCGGCGAGGGCGGCACCGCCCAGCCAGAACAGGAAGTCCGGCACGTTGTCCAAGAGCACGCCGACGTGGAATGGACCTTCGGCGCGTAGCGACTGGGCCAACGCCCCGCGCGCCGCGGACTCCGCGATCACCTCGTCCCAGGTCCAGTCGCGGTCGCGGGTACGCAGGCCGAGACGCTGATCGCCGACCCGGTCGAGCAACAGCGACGCGATGTCGGTCCGGGCCTCAGGCATGGGCTTCGGCGGCGGCGCGCTTCTGGTCGATGTACTTCTGCGGCAGCTCTTCCTGGCTCAGCTTGGTCACACTGACCGGGCCGGTCTGGTAGGCGTCCTCACCGATGATCAGACCGTCGGCGTCGATCGGCCAGTTGATGAGTTGACGGAACAGCAGCAGGTAGTCGCCATCCGGATCGTCGACCTCGACGCCGATAGCCTGGGCCGCCGCGCCCGGATAGATCATCTTCATCCAGCCTTCGGTCATCACCAGATCATCGTCGACGGCAAGGCGGTCGATCTCGAAAACGAGGTGGTTGGCACCGCTGGCCACGAAGGCCTCGTAGTAGGCGCGCACGCCCTCGGTGGTCTTCGGACCCATATCGGCATTGGCGTACCAGAAGTGGTAGTCCGGGTTGGGGCTCAGAGTCGCCATGAGCCGCTCCATGTCGGGCTCGGCCTCGGCCTTCATGTGCTCCAGAACGATGCTCAGCACCTGACGATGTCGCTCGTTGGTGGTGACGGCGAGACGCTCCTCCACGGGGACCCAGGTCTTGGTCGGGTCGATGATGGCCATATCGGCCTCCTTTTCTGCGGGCTGCTGCGGGCTGCATCGCAATCTTGGCCAATGAGGTGACGTCCGTCACCAGCCATGCGTCGGCCTATCACGCGAATTCACCCGACGCGCGTCGGATGGGGTGCCCCACGCCGAAAGCAACACTATGGTCGTTCCGCCGCACTCAGGACAGCCATTGCGTTGCTTTCGAGGTCCACGGGAGCCGAATCGCAGCGGCTCACGTCCAACAGGTGTGCGAATTCCGTTCCTCGGTAGTGAAGCCATCGCGGCCGGCCATCTCACCAGGGCCCAGCTGCGCAGCAGCTGTCGGCCGATATACCGCGATGTCTATGTGCCCCTTGAGCATCAACTACGTCTGCGCGACAGGATCGTCGGCATCAGCCTCGCATCGCCGGGCGCAGTGGTCGCCGGCCTGGCCGCCTCTGCGATGCACGGTGCGCGATGGGTCGATGACGATGCCCCGATCGAACTCGTCGCGACGAACCGGCGTCAGCGAGGGTTGATCGTCCGCCGGGAAACCCTGCACGAGGACGAGTTCATGACCCTCGCAGGCATTCGCGTCACCACGCCCGCTCGCACCGTGTTCGACATCGGCCGCCACCTGCCGACGAACCGGGCCGTCGAGCGAATTGACGCGTTGATGAATGCGTGCCCGGTCGATCTTGAGGACGTCGCGCTCATTGCGAAGCGCCACGCCCGCGCTCGGGGCCTGCGTCGGCTGCGGATGTCGCTGCAGTTGGCCGACGCGGGGGCCGAGTCTCTACCGGAGGCACGGCTGCGATTGCTGTTCATCAATGCCGGGCTACCCCGTCCCACAACGCAATTCGTCATCCTGGATGAGCGCGGGAACTATGTCCGCCGAATCGACATGTGTTGGGAACAGTACAAGGTGGGGGCCGAGTACGACGGGGATCAGCATCTAACCAGCCGGCATCAGTATGTGCTCGACATCCGGGTGAACCGAATGCTGCAACACCTCCGCTGGCACGTCGTACACGTCATCAAGGAAGACCGCGGCGAGGAGGTCGTATCGCAGGTGCGCACCGCTCTAATGTCGCGAGGCTGGCAACCAGGACCGCGAAATCAACGCAATGGCTGCTCGCCCGCGCTGTGAGCAACCACAGCGTTGTTCTCGCGTACGACCTACAGCAGGTCGGCGTCAGCGAGTTCCGCCGACGACATCGCGATCCGCCGGACCATCAGCACCAGGGTGCCAAGGAAGCGGTCCACCGGCTCTTCGAAATCCCATCCCATCGCGGCCTGCACCCGGGCCAGCCGGGCCGCGACCGTGCTGTGGTGCACGTGTAGTTCGGCGGCGGTCCGCCGCAGCGAGCCGTACACGAAGAACGCCTCGGTGGTCCGCACATCGAGATCTCCGGCAGGCGTCGACGCAATCTCGTTGATACGAGCCACATCTCGATTGCGGCGCACGCGGTCGATCGGCAGGTCGGCCAACAGCTCCAGGGAGCTGAGCCGCTCATAGGCCACCACGCGTCTGCCGAATCCGGTCGATGACGCGAACCGCAGTGCACGAATGGCCTCATGCCACGAGGCAGACGCGCTGAAGGCGCTGCCCACCGATCCGATGCCGATCCACGGACCGGACGCGGTGCCGATGTTCACCACCGCCGGGAACTGCTCGACGATGACGCGCTCCAGCCGATCCGACAGTTCGGTCATGTCGAACGAGCCCTGGCACACGATCGCGGTCGCGTTGCCGATCACCGCCGAGCGCACGGTCGGCGCGGCCAGCTCACCGGTGACGAGCCGCACCGTCTCACGAGGCGAGTGCCCCGAGGCCGCCAGCACGCACGTCGGCCGGGTCTCGTCGAGGCCCAACAGCCGGATCGCGCGCGCCCGGTCCTCGCGATGCTCCTTGGCCGACAACACGACCTCGAGCAGCGCGGGGTCGCCCAAATGAGGGGTTCCGCTCACCCCGGTCCGGGCCGCTACCCGACCGAGCAGCCGTCGCAACCGGTCCAGCAGCACGGCATCCAACGGGTGGCCGGCGCCGTCGCGCTCCACCCAGACAACGGTCTCGTGCCCCACCGGCGGCGCGCCGTCGTCGATCGGATCGAGGCGTCCCGATGCGTCGTAGCGGACGACGGTTCCTCCCGGCCACCGGACACCCACGGGGCATCCGGCGGTCAGTGCGGCAAACCGTACGGCCGCATCCGCATTGGCCTCCTGCTCCTCCATCGCGTCGAATTGGGCGACGAGCCGCAGCACCGATGCGGGATCGGTGCCCAGTTCAGAGAGCAGAACCGGCGCCGTGGTCATGTCGAGAGCGTAGGCGCAGGGCCGCCACCGGCGTCAGGCCACAGCACACAACGCCAACCAGAGTGACGCGCGCCACGCCCACCTCTCTTAGACCTGTCTTAGGGTTACCGATAACATCGGGTCCCATGACGAGCGTTACCGAGCCGTCCGCCGAGCACCAGGTGGACATCCACACCACTGCAGGCAAGCTGGCCGATCTCAAGCGACGGGCCGAGGAGACGCTGCACCCGGTCGGCGAAGCCGCCGTGGAGAAGGTCCACGCCAAGGGCAAGCTCACCGCCCGCGAGCGCATCCTTGCCTTGCTCGACGAGGGTTCGTTCGTCGAACTCGACGCGCTGGCCAAGCACCGCAGCACCAACTTCGGCCTGGAGAACAACCGGCCACTGGGCGACGGTGTGATCACCGGCTACGGCACCATCGACGGCCGCGACGTCTGCATCTTCAGCCAGGACGCGACCGTGTTCGGCGGCAGCCTCGGCGAGGTCTACGGCGAGAAGATCGTCAAGGTCCAGGAGCTGGCCATCAAGACCGGCCGCCCGCTGATCGGCATCAACGACGGCGCAGGCGCCCGCATCCAGGAGGGTGTGGTCTCCCTCGGCCTGTACAGCCGGATCTTCCACAACAACATCAAGGCCTCCGGCGTGATCCCGCAGATCTCGCTGATCATGGGTGCGGCGGCCGGTGGCCACGTCTACTCCCCCGCGCTGACCGACTTCATCGTCATGGTCGACCAGACCAGCCAGATGTTCATCACCGGCCCGGACGTCATCAAGACCGTCACCGGCGAGGACGTCACCATGGAGGAGCTGGGCGGCGCCCACACCCACATGGCCAAGTCCGGCACCGCGCACTACGTCGCCTCGGGTGAGCAGGACGCCTTCGAGTACGTCCGCGACCTGCTGAGCTACCTGCCCCCGAACAACTACGCCGAGCCGCCGCACTACCCGGTGGCCGCGCCTGAGGGCTCCATCGAGGAGACCCTGACCGAAGAGGACATCGAGCTCGACACGCTGATCCCGGATTCGCCGAATCAGCCGTACGACATGCACGAGGTCATCACCCGCATTCTCGACGACGACGAGTTCCTCGAGGTGCAGGCCGGTTACGCCGGAAACATCGTGGTGGGCTTCGGCCGGGTTGACGGCCGCCCGGTCGGCATCGTCGCCAACCAGCCCACCCAGTTCGCCGGCTGCCTCGACATCAACGCCTCCGAGAAGGCCGCCCGGTTCATCCGGACGTGCGACTGCTTCAACATCCCGATCGTGCTGCTGGTCGATGTCCCGGGCTTCCTGCCCGGCACCGATCAGGAGTACAACGGCATCATCCGCCGCGGCGCCAAGCTGCTCTACGCCTACGGCGAGGCCACGGTCGCCAAGGTCACCGTCATCACCCGCAAGTCCTACGGCGGCGCGTACTGCGTGATGGGTTCCAAGGACATGGGCGCCGATGTGGTGGTGGCCTGGCCGACGGCTCAGATCGCCGTGATGGGCGCCTCGGGCGCGGTGGGCTTCGTGTACCGCCAGCAGCTCAAGGACGCCGCCGCCAAGGGTGAGGACGTCGACGCACTGCGCCTGGAGCTGCAGCAGACCTACGAGGACACTCTGGTCAACCCGTACATCGCCGCTGAGCGGGGCTACGTCGACGCGGTCATCCCGCCGTCGCACACCCGCGGCTACGTGGCCAACGCGCTGCGACTGCTGGAACGCAAGATCATCCAGATGCCGCCGAAGAAGCACGGGAACATCCCACTGTGAGCGCCGAGGTGCAGGCCGACGTCACCCTCGACGAGGCCAAGACGGATCACGAGGCACACATCAAGGTGCTGAGCGGTCAGCCCACCGATGAGGAGATGGCCGCGCTGATGGCCGTTCTCGGCACCGCCGGCGGTGGAGCTGCCGAGCCCGCGGTCCGCGACCGCAATCTGTGGGGGCACCCGGTGGACAAGCTGCGCTACTCGATCTTCAGCTGGCAGCGGGTGACGCTTCTGGAGCGCACCCACATGCGGCGCTGATGAGCGCTTGCGCGAAGAAGCGACAGCACTGAATGATCCGGGTCGTTCTCGGTTCGGCATCGACAGGCCGGCTTGGCGTTCTGCGCCAGGCCGGCCTCGATCCGTTGGTGGTGGTGTCGGGCGTCGACGAGGACGCCGTCATGGCGTCGTTGGCCGGTGCCCCACCGGAAAAGGTGGTGAGCGGGCTGGCCGCGGCCAAGGCCGACGAGGTGTTCACCCACCTGCCCCCGGCGATCGCCGGGGACTGTGTCGTCATCGGTTGCGATTCGATGCTGCTGCTCGACGGGCAGCTGTGTGGCAAGCCCGGAGACGTCGAAACCGCGCGCAAGCAGTGGCGGGCGATGGCGGGCCGGACGGCTCAGCTGCATTCGGGTCATGCGGTGCTCGTCGTACGTGACGGGGCGGTCGCCCATCGCCTCGCCGATACCGGTATCACCGCAGTGCATTTCGGTTCGCCCTCCGAGGCGGACCTGGAGGCATATCTGCGCAGTGGCGAACCGCTCGGTGTCGCAGGCGGTTTCACGCTCGACGGGTTGGGCGGTTGGTTCATCGACGGTATCGACGGTGATCCCTCCAACGTGATCGGGCTGAGCCTGCCCCTGCTGCGCCGAATGCTCGCTGCGGCGGGCGTTTCCGTGGCACAGCTCTGGGCATCGCGCGTGCAGAGCTGACGGACCTACCCGGCCGATGATCGCGGCGGCACCATGACGTTGGGCGATTCCGTGTGGAGGCGTTCGAGGGTCGTGGCCAGCTTCATGCCGGGCGGGAGGCCCGAGCCTGCGGGAAAGATGGTGACCCGCCAGATGCTGTTCAGGTCGTTCTCGGTGAAACACGTCTTGTCCGGGCACGGCACGCATTGCTGGTTGGCACCGCAACCCGGAACGACGGGAATTCCCAGCTTGTTGATGATGCGGTAGATGTTCTCGGTGTTGCCACCGACCAATGCTGTGCTGCCGGCGGGCAGTTTTGACACGGTCTGCACGATCGGCTCTACCGCGGCTTCGGTAGGGGTCGCGGGGTCCCCGTTGGGCAGCTGCACGACTGGTAGGCCTAGCGGATCCGCCGTATAAGCGACCGTCTGCTTCGATCGCAGGGCACTCGACGAGTAAACGTTTGTGAACTTCACATCGCGGAGCACTGAACGAATGGCCTTTCCGTGGCGTATTCCGTTGGCAGACAAGGGCAAAGCCGGTTCACTGAAGACGGGTTCCCCATGCTCCACGATGTAGACGACGATCGGGCCGCGATCCGGCGCTGCGTACCCGAATCCCGCCGACCCGAACACGAACACAGCACATACGAGCGCCACGGCAGCAGCGACTCTGGAGATAGCGGCGATAGCCCGTGTGGTCACGAATGGAACCTCCCGTTGAGGGTGGGCGCGGCGGCGGGTCCATGCCAGCCACTGCGGTTGATCTCGCATTCGGGAAGCTACCGATGACGTATCCGCACCCCCGTCGAATCCCGTTGAGCGAGACCACTGTTCGGTAACACTCGCTCACGGCCACCGCGCCGAGGTGTAACGCTTGACCATCGGCCGGTCGGCAGTGACCAAATTGCAACCTTTTCGAGAAGGCGGCGCGCCGCGTCGATACCCGAATAGTCTCAACCACGGGTTGACACTGGGCCGATGCCAGTCGAAGAAACAATGTGGGATGTTCGCGTCGGACGCGACTTCGAGACAAGCGATCTGGAGCGGCTGCGCGCCGCATTCGCCGACATCATCGCCAAGCGCCTGTCTCCGGGCAAGCGACTCCTGCGGGTGGTGACCTGGTCTCAGAACGGCGGCTCACTGTTCCGCGCCAACAATGGCGCACGCCGGTTCGCCGTGGCCTACGAGGTGGCATTCACCGCATAGCCGGGACCTCGGACATGGGCACTGCGACGCCGCGAATATCCGGACCGACGGTACGCTCTTGGTGTGCCGCTGCCTGCTGATCCCAGCCCCACTCTTGCCGAGTACGCCCATCCGGAGCGCCTGGTCACCGCCGACTGGCTGGCCAGCAATCTGGGTCGGCCCGGCTTGGCCATCGTCGAATCCGACGAGGATGTCCTGCTCTACGACACCGGCCACATCCCCGGGGCGGTGAAGATCGACTGGCATCTCGACCTCAACGACCCCAATGTGCGGGACTACATCAACGGTGAGCAGTTCGCCGAATTGATGGACCGCAAGGGCATCAGCCGCGACGACACCGTCGTCATCTACGGGGACAAGAGCAACTGGTGGGCGGCCTACGCACTGTGGGTGTTCACCCTGTTCGGCCACCCTGACGTGCGCCTTCTCGACGGCGGGCGCGACCTGTGGGTGTCCCACGGCCGCGACACCACCCTTGAGGTGCCCACCCGGCAGTCCAGCGGCTACCCGGTGGTGGAGCGCCACGACGCCCCGATCCGCGCCTACCGGGACGACGTACTCGACATCCTGGGCAAACAGCCGTTGATCGACGTCCGCTCGCCGCAGGAGTACACGGGCGAACGCACCCACATGCCCGACTACCCGGAAGAAGGCGCGCTGCGCGGCGGGCACATCCCCACCGCCAAGTCGATCCCCTGGGCCAAGGCGGCCAAGGACAGCGGTCAGTTCCGAAGCCGCGCCGAACTCGAGGAGCTCTACGGCTTCCTCAAGCCCGACGACGAGACGGTGGTGTACTGCCGGATCGGCGAGCGCTCGAGCCACACCTGGTTCGTGCTGACGCACCTGCTGGGTTTGCCGGGCGTGCGCAACTACGACGGCTCGTGGACCGAGTGGGGCAACGCGGTGCGGGTCCCGGTGGCCGTCGGCCCGGATCCAGGTGACGCCCCGAGCGTCTCATGAGCTCGATGCCGGACGCCTTGGCGGAGGTCGTCTCCGACTTCCAGGAGGTGACCGGCCAGGACAAGCTGCAGCTGCTGCTGGAATTCGCCAACGAGTTGCCGCCTTTGCCGAGTCATCTCGAAGAGGCGGCGATGGAGCCGGTTCCGGAATGCCAGTCGCCACTGTTTCTGGACGTCGACGCCTCCGACCGGGGCAACGTTCGGCTGTACTTCAGCGCTCCCCCGGAGGCTCCCACGACGCGCGGGTTCGCCGCGATCCTGGCGGAGGGCCTGGACGGCCAGTCGGCCGATGACATCCTGGCGGTGCCCGATGACTTCTACACCGCGCTGGGCCTGGCCGCGTTGATCAGCCCGCTGCGCCTGCGCGGCATGTCGGCGATGCTGACGCGGATCAAGCGCCGGTTGCGCGCGGCCTGAGGCCGCCACACCCCACCCACCAACACGCCCACGGCATTTGGCCAATATCGTCGCACCCGCGGGCCAACCGGATTAGCGTCGGGCTGTCCATCGCGACGCGAATTTCGCACGTCAACAGGAGCGATGTGCCCGCGGACGGACGTCGACGAAAACCTACTCACCGGTAACCTATACCGGATTGGGAAGCCTCAAGGTGCGGCGCATAAACTGCCCGCGATAGATTCTTAAAGACGTTTCTTAGAGAACTGCCGAGGAGGCACCGTGGCCAACCACGCCAGCTCAAAGATCTCCAAGGTGCTGGTCGCCAATCGCGGGGAGATCGCGGTCCGGGTGATCCGCGCCGCCAAGGACGCTGGGCTTGCCAGCGTGGCCGTGTATGCCGAGCCTGACGCCGATGCACCGCACGTGCGGCTCGCCGATGAAGCTTTCGCCCTGGGGGGCCAGACCTCAGCCGAGTCCTACCTGGTCTTCGAGAAGATCCTGGACGCCGCCGCCAAGTCCGGCGCCAACGCCATCCACCCGGGCTACGGCTTCCTGTCGGAGAACGCCGACTTCGCCCAGGCCGTGCTCGATGCCGGGCTGATCTGGATCGGGCCGAGCCCGCAGTCGATCCGGGATCTGGGTGACAAGGTCACCGCGCGCCATATCGCCGCCAAGGCCAAGGCGCCGCTGGTGCCGGGCACCCCGGACCCGGTCAAGGACGCCGACGAGGTCGTCGCGTTCGCCAAGGAATACGGCGTGCCGGTCGCGATCAAGGCCGCCTTCGGCGGTGGCGGTCGCGGTATGAAGGTGGCCCGCACCATCGAAGAGATCCCCGAGCTGTTCGAGTCGGCGACCCGTGAAGCCGTCGCCGCGTTCGGTCGCGGCGAGTGCTTCGTCGAGCGCTACCTAGACAAGCCGCGCCACGTCGAGGCCCAGGTGATCGCCGATACGCACGGCAACGTCGTCGTCGCCGGCACTCGCGACTGCTCGCTGCAGCGCCGCTTCCAGAAGCTGGTCGAGGAGGCCCCGGCCCCGTTCCTGACCGACGCGCAGCGCAAGGAGATCCACGAGTCCGCCAAGCGCATCTGCAAGGAGGCCGGCTACTACGGTGCCGGCACCGTCGAGTACCTGGTCGGCCAGGACGGCCTGATTTCCTTCCTCGAGGTCAACACCCGTCTGCAGGTGGAACACCCGGTCACCGAGGAGACCTCGGGCATCGACCTGGTGCTGCAGCAGTTCAAGATCGCCAACGGCGAGGCCCTGGACATCACCGAGGACCCGACCCCGCGCGGCCACTCGTTCGAGTTCCGCATCAACGGCGAGGACGCCGGCCGCGGCTTCCTGCCCGCCCCCGGCCCGGTCACCAAGTTCGAGGCCCCGACGGGCCCGGGCGTCCGGATGGACTCCGGTGTGGAGACCGGTTCGGTCATCGGCGGTCAGTTCGACTCGATGCTGGCCAAGCTGATCGTCACCGGCGCCACCCGCGAGGAGGCGCTGGCCCGTTCGCGCCGGGCGCTGGCCGAGTTCAACGTCGAGGGTCTCGCGACCGTCATCCCGTTCCACCGCGCTGTGACGGCCGACCCGGCCTTCATCGGCGATGGCGAGAAGTTCGACGTGCACACCCGCTGGATCGAGACCGAGTGGGACAACACGGTCGAGCCGTTCACCGGTGGCGATCCGATCGAGGAAGAGGACACCATTCCTCGCCAGACCGTGGTCGTCGAGGTCGGCGGTCGTCGCCTCGAGGTGTCGCTGCCCGGTGACCTGGCGCTCGGCGGTGGCGGCGGTGCCGCTGCCCCTGGTGTCGTCCGCAAGAAGCCGAAGGCCCGCAAGCGTGGCGGTGGCGGCGCGGCTGCGGCATCGGGTGACTCGGTGACGGCGCCGATGCAGGGCACCGTGGTCAAGGTGGCCGTCGAGGAAGGCCAGGAAGTGTCCGCGGGCGACCTCGTGGTGGTCCTGGAGGCCATGAAGATGGAGAACCCGGTGACGGCGCACAAGGACGGTGTCATCACCGGCCTGGCCGTCGAGGCCGGTGCTGCCATCACCCAGGGCACCGTGATCGCCGAGATCAAGTAACGCCCAGCTCTTTCCGTCGGGGCCGTAGTCACCACGTGACTACGGCCTCGCGGCGTTTCTCGGCCACCGACTATGGAACGCTGAGTACGTGGAACCTGTGGAGATCAACAACGGCCAGTGGTATCTGCGTGGGCTGCGCGCCGACGATCGAGTCGATGACCGGCCGGCACTCACCGACCTGGGCGAGGACGACCTGGATTACGTGCACGACGCCGCGGACGGCTGGGCCGACGACACCCGCTACACGTGGGCGGTATGCGAGCCGACCACCGGCGAGCTGCTCGCCGAGGTCATCCTCGATCCCGTGACGGGATTCCTCAGCAGTCGGGGTCGTCCCGGGTTCGAGGACGCCGCCGCAATCTCGGAGGACACGGTGCGGCGCTATGCGGCGCAGGTGTTGGGGCTGGAGGTGCACACGTGAACCCGACCCCCAAGGTCGTGACCGTGACCGGGGCCGCCGGCCAGATCGGCTATGCCGCCCTGTTCCGCATCGGTGCGGGCGCCCTGCTGGGACGCGACGTGCCGGTGAAGCTGCGCCTGCTGGAACTGCCCTCGGCGATCCGGGCGGCCGAAGGTGTGGTCATGGAACTGGTCGACAGCGCCTTCGACGGGCTGGTCGACATCGAGATTCATGACGACCCGGTGCGGGCGTTCGACGGTGTCGACGTCGCGCTGCTGGTCGGGGCGCGGCCGCGAAGCAAAGGCATGGAACGTGCCGATCTGTTGGCGGCCAACGCCGCGATCTTCGCCGAGTCGGGCAAGGCCCTGAACGCCGGCGCGGCCAACGACGTGCGCGTCGTCGTGGTCGGCAACCCGGCCAACACCAACGCGTTGGTGGCCGCGGCTCACGCCCCCGACATCCCGTCCGAGCGGTTCACCGCGCTGACCCGGCTCGACCACAACCGGGCTGTCGCGGCGCTGGCCGCGCACGCTGGTGTGCACGTGACGGACGTGTCCCGGGTGACCGTGTGGGGCAACCACTCCCCGACGATGTACCCGGACATCTTCCATGCGGTGGTCGACGGGCGTCCGGGCGCCGACTACGCCGCCGACACCGACTGGCTGACCGACGATTTCATCCCGACGGTGGCCACCCGTGGCACCGCGATCATCGAGGCTCGGGGCACCTCCTCGGCCGCGTCGGCCGCCAACGCCGCCATCGACCACGTCCGCGACTGGGTGGACGGCACCGACCCCGATGACTGGACCTCGGTCGCACTGCCGTCCCCCGGCGTCTACGGGGTGCCTGAGGGTGTGGTCGCCTCGCTTCCGGTACGGGCGGTCGACGGGGCCTGGGAGATCGTCGAGGGCCTGGAGGTCAACCACTTCTCCCGGGCCCGGATCGACGCGTCGGTGGCCGAACTGCTCGAGGAGCGCCACGCCGTCGAACGGCTGGGCCTGCTGTAGCGGTCAGCGTTCGTCGATGTCGAGACCGGTGGCCAGGTCACCGCAGTCCACGGCGACGACGTCGTCGCGGCCACCGAGAAACGCCCGGGCGCCCTGGTCGCCGTGCAACGTGGCGGCCAGCGCCTCGACGTGTCTGCGGGCCAGTACGACCGGATGGCCGGGTCGGCCGTCGTAGCGGGCGCGGGCCAGGCCGGAAGCGGCGGCGCGCGCGGCCTCCAGAACCCGGGCCACCACAGCGGCGTCGACATCGGGCGTGTCGACGGTGTGCAGGACGATCCATTCGGCCTCGCCGGCGGCGTTCAGCCCTTCGCGCACCGACGCGCTCATGCCGTCGGCCCAGTGGGTGGCCACCACCGCGCGGGCCGGCTCGGGCACCTCGACCACGGCGGCACCGAGCACCACGATCACGTCGTCGCAGCCGCCGTCATCGAGTGCGCTGACGGCCCGGGCAAGCCAACCACCGCCGTCGGCAAGAACTTTCGGCATCCCGAACCGGCTGCCCGCTCCCGCGGCCAGCACCACACCGGCAACTGCCTCGGCCTTCAGCATGGCAACAGTCTGACCTGCGACTCTAAGAATCCACTCAGACAAATTGTTCGATGACCTTGACGGCGGTAGGGTCCAATACAGGTTGAGTTCACAGCCGCAGCGAGCGTAGTCGACATGCGCGCGGGAACTCGCAATATTGTCGATTGACGCCGCACCAACAGTACGAATACGTGTATTACGACTGATGGAGCTACAGATGACCGTCTTTTCGACGCGCGCCCTGATCGACCAGACCGACGAGTCACCGGCCACGTTCGCCACGCGCTGGCTGCCGCCGTCAACGGCGGTGATCAGTGCCCACGGCGATATCGACGCCGTCAACGCAGCCGACTTTGCCGACTACGCGTTGCGGCACACCGCCAAGGCCGAGCACGTCGCGGTCGACCTCACCGATGTCGAATTCTTCGGCACCGCAGGGTTTTCCGCTCTCAACGCAATCGAAGAGGGTTGCTCCGGCACCGATGTGGACTGGGTGGTGGTTCCCAGTAAGGCCGTGAGCCGGCTGCTGCGCATCTGCGACCCGGATTCGACGCTGCACACGTGCTACAGCGTGGCCGCGGCGTTGTCCACGCTGAACGGCAAGACCCCGCTACTGCAGCTGGTCACGAAGTCGCGCTAGCGATTTCGCGAGTAATCGCGACACATGCATCTGCGAGACACCGACCCGCTCGGCGATCTGGGTCTGCGTCATGGATTCGAAGAATCGCAGTATCAACACCGTCCGCTCGCGCTCGGGAAGTTGAGCGAGCAACGGCCGCAACGTCTCTCGATTCTCGATCTGATCCAGGCCGAGATCCACGTCGCCGAGTGTGTCGACGATCGCCGGGGCATCCTCGTCGCCCCCGCCGCCGCTGTCGATTGACAGCGTGTTGTACGAGCTACCCGCGACCAGACCTTCGATCACCTCTTCGCGGTCCATGTCGAGCTCCACGGCCAACTCCGAGGCCGTGGGGGCACGGCCCAGCCGCTGGGACATCTCCGCGGTCGCCGCGCCGAGCCGTAGGTGCAGTTCCTTGAGCCGCCGGGGCACCTTCACCGACCAGCTGTTGTCCCGGAAGTGGCGCCGGACCTCCCCCATGATCGTCGGCACGGCGAATGACACGAAGTCTGATCCAGCCTCGACATCGAAGCGGTTGATCGCATTGACCAGGCCGACCCTGGCCACCTGAATCAGATCCTCACGCGGCTCGCCGCGGCCGTCGAATCGCCGCGCGATGTGGTCGGCGAGCGGCAGGCAGCGCTCGACGATCCGCTCACGTTGACGTTCGCGAGCCGACGAGTCCTCGGACAGTCCGCTGAGTTCGCGAAACATGTCGCGAACGTCCGCATATTCCGACGTCACCGCAGCAGGCTCGCTCGTCTCGTCGTCAGGGTGATTCCGAATACCTGGCCGGTGTCGGGTCCGTCACCATCGGTGAACGTCTTCACCTCGTCGGTCAGGGAGCTCAGCACGTGCCAGCTGAAGCTGCCCGGCTCGACCACCGCAGCACCCGTGCAAACGGTGGAGGCGGTGATCACCACCGACTCCTCATGCGGATCGACGACCAGATGCAGGCTCGCATCCGGAACCGCGGCCCGGATCAGAGCGGTGCACGCTTCGTCGACGGCCAATCGCAGATCGGCGACGACATCGAAATCAAGGTCCTCGAAGGCTGCGACCGCAGCGACGAGTGTGCGCACCACGGCCAGGTTCTCCAGCCTGGCCGCGACCCGAATCTCCACCGACCGATCCGCGCGGTGCAGCGGCTTGGGCTGGCCCTGTTCGTCGGCCATCTCACCTCCCGACATCTCGGATCGACAGTATTCCAGCTCGGGCCCTTGTCTCACGAGACCAGCCGTTCCTTCCTGCCCTGACCGGGGCCCCGCCTGGGACCCCCGGCCAGGGATGCCCACCGCGACACAACCCGAAACCTGTGCACGACGTGGGATTATCGACGGTATGGATCCGGACCACCCCGAGCTGGATCAGCCCTGGGACCAGACCGCGCGCCACGAAACGGAAGCCGAACGGCTGGACCGTAACTGGAGCAGCCTGCTGCAGGAGCTTCGGGTGGTGCAGACCGGGGTGCAGTTGCTCACCGGCCTGCTGCTGACTTTGCCGTTCCAGGAGCGGTTCTCGATGCTCGATGAGCCCATGCGGGTCCTTTACCTTGTGACGGTGGCATGTTCGGCCGCCGCCACCGCGCTGCTGGTCGCCCCGGTCGGCATGCACCGCATCCTGTTCCGCAGGCACCGGTTGAATCTTCTGGTCTCCGCCGCGCATCGGTGTGCGTTCGTCGGGCTGGTGTTGCTCGGGCTCGCGATGGCCGGGGTGACCGAGTTGATCTTCGATACCGTGGCCGGGCGCCAGGCCGGGTTCATCGCCGGGGCCGTGGCCCTGGTGACGTTCGTGGGGGTCTGGCTCGTGCTGCCGCTGGCGATGAGACTGGGACATCCGATGTCGGCCGGCGGCTCAGTCGAACTCGGCGCGCAGCGCGGCCAATAGCGGTCCTGCCGCTTGATCGAGGAATTGTTGTTGCCCCTCGTCGCCGATCTGGACCAGGGCGACATCGGTGAATCCCGCTTCGAGGTAGGTAGCCACAGCCGCGGCGATGGCATCGAGGTCCGGGCCGCACGGGATGGCTGAGGCCACATCCTCCGGGCGCACGTAGCGGGTGGCCGCGGCGAAGCCGGCGGGCGTGGGTAGGTCCGCGTTGACCGCCCACCCGCCGCCGAACCAGCGGAACTGGTCATGGGCCCGCTCCACCGCGGCATCTCGGTCCGGATCCCAGCACACCGGGACCTGTCCGATGACCCGCCCCTCGGGCAGTACACCGGTGGCATGCCTGCGCTGATGCCACCCATCGACGATCGTGCGGTCGGGTGCGACGTTGATCAGGTGATCGGCCGCCACGGCGAGCTTCTCGACGGACTTCTCACCGGTCATGGAGACGGCGATCGTCACCGGGACCTCCGGGACATCCCATAGCCGCGCGGAGTCCACCTCGTAGAACTCGCCTCTGAAGTCGATCAGGTCGCCGCTGAGCAGTTCGCGGATCAGCTTGATCGCCTCGGCGAGCATGTCAAGGCGGCGCTCGACGGTCGGCCAGCCCCGCCCCACGACGTGTTCGTTGAGGTTCTCACCGCTGCCGAGGCCGAGGGTGAACCGGCCGTCGGCGAGGATCTGCACGGTGGCCGCCTGCTGGGCCACGATCGCCGGGTGATACCTGATCGTCGGGCAGGTCACATACGAGTACAGCTGCACCTTCTCGGTGGCGTGCGCTACGGCGCCCAACACGGGCCAGGCGTTGGGCGCATGCCCCTGGCTGGCCAGCCACGGGCTGTAGTGGTCACTGCTCACCTCGAAATCGAAGCCCGCTTGCTCTGCCGCCACCGCGTAGTCGACGAGCTGTCGTGGGCCGCTCTGCTCGGTCATCAGCGTGTATCCGAATCTGGCCATGCCGCTGGAATACCCGTGCAGAAGTCCACGAAACTGGGTATGCGAATGCCATGACCGAATCACAGACCCTGCAGACGGAGCACACCGGCGAGCGGCGAATCCTGGTCTCCACCACCTGGGTGCTGGTCGTGTTGACCATTCCCGCGGCCGTCCTGGTGTTCCTGTACGGCATGGGTGCGGTGATGAGTATGGCCGGTTGTACCGGCGACGTGTGCGCGAGCAAGGGACCGGGAGAATTCTGGTTCGGAATCCTGTTCTACGGCGCGCCGGTGGTACCTCTAGTCACGATCGCCGTATCCATCTTCACCTCACGGATGCGGTACGGCATCGTGGTCCCGATTGTCGGATTGGCGCTGTTGGCAATCGATTTCGCGGTACTGGCGATCACCTTCTGAGCATCGTGGCCCACCGCAAGACAGGGACCCGGCCGCACTGCGGCCGGGTCGCTCGGCGCGGTCCTCAGCTGCTCGGCCGCTGCCGCAGCACGCCGGGATGATCGGAGTACCAGCGGTCCTCGATACGCCGCACCCTCATGTGTTCCAGGGCCAGCCACATCGATCCGATGACGAATCCCGCCGCAGACAGCGTGCCTACGGTCAGGCCGACATCGGGGTGGCCGGTGGCGAACGCTGCCAAGGTGCCGACGAACAGCACCAATCCCACCAGGATCAGTACCAGCGCAGGCATGATGACGTTGTCCTTCATCGACTCGCCGGCATGCGGCCGGGTCGTCCGAGCGTGATCAACTGGATCTTTTGGGCCGTGCATGGCTACTCCTTCCCGCCATTTCTCGCCCCACCTGCCGTGCATGGGCTGTCTCCACGGTAGAACTCCTGAGCTCCTCTGGCGAGGAAAACACCATGATCATCTGCAGTTGCTCCGCGCGGGGTCCGGCAAAGCACCCTGACCAGGGCATACCGCCCCCGGCTTGGCGATCAGTGGTTCCTGAGCATCCCGATCAGCTCGCGCTTATTCTTGTCGGAATAGCCTTTGATCCCAAGCTCTTTCGCGCGGCTGCGCAGATCGTCGACGGTCCAATCGTCGTAGGAACCGGACTCGCCACCGGCGCGGCCGACACTCGAACGGCCTTTGGCGGCCGCGGCGTTGGAGATCCGCGCTGCTTTCTCCTTCGAATTGCCTTCGTCGCGCAGCTCCTCGTAGAGCTTCTCGTCCTTGATCGACGGATTGGGCATCAGTTCCTCCTTCGTTGTGTTCAGTACCAGCTCCGCCGCCCGGCGACCGGTCGTCCGATGGCTCCGAGCAGCCAGAACACCCCGCCGATGACCAGCAGGATCACGCCGATCACCCACAGCAGGTAGATGTTGAAGAGCAAGCCGAGGATGAGCAGAATTGCCCCGAGAACAATCATGGCAACCTCAATTCACCGCGGCGACGGGGACCATCGCGCTGGGTTGTGGCAAACGACACTCGTCTACCTTGGGATTCACGCCCGCATAGTTGAGCGGGCCGGCGAGGACCGTCAGCGCTATGGCGCCGGCAGTCGCGCAATTAGTTGATCCACCGTGGAAATAGTCGCGCTGCCAGGCCGCCACCACGCCGATGATCAACCAGATGAGCACGAGTGTTCCGAACAATCCACCAAGTCTCATGGCATGCGATGTACCCGACTGACGCGCGGGTCAAACATTCGGGCAAACCTGGTGTTTCGGCCGGTCGGTGATCCAGCGCGCGGCCAGCAGCCCGGAGCCGGCGGTGAGGATTGCCGCGGCCACGATGGTGGCTTCGAGGTTGACGGCGTCGGCCAACACGCCGGCTACCAGCGCGCCGGCGGCATAGCCGATGTCACGCCAGAACCGGTAGGCGCCCAGGGCATTGGCGCGCCAGGAGGGGTGGGCGTGATCGGAGATCGACGCGATCAGCGCGGGATAGACCATCGCCGTGCCGATGCCGAGCGCGGTCGCCGATGCGATGCCGGCCGCCAGCGGCCAGTCGAGCAACGACAGGGCGAGCACGAATCCGAGCGACTGGATCAGCATGCCCCAGACGATCAGGGGTTTGCGCCCGATCCGGTCGGCCAGGTGGCCGGTGGGGATCTGCCCCAGCCCCCACAGCAGCGGGTACAACCCCTTGATGAGCCCCACCGCGGCCAGCCCCAGGCCGTGGTCGATGAACAGCAGCGGGAACACACCCCAGGTCAGGCCATCGTTGAGGTTGTTGATCAGCCCCGCCTGGCTGGCCCCGCGTAACCGTCGATCGGTCCACGATGTCGTCGCAACGGTTCTCCAGAATCCCGGCGGGTCAACGTGTTCGGGGTGTGGGTGCTGCGACAGCTCGAGGGCGACGTGGGCTGCGGTGTCGCGGACGATCAGCGACAGGCCCAGGCCGGCGGCGACGAACACCACCCCGATCAGTTCCGGCGCGGGCCGCAGTCCGTAGACCGTCGCCAGATAGCCGGTCAGAAGCGCCGTGACACCCACCGCGGCGTAGCCGGCGGCCTCGTTCAGACCGGTGGCCAGCCCACGCCGCTGCGGGCCGACCAGATCGATCTTCATGTTGACCGTCATCGACCAGGCCAGGCCCTGGTTGAGCCCGAGCAGCACGTTCGCAGCGATGATCCACCACCACGACGGACCCCAGGCCAGCATGAACGGCACCGGGACACCGACCGCCCAGCCGGCCAGCAACAACTGCTTGCGGGTGAACCGCGCTGTGAGCGCTCCGGCGGCGAGATTGGTCAGCGCCTTGGTCAGGCCGAAGGCGATGATGAACGCGAACACCGCGAGGTCGTCGGTCAGGCCGAATACGTCGGTGCCGATGACGGGCACCGTGGTGCGTTCCAGGCCGACGAGGCCTCCGACGCAGACGTTGACGATCACCAAAAAGCTGAATTGCAGCCAGTTTTCGCGCAGCCCGAGCCGCACCGGCCGGCCACGGTAATGGCCGGCGTCAGTCATCGCACGCATATATCCGCTCTCCCGGTTTCAGAGGCTACACTATTCCATGGAAAGGTGGAATATGCAGGTCAGGGAGAAATCAGCGGCGAAGGTACGGCTCTACGAAGCGTTCGCCGCGTCCGGCAAGGCACTGTCGAACCCGTCGCGGCTGGAACTGCTCGACCTGTTGAGCCAAGGTGAGCGCACGGTCGATTCGGTGGCCAGGGCCGCCGGGCTGAATCTGACCACGGCGTCCGCGCATCTGCAGACCCTCAAGCAGGCCGGGTTCGTGGCCACCCGGCGCAGCGGGGCCAGGATCTACTACCGGCTCTCCGGCGACGACGTGGCGGAACTGTTCGCGTTGTTACGCAAGGTCGCCGAGGCGCACCAGGCCGAGGTCCCCGCGGCCCGGGACGACTACCTGCTGTCCGGGAATCCCGAGAGCGCGGCGATCCATCGCGATCAGCTTCCCGATCGGGTCGCCGACGGCGCCGTGATTCTCGATGTCCGTCCGGCCGAGGAGTATCGGGCCGGGCACATACCCGGCGCCGTGTCGATCCCGGTCGACGAACTCGGCGAACGGATCGGCGAACTCCCGACCGACACCGACATCGTGGTGTACTGCCGCGGCGAATACTGCGTCTTCGCCTACGACGCAGTGCGACTACTCGCCGAACACGGCCGTCGGCCGATCCGGCTGAACAACGGCATGCTCGAATGGCGCCTGGCCAAGCTGCCCGTGACCGTCGCACCAGGCCGAGACCTCGACATCCGGGATCGGTAAGCATAGACTTACCGTTCGTGGTGACTTACCCAGTGAGCGATCCATGGGCCGCCCTGGCCGACGGCAGCCGGCGGGCGATCATCAGACGGTTGGCCGCGGGGCCCATGGCGGTTGGTGAACTGGCCCGCGAACTCCCGATCAGTCGACCAGCGGTCTCGCAACACCTGAAGGTGCTGAAATGCGCTGGGCTGGTCGGTGATCGGGCCGAGGGAACCCGCCGCGTCTACCACGTCGACCCGGACGGCATGGCCGCACTTCGGGCCGAGCTGGACAGCTTTTGGGGCCAGGCGCTGGACGCCTACAAGAACATCGTCGAGCAGGAGGGACAGCCGCAATGATGCCCGCAGAGGTCGAACCCATCCGCAAGAGCGTCGTCGTCAACGCAGCGGCGGACCGCGCGTTCGCGTTGTTCATCGATCGGTTCGACGCGATCAAACCCCGCGAACACAATCTGCTCGCCGTGCCGATCGCCCAGACCGTCTTCGAACCGCGCGTCGGCGGCCACATCTACGACGTCGGTACCGACGGCAGCCGGTGCGAGTGGGCACGGGTCCTGGCCTATGACCCGCCGACCCGCATCGTGTTCTCGTGGGACATCGGACCGACGTGGCAGATCGAATCCGATCCGACTCGCACGAGCGAGGTGGAGGTCCGGTTCATCGCCCTCGGTACCGATCGCACCCGGGTGGAGCTGGAGCACCGACACCTCGAACGCCACGGCGAGGGCTGGCGTTCCGTGGCAGATGGGGTCGGCGGCGACGCCGGATGGCCGCTGTACCTCGCCCGATACCTCGACATGGTCACGCAGGAGGCCGTGCGATGAACGCCGACCAGCCGTCACTGATGGACCTGGCCCGCGACGAACGGACCGATATCGCCGAATTTCTCGCCACCCTCACCCCTGCGCAATGGCAGACCGAGTCGCTGTGCGCCGGTTGGACGGTGAAAGACGTTGTGGCACATGTCATCAGCTATGAGGAACTCCGACTTCCCGGGTTGCTCAAGCGATTCGCAAAGGGACGCCTGGTGCGCGCCAACGAGGTCGGCGTGGCCGAATACTCGGCCATGTCGACCGATGATCTGCTCGATTTCCTCAACCGGCATCTGCGGCCACAGGGCCTGACCGCGGGATTCGGCGGCATGATCGGATTAATTGACGGGACCGTCCATCATCAAGACATCCGGCGCGCGCTGGGCGTTCCCCGCACCGTGCCGGCCCAGCGCCTGCACCGCATCCTGCCCCTGGTGCCCGGCAACCCGCGGCTCGGCGCGGGCCGACGGATACGAGGACTTCGACTGCGCGCCAACGACATCGAGTGGGAGCACGGTAGCGGTCCCGAAGTCACCGGCAGCGGCGAGGCACTACTGCTGGCCATGACCGGCCGTCGCCAAGCCGCCGAGGAGCTCACCGGAGCCGGCGCGGCAATCCTGCTCGAGCGACTCTGAGTCTTGCATCGATCACGCTGTGTCCCAATATCTTCCGGATATGGGAAACCTTGTTGAGCCCGAATCTGTTTGCCACTTGGTAGCGGTGTGGCGCACGTGGCCGACGCGACGGAAGAGGCAGATCCGGCCCTGCGATCGATTGTTCGAGCCGTTGATGGCGGGTAGAGTCCAATACAGGTTGAGTTCACAGCCGCCCCGGAATCGTCATCGGGTGCAGGGTAGTGACACACCCTGTATCCAGGGGTTTTGAGCCCACAGAGCCTGAAGAGTGACGTGACCGCAGTATTTCTACTGAGGAGTCACTGATGCCCACGATGAATGCGGCGAAACGAGTCGCCCTATCTACCAATGACCACACGCGTGCGGAGTTCTGCACTCAATGGTTATGGCCGGCAACCGCCGTGATCAGCGTCCGCGGCGAGCTGGACGCCTCCAACGCCGTTGAGCTGACCGAATGCGGAATCCGACATAGCAGGCCCAGCGGCCAGGTCGTTCTGGACATGAGCGAGGTCCAGTTCTTCGGTGCGGGCTGCTTCGCGTGCTTGCACACCCTGAATGTGCGCTGCGCCGGAGAAAACATCGACTGGGTATTGATTCCCAGCACCGCCGTGTCGCGGGTGCTCGGGATCTGCGATCCCGCTCGCGCCCTGCCGACCTCGTCCGGACTGCCCGCGGCCCTGTCGAAGCTGCGTAACCAGCCACGGCAGCTGCAGATGGTGCACGTGCCCCGCTAACGACGCGCCGAAACCCCGGGCCGGTTCCGCCGGATGGTCAGCGAGATGCCGACCGCCGGCGGACTGCCGGTGTCACTTCCGAAACCAGCGTCGTCGACGAAGGTTTCGACTTCTTCGGCGAGCGCTTCCAGGACGCGGCGACTGAAGCCGCTCAAGACGACGCTGTCGGGGCCGTTGTGCACACTGTCGCAGATTGTCGAGATCCGAACGTTGAGCTCGCGGACGCGAGGGTCTGCGACGAGTACGAGAGTGGCTCCTGGTGAAGCCAAACCGATCAGCACGGTGCACGCTTCGTCCACCGCCAAGGCCAGATCAGCCGCCGTATCACTATCGAGCTCTTCGTATTTGGCCAGGCAGCCCGTCATCGCCCGCATGACGGCCAGCGCCTCAGTCCGGGCGGGCACTCGAAGTTCCACCGCTCGCGGTCCGCGGGTGTGTCCAGATCCCCAGTGGGGTACTCGCGGACCATGCAGCACAGTCAGCGATGGCCTCGGCGTACGGCCTGACGATGACATATTCGTCGCGTACCCAGAGTCGTCGGGTAGCTAAACCGACGGGCCCGGCGCGATGAGACTGCGTCGTAGCGACGTCGGCGGGCCGGGGATACACCGGATACGCCGTGGTCGCGGATTCAGCTATCGCGATGACGAGGGGGCGAACGTCGCAGATCCGGCGACGCTGCGACGGATCGAGGAGCTGGTGATACCGCCGGCGTGGCAGAAGGTCTGGGTCTGTCCCCATCCCAACGGTCACATTCAAGCCGTCGGTATCGATGCGGCCGGCCGTCGGCAGTACCTCTATCACTCCCAGTGGCAGGAAGAGCGCGGTGAGGAGAAGTTCGATCGGGTATTGGAGCTGTCGGGGGCACTGGCCGACTGGCGCAGCGACATCGCAGGCGATCTGCGCCGGCGGGGACTGAACCGTGATCGCGTGCTGGCACTGGGATTGCGGCTGCTCGACCTCGGGTATTTCCGGTCCGGTGGCGATCAATACGCCGAGGAGAACAACTCATTCGGCATCGCCACGCTGTTACGTGAACACATCACGCTGCGGCCGGATGCGGTCGAGTTCGACTACCCGGCCAAGAGCGGTGTGCGCCGGACGTTGCTCGTCGAGGATCCGGCCGTCGTACGTGCGGTCCGCTCGCTGCAACGGAACCGGCGCAACGGAGACCGCCTGCTGGCATTCCGCAACTCCTCCGAGTGGACGGAGGTGCATGCCGAGGATCTCAATGTCCGCTTCAAGGAGATGGTCGGTGACGACTACACCGTCAAAGACCTGCGAACCTGGCACGGCACGGTGCTGGCGGCCGAGGCGTTCGTCGACGCGGACCCACCGGTGGACGACAAGGTGACCAAACGCGTCGAAACAGCGGTGATGCGCGAGGTGGCCGAGGCGCTCGGCAACACTCCGGCCGTGGCCCGCAGTGCGTACATCGATCCCCGGGTGGTCGACGCGTACCGGGACGGACTGACGATCGGCGCCGCGGTGCGCCGCGCTGCCCGCGTCCGCGACGACGACAAGCGCCAGGGAATCCTGGAGCGCGCCACAGCCCGGTTGATCCGGAAGGTCGACCGGCGGACGTGACCCGACGGCTCACCGCGTTTGATCAAGGGGCCACGGGGTATTCCGGCCCCATGACACGCAACGACGTCCCCGACGAGGTGCCCATCGACGACGCCCTCGAGCAACAACGTGAGCACAGCGAACCGGTGCCGGACGCCGAAGCCTCGATCTCCGACCTGGACTCCCCACCCTTGGAAGCGGCCGATCCTGACTGGCAGGAACAACGTGAGGTGGTCACGGACGATTCCGGCCTCGACGAGTTCGACCGCGAAGACGGCGAGACCCGAACCGGGTGAACAGGCCGCCATGTCTGATGCTGGGGGCACCGAAGACAAACCGCGACGGATCCGGGCGGCGCTGCTCGCCGCCCTGCTGGTGGTCGGGCTCGGTCTGTTGCTGACCCGCTGCCCGGCCAACCGAGACGGTATGCCGGGCCAGCTGTCTCAGGCCATGGAGGAGACTGTGGCCGCGGCCCGCAGCGGTGCGTACGCGCTCGACCTTCGAGCCCGGGACCGGACCACGCCTCAACTCGTCAGCGTGCAGATCTCCGATGCTCGCGACGAGATCGCCAAGGCTTACAAGGGAATTGCCGATCTGAAGGCCGACGATCCGGTCGATCTCGGCCGCCAGCGGATGCTCACCGAGGCCATGACGAAAATGATCGGCCAACTCAACACCGCATCGGCTCAGATCCGGGAGATCGCCGCCGAACCCGAATTGACGTCGCTGCGGGCCCAACTCCTGGCTTCCGCCGACGCACTGGAAACCGGATACCGCTGATGAAGAAGTTCTTCGCGGTGGCGCTGGGGATTCTGACCGCGATCGGCGGGTTCCTCGACATCGGAGATCTGGTGACCAATGCGGTGGTCGGTTCGCGATTCGGTTTGGCGCTGGTGTGGGTGGTGCTGGTCGGTGTCGTCGGGATCTGTCTGTTCGCCCAGATGGCGGGCCGGGTCGCGGCAGTCAGTGGTCGCGCCACGTTCGAGATCATCCGGGAACGCCTGGGTCCGCGGACGGCAGCGGCCAACCTGACCGCCTCATTTCTGATCAACCTGATGACGCTGACGGCTGAGATCGGTGGCGTGGCACTGGCATTGCAGCTGGCCACCGATGTCGGGCGGATGCTGTGGATCCCGGTTGCGGCCGTGGCGGTGTGGCTGGTGATCTGGCGGGTCAAGTTCTCGGTGATGGAGAACACCGCCGGCTTGGCGGGGTTGTGTCTGATCGTTTTCGCCGTCGCCGTCTTTTCCCTGCAACCGAATTGGGGCGATCTGGCCCATCAAGCGGCGCAACCGGTGATTCCGGAGACCGAATCGTCAGCAACGTACTGGTATTACGCGATCGCACTCTTCGGGGCCGCGATGACACCGTATGAGGTGTTCTTCTTCTCGTCAGGGGCTGTGGAAGAACATTGGAAGACAAAGGATCTCGGGATTTCCCGGCTCAATGTCCTGGTCGGGTTCCCATTGGGCGGCGTACTGTCGGTAGCCATCGCAGCCTGCGCGACGCTTATTCTGTGGCCGGGCCAGATCGAGGTGACCTCGCTGTCGCAAGTGGTGATGCCCGTCGCCGAGGCCGGCGGCAAGCTGGCACTGGCGTTCGCGCTAGTGGGCATCGTGGCGGCCACGTTCGGTGCTGCCCTGGAAACGACGCTTTCCAGCGGCTACACCCTGGCGCAGTTCTTCGGATGGCCGTGGGGAAAGTTCCGTCGTCCGGCCGAGGCCTCCCGCTTCCACGTGGTGATGTTCGTGAGCATCGTGGTCGGTGCCGCCGTCCTGTTCACCGGCATCGACCCCGTAATGGTCACCGAGTATTCGGTGGTGTTCTCGGCCATTGCCCTCCCCTTGACGTACCTGCCCATCCTCATCGTGGCCAACGACCCGGAATACATGGGCGACAAGACAAACGGAAGGCTGCTCAACATGTTCGGCTCGCTGTACCTGATGATAATCGTGGCCGCCTCGCTGGCCGCCATACCCCTGATGATCGTGACCGGAGCGGGTCAATGACCGGGCCGACGACACTCGATGCGCGCCTGCATCTGTTGGACCGCCAGCTGCTCGACCACGATGGTGACCCGGTCGGCATCGTCGACGATCTGGAACTCGACGGTATCGAGTCCGACGTCGACATCAAGCCCGGCAGTCCGCGGCCGCGCGTCAGCGCGATACTGTCCGGGCAGGTGGTGATGACCCGTATCCTCGGCGGCGCACCGCCGCGCACGATGTTGCACGAGATCCCATGGAAGTTGGTGTCTTCGGTCGGTGTCACCGTGCGGTTGGCCCCTGCCGAAACCCGCTTCGACGCGAACTGGGTCGAGAGGTGGTTACGCAGTCACATCGTGGCTCGAATACCAGGCGGACGCCATGCAGCTGAGTAACCTTCTCGGGCTCCGCGTGCTGGATGCCGGCCACCACCCGGTCGGCACCGTCGTCGACGTCCGACTCGAACTCACCGACGGCCGTGACCATCCGTCGACGCCTGTCGTGGTGGGCCTTGTGGTCAGCCCCCGGACCCGCTCGGCGTATCTCGGTTACGAGCGAACCGGGATCAACGCCCCTGCCCTCATCGCTGCGATCGCCCGCTGGCGGCACCGGGGCACGTTCCTGGCGGCCTGGGATGATGTGTCCAGGGTCGGATCCGACCACATCACGCTGCGGGTTGGCTACAGCCGACGCTCGCCGGCGCTCCATACCGCAGCAGCTCAGCAAGCGCCTACTCGGTAGAGCCCGGGGTTTGGCGATCAGCGGCGGCGGGCATACCAGAGCTGCCATGACGACATCTCCCACCCTTCCGCAACCCGGGCTTCCGGCCGCGCAGGGACCCATCTCCGCCGCCCTGATCGAGCGGCTCGGCGATCGTGCGCCGCACAACCACCTCGAGCCAGTGTGGATTCCGCTGCGCGACTCGGATCCACTCGGCCTGGATGTGCAACTGGCGCTCTACATCTGCTACGAACTGCACTACCGCGGATTCGACGGGGTGGACCAGGACTGGGAATGGAACGCCGGGCTGTTGCATCTGCGTTCCCAGTTCGAACGGATCTTTCTTGCGGCCGTTCGCCGCGAGGTCGGCAGGATCGAACAGGACGAGACCGCCGAACGGGAGATGGCGCGCCTGACGGTCGAGCCGGTCGACGGCACCGGCCCGTCGTATCACCTGCGTGACGAGGGCACATGGGAACAGATGCGCGAGTATTTCGTGCACCGGTCGTTGTACCACCTCAAGGAGGGCGATCCCCACGCTTGGCTGATCCCCCGCCTCAGCGGCCAGGCGAAAGCCGCCTTCGTGGCTGTGGAATACGACGAGTACGGCGCCGGTTCGGCTGAGCGCATCCACCAGAATCTGTTCGCCGACCTGATGAGACAGGCCGGGCTCGACGATACGTACCTCGGTTACTTGGAAGCGGTGCCGACCGAGAGCCTCGCGTTGGTCAATCTCATGTCCCTGTTCGGCTTGCACCGGAGCCTTCGCGGCGCCGCTGCCGGACATTTCGCGGCCACCGAGATCACCTCATCGCCGGGATCTCAGCGGATGGTGACCGCCTTGGAGCGACTGAACGCGCCTGAGGCCTGCGTCCGGTTCTACCGCGAGCACGTCGAAGCCGATGCGGTTCACGAGCAGGTCGTCCGCCACGATGTGGTGGGCGACCTGGTGCGGCGCGAACCTGAGCTCGATTCCGATGTGGTGTTCGGAATGCGGGCCTTCGCCACCTTGGAGGACAGGTTGGCCGATCACCTGATGAAATGCTGGCTGGCCGAACGCAGTTCGCTATGCCGGCCGCTCGACTGAACGCTTGCTCTTGCGGTGGCTGGTGTCACACAACGGATAGGTCTTCGACCGGCGACAGGTGCAGATGGCCACCATGAACCGATCTGATTCCACGATGCTCCCGTCGGGCAGTTCGATACGCACCGGGCCCTCGACGAGGATCGGCCCGCCCTGAACCACACGCACCGCCCGCGGCTCGGTCATGGCTTGTCCGCCCGGATGACGACAAGCCATTCCTCGGCCCGACCGGGTAACAATCTTCCGCTCTCCCGCAGCCAGTTCGCTTGGCCATGCAGCACCGGACCGAAGGGAATCAATTGCTTGGCATAGATTTCCGCATGCAGTCCGGTTGCGCGCAGTGATCGAAGTGACCGTTCGGTGTCGGCGAACTCGGACTGCACCAGAAACAGGGACCCGCCCTCGGCCAGCATGGCAGCAGCCGACCGGCACAGTGGGTCCAGTACCAGTCGGCCGTCGGGACCGCCGTCCCACGAAGCCATCGGACCGGTCGGTGAGACGCATTCAGGAGTGGTGCCCGGCCCGACCGGGACGTAGGGCGGATTGCAGACGACGACGTCGAACGGTTCCTGCTCCAGCGCCTGACTCCAGGACCCGAGTATCGCCTCGACATCGACCTGCGCGGCAAGCGCGTTGGCCTGGGTACAGTGCACCGCAGCCGGCGAAATATCCAGCGCGATAACCGCACTGGCCCCGAGTTCGGCGGCTGCGATGGCCACCACGCCACTTCCGGAGCAGAGGTCCACCACCCGTCGGCCCACCACCGCGTCGCTGCGCTCCAGCGCATCGATGAGCAGCCACGTATCGTGTTGCGGCCGGTAAACGCTCTCGGCGCCAAGGGAAAGCATCCTTATTCGATACCCATCCGCGCCCCCGGCAAACACGGAGTCCGGCAATGTCGGTTTCGTCACGTCACGTTTAGCGCCGCGGTATCCGGGCATCCATGTGGGTGCGTGGAGAAAACCGCGTGGAAATGACCAATCCACTCCCAGCAGCGGAAAGGTAAGCATGACCGAGAAGAACTCAGGACCCGAAGAAGGCATCAAGGGCGTCGTCGAGGACGTCAAGGGCAAGGCAAAAGAAGCCGTCGGCACGGTGACCGGCCGCGAGGATCTTGTTCGCGAGGGCAAAGCCCAGCAGGACAAGGCCGATGCGCAGCAGGACGCCGCCAAGAAGGAGGCAGAAGCCGAATCGGCCCGGGCGGGAGCCAAGGCTGCCGAACAGCGAGAGCAGGCGAACCAGCGGCCCTAGGCCGACCTGATTGAAGAGATGGCCCAGCCACGATTGGCTGGGCCATCTCGTCGTGTCGGGTCAACTGTTGGGTGCCTGCTTGATCACCTCGGGATGCTCTGCGTACCAACGTTCTTCGATCCGGCGCACGCGCAGGTGCGCGATGGCCAGCCACAACCCACCGGCAAGCAGACCTATGGCGGCCAGGATCGCGAGCACCACCGCCACCCCGGTGTTGCCGGTCGCGAAGCCGACCAGGCACGCCACGAACATCACCAGGCCCAGGCCGACGAGGGCCAGCGCGGGCATATTGCGGTTGTCCTTCATCGACTCGCCGGCGTGCGGCCGGGTAGTCCTGGTGTGGTCGACAGGGTCGTCGGGACCCTTCATGGTTCTCCCCTCTCACTCGTAACGCGGGTACTCGCCCACCTTGAGCAGTCCCGCCAGATGCGCCGCATTACGCGCAGCCGCGGCGGTGGCGTCGGCGACCGGGCCCGGCACCTCATCGAGGTCCTGGTAGTCGGTGCCGTGCATGGCCTCGCCGTTCCAGTACGTACAGCCCTGGGCCGGGATGCTGTAGCCGATGTCGTTGAGCGCCTGGAAGATATCTGCCACCGTCTTGTGCGCACCGTCCTCGTTGCCGACGACCGACACCAGGGCGACTTTGCCTGCCACCACAGGGCGACCGGCGTCGTCGGTGTTGGACAGTTCGGCGTCGAGCCGCTCCAGGACGCGCTGGGCGATACTCGACGGATGGCCGAGCCACACCGGGGTCGACAACAGCAGGATGTCGGCGTCGAGGACCTTCTTGCGGATCTCGGGCCACTGGTCGTCGCCACCCATATCGGCCTCTACCCCGGGTTCGATGACGAAGTCCGCGCAGCGCAGCGACTCCGTGCCCACTCCGAGCACACCGAGATTCTCGAGGACCTGGTCGGCGATCAGCTCGCTGCTGGACTCTGCCGGCCGACGTTTGAGGCTGCAGACCAGAGCCAGAGCGGTCAGGGTCGGAGCCGCCATGAGCTGGGCTCCCCTCAACCGGCGCGTTGACGGTCGACGATCTCAGAGTGTCCGGACTCTCGCGCACAGTGAGCGCAGCAGTACATCGCGTCAGCGGCCTCAACTCCGTGGCCGAGGATCCGGCAACCGCAGTGGGCGCACTCAGGCGCGACCCGAACCGCCGCGCATTCCACACTGTCGAACGTCTCGGTGTGACCGTCCCAGCTCACCGTGAAGGCTTTGTCGTAGTCGTTCCCACAAGTAGCACACGTCGCCATCGCTCAACTCCCGGTTCGCTTTGCATCAGCGCCGGGAGTTTTCCCTGGACGGTGTGCGGCTAAACCTCGGACCGGACGCGCAGGTGGGCGGTGAGCAGCAACCGGTCCAAGATCGCGCGGTTGGGAAGCGTCTCGCTGTAGTCCAGACCGAGGAAATCTTCTGCCAGCTGCTCGGCCAGCAGCCGCAACTTGGTGTTGGTCTCCTGCGACCGCCACTTGAGCAATTCGAACGCGGCATCGGCATTGATCCGATAGATCAGCATCAGCATGCCCTTGGCCTGTTCGATGGCTCCGCGGGCCTCGGCGATCTCGGCGACCGCCTCGGTGACGGCCTCCTCCCGGGCCTGCGTGATGGACGGGGAGACGTCGACGTAGAAACCGTGCGTTCCGATGATCGAGCCGTCGTCGTCGAAGAGCTGATCCCCCACCACGACCACATGGTGGATGTCGCCGGCGGTATCGATGATTCGGTGCCGGGTGCTGAACGCGCCCGATGTGCGCCGGATCTCGAGCAGGGTGGCTGCGACCTGCCCGTAGTCCTCCGGGTGCTTGTGTGAGAGCACCAGCTCAGTAGTGGGATTCGCGGTGCCGGGTTCGTATCCGTGCATCCGCTCCACCTGCGGGGACCATTCCCAACGCTCGTCGGCGAAATAGAACCGGAACCAACCGACACGCTGCGGCTCACCGCCGGCGAACGCATGCTCGATCGGCGACTCAGGGCTCCCCGTATCGGGATCACTCGTCACGGAGTGAGCCTAGCGCGCCGAGCTGACCGGGACTCAACCGATTTGTCACAGGTGACGTCTACATTCGCCGACGTGAGACGGCTTCGGATCAAGCTCTTTATCGCCGCCGGCGCGGCGGGTGCACTCGCCGGTCACCTGGCCGGCCTCGGTGTGGCCTGGAGCCTGGTGGTCGGCGTGGTGGTGCCGCTGGCCTTGGCCGCCACTCCGCGGTTCGTGGCCGGTGCGTTCCATGGGGCCAGCACTCCCAGCGCGCGCGAGCAGGCAGCTACGGAGATGACCGGACTGGAATTCGAGGACCACGTGGCTCACGTGGCCCGGTCCTGCGGGTTGCCGGTGATCATGACGCCGCTCACCGGGGACTGGGGCGTGGATCTGATCGTCGGTCACCGGCCGAACCGCATTGCGGTGCAATGCAAACGGTTGTCACGGCCGGTGGGTGCGGGCGCGGTCCAGGAAGTTGTGGCAGGTGCGCCGATGCAGGATTGCGCCAGGACCATGGTGGTGACGAACAACGAATTCACGCCGGCCGCGCGTAAACTCGCCGAACTTCACGGTTGCGAGTTGGTGGGTGGCTCCGATCTGCCCAGGCTCAAGTCGATCCTGCGCCGCGCGGCGTCGTCAGAAGAACCCGCGGCCGACCAGCCCTAGCCCGTCAGCGGTGCTCGCAGCGCATCCCGCACCGCCGCCAAACACTCGTCGATCTCCTTGCGCGTCACACCCAGCGACGGCCGGAACCGTACGGAATCGGTCCCGCTCGGCAGCATGATGACGTGGCGGTCCCAGATCCGCCGAACCAGCTCGTCGCGCGCGGCGGCGGTGCGCAGGCTGAAGGCACACATCAGACCGCGGCCACGCGGAGCGAGCACCGTTTCGGGGAAATCCGTTGCCAGCAGGCGCAACTGGCCGAGCAGGTAGTCACCCGTCACTTCGGCGTTACGGAACAGGCCCTCGGACTCGATCACCTCGAGGATGCGCCGTGAGCGCACCATGTCGACCAGGTTGCCGCCCCAGGTGGAGTTGATCCGCGAGCTCACGGTGAAGACGTTGTCGGCAACGTCGTCGACCTTGCCGCCCGCCATCACCCCACACACCTGCGTCTTCTTCCCGAAGGCGACCGCATCCGGCGTCACCTCCAATTGCTGGTAAGCCCAGGCAGTTCCGGTGATCCCGCACCCGGTCTGCACCTCGTCGAACATCAGCAGTGCGTCGAACTCGTCGCACAACTCGCGCATCGCCGCGAAGAACTGGGGCCGCATGTGCCGGTCACCGCCCTCGCCCTGGATCGGTTCGGCGATGAAGCAAGCGATGTCGTGCGGGTTGGCCTCGAAGGCCGCTCTGGCCGCCCGTAGCGAATCGGCTTCGAGCGCAGCGATATCCACGCCGGACCGCAGGTAGGGCGCGTCGATGCGGGGCCAGTCGAACTTCGGGAAGCGCGCCACCTTGACCGGATCGGTGTTGGTCAAAGACATGGTGTACCCGCTGCGGCCGTGGAACGCCCCGCGCAGGTGTAACACCTTGGTGCCCAGTGCCGGGTCGATCCCGCGGGCCTCGTTGTGCCGGCTCTTCCAGTCGAAGGCCACCTTGAGTGCGTTCTCGACCGCCAGGGCGCCGCCGTCGACGAAGAACAGATGCGGCAGGTCCGGATCCCCCAATACCCGCCGGAAGGTGTCGACGAACCGGGCCATCGGCACGCTGTAGATGTCGGAATTACTCGGCTTGTTGACGGCCACCCGGCTCAGTTCAGCCCGGAACTGCTCATCGTCGGCCAGTGCCGGGTGGTTCATCCCCAGCGCGGACGAGGCGAAGAACGTGAACATGTCCAGGAAACGTTCGCCGGTGCGTGCATCGACCAGATATGAGCCCCCAGAGCGGTCCAAGTCGAGGACGAAATCGAAGCCGTCGGTCAGGATGCTGCGCGCGAGGACCGCTCGTACCCGGTCAGGCGTTACGTGCGGCGTGGTCGTCAGCACTGCGGTCATGACGCCATACTAACGGAATCTTTACGGTAGCCGACCGACATGACCGTAACTGTTACGGAATGTAGTCTCGTCCGCTGTAAAATGTCTGCAAAATGATGGTGCTGCGCGTCCGCACGTTGGCGGCGGTCCTGATCCGCTGGAGCAGGTCCTCCAACGCCCGGGCCGAGGCCACCCGGACCAGCAGGATGTAGCTCTCCTCGCCCGCCACCGAGTGGCACGATTCGATTTCGGGGATGCGCTGCAACCGTGCGGGTGCATCATCGGGTTGAGACGGATCGAGAGGAGTGATGGCGACGAACGCCGAGAGCATGTTGCCCAGCGCCTCGGGATTGAGTCGCGCGGCATATCCGGTCACCACACCCCGCGACTCCAACCGGCGCACCCGCGCCTGCACCGCCGACACCGACAACCCGGCCGCCGATGCCAGCTGCGCCAGCGTGGCCCTGCCGTCGGCGGCGAGGGCGCGGACCAGGATCCGGTCGGTGTCGTCCAGCACGTATTCGTCGGCTTCACCCATGGCCCGCACTGTAACTCCTCGGCGACCTCAGAAAGGCACACGATGACCACCACCGAACGCACCGATCTCCCCACCGCAGAGGAGCTGCGCCGGCGGGTGCGGCACGCCTTGACTGCCATCGGCGCGACGGCCGAACTCGGCGAGCCGAGTGCTCCCGGTCCCGGCCTGCACGCCAGCACGCCGATCAGCGGTGACGTGTTGTTCACCCTCCCCGAAGACAGCCTCGACCACGTCGATGCCGCGATTGCCGCTGCTGCCCAAGCTTTTTCGTCATGGCGCACCACCCCGGCGCCGGTGCGTGGCGCCCTGGTGGCACGCCTGGGCGAGTTGCTCGTCGAGCACAAGGCAGATCTGGCCACCCTGGTGACGGTCGAGGCGGGCAAGATCACGTCCGAGGCGCTGGGTGAGGTGCAGGAGATGATCGATATCTGCCAGTTCGCCGTCGGGCTCTCGCGCCAGTTGTACGGCCGCACGATCGCTTCCGAGCGCCCGGGGCACCGGCTCATGGAGACCTGGCACCCGCTGGGCGTCGTCGGGGTGATCACCGCGTTCAACTTCCCGGTCGCGGTGTGGGCGTGGAACACCGCGGTTGCGCTGGTCTGCGGCGACACCGTGGTGTGGAAACCGTCCGAACTCACCCCGCTCACCGCTATCGCCTGCCAGGCGCTGATCGAGCGGGCCGCCTCAGACGTCGGAGTTGTCGGTACTGTCAGCCGGCTCATCCTCGGCGGACGCGAGTTGGGTGAGCGGCTGGTCGACGATCCACGGGTGGCGCTGGTCAGCGCGACCGGCTCGGTGCGGATGGGCCAGCAGGTCGGCCCACGCGTCGCGGCACGGTTCGGCAAGGTGTTGCTCGAACTCGGCGGCAACAACGCCGCGATCGTCACACCTTCGGCCGACCTGGATCTCGCGGTGCGGGCCATCGTGTTCTCGGCGGCGGGGACGGCGGGACAGCGCTGCACCACGCTGCGCCGGTTGATCGTGCACTCGTCGATCGCCGATGACCTGGTGTCCCGGATCGTCTCGGCCTACCAGAGCCTGCCGATCGGCGATCCGAGCGTGGACGGGACCCTGGTGGGTCCGCTGATTCACACCCGCGCCTATCGAGACATGGTGGGGGCGCTGGAGCAGGCCCGCGCCGACGGCGGTGAGGTGTTCGGCGGTGAACGGCATGACCTCGGTGACGAGGGTGCGTTCTACGTCGCCCCCGCGGTGGTACGGATGCCGGCCCAGACCCAGGTCGTGCACACCGAGACCTTCGCCCCGATTCTCTACGTGCTGACCTACGACGACATCGACGACGCCATTGCCCTGAACAACGCAGTACCGCAGGGTCTTTCGTCGGCGATTTTCACCACCGACGTGCGGGAGGCCGAGCGGTTCATGGCCGCCGACGGATCCGACTGCGGCATCGCGAACGTCAACATCGGAACCTCCGGCGCCGAGATCGGTGGCGCGTTCGGCGGCGAGAAGCACACCGGCGGAGGCCGCGAGTCCGGGTCGGACGCCTGGAAGGCCTACATGCGTCGCGCGACCAACACCGTCAACTACTCCTCGGAGCTACCGCTGGCCCAGGGAGTGCATTTCGGGTAGGCGGTCAACCCTCTGATTCACACTCGACGTCGACGTACACGGTGGTGAACTGCAGCGCGATGGGGGCCGTGGTCGCGGCGGGCACGCCGTGCACGCCCGTCACAATGCACTGCGACAACGGAATTCCGTTGTCCCCGTTGATCTGGACGGCATAACCGGCCGCGGTCAGCTCCTGCACCACATCGGGTGCACGCGTCCCACCGGTCGGTGCCGCCGTCACCGGCGCGGCCGACAAGGCAGCTCCGGCGAGTGCCGTGGTCGCCGCGACGGCGTATATCGATCTGTTCATCAGACGGCCCTCCCGCGTTGTGTAGATGTCACCTATCGATATGCGCGGGAGTTACACGAGCTCAGGCCGGCCGGGCCGGAGGTTGGGGTGCGAGCACCTCGATGTTCCCGTCACGTTCCCGGACCTCGAAGTGCGGCAACGGTTTCGGCGCGATCGGAAGTTGGTGCGTGAGCACCTCGCCGGCCGGCGAGAACGACGTCACGTGGCAGGGGCAGCGCAGGCTGTCGGAGGAGCCGTCGAACCAAAGCTTGCACCCCTGATGAGTGCAGACTCCCGAGACCGCCTCGACGGTGCCGCCCGCCGCGCGGCGCACAAAGCCCGTCACCGTCGGGAGCTCGAACGGCAGCACCGAGCCGTCGGCCAGGTCAGCGCTTTTCGCCACCGCCAGCCACGCGCCCTCGTTGGGCACCAGTTCACCTCCGGCCTGCTCGGTGTCCGCCGGGGCGCCGCGGCCGGTCACCATGTGCTCGATCGAGACGGCC